>DATBRV010000121.1:0-56899 GCA_036560145.1 Myxococcota bacterium
GGGCGATTCGGCTCGCGACGCCCGGATATCCGAAGAACGAAACCGGCTCGCGCGCACCCGCGAGCACGAGGGCGTCGCAGCCCGCGAGGCGCTGCTGCGCCTGCTCCGGGAAGTACGGGAGCTTCTCGAGGCGGGGCAGCCCGGCGCCGCGCTCGATCCGCGTCGGGAAGACCTCGCACAGCAGCGACGCGCCGGTCGCGGCCGCGACCCGGGCCGCCGCGCGCAGGCCCGCCTCGCGCAGCGCGCCGAGGCCGAGCAGCAGGGCGGGGCGCGCGCTCTTTCGGAGCTGGCGCGCCGCCGCCTCGATCCGATCCGCCGAGGGGCGAGGCAAGCCCTCTCGCGGCCTCGGCCGTGCCGGGCCATCGGCGGGGTCCCATTGGCAGTCGGCGGGAGCGATCAGCGTCGCGACCTGGCCCGGCGGCTTCCAGGCCGCCGCGACCGCCTCGGCGAGGTCGCCGGCAAGTTCCTTCGAGCTGCGGCTGCTGCGGACCCAGGCGGAGACGGGGCTGGCGAGCGAGACGATGTCCGAGGTGAGCGGCGCGTCGTAGCGAAGGTGCCAGCTCGCGTGGTCGCCGATCAGGTTCACCACGGGCGAGCGGGCGCGCCGGGCGTTGTGCAGATTCGCGATGCCGTTGGCGAAGCCCGGTCCGAGGTGGAGAAGCGTGAGCGCCGGCCGGTCCGCCATCCGCGCATAGCCATCGGCAGCGCCCGTGCAGACGCCCTCGAAGAGACCCAGGACGGCGCGGATCCCGGGCTCCCGGTCGAAGGCGGCCACCAGCGGCATCTCGGTGGTCCCCGGGTTGGCAAAGCAGATCTCGAGGCCCGCCGCGCGCGCCGTCCGCACCAGGCTCTCCGCCCCGTTCATGCTGGATCCTCCGCTGGGGCGCCAAGCTACTCCAGGCAGACAGCCCTCGGCCTTAGTGAACTTCGCTCGCCTTCGGCTCGCTGCGCGCCGCGCTCCGCGCGGCTTGCAAGACCCGCAATGGAGGTCTGCAAGGCCGCGGAGCGGCCGCGCAGCGAGCCGAAGGCGAGCGAAGCGCGGGTGGCGCGGGCCGCCCCGCGCCGGGACCCGCCAGACTGGACTATCCATCATCGGACGTCTAGTTTTCCGGCCGCCCGCGGGCCGGAGTCCGCACAATCGCCTCGGGCCGGGAGCGCGGCTCGCGCCGGCCCCGTCCCCTAGCGCGTCGGGCTGCCCGCGACCCCCGCCCCCAGGAGAACCCCATGCCCACGCTTCCCGCCGCCTTCACCGCTGCGCTGCTCGCCGTCGCCGCGGGCTTCCTGCTCTATCGCCGGGTGCTCGCGGCGCCGACTTCAACGCCCAAGGCCAACGAGATCGCGGCCGCGATCCGCGCCGGCGCCGAGGCCTTCCTCTCGCGCCAGTACCGGACGGTCGCGCTGGTGGGCGTCCCGATCCTGCTCCTGATCGGGTACTTCCTGAACTGGTGGTACGCGGCGGGCTTCGTGCTGGGCGCGCTGGCGAGCGCGCTGGCCGGCTTCGTCGGGATGAACGTCTCGGTGCGCGCGAACGTGCGCGTCGCGCAGGCGGCGCGCAATGGCTTCGGCCAGGCTTTCGCCCTGTCCTTCCAGGGCGGCGCGGTGACCGGCTTGATGGTGGTGGGCCTCGGCCTCTTCTCGCTCGCCGCGATCGTCGCCGTGATGCACGCGTACGGCTACGAGCAGCCCGATGCGCTGATCGGACTCGCCTTCGGCGGCTCGCTGATCTCCGTCTTCGCGCGCCTCGGCGGCGGCATCTTCACCAAGGGGGCCGACGTCGGCGCCGACCTGGTCGGCAAGGTGGAAGCCAACATTCCGGAGGACGATCCGCGCAACCCGGCCGTGATCGCGGACAACGTCGGCGACAACGTCGGCGACTGCGCGGGCATGGCGGCCGACCTGTTCGAGACCTACGGCGTGACGGCGGCGGCCGCCATGCTGCTCGCCCACATCATCTTTCCCCCCGGCTCGGCGATGTTCCTGTATCCGCTCGCGGTCGGCGCGGCCGGAATCATCGGGACGCTCGTCTCGCTCCCGTTCGTGCGCATCTCCGAGCCCGCCGAGGGCGAGCAGCCGGGCGTGATGCGCGCGATGTACCGCGGGCTCGCGATCTCGACGGTGGTGATGCTGGGGCTGGTCTTCCTGATCAACGGCCGGACCGAGATCCCGCCGCAGGACATCACCGGCCACGCACTCTCGGGAGGCGCCCTCTGGCTCTGCGCGCTGATCGGTGCGCTCGTCACCGCGGCGATGATGTGGATCACGGACGTCTACACGGGAGACGGCTCGCGCTTCGTCGAGCGGATCGCCAAGGCGAGCCAGGGCGGGCACGGCACCAACGTGATCAGCGGCCTCGCGGTGGGCATGCAGGCGACCGTGGTTCCCGTCGTCGTGATCGTGCTCGCGATCCTGTTCTCGCACCAGCTGGCGGGGCTCTACGGCGTGGGCATCGCGGCCATGACCATGCTCTCGCTGGCGGGCATCGTGGTGGCGATCGACGCTTACGGCCCGATCACGGACAACGCCGGCGGGATCGCCGAGATGGCCGAGCTGGGCGACGCCGTGCGCCACGTGACGGATCCGCTCGACGCCTTCGGCAACACCACCAAGGCGGTCACCAAGGGCTACGCGATCGCCTCGGCGGGCCTCGCCGCGGTGGTGCTGTTCGCGACCTTCATCGAGGATCTCAAAAGGCTGGGCGGCCTGACCGTGAGCTTCGACCTCTCGGAGACGCCCGTGCTGCTCGGCCTCTTCATCGGCGCGATGGTGCCCTTCATCTTCGCCTCCTTCGCGATGAACGCGGTGAGCGTGGCGGGCGGGCGCGTGGTCGACGAGGTGCGCCGCCAGTTCCGCGAGATCCCCGGCATCATGGAGGGCACCGGCAAGCCCGATTACCGCACCTGCGTCGACATCGTGACCCAGGCCGCGCTGCGCGAGATGATCGTCCCGGCGCTGATCCCCGTGCTGATCCCGATCCTGGTCGCGATCGCACCGGGCATGGGCGCGCCGGCCCTGGGCGGCCTGCTGATCGGCTCGATCGTCTCCGGCGTCTGCGTCGCGCTCTCGATGACCACGGGCGGCGCCGCCTGGGACAACGCCAAGAAATTCATCGAGCGCGGCGCCTACGGCGGCAAGGGCTCGGATGCCCACAAGGCGGCGGTGACGGGCGACACGGTCGGCGATCCCTACAAGGACACGGCGGGCCCCGCCATCAACCCGATGCTCAAGCTCATGAACGTGGTCGCGCTGCTGCTGATCCCCTTCCTGTAGTGCAAGCGAAGCGCGCAGCGAGGCGGAGCCGAGCGAAGCCGGAGGCGCGGGCCGCCCCGCGCCGTACCCGGTAAATCATGCAGCCCGACAGCCACCCGAGGGACCGCCTCCGGCGGGTTCTCTCGCTCAACGACGCGACCATGTTGATCGTCGCCTCGGTGGTGGGCTCGGGGATCTTCCTCACGCCGGGCGGCGTGGCCGCGCTGGTTCCGCATCCGGGCGTGTACCTCGCGGCCTGGATGTTCGGCGGCCTGCTGTCGCTGGCCGGCGCGCTCGCGAACGCCGAGCTGGGAGCCATGTACCCGCGGGCGGGCGGCGACTATGTCTACCTGCGCGAGGCCTTCCATCCGCTGGCGGGCTTCCTGATCGGCTGGCTCAGCTTCTTCGTGATCTACACCGGCACGATCGCGACCCTCGCCGTCGCCTTCGTGAACTCCGTGGCGCCGAGCTTCGGGCTCGGCCCCGAAGCCAGCACGCCCCTCGCGATCGCGGTGACCCTCGCGGTGTCGGCCGTCAACTACGTGGGCGTGCGCTGGGGCGCGCGGGTGAACAACCTGACGAGCTACGCGAAGATCGCGGCGCTGCTCGCCTTCGCCGCGCTGGGGCCGCTGCTCGGCCGGGGGGACGCCGCGAACCTGCTGCCGGTCTTCGCGGGCGCCTCGGCCACCTCGCTGCCCGCACTCGGACTGGCGTTCTCGCCGATCCTGTTCTCCTACCTGGGCTGGAACGCGTCGGTCTACGTGGCCAGCGAGATCGAACGCCCCGAGCGCAACATCCCGGCTTCGCTCTTCCTCGGCCTCGGCATCTGCACCCTGCTCTACATGATCGTGAACGCGGTCTACCTCTACGCGCTTCCCGTCGATGTGCTCAGCGGTGAGCCGAACGCAGGCGCGGCGGCGGCGCGCGCTCTCTTCGGACCGGTCGCCGGCTCGCTGGTCGCCGGCTTCGTGGTGATCTCCATCCTCGGTACCCTGAACGCCACCGTGCTGGTGGGCCCACGCATCGCCTACGCGATGGCGCTCGACCGCCTGTTTCCGGGGGGTGTCGACCGCGCCCACGCTCGCTTCGGCACTCCTCACCGCGCGATCCTGTTACAGGCGCTGGTCGCCGCGGCGCTGATCGCGTTCCTCGAGACCTTCCAGCGCGTGCTCGACGCCACCACCTTCGCGATCGTGCTCGCCTCGATCGCGGACGTGCTCGCGCTCTTCGCGCTGCGCCGTCGCCATCCGGACCGCCGGCGCCCCTACCGCGCGCTCGGCTACCCGTGGGTGCCCGCGCTCTACGTGCTGGCGAGCGCCGCGATCGCGATCGCCATGCTGGCCGGCCAGCCGCTGGAGTGCGCGGTGGGGCTGGCCTGCCTGGCCGCCGGGCTGCCCTTCTACTGGCTCTTCACACGCCCGCGTGCCGGCTCCGAGTCCGCTTGCTAAGCTTTTGATCCTTCAATACTTTTCGACATTCGAAGGAGGTTCCCAGTGGGGTCTCCGCAGCTTCGGCTGCCCTCCCATTGCGTGAGCACGAGCCGTCCGACCGATGCCACTCGGGCGCTCCAGCGTCAGCTGCGGGCCGAAGGACTGCACAGCGTCTGCGAGGAAGCGCGCTGTCCGAACCGGGCCGAGTGCTGGGCCAGGGGGCACGTCACCTTCATGCTGCTCGGATCCGTCTGCACGCGCGCCTGCCGTTTCTGCGCGGTCGCCACCGGTCTGCCGGCCGCCGGGCCCGATCCCGGCGAGCCCGAGCGCGTGGCGAGCGTCGCGGGCGGCCTCGGGCTCTCGCACGTGGTGCTCACCTCGGTGAACCGCGACGACCTGGCCGACGGCGGGGCGTCCCAGTTCGCCGCCACCATCCGGGCCATCCGGGCGCGCTGTCCGCAGGCCAGCGTCGAGGTGCTCACGCCGGACTTCCAGGGCGATCTCGGCGCGGTGTCGCAGGTCTGCGAGGCCGCGCCCGACGTCTACAACCACAACGTCGAGACGGTGCCGCGCCTCTACCGGCGCGTGCGTCCCGGCGCCGCGCTCGCGCGCTCGCGCGCCGTGCTCGCGCACGCGAAGAAGCTGCGGCCGGCGGCGGTCGTGAAGTCCGGCTTCATGGTCGGCCTCGGCGAGAGCTTCGCGGAGGCGGTGGCGCTGCTCGCGATGCTGCGCGAAACCGGCGTCGACTTCGTCACGATCGGGCAGTACCTGCGGCCGTCGCTCCAGCACCTGCCTGTCGCGCGCTACTGGGATCCCGAGGAGTTCGACGCGCTCGCGCGCGAAGGCCGCGCGCTGGGCATTCCGCAGGTGGCGAGCGGTCCCCTCGTCCGCTCGTCCTACCACGCACAGGAAAGCTTCCAATCGATCCGCCGGCAGCCCGCCGAGCGGATCCCGGTCTGAGGACCATGTCCGGCAAGATCCGCCACGATTTCGACAAGCTGAACCGGCTCCCGCCCTACGTGCTCGCCGAGGTGATCGGCATGATGAAGGCGGCGCGCCGCGCCGGCGACGACATCGTCGACCTCGGAATGGGCAATCCCGACATGGCCACGCCCGAGCACGTGATCGAGAAGATCTGCGAGGCGGCGCGCAGCCCGAAGAACCACCGCTACTCGGCGTCGCGCGGCATCCCCAACCTGCGGGCGGCGATCTGCGAGTGGTACCAGCGGCGGCACGGCGTCGAGCTCGATCCGGAGACGGAGGCGATCGCCGTGATCGGCGCGAAGGAGGGCCTCTCCCACTTCGTGCTGATGACGATCGGACCGGGCGACGTGGTGCTCTGCCCGGATCCCGCGTACCCGATCCACCAGTACTCGGTGATCATCGCCGGAGGCGATCTGCGCCACGTGCCTCTCAACGCCGACGGCGATTTCATCGAGAACCTGGAGCAGGCGATCCAGCGCACCTGGCCCAAGCCGAAGATGCTGATCGTCTCGTTCCCGGCGAACCCCAACACGCAGGTGGTGGATTTCGCCTTCCTGGAGCGCGTGGTCGCCTTCGCGCGCGCAAACGATCTGATGGTGCTCCACGATTTCGCGTATGCCGAGATCTGCTTCGACGGCTACAAGGCGCCCAGCATCCTCGAGGTACCGGGCGCCAAGGATCTCGCGATCGAGTTCACGTCGCTCTCGAAGAGCCATTCGATGGCCGGCTGGCGCGTGGGCTTCGCCTGCGGCAACCGGGAGATGATCCACGCGCTGGGGCGGATCAAGAGCTATCTCGATTATGGCATGCCCCAGGCCATCCAGATCGGCAGCATCGTGGCGCTGCGCGGCCCGCAGGACGTCGTGTTTGATAACTGCGAGGAGTACCGGCTGCGCCGCGACACGCTGATCGACGGCCTCGGACACCCGGGCGAGGGCGCCTGGAAGATCGAGAAGCCGCTCGGGACCATGTTCGTCTGGGCGCCGATTCCGGAGCCCTTCAAGAGCCTCGGCTCGCTCGAGTTTTCGAAGCGGCTGCTGACGGAGGCCAAGGTCGCGGTTTCGCCGGGCGTGGGCTTCGGCGCCAACGGAGAGGGCTTCGTCCGCTTCGCGCTGGTCGAGAACCGCCACCGGATCCGTCAGGCGGTGCGCGGCATCCGGCGCTTCCTGCGCGACGCGGGCGCGCCGTGATCCGGCCGGCGGCGATCCGGGTCGGCCTGCTCGGCTTCGGCACCATCGGCACCGGGGTGGCGAAGGTGCTCGCCCGCAACGCCGCGGTGATCGAGCGCCGGCTCGGCGCGCCGCTGCGGCTGGTGCGGATCGCGGACCTCGATCTGGCGCGCGACCGCGGCGTCGACCTCGCCGGGATCCGCTTCGACGCCGACGCCGAGGGGCTCGTGCGCGACCCCGGCGTCGACATCGTGGTCGAGCTGATCGGCGGCACGGGGGCCGCGCGCCGGCTGATGCTGCTCGCGATCGAGGCCGGCAAGCCCGTGGTCACCGCGAACAAGGCGCTGCTGGCGCAGCACGGCAAGGAGATTTTTGACGCCGCGGCCAAGCAGGGCGTCGACGTCGCCTTCGAGGCGAGCGTGGGCGGCGGGATCCCGATCCTGCGCGCGATCCGCGAGGGCCTCGCCGCCAACCGGATCCAGAGCGTCCACGGCATCATCAACGGCACCACCAACTACATGCTCTCGGAGATGGAGCGCACCGGAGAGCCGTTCGAAGCCGTGCTGGCCCGCGCCCAGGCGCTCGGCTTCGCGGAAGCCGACCCCAGCACCGACGTCGACGGCATCGACGCGGCCCACAAGCTCACGCTGCTGGCGGCGATGGCGTTCGGCGCGGAGCTGACGGTCAAGGACATCCCCACCGAGGGCATCCGCGGCATCCAGCCGATCGATTTCGACGCGGCGCGCGAGTTCGGCTACCGGATCAAGCTGCTCGCGATCGCCAAAACTGGATCTGACGAGGAGTCGAGCGCTCCCGGGCCGATCGAAGCGCGCGTGCAGCCGACCCTGATCCCCGCCAGCAGCCTGCTCGCGAAGGTCGACGGCGCCATGAACGCGGTGGCGGTCTGCGGCGACGCGGTCGGGACCACGCTCTACTACGGCGCCGGCGCCGGCGAGCTGCCGACCGCGAGCGCGGTGGTGGGCGACCTGATCGAAATTGCGCGGGAGCTGCGCCGCGGCAGCGCCGGCCGCGTGGCGCCGCTCGCCTTCCTTCCGCAGTCGCTCGCCCGCCGCGAGCTGGTTCCGCTCGGCGATCTCTTCGGGCGCGCCTACCTGCGCTTCACCGCGGTGGATCGGCCGGCCGTGCTGGCGCACATCACCGGCGTGCTCGGCGAGCAGGGGATCGGCATAGAGTCGGTGATCCAGAAGGGCCGGGGGAACCTCTCGGCCTCGGTTCCCGTGCTGATGCTGATCGATCCGGCGCGCGAGGCGGCCGTGCGCCGGGCCCTCGAGAAGATCGATCGGCTGCCGGACGTGACGGCGCCGACCAAGCTGATCCGCATCGAGGAGGATCTCTGAACATGGACGGGAAGCCCGCCTACCGCGCCTGGTTCCAGAGCATCCACGACCCCGGCGAGCGCTACGAGCTCGACGAGATCGTCTACAAGTCGCGCGACGGCCACCTGCTGGAGGTGGTGCACGACCAGGCGGAGCTGCGCAAGACCTCCGCGGCGGGCTGGAAGAAGATCTTCCGCGAGCGCGCGCACGTGACCGACTGGCCCTACGGCTCGGGCGTATGGGGCAAAAAAGAATGGGTGCTGCCCACCATCGACCCCGAGAACGTGGTCTCCATGTACGAGGGCAACACCAACCTGTTCTGGGCGGAGCGCTATGGCCGCGAGCTCGGCGTCTCCGAGCTCTGGATCAAGCAGTGCGGCAACTCGCACACCGGCTCCTTCAAGGACCTCGGCATGACCGTGCTGGTCTCGATGGTCAAGGAGATGATCGCGCGCGGGAAGTCGATCCCCGCCGTCGGCTGCGCCTCGACCGGCGACACCTCGGCCGCGCTGGCGGCCTACGCCGCCGCCGCCGGGATTCCCGCGGTGGTCTTCCTGCCCCGGGGCAAGGTCTCGGTCGCGCAGCTGATCCAGCCGGTCGCGAACGGGGCCATCGTGTTCGCGCTGGATACAGATTTTGACGGCTGCATGGAGATCGTGCAGCAGGTGGCGGAGCGCGACGGCATCTACCTGGCCAACTCGATGAACAGCCTGCGCATCGAGGGGCAGAAGACCGTCGGGATCGAGATCGTGGAGCAGTTCGATTGGGAGATGCCGGATTGGATGGTGATCCCCGGCGGAAATCTCGGGAACGTCTCGGCCCTGGCCAAGGGCATCGACATGCTGATCGACCTCGGGCTGGTCACGCGCCGCCCGCGCATCGTGTGCGCCCAGGCGGAGGCCGCGAACCCGCTCTACCTATCCTATCAGCGGGGCTTCCAGGTCTACGAGCCGATCGCAGCGCGCTCGACGCTCGCGAGCGCGATCCAGATCGGGAATCCCGTCTCGATCCAGAAGGCCATCGACGCGATCAAGCGCTACGACGGGATCGTCGAGCAGGCGAGCGAATCCGAACTGGCCGAGGCCTGCGCGCGCGCCGACCGCACGGGCCTCTTCAACTGTCCGCACACCGGCGTGGCGCTGGCGGCGACCGAGAAGCTGGTCGCCCGCGGAGTGATCAAGAAGAACGACCGCGTGGTGGTGATCTCGACCGCCCACGGGCTCAAGTTCGTCGAGATGAAGGTCAAGTACCACCAGATGGCGCTCGAGGGGATCGAGTCGCGCGTGCCCAATCCGCCGATCGAGCTGCCGGCGCGTTACGAAGCGGTCCGCGACGAGCTGCTCCGCCAGATCGACCTGCGCTTCGGCCGCCGCTAGGCGGCAGGATGTTCACCGGAATCGTCGAGACGATGGGCGCGGTGACCGAGGTGGTCGCGCGCGGCGAGACGACGCGCCTCACGATCGAGGCGCCGGCGATCGCTTCGGGCGTGCGCGTGGGCGACAGCGTGTCCGTGAACGGGGGCTGCCTGACGGTGGTCGTCTCGAGCGGGGGCCGGCTCGGCTTCGAGGCGGTGCGCGAGACGCTCGAGCGCACGGCGCTGGGGGAGCTTCGCGCGGGCGCGCGCGTCAACCTCGAGCGCGCGCTGCGCGCGGATGCGCGGCTCGACGGGCACATCGTGCAGGGCCACGTCGACGAGACGGGGCGCGTGCGCGAGCTGCGCCGCCGGGGCGAAGACGTGCAGCTCTTCGTCGCTTGCAGCCGCGCCTTCGCCGAGTGGCTGATTCCCAAGGGATCGGTCGCGATCCAGGGCGTCTCGCTCACCGTGGTCGGCGTCGGCGAAGAGGGCTTCGACGTCGCGCTGATCCCGCACACGCTGGCCACCACCACCCTCGGCGGCCTCGCCGGCGGCGAGCGCGTCAACCTCGAGGCCGACGTGCTCGGCAAGTACGTGAAGCGCTACCTCGAGCGCGTCGTTCCGCGGGCTTGATGCTCTTGTCTCGGCTTCTCCTGGTCCTGGCGGCGGCTTTCTGCGTCTGCGCGGCATCTGCGCAGCCGCCGGCGCTCGAGAGCGCGCCGCCGGGCATCGAGGCGGCGGCGCTGTCGCGCCGGGCGGCCGAGGCCTTCGCCGGCCAGCGCACCTACCTCGAGGCCGTGCTCTCGCTCCGCGAGCCGGAGGGGGAGACCTCCGTCGCGATCCGATTCCGGGCCTGGCGGGAGCGCAGCAGCGGCCGGAGCTTCCTGCGCGTGCTGGCGCCGGAAGGGCAGGCCGGCACCGGTCTGCTGCGCCTGCCGCCCAACCTGTGGCGCTACGCGCCGCGGTCCGCGAGCGTCGACCTGGTCGAGTCCGCCCGGCTGGGCGAGCCCTGGCTGGGGACCGACTTCACGCTCGCCGATCTGCTGGGTCCGCCCGCCGGGCTGGGATCGATGCAGGCGCGGCTGCTGGGAGTCGATCCGGCGTCGGGGGCGGACGGGATGCAGCGCGCCTACGTGCTCGAGCTCCGCCCCGGCGGCGCCGCGGCGGAGGGGCGCGTGATCGCGTGGCTCTCGCTCGAACGTGCCACGCCGCTGCGCTGCGATCGGCGGGGCGCGGACGACGCGCTCGTCTCCTCCCTGCGCTTCGACGACGTGCGCGAGGTCGCAGGCCGCGCCGTTCCGCACCGCTGGACGCTGACGCGGCCGGATGCGCCGAAGCGCGAGAGCCGGATCGAGCTGCACGAGATCCGCTTCGATCCCGCCTTCGACGACGCGATCTTCACCACCCGGCAGCTGCTCCAGAGCGGCGGGGCCCTCGCCGCGGGAGCGGCGGCCGATGCTAGACTCGGCGCTCCGGGAGGCAGTCCGCCATGAATCGCGCGCTCGACGTCGCCACCTCGCTCGCCGCCACCCTGGCACGCGGCGGCGTCGGGCTCACCGTGGCCGCCCTGGGGCCGCGGCCCGAGAAGCCCCTCGAGCTCTACGAGTTCGAGGCCTGCCCGTTCTGTCGCAAGGCCCGCGAGGCGCTCACCGCGCTCGACCTCGACGCGCTCGTGCTGCCCTGCCCGAAGGGAGGCCCGCGCTTCCGCGAAGAGGTCAAGAGACGTGGCGGGAAGTACCAGTTTCCCTATCTGGTCGATCCGAACACCGGCAAGGAGATGTACGAGTCGGACGAGATCGTCGCCTACCTGTTCGAGCGATACGGCGCGGGGCGTCCGCCGCTGCTGCTCTCGCCGGGCGCGCTGACCAACCTCTCGGCCGGCCTCGCCTCGGCGCTGCGCCCCGGCTTCGGCTCGAGGTATCGGCCGGCGCGCGCGCCCGAGCTCCCGCTCGAGCTCTGGAGCTTCGAGGCGTCGCCGTTCTGCCGGATCGTGCGCGAATGCCTCTCGAGCCTCGAGCTGCCCTACCGGCTGCACAACGTCGGCAAGGGGAGCCCGAAGCGCGCCGCGTTCCGGGAGCGTTCGGGCAAAATGATGGTCCCCTGGCTGGTCGACCCCAACACCGGCGCGTCGATGTTCGAGTCGGCGGACATCGTTCGCTACCTGGAACGGACCTACGCGAAGCCCGGCGCGTGACCCCTCGCAACAGACGCTCGCTCGCGGGGCTGGTGATCGTAGCGCTGCTCGCCGCGGGCGCAGCGGATGCGCAGACCCCATGGCAGTCCGCCGAGGTGCTGGGCGAGACGATCGCGCCGGGACAGAAGTGGCTGCTCTCCTGGGTCTCGGGCGAGACCTTCACGGGAAGTCCGGTCCCGATTCCGGTGCGGGTGGCGCGCGGCTTCGAGCCCGGCCCCACGCTCTGCCTCACCGCCGGAATCCACGGCGACGAGCTGAACGGCATCGAGGTGGTGCGCCGGATCCTCCAGGAGATCGACCCCAGCGCGCTGCGCGGCATGGTGATCGGCGTGCCGATCGTCAACCTGCACGGCTTCCGCCAGGCCTCGCGCTACCTGCCGGATCGCCGCGACCTGAACCGCCACTTCCCCGGCCGCGCCAACGGGAGCGCCGCCTCGCGGATCGCCCGCTCCTTCTTCGAGCAGGTGATCGCCCACTGCGACACGCTGGTGGATCTGCACACGGGCTCCTTCCACCGTTCGAACGTCCCGCAGGTGCGCGCCGACCTGACCGATTCGGGGGCGTTCGAGCTGGCCAAGGATTTCGGCAGCGGCGTGGTGGTCCACGCCGCGCGCGAGCCCGGCACCCTGCGCCACGCGGCGGGCGACGTCGGGATCCCGGCCATCAGCTACGAGGCGGGCGAGCCCATGCGCTTCCAGCCAGCCGAGGTCGACGAGGGGGTGCGCGGCGTGCGCGAGCTGCTGGCGCGCCGGGGCATGCTCTCGCCCCGTCCGCGCCGCGGCCAACGCCAGGAGATCTACTACCGGGCCCGTTGGGTGCGGGTGGACGACGGCGGTATCCTCATTTCGGACGTCGAGCTGGGCGACGCCGTGAAGGTGGGTGACGTGCTCGGCGTGGTGACCGATCCGATCTCGAACGAACGCTCGATCGTCAAGTCCCCCTACGACGGCCGGGTGCTCGGAATGGCGCTCAACCAGGTGGTGATTCCCGGCTTCGCCGCCTTCCACGTCGGCATACGCGGCGACGACTACCGGGTGCTGGTCGAGGAGCCCGCGGAGGGGCAGTCCCTGGAGCCCGATGCCGGGAGCAGCGAGCCTGCGACCGAGGACCAGCTCGATGTCGACGAGCGCCCCGAGTAGGCCGCGGAGCAGGATCCGTCCTCTGTGAACCGAACCGCTGGCCTGGTGGGCCTCCTCCTCGTCCTGATCGGCCTCGCGCTCTTCCTGTGGAAGGCCGTGGTGCTCGAGCTTCCCCTGGTCGCCACCGACGCCGAGGGGCTCTGGCGCATCGAGCTCGAGATCACGGCGCGCGGGACGGGGCGCCGCGGCAGCATCCGGGCGCCGCTTCCGAGCACGGGCCGGGGCCAGGTCGTCTTCGACGAGCGCTCGGCGTCGGATCGCCTGCTCTTCACGATCCGCACCGAGGACGGCGATCGCATCGGCGTCTGGAGCGGCCGGCTCGCGGGCGTGCACCAGGTGGTGCACGGCTTCCGCGTGCAGCTGGCCGAGGTCACGACGCCGCTCCCGAGCCGCATCACGCGGCTCCCCTCGCGCGAGCTGCTGGCGCGCTGGGCGGGGCCCTCGCGCGAGTTTCCGAGCGACGCGGCCGAGGTGAAGGCGTTCCTCGCGGGGCTCTGGCCGACCGTCCCCGAGAACCCCCTCGACTGTCTGCGCACGCTCTTCGGCTTCGTGGCCGACGAGATCTCCACGGTGCCGAGCGGAAGCGACGACGCGCTGCTCACCCTCTCCGCGCGCGAGGGAAGCGCGGTCGGCAAGTCGCGCCTGCTGGTGACCGTGCTGCGCGCCGTCGGGCTCCCGGCGCGGAGCGTGCTCGGCCTCCAGCTCGTCGAGGGTCAGCCGCCCTTCACGACGCAGTGGGTGGAGGCCTGGGTCGACGGGGATTGGATTCCGATGTCGCCGATCGACGGCTTCTTCGCGACCCGCGCCGCGAACCTGGTGGCGCTGCGCACCGGCTCGCTCGCGGAGGTCGAGACCACGGCCGTGGCGGCGGTCGGCCACCGCTACCACGCCCTGCGCGAGCGCCTGCGCCCCGAGGAGCTGGCGGCCATGATGATTCCCACCAGCCCCTGGCTCGCCAGCTTCTCGCTCTACCAGCTCCCGGTCTCGACCCAGGCGGCCCTGCGCGTGCTCCTGCTGATGCCGCTGGGGGCGCTGGTGATCGCGCTCTTCCGCAACGGGTTCGGCGTCTCCACCTTCGGCACCTTCATGCCGGTGCTGATCGCGCTCGCGCTGCGCCAGGTCGCGCTCGCCGCCGGACTGATGCTGGTGGCCGCCGTGCTGCTGCTCGGGATCCTGGGGCGGCTGGTGCTGGAGCGGATGCACCTGCTGCTGGTCCCGCGGCTCGGCGTGCTGCTCTGCGCGGTCGTGCTCTCCGTCACCTCGTTCGCGCTGCTGGGCCGGGAGGCCGAGGTGCGCGAGCTCTCGGTCGGCGTGCTCTTTCCGATGGTGATCCTCACCATGCTGATCGAACGCTTCTCGGTGACGCTCGCCGAGGAGGGGCTGCGGCCGGCGCTGGTGCGCGCCGGCTGGTCCGTGGTGGTGGCGGTCGCGGTCTATCCGATCTTCCATAGCGAGATCGCCGAGCACCTGATGTTCGGATTTCCGGAGCTGGTGATCGTGGTGATGGGCCTGCTGATCTGGATCGGCGGCTACACCGGCTACCGGTTCTCGGACCTGATCCGCTTCCGCGCCTTCGCGAAGCCCGGCGGCGGGGCGGCCTCGTGAAGCTGCTCAGCGCGCTGCGGCGGGAGGGCGTGCTGGGGATCAACCGGCGCAACCACGAGTTCACGCTGCGCTGGAATCCGCGGCGCCTGTATCCCACCGTCGACGACAAGCTCGCCACCAAGAAGCTGTGTCAGGCGGCCGGCATCCCGATCCCGGGTCTGATCGCGGTGGCGCGCCGTCAGGTCGAGGTGCGGGAGATGATCGGGCAGCTCGCCGACCTCTCGCAGTTCGTCCTCAAGCCCGCCCACGGAGCGATGGGCAACGGCATCCTGGTGGTGCGCGCGCGCGAGGGCGACGCCTGGCGACGCGCCGGCGGGAAGCGGCTGACGCCCGAGGACCTGCGCTATCACGCCGCCAGCATCATCTCGGGCCTCTACGCGCTGGGCGGTCAGCCGGACGTCGCGTTCGTGGAGGAGCTGCTGGAGGTGCATCCCCAGCTGGCGGAGATCTCCTCCGACGGGGTCCCCGACGTGCGGGTGATCGTGCACCGCGGCATCCCGATCATGTCGATGACGCGGCTTCCGACCCACCGCTCGCGCGGCCGCGCCAATCTGCATCAGGGGGCGATCGGCGCGGGCGTCGACCTGGCGACCGGGCGCATCCTGCACGCCGTGCTGGACGGCGCGCCGATCACGCGCCACCCCGACAACGACCGGCCGGTGCTCGGCGTCGTGGTGCCGAGCTTTCCCCGGGTGCTCGAGATCGCGGTCGCGGCCACCGACCAGACGGGCCTCGGCTACGTGGGCGCCGACGTGGTGGTGGACGCCAGGAAGGGCCCGGTGGTCCTCGAGCTCAACGCGCGGCCGGGCCTGGCGATCCAGGCCGCGAACCGCGCCGGGCTCCTGCCCCGGCTGCGCGCGGTCTCCGAGCGGATCCGGCCCGAGGCGACGCTCGCGGAGCGGATCGCGCTCGGGATCGAGATCTCGCGCACCGCGAGAAGCATGGAGCCGGCGTGAAGCGGCGCCGGCTCGGGCTCCTCGGGCTCGCGCTCGCCGGTCTCGCGGCGGCGGCGCAGACCGCCGGCGCGCAGGCGCCCGCGCCGGCTCCGGCCATCTTCGAGGTCGGCTACGACGTGCGTCTGGTGCCGACCGAGGGCGTCGCGCACGTCGCGATCCAGCTCGCGGATCCCGCCAACCAGGTGGGGACCATCACCTTCCGCATCGACCGCGAACGGCAGCGCGACTTTCAAGGGGATGGAAGCGTGACGACGGCCGCCGACGGCGGCCGGGTCGAATGGCGGCCGCCCGATTCCGGGGGGACGCTGCGCTACGTGGTCCGCATCAACCACCTGCGCGACGAGAAGAGCTACGACGCCCGCTGCGCGCCGGACTGGGCGATCTTCCGCGGCGACGATCTGGTGCCGCCCGCGCGGCTGCGCGCGGAGAAGGGCTCCGAATCCCGCGCCCGGCTGCGGCTGCGCCTGCCGAAGGGCTGGCTCGCCGTCGCGGCCTATCCGCGCACGGCCGAGGGCGTCTTCGAGATCGCGCATGCCCACCGGCGTTTCGATCGGCCGACGGGCTGGATCGCGGTGGGACGCCTGGGCGTGTTGCGCGAGCGGGTCGCGGGCATGCACGTGGCCATCGCCGGACCGATCGACCAGCGGCTGCGCCGGCTCGACCTGCTCGCGCTGCTGCGCTGGACGCTGCCGGTGTTGCGCGAGATCACCGGCGGGCTGCCGCCGCGCCTGCTGGTGGTGGGCGCCGGCGATCCGATGTGGCGCGGAGGCCTCTCGGGCCCGAATTCGGTCTTCGTGCACGCCAGCCTTCCGCTGATCAGCCGGGACGCGACCAGCCCCCTGCTGCACGAGCTGATGCACGCCACGCTCGGCATCTCGCCCGGGCCGGGGGGCGACTGGATCGTCGAGGGCCTCGCCGAGACGTACTCGCTCGAGCTGCTGGTGCGCTCGCGCACGCTGTCGAAGAAGCGCTACCAGCGGGCGCTCGCGCAGCTCGCGGAGCGGGGCAGGGGAGCCCCGAGACTGGAAGTCGAGCGCTCGAGCGGCGCGACCACGGCGCGGGCGGTGACGGTGCTGCGCGCCCTGGACCGCGAGATCCGCGACGGCTCGGGGGGAGCGCGCAGCCTGGACGACGTGGTCCGCATCCTCTTCCAACAGGAGGGCGCGGTGACGACCGAGCGGCTGCGGCGGATCGCGGAAGACCTCTCGGGCCGCGACCTGGGCCCGTTCTTCCGCCGCCAGCTGGGCTAGCCTGGAGCGCGCGTGACGACGATCTATCCGCACTCCGCGAGCGATCTCCCGGTCGGCGAGTGGGACACTCCGATGTATCGGCTCGCCGTGGCGCAGCTCGACCAGACGGCCGAGCGCATGCAGCTCGACTGGAACGTCTGGGAGCGCCTGCGCACGCCGCAGCGCGCGCACATCGTCTCCTTCCCCTTCCGCCGCGACGACTACAAGACGGTCGAGAGCGTGGTCGGCTACCGCGTGCAGCATCTGCTCACGATGGGGCCCACCAAGGGCGGCATCCGCTACGACAGCGACGTGAACCTCGGCGAGGTGACTGCGCTCGCGATGTGGATGTCGTGGAAGTGCGCGATCATGAACCTTCCCTTCGGGGGGGCGAAGGGCGGCGTTCGCATCGATCCGAGCGTGCTCTCGCCGGCGGAGCGCCAGCGCATCACGCGGCGCTACATCTCCGAGATCATCGAGGTGATCGGTCCGGATCGCGACATCCCGGCGCCGGATCTCGGCACCGACGAACAGGTGATGTCGTGGGTGATGGACACCTACTCGCAGCACAAGGGCCACACGGTCCCGGGCGTCGTCACGGGCAAGCCGATCGAGCTGGGCGGCTCCTACGGCCGCCGCGAGGCGACCGGCCGGGGCGTCATCTCGTGCGCCGTCGACGCCTGCCGGCACCTCGGCCTCGCGTTCGAGGGGGCGCGCGTGGCGGTGCAGGGCTACGGCGCGGTCGGCGCCACGGCGGCGCGCCTCGCCACCACCCTGGGCGCCAGGGTGATCGCGGTCTCCGACGCGAAGTCGGGCGTCGTGAATCCCAAGGGCCTCGATCTCGAGCGCGTCGACGCCTGGGTGCGCGAGCACCGCTTCCTGGAGGGGCTTCCGGACGCCGAGGGCGTCTCCAACGCGGACCTGCTCGAGCAGCCCTGCGACGTCCTGATCCCCGCCGCGATCCAGAACCAGATCACCGAGAAGAACGCGGAGCGGATCCACTGCAAGCTGCTCGTCGAGGGCGCCAACGGCCCCACCACGCTGGAAGCCGACGCCATCCTCGCGCGGCGCGGGATCTTCGTGGTGCCCGACATCCTGGCCAACGCGGGCGGCGTCACCGTCTCGTACTTCGAATGGGTGCAGGGGTTGCAGCACTTCCTGTGGACGGAGCAGGAGGTGAACAACCGCCTGATCGAGCTGATGCAGGGGGCCTTCCGCGAGGTGCTGGCCGTCGCCACGGCGCAAAAGATCGACATGCGCACGGCGGCGTTGATGCGCGGCATCGCCCGCATCACGGAAGCCAAGCGGCGGCGCGGGATCTTTCCCTAGCGAGCTTCCTTCGGCTTCGCCTCGTCGGCCGGCTGCTTCCGGAGTCGGTCGACGTCGGGAAACCGGAACCACGCATCGAAGTACGCCTGGCGCCCGTCCGCCCCCTCGTAGAGGATCGTCGCGATCGCGAGGCTGGTCCTCAGGACCTCCGCGAGCGGGGCCCACTGCGACGATTGAAATCCGAAGACGACCCGGCCCGCGCCGCCGATCCGCAGACTCCAGGGCGTCAAGGCGACGTAGCGCGTGCCCGGGTCGCGCGTGACCTCGATGGCCTCCCCCGACGGGCCCTCGAGCAGGACGTGGAGCTGGATGGGGGCCCTGCCGTCGAGGAGGAAGGGCACTCCGGACACGAGCGCGCGCTCCCCCACGACGACGCCCAGCCGGGCGGTCGCCGCGGGCCGGAACTCGTAGAAGCGCCATTGCTTGGGCAGGTACCCCTCCGGGGTTCCGTTCCAGAAGCGGATCGGAATCGTCCGAGGGAGCTTCGACGCGTCGCGGATCGACACCCCGAAGTGGAGATGCGGCATGACCGCGTAGCCCGTGCTGCCGCTGTAGCCCAGCAGGTCGCCGATGCGCACCGCCTGCCCGGGCTGGACGGGAATGCCGGCGCGGAGGTGGACGTAGCTCGCAAAGGTGCCGTTGGGGTGGAGGACGATCACCTGGTTGGCCTCGTCGCCGCGCTCGAGCGGCAGGCAGCATTGCGTGAAGCCATCCACGACCCGGACGACGGTTCCCCGTCGGGCCGCGAGGATCGGGGTTCCCTCCGGCATCGCAAAATCGAGCGAGAATTCTTCGCGGCCGGTGTGACTGTACGCTCCGGAGACCCCCTGGCCGACGAGCCAGTTGATCCGCGGGTCGAAGGGTCGGTGGAACTGGGAATCGGCCTTGAAGGAGGGATTGATCGGCGCGAAGGCATACCAGCGCGCCGGGACTTCTTCGGTCAGCCAGGCGGCGATCGCCGTCGCCGACTCGCCCGCTGCCACGCGCTTCTCGAGCTCGCGCAGCAGACCGTCGCGATCGATGTCCTCCGCTCGCCAGTGTCTGTGCTCGAGCGAGTGATCGATCTCGCGGCGGTAGTGCGCCAGCATCGACGGGCGATCCGCGGCCGCCGCGGCCGCCGCAGCGAGGGCCAGCGCGAGCCCCGCAGCGCGCCCCGCGAACCCGCCCGCGAGACGCATGCCGCTCAGCCCAGCCGGTCGAGCAGCAGGGTCGCGATCCCCAGGAACGAGAAGAAGCCGAAGACGTCGGTGAAGGTGGTGACGATCACGCCGGCGCCGAGCGCGGGATCGAGCTTGAGCGCCTGGAGCAAGAGGGGCACGGCGGCCCCGGCCAGGCCCGCCACGCCGAGCGTCACCATCATCGCGAGCACCAGCGCGAAGCCGAGCCAGGGATCCCCCTGCCAGAGCCAGGCGAAGCCCGCGCTCACCAGTCCGGTGACGAGGCCGACGGTCAGGCCCACCGTCAGCTCCTTGCCCACCGCGCGCAGCCCCGTGGAGAACTCGATCTCGCCGAGCGCGATGCCGCGCGTGATCACGGTGACGGCCTGGATCCCGCCGTTGCCGCCCATGCCCGCGACCACCGGCATGAAGACGGCCAGCGCCACCACCTGCTCGAGCGCGCGCTCGAAGAGCCCCACCACCCAGGCCGCCAGGAAGCAGGTGGCGAGGTTGGCGAGCATCCAGGGCAGGCGCTTGCGAACCGAGAGCAGCGCGGGCGTGAAGACGCGGTCTTCCTCGGAGAGCCCCGCGAGCAGGTACATGTCCTCGGTGGCTTCCTGGTGGATCACGTCGATCACGTCGTCCACCGTGATCACGCCGAGCATGCGGCCTTCCGCGTCGGTCACGGGAATCGCGAGCAGGTCGTAGCGCGCGACCAGCTGGGCGGCCTGCTCCTGATCGGCGTCGGCGCGGACGCTGACGGGCTCCGTGATCATCAGCTCGGCCACGCTGCGGTCGGGGGGGGCCGAGACGAGGCGCCGGAGCGGGACGACGCCGCGCAGGCGCCCGCCCTCGTCGACCACGTAGAGGTAGAAGATCGAGCCGGTCTCGTCCCCCGCCGCGCGGATCTTTTCGATCGCCTGCTGGGCGGTGAGCTTCTCGTCGAGCGCCACGAAGCGCGTCGTCATCGCGCGGCCCGCGCTCGACGGCGGGTGGCGCTCGGCCCGCTCCAGCTCCTCGCGCCTGGCCGCGGGCAGGTGCC
Organism: Myxococcota bacterium; assembly: GCA_036560145.1. Lineage (GTDB taxonomy): Bacteria > Myxococcota_A > UBA9160 > UBA9160 > SMWR01 > DATBRV01. The sequence goes on from DATBRV010000121.1 coordinate 20,172, forward strand.
CCACCACCTCCGCGCGCCGCTCCTCCGGGATTCCGGCCACCAGCTCGAGCATGTCGTCGATCTCGAGCCGCCCGATCACGTCGGCCAGCCTTTGATCGGCCAGCGCGTCGGTGACCACCGGCAGCAGCTCGGGCGGCAGCTCGCGCACCACGCTGGCGGCTCGCCGCTGGCGGAAGAGCAGCTCGATCACGGTGCGGACCTCGTCCGGGGTGAGGCCGGAGAGCAGGGGCGCGATGTCGGCCGCCTGCATGCGCGCGAGCAGCCGCTCGGCGCGGCCTGCCGCGCCGCTCGCCAGCAGGCGGCGCAGGATGCGCGCGTTGACCTCCTGGTTCGCCATGCGCCGGCGGGTCTAACCCAGAATCCCCGCGGCCGCTATCGGACTCCGGGCTCTGATAGGATGCAGACCCTGGGAGAGAGCATGCCCGGCCGCCATCTCGTCGTGGTTCCGCACACGCATTGGGACCGCGAGTGGTACCTGACGTTCGAAACCTTCCGGGTCCGGCTGGTGCATCTGCTCGACGGCGTGCTCGACCTGCTCGAGCGCGATCCCGGCTTCCGGCACTTCACGCTCGACGGCCAGACCATCGTGCTCTCGGACTACCTCGAGGTGCGCCCGGGCGCGCGCGAGCGGATCGCGAAGCTGGTGCGCGACGGGCGGCTGCTGGTGGGGCCCTGGTACGTGCTGCCCGACGAGTGGCTGGTGTCGGGCGAGGCCCTGATCCGCAACCTGCGGCGCGGGCTCGCCGAAGCCCGCGCCCTGGGGCCGGTGATGAGGATCGGGTACGTGCCCGACCAGTTCGGCCACGTCGGGCAGCTTCCCCAGCTGCTTGCCGGCTTCGGCTGCGAGGGCGCCATGCTCTGGCGCGGCGTCCCGGCCGGGATCGACGAGTCGCTCTTCTGGTGGGAGGCCCCCGACGGGACGCGCCTCTTCAGCGTGTATCTGATGCACGGCTACGGCAACGCCGTCCACCTGCCGCTGGAGCCGAATGCGCTCGCCGCGCGCCTGCGCGACGAGGCCGATCGGCTCGCCGCGCGCTCGCGCATCCCGACGCTGCTCCTGATGAACGGAAGCGACCACATCGAGCCGCAGCCCGGGCTCCCGGCGGCGCTCGCGGCGGCGGCCCTGCAGCTCCCGGACACGAGCGCCGAGATCGGGACGCTGCCGGGCTTTCTCGCGCGCGCCAGGCGCGAGGCTCCCGATTCGCTTCCCGTGCACCGCGGCGAGCTGCGCAGCGGGCTTCGCTCGCCCCTCCTCGAGGGCTGCGCCTCGGCGCGCATGCCCCAGAAGCGCGCCGATTTCCTGAACGACCGTCTGCTCACGCGCCATCTCGAGCCGCTCGCCGCCTGGCTCGCCGCGCTCGGCGGCGACGCCGACCCGGCCTTCATCGAACTCGCCTGGCGGATCGCGCTCGAGAATCACCCGCACGATTCGATCTGCGGCTGCTCGATCGACGCCGTCCACGACCAGATGGAGGCCCGCTTCGCGCGGGTGGCGGACATCGGGAGGGCGCACCTGCGGCGGGTCTCCGCGGCGCTGGCACGGGAGATCGCGGCGCCTGCGGAGGGCTCCGGCCGCGGCGGCGGGCGCGCGCTCGCGGTCTGGAATCCGCAGGCGTCCGGCCTGGCCGAGGCCGAGGGGGAGCTCGAGCTCTCGCTCGGCTCCCGACGGCCCTCGCTCCACCTGCGCGACGGGCAGGGGCGGCGGATTCCCGCCGTCGCGGAGCGGGTCGACCCGGGCGAGATCGCGGCGAGCTACACGATGGCGGCGAGCGGCGTGGCGATCCTCGCGCGCGGGCTGCCCCACGAGTTCATGGGGCTCTTCGTGTGCGGGCTCACCTGGGGAGGCGGCCGGCGCGGACGCCGGGTCGAGGTCGCGCTGGGCGCCGAGAAGCCGAGCGGGTTCGACCTGGGCGCCCGCAAGGCGGAGCTGCTCGCCTGGCTGGCGGCGGCGGGGGAGGCGACGGTGACCTTCCGCGCGCTACGGCTGCCGCGCTTCCGGCTTCGCTTCGTGGATCGGCTCCCGGGCTGCGGCCTGCGCGTCTACCGGATCGCCCGCGGCCCGGCGCGCGCGACGCCCGCACTGCGCGCCGAGCGCCTGCCCGGCGGCGGAGCGGCGATCGAGAACGCGCAGGTGCGCCTCGAGGCAGGCGGCGACGGGCGGATCCGCTTCCTCGATCGCGAGCGCGGCGGCGTGATCGAGGACGCGCTGCGGCTGGTGAGCGAGGGCGATCGGGGCGACGAGTACAACTTCGATCCGGTCCCCGGCGGCGAGCGGGTGGAGGCGCCCGAGCGGGCGCGCGTCACGCTCGGGCCCGTCTCAGAGGCCGAGGTCTCGCTCGCGATCGAGGCCCGCTACCGGGTGCCTGCCGCGCTCGCCCCGGGCCGCGACCGGCGCGCGCGCCGCAGGGTCTGGCTGCCGGCGCGCGTCCAGCTCCGGCTCTCGCGCGGAATCCCCCGGGTCGCGGTCCAGATCGACGTCGACAACACCGCGCGGGATCATCGCCTGCGGGCGCACGTGCGCGCTCCCTTCACCGCGTCGCGCTTCGAGGTGGAGTCGGCCTTCGAGGTTGCGCTGCGCCCGATCGCGCCGGATCCGGCCAGTTTTGGGAGCGCGCATCCGTCCGAGTTCCCGATCGGCGCGACGCCGCAGCGCGGCTTCGCCACGCTCGCCGACGGGACGCGGGCCTTCAGCGTCGCGAACCGCGGCTGCGCCGAGGTCGAGGCGGTGCCGGAGGCGGGCGGGGGCACCAGCCTCGCGCTCACGCTGCTGCGCGCCGTCGGTTGGCTCTCGCGGGGGGATCTGGCGCTGCGTCCGATCCACGCCGGCCCGGCGCTCGAGACGCCCGGCGCCCAGGTTCCGGGCCCGCAGCGCGTCGAGTTCGCCTTCTGGCTGCATGCGGACGGCGATCCGGAGCGCGTCGCCGAAGCCCATCGCTTCGGCGCTCCGGCCTGGATCTTCGCGGCCGAGGGGGGCCCCGACGCGCCGCTCCGGGACGGCGCGCGCCTGCTCGAGATCGATGATCCCGCGCTGGTGGTGTCCGCGATCGAGCCGCGCCGGGAGAGCACGCCGCTGATCCGACTCTACAATGCGTCGGACGCGCCGCGGCGCGTCTCGCTGCGCTGGCGCGGGCCGGGCGCGCGCCGGCTCGAGCCCGTCGACCTGACGGGCAGCGCGACCCGGCTCGAGGGATTCGTCGCCGGCGAAGGGGCCAGCGCCACGCTCGCGCTGCGCCCCTGGCAGATCGTGAATCTCACCACCGGCTGAGCGCGTCGCGCGCGCGGATTGCGACCCCCCTGCGCAGCGGATGCGGCGGCCCTGCTCGCTCGCGTTCGCGGGCTGCGCGCGGCCTGCGCACGAGTTGCGCGTGCAACAGCCCCGGCAACGCCGCGCGCTCGCGAGGCTCCACGCGCGAGCGCCCTGCCGGCCCGCGCGAAGGGGTCGCGGGGGGCTTCGCCGAGGGTAAAGAAAAGCGCCGCTGGGCCCGATGAACCTCCCGATTTCACTGGGTTTTCCCGAGCGTCTTCAGGGGTTGGCGGGTGGCGACAGCGCGCACGGCAGCACACCAGACGGGGCGGTGGCGCCTCGCGACCGCCGCCCTGTGGCTGGTGCTCGCCGCGCCGTCCGCGAGCCTCGCGGACGAGCCGCCCGGACCGCGGCCGGGCCTGGCCGCCGCGCCAGTCGAGAGCGATCGCCTGGTGCTCGAAGAGGAGTGGGCCTCCGATCTGGTGGACCTGCTCGCGCTCGACCACGCGCTGCCGGACGCCCCCGTCGCCGCCGACTACTTCTCGCTGCTCTGCGCCGAACAGGTGGAGCGCGAAGTCGGAACCGGCGGGCACACGGCTCCCGTCGGGCCGCTCTTCGAGGCCAGCGCGGACGTGCCGCCGCCGCGCCGGTCCGGCGATCCGGCGCGCGTGGTGCTCACGGTGCCCGCGACGGCGCTCTACTCGCTCACCGTCGAGGGCGTCGGCAAGCAGCGCTGGGTGATCGATCAGAAGCCCGTCGGCCACCTCGATCCTACCCATCTGGGTGTTGCCTGGTCCGCCGCGACGACGGCGCTGCGCGCGGGCCCGCACGAGATCACCGGCTACTTCGGCCCCGGCGCCCGCGCCGAGCGCATCGCGCTCACCGCCCTGCGCTCGCTCTGCATCGCGCCGGCGGACGGCTGGCACGCCCAGCGCCCGGTCACGTACGGAGCCAAGGCGCGCACCCTGGTGCGGACCTTCGGCTTCGAGTGGCGGCTTCCCGAGGACGGCGACCCGATCGAGATCGAAGGCGAGGCGTTCGAGACCGTTTCGGGAGGCGGCGGCCGGACCAACCGCCGGGTCGCCGTCGCGGCGTCTCGAAACGTCTGGGCGACGGCGTCGAAGAGCCCCGCGGAGCTGAGCTACCGCCTGCATCTCGAGGATCCGGCGGTGGTGACGATCGAGGCGCGCGTGCTGGGCGATTCGCCCCAGCTCTGGTCGATCGACGGACGCTACCGCGCGATGGTGCTGCCGACCGGCGGCCCGGACGTCTTCACCTGGACGCCGGTGCTCACGGTGCCGCTCGGCGCCGGCGATCACGAGCTGCGGGCGCGCATCGCGCACCACGCCGGCGTCGACCTGCTGCGCTTCACGCCGCGCCGCTCGAGCGACGCGGACTACCTGTCGGTGCTGCGCGAGCTCGGCCTGCACGCGAGCGCCGCGGACTCGTTCGTCACCCATTCCGATGCGATCGACAGCCTGTCGAGCCCGGTCTTCTTCGAGCTCGCCGCGCGTTTCCGGCAGCGGATCGAGGGCGATCCGACCGAGCGCCCGATCGTGCTGGTGGACGAGGACCCGGAGCCGCGATCGGTCGACCGGGCGCTCTCCCCGATGCTGCCCGCGGAGCTGTGACCGTGACGCGACGGCTCCTCCTCGCCATCCCGCTCGCCTGCCTCGCCGCCGCGGCGCTGCTCGGCCTGCCGGCGCAGCCGGCGCGAGCCGAAGGCAAGCAAGGGGACTTCTCGATCAGCCCCTCGGTGGAGCTGACGACCGTCTTCGACGACAACCTGCTGCTCACGGACTCGGACGAGGCCTCGAGCTTCGGCGTCTGGCTGCGTCCCCGGATCGAGCTCGGCTACCGGACCGAGACGCTCGACCTGGGGGCCGACCTGGGCGCCGACGTGCGCCGCTACGCCGACTACTACTCGGAGCTCGCCGACGAGTTCTGGAACATCAACGGCCACGCGGAGGTGGGATTGCTGCCCGGCCTCACGTTCCGCGCCGCCAACTCGTTCGTCCCCAATCCGGTGCAGCTCGGCCTGCCCCCGGACCAGGGCATCAACATGGTGCAGACCAACCGCACCGATGCCGAGCTGCGCTACTGGCTGGGGCTCCCGGGCGAGCGCGAGGTCTCCTTCGGGATGCGCGGGACCCGTTTCTTCTCCGACGGCTTCAGCGAGGACGTTCCCGGGAGCGGCGGGACGGTGATCCTCGACGACAGCTTCCACGCCGATTACTGGGGTGGCACCGGCTACGTCGAGTATCAGGAGCCGCTCGGGCGGCGGACCTCGGGCTACGCGCGCGCGCAGGCCGGCTATCGCAGCTTCGACGACTCGCCCCAGTCCGACGACCTCGATTACTCGCTGCTGCTGGGCGTGCGCTCGCTGCGCTTCCGCAACACCGAGATCGACGTCGCGGGCGGCTACGGCCGGATCCACTTCAGCTCGCTCGGCCAGCAGCCGCGCATCATGGGCCGCGCGAACCTGCGCTACCGGCTGCCGAGCGGCTGGAGCTGGCGGCTCGGCGTGAATCACCTGACCAGCGCCGACCTGCTCGGCAACGCGGCGCTGGAGACCACCGGCAGCATCGGCGTCGAGAAGCGCTTCGCGGACGGGCGCACGGCGGCGGGCGTGAACTTGTTCATCACGCGCTTCGATTCGAAGTCCTGGAGCGGCGGCGCAAACCTCTTCGGAGGCGCCGAGCTGCAGGTTCGCCGGCAGCTCACGCGCCGCACCCAGCTCCGCGTTGCGTACCGCCACTGGAACAACCAGGGCGACTACCAGTACGACGACATGAAGCAGAACCGGCTGCTGATCGACCTCTCGCTCCGCTACTGACCCCGCGCCAGCGGGGGTATTTCACAGCGGCGCCGCGCTCCAGCCGGCGCCTTCGCGCCCGCGGCACCGGATTGTTTCGTCGAACGGCGCGCGCAGGCGTACACTGTCACTTCGGCTGTACCTGATGTGGTGCCGCGGAAACGGCGCAGGCCAGCGGGCGCGCGTCGCGTGGAAGCGGCAGTGGAGGGGCGCATGAAGCCGCTCATCTTGGCAATCGTCCAGTCTCTCGTGGACAAGCCGGAGGAGATCGAGATCAAGGAGGTGATTGGCGAGCACGCGCACGTCCTGGAGCTGCGCGTCGCCAAGGAGGACCTCGGCAAGGTGATCGGGAAGGGGGGGGCGCACGCTTCGGCGATTCGCACCATCATGGCCGCGACCAGCGGCAAAGAGAAGAAGCGGTACATCCTCGAGATCATCGAGCACTGACCAGCCTCTCGGCATCGGCCCCGGGGCTCCCGGCGTCCGGTCGCGGGGAGCCCCGGATCGTCTCGCGCCTCTGTTAAAATCCCCGGTCGATCGACGCAGTCCCAGGAGGCTCCGTGACGACCGCCCCCCAGATCGACGCCCCCTTCACGTTCGGCGCCCAGCTCGACGCCCGCGCCCAGCATCCGGAGGCGGCCGAGCGGATCGCGATCCGTTCGGGCGACGTCTCCTGGAGCTACCGGCAGTTTCGCGACGAGGCGGTTCGCTACGCGCACTTCCTGCTCCGGCGGCTCGGGCCGATCGACGAGAACCGGCCGGGCCACGTCGCGATGCTGCTGGAGAACCAGCCGCAGGTGCTCGCGCTGCTGGGCGGCTGCGGGTACGCGGGCCTCACCCTCTTCGGCGTGAACACGGGGCTGCGCGGGGACACCCTCGCCGGCGTGATCAACCAGTCCGGCGCCCGGATCCTGGTGGTGGGCGAGCGCTTCCTGCCCGAGCTGGAGCGCATCCGCTCGAAGCTGCTGCACGTTGCGAAGGAGAACCTGCTCGTGCTGCGCGAGCCGGGCGGGGCGACGCCGGCCGCGGCCGACCTCGAGGAATGCCTCTCCCTGGAGGTGGCCAAGCCCGGGGAATCGCTCGACACGCCGTCCGTATCCTTCGGCCCCGAGAAGAACCTGATGGTGATCTACACCTCGGGCACCACCGGCCTGCCCAAGGGCATCAACAACAACCACTTCAAGCTGCTGGTGATCGGTCTCACCGTCTCGCGCAGCCTCGGGCTCGGGCCGGACGACGTCGGCTACGCCTGCATGCCGCTCTTCCACTCGAACGCGACGTTCCTCGGCTTCATGCCCGCCTTCCACGTCTGCGGGACCCTCTCGATGCGCGAGCGCTTCAGCGCCAGCAGCTTCCTGCCGGACGTGCTGCGCTATGGCGTCAGCTACTGGAACTACGTGGGAGAGCCGGTTCACTACATCCTGGCGGCGATCGAGAAGGAGTTCGGGGGCGACGAGGCGCGCATCCTGCGCGAGGTCGCGAACAACCCGCGCAATCGGCTCCGCTACGCCCTGGGCAACGGCGCCGCGCCCCCCGACATCGACCGCTTCATCCGCTGGTTCGCGCTCGAGGACATGCTCGAGCTGTACGGCTCGACCGAGGCCGCCATCAGCACCTTCCGCAAGAAGACCGACCCGCGGGGGAGCGTCGGCGAGATCACGGATCCGAACGTGAAGATCCTGAGCGAGTCGGGGGCCGAGTGTCCGCCCGCGGATCTCGACCCCGACGGCAAGATCCTCAACTACGCCGAGGCGGTGGGGGAGATCTGCCGGGTGGCGCCCGACACCGCGCTCTTCCAGGGCTACTTCGGGAACCCGGAGGCCAACTCGGCCAAGTACCGGGGCAGCGTCTACCACTCGGGAGATCTCGGGCACATCCTCGAGCGCGGGGGACAGCGCTTCCTCTACTTCGACGGACGCACCGACGACTGGATCCGGAAGGACGGCGAGAACTTCTCGGCGGCGCAGGTGGCGCGCCTGCTCCAGGAGCACGAAGACGTGATGCTGGCGGCGGCCTACGGCGTGCCGTGCCGGGTCTCGGACGAGCTCGTGATGGCGGCGCTCAAGCTCCGCCCGGGCGTGCGCTTCGATCCGCAGGGCTTCTTCGACTACTGCGAGCGGCAGGTGACGAGCGGCGGCATGGACCGCAAGTGGTTCCCGGACTTCGTCCGCGTGGTGGACGAGTTCGAGTACACCCAGACGCAGAAGGTGCTGGTGCGGAACCTGAAGCAGGTCCACTTCGACCTGCGCCGCCTCCCCGATGCGGAGGTCTACTGGCGGCGCCGCGGCGACACGCGCTTCCGGCCCTTCCAGAACGAGGATTGGGAAGCGCTGCGCCGCGAGTTCGCCGCCGCGGAACGGCTCGCGCTGCTCGACCGCTAGCACCGTTTCGAAATCCGCAGTTACCGGAATGCGCTCCACGCGCCGGCAGGGCGCGTGCAGGTCGCGCCTCCGCTCGCGTTCGGCCACGGGCGGACGCGGACTTGGGGCCCGCGCCTGCACATTGTGATGCTCGGCACGTCCCTTGCCTTAGGAGCGTGCGGGCGCCGCCTCGGGCGGTGGCCGCATTCTTCGATGGGGGAGAGTCAGATGGACGCGCATTTCTCCGCTGAGGAGCATTTCTGCCGGGGGGAGACGGAGCTCGGGGCTGGCCGGCATGCCGCCGCGCTCGAACATTTCCGCGCCGCGCACCGGCTGGATCCGACCAGCGCGCGCTTCAGGTCCTTCTATGGGCTGTGCATCGGGCTCGCCGAGAGCCGCTTCGATCGCGCGCTCGAGCTGTGTCGGACCTCGGCCAAGGAGGAGTTCTTCAATCCGGTCCTCTACCACAACCTGGCGAGGGTCCACCTGGCGTTTGGCTTCAAGGCCGAGGCGATTCGATATCTGCGCCGCGGGTTGATGATCGATCCGGCCAGCGCGCCGATCCGCGAGGAGCTGGCGCGCCTCGGTGTCCGGCGGCGCCCCGTGCTCGCGTTCCTGCGCCGGCGGCATCTGCTCAATCGCTGGTTCGGCCGCCTGCTGCGGCGGCCGTTCGAAGGCGAAGACAACGGCGCGCTGGAAGCCTTCCGGGCTTAGCCTTGGTGAACTTCGCTCGCCTGCGGCTCGCTGCGCGCCCGCTTCGCGGGCTTGCAAGACCCGCAATGGAACGCCTCCGCTCGCCTGCGATTGACTTCCGGCGCGGCGCTCGTTATTTCTCCCCGCGCTTTTTCAAATCCGTACGCGAGGTTGCTCCGTGGGCAGCGTGATCAAGAAGCGGCGAAAGAAGATGCGCAAGCACAAGAAGCGCAAGCTGCTCAAGCGCGCCCGGCACAAGCGCAAGCGCTGAGCTCGCGCCTCGCGTTCATCCAGATTCCGCTTTGAGTTCGAACGGTTCCGCGCGAGTGCCAATTCTCGCGGCGGACGCGCGCGCGTGTCGCGCGAGCCGCTCTCGCGCGCCGCTGAGACGCCGGTTCGCAGCAAAAACGTCCACGCGACCGCAAATCGAACACCCATCATCGCGTTTTTTTTGAGTTTGTGTCTTGACGGACGCAAAAGCATGGTGTTACGGTCAGCTGCAAGAGTGGCTCTAGCATCGCGGAATGTGATCGAAAGAAGGCAGATTGCCTTCAAGTCGTGCCGAGCGGACTCCGATAGGGGCATCGGCAACACGATCCTGTAAGTGATGACGTGGTGCTCGAGTTCACGACAAGGGGGGTGACCCAAGATGGCAGCTCGACGGAGAAGGAAGAAGGCCGCTGGCGCGAAGAAGGCGACGCGCAAGAAGGGCCGACGGAAGAAGGCAACGGCCAAGAAGGCGACGCGCAAGAAGGCTCGCCGCCGCCGCAAGAAGAAGATGGCCTAGCCGAGATCCGTTTCCGACGGATCGACCTTCTTCACGGAAGGTCACGAGACCCCGGCCGGCACCTGCCGGCCGGGGTTTCCTTCGTTCCGGGGCTCGCTACGATAGGGCCCGCTCGCGCCGGTCCGGCGCCTTCCGGCTCCCGGGATCCCGGCTTCCCGAATCGAGGCAATCGCAATGGCACGCATCACGATCGAGGACTGCACGAAGGTCGTTCCGAACCGTTTCCATCTGGTCCAGATGGCGGCGATCCGCACCAAGCAGCTCAAGAAGGGCGCGAAGGCGCTGGTCCACACGGAAGACAACAAAGAGGTCGTGCTTTCCCTGCGGGAGATCGCGGCCGGCTACGTCAAGCCCGATTACCCGGCGGAAGAGACCGCCGGCTCCTGAGCAAGCTCGCGCGCAGCCAGCCGAAGGCGAGCGGAGTTCATCCAGGCCTGAATCAACCGGCGAGTTGGCAGGGAATCCGGAAGCTGACGCGGGTTCCGATCCCCACTTCGCTGGTGACCGAGACCTCGCCTTCCAGCAGGGTGACCAGGTCGCGCACCAGCGTGAGCCCGAGCCCGGCGCCGCGCGAGCGCTGGGAAGCGCTGTCGTCCACCTGATAGAACTCGTCGAAGATGAACTGCTGATCGTCCGGGCAGATCCCGATGCCCGTGTCCTTGACGCTGCACGTCAGCATGCCTTCCTCGACCTTCGCCGCGATCTCGATCTGCCCGTGCGGCGTGAACTTCACCGCGTTGTCGAGCAGCAGGAAGACGATCTGCCCGAGCTTCGCGAGGTCGGAGCGGATCTTCGGGAAGGGCTGGTGCAGGCGTTGGGTCACGCTGAGCTGCTTCTTTCCGATCGAGTCCTGCACGCTGAAGATCGCCTCGTCGATCATCTCCGGGAAGTTCATGTCCTGGATCTCGATCGGCAGCTCGCGCTGCTTGATGCGCCAGAGGTCGAGGATGTTCTGAAGGGTGCGCAGGAAGGCGGTGCCGTCGTCCAGGGCCTGCCGCAGGCTCGCCTTCGCCGGCTCCGAGAGGGATGCGTCCTCGCCCGTGAGCACCCCGATGATCGCCTCGATGATGCTGTTGAGCGGCGTGCGCAGCTCGCGCGACATCTTCTCGATGAAGTCGTTCTTGAGCTTCTCGATTTTTCCCAGCTTCTCGTTGTTGCGCAGCAGCTGGATGTCCTGGGCGAAGAGCGCCTCGGAGAGCTTGAGCAGCTCCTCGCCCTTGCCCGGGTCCGAGTGTTCGGCCGCGGCGGCGCGCTGGCGTGCGAGCTCTTCCACCAGCCGGGCGTGATCGAGCCGCACCGCGAGCTGGGCCGCGACGCTCGCGAGGATCTCCCCGCAGCCGGGCTCGAGCGGCAGCGCCGAGCCCACCGCCAGCACCCCGTGGACGCGCTCCTCGAAGACCAGCGGGAGCAGCCGCAAGCCCGTCTTGGCCCGCTCTGCGAGCACGACGGGCGGTTCGACCTGCCGGGGCGCGGTGCCCCGGATCGTCTGATGGACCTCGGACAGGATCGCCTGCGCCGCGTCGCGCGCCGCCTGCGCCGAGGGGAAGCCCGCCGCGGCGCGCAGCTTCGCCGCGCTGTCGGCCGAGTTGTCGCCCGGGGCGGCGGCGAAGACCAGGCAGACGCCGCTGCCCACCTGCTCGGCGGACCATGCGGCCGCGGCGCGGAGAGCGGTGGCGAGGCTCTGGGTGCGTTGCGCCTGCGCGCCGGCGGAAGTCGGCGCTGCGCTCGGCCCTTCGGTGTGGGCGCCCACTGGGTCGAAACCTCCGAGACTAGAAGCGCTCGTCCGATTCGATCTCGAAGGGACCCGCGGCCCGCTCTTCGCCGGCCTGGGTTTCGAGCTCACCGCCCTCGAGGGCCAGCTTGGTCCGGAAGTCGGCCGGATTGGAGGCGGCGGAAAGGGCCGTCTCCACCGAGATCTTGTTCGCGCGCAGCAGATCGAGCAGGTGCTGATCGAAGGTCTGCATCCGCTCGCCGCGCGTGATGTACTCCGTGATCTCGCTGGTCTTGGCCGGATCCTTGATGCATTCCTGGATGCTGCGCGTGTTGCGCATGATCTCGACCGCCGGCACCCGTCCGGTCTGCTTCTTGTTCGAGAGCAGGCGCAGGGAGACGACGGCCTGCAGGTTCTCCGCCAGCCGCGCGCGCACCTGGAGCTGCTCCTCCGAGGGGAAGAACGAAACCAGGCGGTTGATGGTGGACGCCACGTCCGAGGTGTGGATCGAGGAGAAGACCACATGCCCGGTCTCGGCCGCCTTGAGCGAGGTGTCGACGGTCTCGAGGTCGCGCATCTCGCCGACCATGATCACGTCGGGGTCCTGGCGCAGCGCGCCGCGCAGCGCGTCGGGGAAGGACGCCGTATCGGTGCCGATCTCCCGCTGCGTGATGATGCTCTTGTCGTGGGTGAACACGAACTCGATCGGGTCCTCGATCGTCACGATCTTCGCCTTCCGGACCCGGTTCACCTCCTCGATCATGGTCGCGAGGGTGGTCGACTTGCCCATCCCGGTGGCGCCGGTCACGAGCACGTAGCCGCGCTGGAGCAGCGCGAGATCGCGCAGCACGTTGGGAAGGTTCAGCTCGTCGAAGGTCCGGATCTGGAGCGGGATCACTCGCAGCACGATGTTGTAGAAGCGGCGCTGGCGGGAGATGTTGACGCGGAAGCGGCCCTCGCCCGGGAGCTCGAAGGCGAGGTCGTGCTCGTTGAACTTCATCTCCGCGAGGTGCGCGTCCGATTCCATCAGCATCTTCGCGATGGCTTCGGTGTCCTTCGCGGTCAGGACCTTGTAGCGGAGCTCGACCAGTTCGCCGTGGAAGCGATACAGCGGCAGATAACCCACCTGGAAGTGGATGTCCGAGGCCCCCTTCTCGATGCCGAGCCGGAGGAGGCGGTAAAGCTTCTCGCGTTCCATCGCTCCACACCCTCCACGAGGATGCAGTCCCCCCAACCCAGCGGGGACTCCGCCTGGCGTATCGGCCGATCCGGCGCTCCCTTGACCGGCAAATGCGCGGCCCGCTGATCCCGGGCTGCGCGCCCGCTCGGCTACACTCGGGGCGTCGCGGGAGGGGCTCGGCGTTGCAGTCGGATTGGAATCGCATCGGCGCCCGGAAGCGCTGGCGCGCCCTGGGCGGCGCCCTGGCGGCGCTCGCGCTCTGCCACGCGACGGGCGCGGCCGGCGCGGAGCCCGGGGCGCCGGCGGCCGCCCCGCCGCCCGCGGTCGAGCTCGATCGCCTGCTCAAGCTTCCCAGCGACGTCCAGATCCAGCACCAGCAGATCGGCAGCGGCACCAAGAACCAGTGGCGCTCGCGCTTCACGTCGGCCCGCTCGGAGCACGACGCCGCGGCGGCGGCGCTGGAGGCGACACAGAAGAAGCTCGGCACGGTGGCGGGGGAGACCGACGCCTGGCAGATCGCCGCCCCGGGCGCCGGGGCTTCGGCGGCGGCGTCGGAGGCCCCCATCGATTTTCAGCTGAAGCAGGATCTGCGCCGCCAGCGCGAGGATCTCGCGCGCAGCGAGCGGCACCTGCGCGAGCTCACGATCGAGGCGGATCTCGCCGGGGTGCCCCCGGACTGGCGGGAGTGAACGGCGCGGACGGCGCCTGCGGGGGCTCGAGCCAGCTCCGCGCGCCGGGCAGGAACGCGAACGCCGGCAGCGCGAAGGCCGCGGTCAGGGCGAAATAGGCGGCATAGCCGATCCGCTCGGTGATCCATCCCGAGGGCGCAGCCACCAGCGTGCCGGCCAGCGCGTAGAGCGAGGTCACCAGCGCGTACTGGACGGCGGCGTGCTCCTTCTCGCAGATCCGCATCAGGTACGAGAGGAAGGCGGCGCTCGCGAGCCCGCCGCAGAAGGACTCGAGGACGGAGGCGGAGGCCACGCCGGCCCAGCCCGCGCCGGTCGCGGCCGCCGCCGCGTAGCCGAGGTTCGAAGCCAGCGCGAGCGCGCCCAGGATCGCGAGCGAGCGGGCGATCCCCGCGCGTGACACGACGATCCCGCCGACCACCGCGCCCGCGACCGTCGCCAGCGTGCCGAGGGTCGTCTTCACGAAGGCGATCTCCTCGTCGGAGAAGCCGCGGTCGACCCAGAACGGTGACACCATCGGCCCCATCGCGCGGTCGCCGACCCGGTAGAGCAGGATGAATCCCGCGACGGAGAGCACGCCGGAGCGCATCAGCCAGCGGCGCAGGGCGGGGACCAGCTCGCGCCGCGCGACCTCGGGCACGCTGACGGGCGGACAGGCGAGCACCGCCCCCGCGGATGCCAGCAGCGCGAGCGCCGCGACTCCGAACGCCCCGGACCATCCGATCCAGCGCGGGAGCAGCAGCATGCCGCCGGCCGCGATCAGGCCCACGCGGTACGCCGTGATGCGCACCGAGTTGGCGGGTCCCTCGCGGCCGCGCTCGACGAGGCCGATCGTGTAGGCGTCGATGGCGACGTCCTGGGTGGCCGAGGCGAGGCAGAAGAGCCCGATCGCCAGCCAGGCCAGCGCACCCACGCCGTCCGCGTCCACGCCCGAGAACACCAGCAGGCAGCCCGCCATCACGGCGACGCAGGCGGCGATCCAGCGGCGCCGCTCGCCGAAGCGGTCGACGAGCGGAGACCAGAGCACCTTGAGCGACCACGCGATCGAGAGCCCCGAGAGCCAGCCGATCTCGGCGAGCGAAGCCCCGTGGCGCCGGAAGAACACCGGCCAGACGTCGGCGAAGACGCCCATCGGGAAGCCCTCGACGACGTAGACGACCGCCACGATCGCGAGCTGTCGCCGCAGCGTCACGAGACCGCCCCCCGTCGCGAGCATACGCGAAGAGGGGGACGTTGTTGGTTTACAAGTTGAGAAAGTCGACCGTCGCCCGGGCGGCGGGCGAGCTCGGGTCTCGACGACTTTCTCAACCTGTAAACCAACAACGTCCCCTTCCTGATTGCTAGGCTTCGTCCATGCCGCTTCCGATCGACGACGCTGCGCTGCTCGCGTTCGCGGGCCTGGGAGGCTCGCTTTCGCCCGAGGAGGGGCTGTTCCGGCGCGGCTGCTGGCTGCGTCGCGTGAGCGGCGAGCCGGTGCTCTTGTTCGGAGGCGGCCGCGCCTTGCTGCTCGAGATCGCCCATCCGCTGGTGGCCGCCGGGGTGGCCGAGCACTCGAGCTTTCGCACGGATCCCTTCGGCCGCCTCCAGCGCACGCTGGAGGCGATGAGCGCGATCGTGTTCCGCGACCGCGCGGCGGCGCTGTCGGCGGCGCGCGGCGTCGAGCGCGCGCACCAGCGGGTGGTGGGCCGCCTGACCGCGCCGGCCGGACGCTTCGCCGCGGGCACGCCCTACAGCGGGCGCGATCCCGAGCTGATGCTCTGGGTCTGGGCCACGCTGGTCGACACCGCGCTCGCCGTCTACGAGCGCTTCGTCGAGCCGCTCGACGCGGGCGCGCGCCGGGCCTACTACGCGGACCACCGCGGCGTGGTGCGGGTGCTCGGCGTTCCGGAGGCGCTCGTCCCGCCCAGCTGGGAGGAATTCCGCGCCTGGTTCGACGGCATGCTCGCGAGCGATGCGCTGGCGGTGACGCCCGCGGCGCACGAGATCGCCGCGGCCGTGCTCGAGCCCGCCGCCGCCATGTCCGACGCGCGCCGCTTGCGCTTGATCACGACGGGGCTGCTGCCGACGCGGCTGCGCGAGGCCTTCGGGCTGGCCTGGGACGACGTCTCCGCCGCCCGGCTGGAGAGCCTCACCGCGTCCGTGCGCGGGCTGCGCAGAGCCGCGGCCGCGGCACCCTGATCGGCTCGACGCGCCCTGCGATCCGCGATAGCGTGCCGCGTCCTCGCTCGACCCAAGGAGTGCTTCGATGGAAGAAGAACCGCGCGGGAAGGTCGACCTGGTCTCCGTCCTGTACATCGTCGGGGGCATCCCGGCCCTGGTCGCGTTCCTGGTGATCCTCTTCGCGCTCGCGCGCTCCTGCGACATCGCGGCCTGAAACCCAGCCGCCACGGCGGACCGCAGGCGCGCTTGCCGGCTCCTGCGCAGGCAGCTGCGCGGGGCTTTTCCCGGATCCGGCCAGCAGCCGGTTCTTCTTTTGAATCCGCATGGTTCCGGCTAAGGGACGGGCTCGACCTGCCGATACGGCAGGGGCATGGGTCGCCCCACCCACAGGCCTGGCGGACGCACGACGGTGATCGCCGCGGCGATCGTCCTCACGCTCTGCGGCGGCTGTCTCGGCGTCGCCTTCGGCCCTCCCGCCTATCGCTACTTCGCCACGCCCCGCCTCGACGACGCCTGGAGCCGCAAGATCGCGCAGTGGCAGCAGCGCGAGCGCGACGCCAGCGCCGAGGTCGAGCTGCACACGCCGGCGTCGGTGGCGGGCTCGGGCTCCGGCGAGGACGTCGCCGCGGCCAACGGACGCGACGCGCTGCGCGCCAAGTTCGAGGCGTTTCTCGCCGAGCGGCGGCGCGCACAGGCACGCGAGGTGGCGGCCTGGATCCAGGACGTCGCCCAGCGCCACTACATCCCCGACGGTCCGATCGATCGCTGGGCCACGCTCGAAGAGACCTTCCGCCGCGACGGCGACGACTGCGACGGCCTCGAGCTGCTCACCTACAACCTGCTCCGCGGCCTCGGCTTCGGCGAGGACGAGGTCTACCGCGCGATCGTGTTCCGGCGCTCGGACGGCCAGCATCACATGGTGACGTTCTGGTTCGAGGATGCGGGCGATCCGTGGGTGATCGATCCGACCGGCGCGATGACCTCCGGCATGCCTCGCATGTCCGAGCTGCACGGGTGGGAGCCGATCAAGGTCTTCAGCGAGACGCGCGACTTCGACGTCGTGCCCGGCCCCCCGGAGCTGCACGCCGCCGCGCGTTGACGAAGGCGGCCCACGCGCCGATACTCGCTCGCCCATGAGCCGATGGCCCCGCTGGCTGGCCGCGCCGCTCGCCTTCGGGCTCTCCGCCGGGCTCCTGTTCGCATGCAGCCGTGATGCGCAGGACGCCGGCGCCTTCCGCGTGGCGCTGCTCACCCCGGGCTCGATCGCGGACGGCGGCTGGAACGCCGGCGCGTACGAGGGGCTCGAAGCGATCCGCGTTCAGCTCGGCGCCGAGGTGCGCCACGTCGAGACGCGCACCCCGGCCGAGTTCGAAGAGGGCTTCCGCGATTTCGCCCAGCGCGGCTTCGCGCTGGTCTTCGGACACGGCTTCGAATACCAGGAGGCCGCCGCCAAGGTCGGCGCCGAGTTCCCCGGGACGGTCTTCATCACCACCTCGGGCAACACCGTGCGCCCCAACGTGGCGCCGATGGTCTTCGAGCTGGAGCAGGCGACCTATCTCGCGGGATTCCTCGGCGCGCGCATGAGCCGGACCGGCAAGCTCGGGCTGGTCGGCGGCATCGACCTGCCCTCGATCCGCAGCACCTTCGTCGCCTTCCGCGCCGGCGCGATCCAAGCCCGGCCGGACGCCAGCGTGCGCGAGGTGTTTATCGGCAACTTCGACGACACCGCCGCCGCGCGCGAGGCGGCGCTGGCTCTGCTCGAGGAGGGCGCCGACGTGCTCCTGCACCAGGCGAACGACGCGGGCCGCGGCGTCTTCCGCGCCGTCTCCGACCGCGCGGCCGCGGGCGCGCGCGTCTTCGCCTTCGGCACCAACCGCGACCAGAACGGCATGGCTCCGGACGTCGTGCTGGCCTCGGCCACGCTCGACATTCCCGCCGCCTTCGTCGCGGTCGCCCGCCGGGTCCGCGACGGCGGCTTCACGCCGGCTCCGCTGCGGCTCGGCATGCGCGACGGGATCGTCGCGCTGCGGCTGAATCCGGCGCTCGAGGGCCAGATCCCGCCGGATCTGAAGTCGGAGCTCGCGGCGCTCGAGGGCCGGATCCGCTCCGGAGAGCTGGTCGTGCCGCGGGGCGCGTTCTGAGCGAGGCGCTGCGCGCGCCGGGCGCCCCCGCCGCGCGCCTGCACGGGATCTCGAAATCGTTCGTCCCCGGCGCGCCCGTGCTCGACGGCGTCTCGCTCGAAGTGGCGCAGGGCGAGGTGCTCGCGCTGCTCGGCGAGAACGGCGCCGGCAAGTCGACCCTGATGAACGTGCTCGCGGGCCTGGTACGGCCTGACGCCGGCGGGCTCGAGCTGGCCGGAGAGCGCGTCGATCTCGCGGGCTGGGGGCCGCGCGGCGCGCGCGATCGCGGCGTCGGCATGGTCCACCAGCACTCCGCGCTGGTGCCCGCCTTCACGCTGGCCGAGAACCTCGGCTTCGGCGAGACCCGGGCCGGACGTTGGTTCCGCCCCTCCGCCGAGCGGCGCGCAGCCGAGGAGCAGTCGCGCCGCTTCGAGCTGGAGGCGCCGGCGGACCGGCGCGTCGAGGAGCTCTCGCCGGGCCAGCGCCAGCGCGCCGAGATCCTGCGCGCGCTCGGCCGCGGAGCGCGGCTGCTGATCCTCGACGAGCCCACCGCCGTGCTCACGCCCGGCGAGGCAAGCTCGCTTTTCGCCGCGGTGCGCCGCCTGCGCGACGCCGGCCGCGCCGTGATCTTCATCTCGCACAAGCTCGCGGAGGTCGAGCAGATCGCCGATCGCGTCACCGTGCTGCGTCGCGGCCGCGTGGTCGCGAATCTCTCCGCGCGTGAGCTCGGCGCCCGCGAGCTGGGGCGCCTGATGCTGGGCCGCGATCTGCCGCCGCTCGAGCGGAGCGGAGCGCAGCCGGGCGAACCCCGGCTGGCGCTGCGCGGCCTCTCGGTGCCCGGCGTCCGCGAGGCGAGCAGCCTGCGCGGGCTCGATCTCGAGGTGCGCGCGGGCGAGATCGTCGGCGTGGTCGGGATCGACGGCAACGGGCAGCTCGAGCTGGAGGAAACGCTGGCCGGCGTGCGCAAGCCGAGCGGCGGCGAGGTCGAGGTGTCCGGGCGGCGGGTGGCGCTGCGCCCGCGCGCGCTGCGGCGGGCCGGGCTCGCGCACCTCTCGGGAGACCGCGAGCGCGCGGGCCTGGTGCGCGGCATGAGCCTGGCCGAGAACTTCATCCTCAAGGGAAGCTGGGACGACCGGCGCTTCTTCCGCGGCGGCAAAATCGATCTTGGCGCGGCTGAGCGCGCCACGCGCGAAGCGGCGGCGCGCTTCGGAATCGTTCCGCCCGAGCCGGATCGCGACATCGCGTCGCTCTCGGGCGGCAACGCCCAGAAGCTGGCCGTCGCCCGCGAGCTGGACGGCGATCCCCCCGTGTTGGTGGCGGTGAACCCGACGCGCGGGCTCGACGTGGGCTCGGCGCGCTTCGTGCACGAGCAGCTGCTCGCGCGGCGCGCGAAGGGCGGCGCGGTGCTGCTGATCTCGGCCGAGCTCGACGAGGTGCTCGCGCTCGCCGACCGCGTGGTGGCGCTGGTGCGGGGCGAGCTGCGCGTGGTCCCGCCGGGCGCGGACCGCGCCGCGATCGGCGCGATCCTGCTCGGAGCGGGCGGGGCATGAGCGAAGCGCTGTTGGCGCTCTTCTCCGGCTCGCTCGGCAGCCTGGCGGGCTGGACCGCCACGTTGCGGGAGACCGCGCCGCTGCTGATCACCGGGCTCGCGGTGGCGCTCGCGTTTCGCGGCGGCGTCTGGAACATCGGCGCCGAGGGACAGCTGCTGGCCGGCGCCCTCTGCGCGACGGCCGTCGCGACCCGCCTCTGGGAGGGCGCGCCTGCGCTCTGGCTGGCGCCGGCGGTCGCGCTGGCCGGCGCCTTCGGCGGCGCGCTCTTCGGCGCGCTGGCGGGCGCCTTGCGCGCCGCGCGCGGCGTCTCCGAGGTGATCTCCACCATCCTGCTCAACTTCGTGGCCGGCAGCCTGGTCGCGCTCGCGATCCACGGCCCGCTCCAGGAGGCGTCGCGCGCCTATCCGAAGAGCGATCCGTTTCCTGCGGCGGCGCTGCTCCCGAGCTTCGGCCGCGTGCACGCCGGCCTGCTCGCGGCCCTGCTGCTCGCGGCGCTCGGGCACGCGCTGCTCTACCGCACCCCGTTCGGATTCCGCCTGCGCGCGGTCGGGCTGGCGCCGACCGCTGCGCGCTTCGCCGGCATCTCGCCGGGGCGGATGGCGGTGACGACGCTGGCGCTCTCCGGGGCGCTGGCGGGGCTGGCGGGAGCCTTCGAGGTGGCCGGCGTGACGGGGCAGCTCTACGAAGGTCTCTCGGCCGGCACCGGCTACACGGCGATCGCCGTCGCGCTGCTGGCGCGCTTGCAGCCGCTCTGGGTGATTCCGTCGGCATTCTTTTTTGGCGCGCTCGAGGCGGGAGCAGCCGCGATGCAGCGCGAGGCGGGCGTGCCCGCGGTGGCCACGCAGATCGTGCAGGGGCTGGTGATCCTGGTCGCCGCGGGCGCCTCGATCCGGCGCCGCGCGGGCGGCGCGCGCGCCGAGGCCGGCTGAGATGGAGGCGCTGCTCGAGGCCACGCTGCGCCTGGCGGCCCCGCTGCTGCTGGCGGCGCTCGGCGAGCTCGTGATCGAGCGCGCGGGTCTGATCGACATCGGGATCGAAGGCACCATGCTGACGGGGGCCTTCGCCGGGTTCGTGGTGGCGGTGGCCACCGGCTCGCCACTCGCCGGTGTCGCGGCCGCCGCCGTCGCCGGAACCGCCGTCGGCGCGCTCTTCGCCGCCTTCGCGGTCTTCGGGCGGGTCGACCAGATCGTGGTGGGCACGGCGGTGAACCTGCTCGCGCTCGGCGCCACCGGCGCGGGCTCTCGCGCGCTCTACGGCGGCGCGCCGCCCTCCGCCCCCACGCTCGGCGCCCTCGCGGAGGGGCCGCTCGCGGAGCTGCCCTGGCTGGGCGCGCTCGTCTTCGCGCAGACGCCCTTCGTGCTGGCCGCCTGGGCGCTCGCGCTGGCGATCGGCGTCGTGCTCGCGCGCACGCGCCCGGGCCTGCGGCTGCGGGCGGTGGGCGAATCGGCGCGCGCCGCGGACGCCGAGGGCGTCTCGGTGCCGCGCGTGCGCGCGGCGGCGGTGCTGATCGGCTCGTCGCTCGCCGGGGTGGCCGGCGCCGCGCTCACGCTCGCGCAGTCCGACAGCTTCACCGAGGGGATGACCGCGGGGCGCGGCTTCATCGCGCTCGCAATCGTGATCTTCGGGCGCTGGAGCGCGCTCGGCGTGCTGCTCGCGTCGCTCTTCTTCGGCTGCGCCACCGCGCTCCAGTTCCGGCTTCAGGCCCGGGGCGTGGGGATCCCGTATCCTGTCTTCCTGATGTTTCCCTACCTGGTCACGCTCGCGGTGCTCGCGCTCGCGACGGGGAGGGCGCGCGCGCCCGCCGACCTGGGACGCGCCTACGCGCGCGAAGCGAGCTAGGAGCCCCGATGTCCACCCGCAAGCCCGCCGCAATCCGCCTCGACCCGGCCGACGAGTACCTGCACGCGAATACCGGCGAGCCGAACTTCAACGAGAGCATGTACTTCAACTTCTTCGACGTCCGCCAGCGCCTGGGCGGCTTCCTGCGGATCGGCAACCGGCCGAACGAGCGGATCGCCGAGACGACCGTCTGTCTCTACCAACCGGACGGCCGCGTCGTCTTCAACTTCAAGCGGGCCGAAATCGCCGACAACTCGCGCTTCGAGGCGGGGGGCGTGCGCTTCGAGGTGGAGGCGCCCTTCGAGCGCCTGCGCATCGCGTACGCGGGCAAGGCCTGCCGGCTCGCCGATCCGCTCGCGATGCGCGACCCGCGCGCCGCGTTCCAGGGCAACCCCTTCGTCCCGGTGGAGATCGATCTCGCGATCCGGGGCGTGGGGCCGATGTTCGGCGGCGAGCGGGAGCGGGCGGGGCCGGTGGATCCAGAGCAGGAGTTCGCGCGCGGGCACTACGAGCAGCACCACCGCGCGAGCGGGCGCATCGCCATCGACGGCGTCGCCGCCGATTTCGACGGCCTCGGGCTGCGCGACCACTCCTGGGGCCCGCGCAGCTGGCAGGCGCCGCTCTATTACCGCTGGCTGACGGGGAACTTCGGCGACGACTTCGGCTTCATGGCCAACTGGATCGCCGCG
This sequence comes from Myxococcota bacterium, assembly GCA_036560145.1. Taxonomy (GTDB): domain Bacteria; phylum Myxococcota_A; class UBA9160; order UBA9160; family SMWR01; genus DATBRV01. The sequence goes on from DATBRV010000121.1 coordinate 42,006, forward strand.
CGAGACGGGAGCGAGGTGCGCGCGGGCTTCCTGCACCGGGGCAAGCAGCTCGTGATCGTGCGCCACGTCGAGATCGAGACGGAGTGGGCGGGCGAGGAGAAGCTGCACCAGCGGCTCGTCGCGCGCCTGACCTGCGCCGATGGCGAGAAGCTCGAGATCGAGGGTCGCGTCCTCTCGTTGATCCCGCTGCGCAACCGCCGCGAGGGGCGCACCACGCGGATCGCCGAGGGCATGACCGAATGGCGCTGCCAGGGCCGCATCGGCTACGGGCTCTCGGAATATCTCGATCAGGTTTGAGAAGCTCCTCTCCTACTGGGGCTTGACCTCCAGGCGGAGCTGCTTGCGCTGCTCGGCGGCGCGGGCGCGGGCCTTCTCGCGCTCGCGCTCGATCTCGACCAGCAGCTCCCGGCGGACGCGTTCGGCCTGCTCGCGCTCGGCCTGCATCCGCTGGTCCTGCATCTCGCGCAGGCACTCCTCGAGCAGCGCGTTGCGGTCGGCGGCCAGCTCGTCGGGGATCGCGATCGGCGGGGCGGCCGGGTCGAGCCGCACCGTGATCTCGCGCCGGGCGGCGGTGCCGTCGTCCGCGCGCGCGACCACCTCGATCCGGTTCTCGCCCGGCTCCGCCGCCACCAGCCCGCTGAAGTTGCCGTCCGCGTCGCTGCGAAACGGATGCGCGGGCGCGCCGGTCGTGGCGCTGCGCACGACCACGTCGTGCAGATCGGGGAAGTGCACCGCCTCGACCACGTCGACCAGGCCGCCGGGGTCGCGGACCGGGATGAAGTAGCCCTGGGTGCGCGCCGCCAGCTCGACCGTCGCGATCGGTCCGGCCAGCGCCTCGGGCCCGATCGCGAAGGTGTGGATGCGGATGCCGTTCTCGCGGGCGCGATCGGCCGCCTCCAGCACGGCGCGGACGTTGTCGGCGTCCTTGCCCGGCCCGTAGGGCAGGGTGGGCTGCCCATCGGTGAGGAAGAGCACCACCTTCTCGCTGGTCGGGTCCGGCTTCGAGCGCGCGCCGGGCAGCCCGAGCAGCTCGAGGGTGGCCTGGTCGACGCCCGCCGCCATGTGCGTGACCCCGCTCGGCGTCGAGGCCAGCAGCTCGTCGAGCGCGCGCTCGATGCGGCCGAATTTCCGCGTGAGCGGCTCGCGGGTGATGGCCGGCGGGGGCGAGCCGGGCAGCAGGAAGCGCGCGGGCACGGGCTCGAGCTCCCCGGCGAAGGTGACCAGCGCGACGCGCGTGCTGCGCGGATCCAGCTCGTGCAGGAGCCGCCGGGCCGCCGCCACCTCGGCCGCCAGGATCGAATCGCCCGGGTCGTCGCCGGCGGCGTCGAAGAGCGAGCTGATCGGCCCGAGGTAGGGCGAGCCGATGGTCCCGTTGCCGTTCACGTCGGCGCCGGTCGGCTCGATGGTCGAGAGCGAGGTGTCGATCACGATCACGACGTCGAACCCGCGCAGACCGCCGCTGCTCGCGCGCGCGCGTCCGGCCACGAAGACCCCGCAAGGCGTGGGCGGGATCCGGCTGGCGTCCGTCGGCAGGCTCACGTCGAGCTGGACGCGGGTGGTGCGCGGCTCCGAGGGCTGGATCAGCTTGGCGCCGGGGGGCGCCATCGCGAAGGCGGGCGCGGCGAAGCGGGCGAAGGGCCGCCCGGCGCCGTGCTCGAGCGGGCGCGTGAGCTCCCGGACCAGGAAGAGGATCGGGGTGACGCCGGCGCGCCGCGTGGGCTCGCCCGGAAGCCCGGGCTCGAGCGTTCCGATCAACGCGCCGCCGGCGGCCAGCAGCACGGGAGCCCCCGCCCAGGCCTTCGCGAGGGCGGGCGGCTCGACCTCGATCTCGAACCGCTCCGGTGTCACGGACAGGATGCGGCCGAAGCGCTCCTCCAGCCGCTCGGAGTCTGCGGCGAGGCCGAGCACGCGGATGCGCGTGCCGGCGGGCGGCGTCGGATCGACGGACGGCTGCAAGAGGGTCACGCCGTCGGGACTCGCGTCGAGGGCGTAGACCAGGTGCGGAGACGCGGCGCTGGCCCCGGGGCCACCCGGCCACCCTGGCGGCGTGAGCAGGGCCTGCGAGGTCGCGATCAGCTGCCGCGACGGGCCGGCGCGGAATTCGACGCGCCGGGCGCGGGCCAGCTCGGAACGATCGAAGCTGGCGGCGCTCCCCACGGCGGCGGCGCCCGCGCCGGATTCGATGCGCAGGAAGAAGACGAGGCCGCGGGTCTTCGTCTCGCCGGGCCCGATCCAGCGCGAGCGCGCCAGGACCGGCGCCGGACCCTCGCCAGCGGCCGGCGCAGCGGCCGCGACGCAGCCCGCGGCCAGCCAGCCCGCGAGCATCCAACGCGCGGCGAGCAGCGCGCGGATCCGCACGGCGGCTACGGCTTGACCTCGTCGTCTTCGACCCCGAGCTCGAGCCGCTTGCGTTGCTCGGCGGCGCGCTGCTTCGCCTGCGCGCGCTCCTTCTCGATCTCCACCATCAGGTCCTTGCGCACCTTGTCGGCGGCTTCCTTCTCGGCGGCGACGCGCACCTGCTTCAGGTTGCGCAGGCATTCCTCGAGCAGGCGGTTGCGGTGGACGACCAGGTCCTCCGGGATCTTCGCCTCGGGCGCGTTGGGATCCATGCGCACCGAGAACGAGCGCGCGGCGGTCGAGGCGTCGTCCGCGCGGGCCGACACCTTGACGTTGTTCTCGCCGTTCTCGAGCGCGAGGAAGCCGCTCCAGGCCCCGTCCGCGGTCAGCCGGAAGGGAGAGGCCAGCTTGCCGTTGGTGGCGTTCTTCACGACCACCTCGTCGAGGTTCGCGAAATCCACCGTCTCCACCGCGTCGGCGAGCATGCCGGGGTGGCGCACCGGGGTGAAGTAGCCGCCCGTGCGCCGCGCCATCTCGACCGTGGCGATGGGAGCGTCGAGCGCCTCGGGGCCGATCGCGAAGGAGTGGATCCGGATGTCGCTGTACTGCGAGCGGCCGGCGGCGCGCAGCACGGCGCGCACGTTCTCGGCCTCGAACTGCGGGCCGTACGGCAGCGTGGGCACGCCGTCGGTGAAGAACAGCACGATCTTCTGGCTGGTGGGATCCTTGCGCGAGATGGATCCCTTGATCCCCATCAGCTCGACCGTCGCCTGATCGACGCCGGCCGCGATGTGCGTGTGGCCGGCGGGTCCCTGCGCGAGCACGGAGTCGAGGGCGCGGTCGACCTTTTCGTAGTCGTTGGTGAGCGCCTGGAGCGTCATCGCCGGCTTGGATTGGGAGCTGCCGAAGATCAGGCCGCCCTGTTGCTCGGGCATGCCGGAGAAGACGATCACCGTCACGCGCGTGGTGCGCGGGTCGAGGCCGCGCATGAGCTGGCGCGCGGCGGCGACCTCGGCCGAGAGGATCGAATCGTCCGGATCGGTCAGGCTGGCGCCGAACACGGATCCGAAGGCGCCGCCGTAGACCCTCCCGATCTGACCGTCGCCGTCGATGTCGGCTTCGGCGGGGCCGGAGGTGGAGGCCGAGGTGTCGATCACGATCGCCACGTCAAATTTTTGGATCTCGCCGCGCAGCGCGAGCGCGCGGCCGGCGACGAAGACGCCGCAGGCGGAGCTGCCGACCACGGTCCCCTCCGGCGGATACTCGACCTCGATCTGCACCTTCACCGGTCCCGAAGAGTGGGGCGGGAGCACTTCGGTGGCGGGCGAGTCGACGGGCTTGACGGTGGGCGAGCGCGGATCGGGCGCCTCCTTGGCGCTGCGCCTGGGCGCCAGCGACGCGAACTGCGCGAAGGGCCGGCCGGCGCCGCCGTCGAGCGGGCGATCGAGCGCCGTCAGCAACGTTTCGAGCGGCGAGAGGATCACGCGCGTGGTCGACCCCTGCGGATAGTGCGCCTGGAGCATGCCGATCACGCGCCGGGTCGAGTCGAGCAGCACGGGGGCTCCCCCCCAGCCGCGCAGGTCGTAGGGCACGTCGAGCTCGAGCTCGATGCGGCCCGGCGCGAGGCTCGTGATCTTTCCGAAGACGTGGTCCTGGGCCTGCGGAAGCGAGACCGGAATGCCGAGCATGCGCACCCGCGCGCCCAGCTCGAGGGGCTCCTCGCGCTCGGCCTCCAGCGGGGCGGCGCCGCTCGGCGCGGCGGCGAGGGAGTAGACGACGTAGTCGTCCTTCAGGCTCGCGCCCGGCGCGTTGAAGGGGCGTCCGGGCGCGATCAGCAGGCCCTTCGAGACGGCCACGCTGCGGGTGCCGCGCCCGAGCGTGAAGGTCGCCTCCTGGGCTTCCACCAGATCCGCCAGCTCGAAGGCGTGCGCGGTGCCGACGGCGGCCACGCCCGGCGGCGCGCCGACGCGCAGGAAGAACACCAGACCCTGCGTCAGATTCTGGTCGGCCACCTTCAGGTGGGGCCGGGCGACCGACGGGAGGTCCGCGGCGGAGCGGGCGACGCCGGCGAGCAGCGGAACGGCCAGGAGCGCGAGCAGCAGGCGTCGAAGCACGCAGCTTCCACCAGGTGAGGGGGGGATCCCCACGATACGGAAGCGCGCTGGCCCTGTCATCCGGCGGCTCAGGCCGCCTGGCCCAGCGGACGCCGCGCGCCGCGGACGGTGGCGAGCACGTAGGGCCCCTGCGGCAGCACCGCGATGCGCGCGCTGGGGCCGAGGGCCGCGAGCGCGCGCAAGACGCCGGCGCCCGGCGACGGGACCGGCTCGACCAGCAGCTCGCGCTGCACCGATTCCGGCAGGCCGTTCGAGTAGAGCAGGATGCGCGCACGCCGGTGCGCCTGACACAGATGCTGGACCATCCACTGGTCGATCTCGAAGAAGCTCGCATCGGCGAGCCGCCGTTCGAAATCCGCCGGGCTCGCGCTCCCGCGCAGGAGCGCCTCGAACGAGGGGCTCCCGACGCCTTCGCCGAGCGCGGCGCAGAGCAGGATCACGCCGCCGGTCCGTACCACGCCGGAGGCGGCGGAGATGCCCTTGATCGCCTGGTAGAAGGTGGCGTCGAGCGGATCGCCTCCGGCCGACGCGATCACCAGGTCGGCCGGCGCGTCCAGCGACACCAGCGACTCGGCCTCTACGAACGCCATGCCCTCGGCGTGGGCCTGCTCGACATCGCCGCAGAAGACCCCGGCGATCCGGCGCTCGCGGTCGAGCGCGACGTTCACCAGGAAGTGCACGCCGACCCGCCGCACCACCTCGATCAGCGCCTCGTGGAACGGGTTGCCCTCGACGAGGCCCGGCCCGATCCGGCCCTCGAGCATGGCGGGACCGTGCGCCACGCGCAGGGTCCCGACCGCAGCCAGCCCGGGGCACACCGCCTTGCGTCCCCCTGAATAGCCCGCCATCAGGTGCGGCTCGATCAGACCCGTGACGAGGCGCAGGTCGCGCTCCAGGAAGAAGCGGTCGATCAGGATCGGCATGCCGCCGCGCGTTCGCCCGAGATCGACGTGGGAGGCGGCATCGCGCGCGTCGTGCTGCACGATGCGCAGGCCGCTCGCGAGCTCGTCGCCGAGCATCTCGCGCAGCTCCGCGGGGGTGCAGGGGCGGTGCAGACCGGTGGCGACCTGGAGCGTGACGGCTTCCGGCGGGAGGCCGCCGCGGCGCAGCTCATCCAGGATTGGCGGCAGCAGCACCGCGTTCGGCACCGGGCGCGTGCGATCCGAGATCACGATCACCGCGTCGCGGCGGCCGCGCGCGAGCTCCGCGAGCGGCCGCGCCCCGATCGGACGCTCGAGCGCGCTGCGCAGGGCCGCCGCGGGGTCGGGCAGCGGGGGCACCGCGCGCTTCTCGAGCCGATCCACCTGCGCGCCGTCCGGCAGCTCGCAGGCGATCTCCGCGCGTCCGTAGGCGAGAGCGAGGCGCACGCCGCAACGGTATCGCCCGCGCACGCTCTGCGTCAAAGTCTTTGGTACCGTGCTCCGACGGGGGTTGCCGGAGCTTGCGCACGGAGAGCTCGCGTTCGGGGGGGAGGGCCAGATCGATGCTCGCGCTCGCGCTCGCGCTCGCGCTGCCGGCCGCGGCGCGCGCGGACGCCGCGGCGCCGCGCGAGGCCGTGAGCCTCGACCGCTTCGACACCGTCGTGATCGACGCGGGCCACGGCGGCGAGGACGAGGGCGCGCGCGGCGCGAAGGGACTGCTCGAGAAGGATCTCGTGCTCGACGTGGCGCGCGGGCTGGCCGCGCGGCTGCGCCGGGCGGGCCTGCGCGTGGTGATGACGCGCGAGCGCGACGTCTTCGTGCCGCTCGAGGAGCGCACCAACATCGCGAACGACGCGCAAGCGGATCTCTTCGTCTCGATCCACGCCAACGCCGCCCACGACGGCGGCGCGCGCGGCTCGGAGACCTACTTCATGTCGCTGGAGGCCAGCGACGAGCACGCCCGCGGCGTGGCGCTGCGCGAGAACGAGTCGTTCGGCGCCCGGCCCGGCGCGGCCGGGGGCGACGGCGACCCGCTGGTCGCGATCCTCGGCGACCTGATCGCGAACGAGCACCTGAGCGAGTCGAGCGATTTCGCGCGCTCGGCGCAGCTGCGCCTGGCCCGTCTGGATAGCGGCCCCTCGCGCGGCGTGAAGCAGGCGCCCTTCGTGGTGCTGGCGGGCGTGCAGATGCCGGCCGCGCTGATCGAGATCGGCTTCATCACGCACCCGGCCGAAGAGCGCGAGCTGCGCTCCGCGAAGCGGCGCGGGGCGATCACCGCCGGGCTCGCGGAAGCCGTCTTCGAGCATCGGCTCCGCCACGACGCCCAGCACGGCGTGGCGCCGGCGGCCGGGGCCGACCGGTGAGACGGGGAGGCCCGCCGCGTGCGGAGTGACGGACGCGGCCCCGGGGATCTGCGCGCCGTGCGCCTCCAGCCGAACTTCACCGAGCATCCGCTCGGCTCCGTGCTCGCCGAGATCGGCCGCACCAAGGTGCTCTGCACCGTGACCGAGGAGCCCGGCGTGCCGCGCCATCTCCAGGGCCAGGGCCGGGGCTGGATCACGGCGGAGTACTCGATGCTGCCGGGCGCCACCGACCGGCGCGGCGAGCGCGAGGCCACGCGCGGCCGCCCCTCCGGCCGCACCCTCGAGATCCAGCGGCTGATCGGGCGCAGCCTGCGCGCGGTGGCGGATCTCTCCGCGCTCGGCGATCGCACGCTCTGGATCGACTGCGACGTGCTCCAGGCGGACGGCGGCACGCGCTGCGCCGCGATCACGGGCGCCTACACGGCGCTCGCGCTGGCGGTCGCGCGCCTCAAGCGACGCGGCGCGATCACCCGCGAGCCGCTGCGCGATTCGGTGGCCGCCGTCTCCGCGGGCCTGCTCGGGGGAGCGGTGCTGCTCGATCTCGCCTACGAGGAGGACGCGCGAGCGGAGGTCGACATGAACGTGGTCGCCACCGGGCGCGGGCGCTTCGTCGAGGTGCAGGGGACGGCGGAGGGCGGAACCTTCGCGCCCGAGGATCTCTCCGCGCTCACGGCGCTCGCGCTGAGCGGGATCGGAGCGCTCACGCGCCTCCAGGCGGAGGCGATCGCCGCCGGCGAGGCGCGGTGAGCGCGCGCGCGCGCGAGCTGATCGTTGCCACCTCGAACCCCGGCAAGCTGCGCGAGATCCGCGCACTGCTCGGCGACCTGTCGGTGGAGCTGCACGGGCTCGAGCGGGCGCCGGGCCTGGTGCTTCCCGAGGAGGGCGACGACTACACCGCCAACGCGTCGGCCAAGGCGCTCGCCGTCGCGCGCGCCGTGGGATGTCTGGCGCTGGCGGACGATTCGGGGCTCGAGGTGGCGGCGCTGGGCGGCGCGCCCGGCCCCCGCTCGGCGCGCTTCGGCGGGCCGGGCCTCGACGACCAGGGCCGCCTGCGCGCGCTGCTCGCGGCGCTCGCCGGTGCGCGCGGCGCGGCGCGCGCCGCGCGCTTCGTCTGCGTGGTCGCGCTCGCGACGCGGGAAGGCGCCGTCGTCACGGCGCGCGGCGAGTGCCCGGGACGCATCCTCGAAGCGCCGCGCGGCCAGCGCGGCTTCGGCTACGACCCGATCTTCGCGCCGGACGGCGCGCAGATCTCGTTCGCCGAGCTGCCGGAGGCCGAAAAGAGCCGGCTCTCCCACCGCGGAATCGCCGTGCGCGCGCTGCTCGCCGATCTGCGCCGCGAAATAGCGAGGAAATAGCGGGGACGTTGTTGGGTTGACTTCTCAACCCAACAACGTCCCCGCTACTCCCCGAGCGAGGCCATCCGCTCGTAGGGCGTCGGAACGTTGGGATCGAAGAGGCTCACGCGACGCCGCATGCGCAGTAGATCGCGCCGGCGCAGGCGCACGCCGTACTCGAACAGGAAGGACTCCAGCGGGTCGCCGCAGAAGGCCGTCACCGAGGCGCGGTCGAGCCGCTCGGGGTCGTAGCCGAGCGCGTGCAGACGGAGCCAGAGCGGATAGCGGGGGATGCAGCTCCCCACCGCAACGGAGATCTCGGCGTAGAGGAGATCGAAGCCGCGCCGTTGCCGCGGCCTGCGAGGTTCGCGGAAATCCATCGCTGGCATGTGGGAGCTGGCGGGCCCATGTGTCAGCGGAGCTGCTGGCGTGCGCGCAGATCGCGCCCCCGAGGGGGGCGACGGCCTCGCCCAAACGAGGGATGCCGGTCGCGAAGCGGATATCGTCTATTCCCCCATGGGAGAGACGAGCTTCCTGCTGATCCGTCACGCCGAGTCGACCTGGAACGCCGGGGGACGGTGGCAGGGACACGGGGATCCGCCCCTGACGGCTCGGGGCCGGGCCCAGGCGATCGCGCTCGCCGAGCGTCTCGGGGGGGAGGGCATCCATCTGCTGATCGCGAGCGACCTCGCCCGCAGCGTCGAGACCGCGGCCATCCTGGGGGCCCGCTGGGGGCTCGTCCCCCGGCACGACGCGCGGCTGCGCGAGATCGACATCGGCGCCTGGACGGGGCTCACGCGCGAGCAGATCGTGGCGCGCGAGGCGGATCTGCTCGCCCGCTTCGAGGCCGAGGATCTGGAGGCGCGGCCCGGCGGCGGCGAGACCCGCCGCGAGATCCGGGCGCGGGTGCGCGCCGCCGCCGCCGAGCTGGCGGCGGCGCACCGCGGTCGCTGCCTCGCGCTCGTGACACATCTCGGCGTGATCCGGGCGCTGGCGCCCGGCGCCGAGCTCGCCAACGCGGATTGGCTGCGCCTGCCGGCGCGCGCGCTGGCGGCGGTCGGCGCGGATGGGGGGAGCGCATGAGCGAATCGCGAGGCTTCGCGGCCAGCGGCCCCTGGGCGACGCTGCGCGAGCGGTGGTGGCCGCTGGGCGCCGGGATCGCGCTCGCGCTGGCGGCCTTTGCGACGGGCCGCGTCGCCACCTTCGCGACCGCGCCGCTCGCCTGCGCGCTGGTGGTGCTCGCCGTGGGGCCCGACTCGGAGCGCGACGCGGCGCGGCGTTGGGTCGGCGTCGGCCTCGCGAGCGCGCTCGCCGGCGCGCTCCTCTTCGCGGCGGGGGCCGGGCTGGTGGCGCTGCTCGCGGTCGCGCTGGGGATGGTCGTGCTGGTGCGGGGCGTGCGCGCCTCGCTGCGCCTCGATCCGCCGCCGCCCCGGCTCGCGACGCCGGCCCTGTGCCTCTCCGTGGGCGCCGCGGTCGCGGTCGACGAGATCGTCGGGCTCGCCTGGGAGACGCAGCGCCGATTCCAGCCGCGCCCCGACTTCGCGCGCATCGCGGCCGACGTGCGCGCGGCGGCCGACCGCAACCGCGAGCACGGCTGGCTCGAGCATCCCGAGATCGCCTACTGGGCGCCGCCCCCGCTCGAGAAGGCCGACCTCGCGCGCGTCGCGCTGCGCGGCGCGGGGAGCGCGGAGCGGCTGCGCTTCGCCAGCGAGTTCGAGCCGCTCGACTCGGAGGTGCGCGACGACTTCGTGGCGGCGAGCGCCAACCGCACGGCGCACGTCCACCTCTGGCGGCACGCCTCCGGGCCGCGCCCCACGCTGATCTGCCTGCACGGCCACCGCCAGGGCCACGTCGGCTTCGACGCGCGCGCCTGGGACGTGCGTTGGCTCCACCAGACGCTCGGCCTCGACGTGGCCCTCTTCGCGCTGCCGCTGCACGGACCGCGCGCGACCGGCTGGCGCTCCGGCGCGGGCTTCCTGGACGCTCATCCGTCCCAGACGAATGCCGCGCTCGCGCAGGCGGTCTGGGACCTGCGCCGGCTCGGGGGCTGGCTGGAGGCGCAGGGATCTCCCGCGCTCGGCGTCGCCGGCTTCGGCCTCGGCGGCTACACCGCGGCGCTCTTCGCCTCGCTCGCGACGAACCTCGCCAGCGTGTCTCTGCTCGCCCCGATCGTGAACCTCGAGCACTTCGCCTGGCGGCTGCTGCCGCCCGGGCGGCGGGCGGAGGCGCGGGCCGCCGGGCTCACCGATCACTGGCTCTCGGCGGCCTGGGCGCGGCATGCGCCGCTGCGCCTGCGCCCGCGCGTCTCGCACGAAGCCCGCCTCGTGCTGGGAGGGCTCGCCGACCGCATCGTGCCGCCGCTCCAGGTGCTGGCCCTCTGGGAGCATTGGGGCCACCCCGCGCAGCACTGGTATCCGGGGAGCCACTTCATCTGGCTGGGCCGCGGGGCGGTGCGGGAGCGGCTCGCCGACCACCTGCGTGCAACCCTGTTCATCCGCGCAGCTGGTTCTTGAGCAGCTTGCCGGCCGCGTTGCGCGGCAGCGGCTGATCGGTGAACTCGACGAGCTCTGGCACCTTGAAGCGCGCCAGGTGCGCGCCGACGTGCCGCTTCACGCCGTCCTCGTCGAGCGCGGCGCCCGGAACCCGCCGCACGATCGCCTTGACCTTCTCGCCCAGCACGGCGTCGGGCACGCCGACCACGGCGGCCTCGTCGATCTCGGGATGGTCGGCCAGGCAGTTCTCGATCTCGATGCAGTACACGTTCTCGCCGCCGCGCAGGATCATGTCCTTGGCGCGGTCGACCACGAAGTAGAAGCCGTCGGAATCGCGGTAGCCGAGGTCGCCGGTGTGGAGCCAGCCGCCCTGCACGGTCTCGGCCGTGGCGTCGGGGCGGTTCCAATAGCCGGGCGTGATGGTGGGCCCGTAGATCAGCAGCTCGCCCTGCTGCCCGTCCCCGAGTGGGTTGCCGGACTCGTCGACGATCTTCATGTCGAGAAACGGAAACGGGCGGCCCGCGGCGGTCTTGCGGCCGAGCAGGTCCTTGCCGCCGTTCAGGGTCGCGACGCCGTGGGTCTCGGTGAGGCCGTAGGCGTTGCTGAAGCTCGGCTCGACCGGCAGCACCTCGCGCGCCTTCTCGATCGTCTCGGGCGCCGTCGGCGCGCCGCCGAAAGAAATGGAGCGCAGGCTCGAGAGGTCGTAGCTCCGCACCCGCTCCGAGTGCACCACGCGGTGCAGCATGGTCGGGATCGCGCTCCAGAGCGTGACGTGCTCGCTCTGGATCAGGCCCATCACCTCCTCCTCGTCGAACTTGCCCGAGTTGAAGACGACCTTCGCGCCCGCCGTCATCGAGGTGCAGAAGGTCGAGTGCAGGCCCCCCACGTGGAAGAGGGGCGAGGTGAGCAGCCCGGTGGCCTGGCGGCCGTCGCCGGGCAGCACGGTGCCGCCGCCCGTGAGCATGCCCACCACGTTCGCGAACACGATGCCGAGCACCTGCGTGATGGTGCCCCGGTGCGTCGTGATGCAGCCCTTCGAGCGGCCGGTGGTGCCCGAGGTGTAGAGGATCACGAAGGGATCGTCCTCCGCGATCGGCTCGGTCGGGACCTGGTCGCCGCTGCGCAGGATCTCCGCGATCGGCGTCACGCCCGCGGGCGGGTGGCTGCCGATGTAGAAGACGCGCTCGAGATCGGGGAGCTTGCCGAGCAGCGGCGCCACGCGCGGGAAGAGGCGCTCGTCGACCACCAGGAAGCGGCTGCCCGAGTCGCGCAGCCCGTACTCGATCTCCTCCGTCGTCCACCAGCCGTTCAGCCCGACCCCGATCCCCCCGAGCGAGGTGGCCGCGAAGAGCGCGATCAGCCAGTCGGGCGAGTTGAAGGAGAGGATCGCGAGCCGATCGCCGCGGCGAAGGCCCTGCTCGTCGCGCAGCGCGGCGGCCGTTCCCCAGACCAGGCGCGCGAATTCGCCGTACGAAATGCGGCGGCTGCCCTGCACCAGGAAGTCGGTCTCGCCGCGCAGGCCGGCAGTCGCCACCTTCTCCCGCATCGACTTCTCGCGATTCTTGAAGATCCGCATCGGAAGTCCGCGAACCGTCTCGGTGATCAGCTCGAACGGCGCGCCCGGCGCGGTGAGGTTCTGGACGGCTTCCGAGTAGCTCAGCGGCATTTCCACGGACTCCAGGCAGAAGAAGGCTTGCAGCCTATCAGAATCGCTGCGCGCGATCGCGGAGGGCGCCGCGCGCGCGCTGCCAGGCGGCCACGATCGCGAGCGCGACGAGGCCCCCCACGAGGTCGTAGCCCACGTCCGCGAGCGAGCCGGTGCGGCTGCGCAAGAGCGACTGGCGGTACTCGTCGGTCGCCGCCGCGGCCAGCACCAGCGCGAGCGCGATCCCCGCGTGGCGCAGCAGCGTCGCCTCCAGGCTGAGCCGGAGCGCGCGGAAGCAGAGCAGCGCCAGCACGCCGTAGACGCTCACGTGCGCGAGCTTGCGGATCGCGACGTGGAGCGAGTAGAGCGCCTGGGAGCTCCATTCCGGAAACAGCCAGCGCAGCAGCGGGCGCAGCAGGCTGCCGGTCGAGGCCGCCGAGAAGCTCTCGCTCGAGAGCAGCAGGATGATGGCGAGCCAGGCGAGCACGAGCAGCCAGGCGCGGAGCGCCAGCGGATCCCTCCAGCGCGGTCCGGTTTGCAGCGCGGTGCTCACGGCGCGCCTCGCGTCACGCCGGGCCCGGCGTCGCGGCGTGCTCGCCGCCGAGGGGGCCGAGGCGGAGCTCGGCGGCGGCGCGCCCGGCGCGGCAGGCCTGCTGCTGCGCGGGATCCTCGGCGCAGCGCCGCCAGACCTCCGCCAGCACCTCGCGCGGGAAGGGCGTCGCGTGGGTGTAGAAGGCGACGAAGCGATCCGTGATCCGCGCGGCCTCCTCGGGCGTGATCGGCGGGCTCTCCGCTCCCGCCACGCCGAAGAGCGGCAGCAGCGTCGGAACCAGGACCGGATTGATCCTTCCCTTCGAGGCTTCCCGGAGCGCCGCGATCACGATCTCCCGCGTGCTGGATGCGGGGACGTCGAGGATCCAGGCGGCGAGCTGCGTCTGGCACTCGCGGGGCCGGTGCAGGCAGAGCTGGCCGACCAGGTTCCCGCGCTGCGACTCGGGCAGGCGGCCGCCGAAGCGCGCCGCGAAGCGGCGCTGAAGCGAGTTGCGCTCGCCCACGCGCGCCGAGTTCTGATCAGCCGTGGCAGGCAGCACGGCTTCCGCGCCCGCGAAGACGGCCCGCGCGGCCAGGTTCCCGAGCCGCGGGTGCAGGAGCGTGTGGATCGGCCCGGGCAGCGGCGCCGTGTGGACGACGCCGACCGGCAGCAGCTCGTGGGCGAGCAGCGCCGCGAGATCGGGGATCTCGGCGCGATCCAGGCCGGCCGCGACGTCCTTGCGCAGGCTCAGGCGCTCGATCCGGTCGAGGTCGAGCGCGTCGCGATCGTCCATCAGCCCGAGGATCAGCAGCTCGGTTCCGGTGCCGTACCAGACGGCGACCGTGGGAAAGACCTCGGCGAAGGTGCGCAGCGCCATCGCGGTCGGCTCCGCCTCGTCGCCCTGGATCCCATAGGTGTTGAACCACTGGAGGTAGACGCCGCCCGGCGCCAGCCGATCGCGCGCCGCCTCCAGGAACTCGCGGCTGAAGAGCATCTCGACGCCCGCGACGTAGGTGTGGCTGGGGATCGAGGCGATCGCATCGAACTTTTCTTGGCTGCGGATCAGCGCGCGGTAGGCGTCGCTGTTCACGATCTCGACGGCGGGATGCTTCGAGGCGCCGAGGCTTTCCTCGTCGAAGAGCGGCGCGGCCTCGATCACCCCGGGCGAAATCTCGGCCACCACGACTTCGCGCATCGAAGACAGCGAGGCCAGCTCTCCCACCGTCATCCCCAGTCCATAGCCGACGACGAAGGCCCGCTCGATCTTGTCCGCGAGCAGGGCCGGGAGCAGCCCCGCCAGGCGCATGGTCTTGTCGGAGGCTTCCGAGCCGCCTTCGGGACGCCCGCTGTTGCGCAGGGCCCGGACCCGGCGCCCGCGGCCGTCGATCCGCTCGGTCACGGTGACCGACGCGGTCGGATCGTCGTCGTGGAAGATCCAGCGGAAGCCCCCGCCCTTCAGGTTCTGGGCCGTGAGCGGATGGGCTGCGTAGAAGCGCTCGGGTCCGACCAATCCCGACGGGAGATTCGCGGGCGCCTGGCCCTGCTTCGGGACCAGCCCCGCGTTGAGACGCTCCACGCGCCAGGCGGGAAGGGCCGCGATCGCGAGCGCGCTGCCGAGCAGCAGCGCGCCCCCCAAAAAACGTGACGCAGGCCGCGCGGCGAATCCGCCGGCGAGCAGGGCGGCGACCGCCACCGCGCCCATCGCGATCCGGTAGGTGTGGTGGAGGTCGAGCCAGAAGAGCAGGGCGTAGCCGCCGATCAGCGCGCCGAGCAGGGAGCCCAGCGTGTTCCAGCTGTAGAGCCGCCCGGCCACCTCTCCCAGATCCCCCACCCGGTCGCGCAGCGCGTGGAAGATCAGCGGCAGCACGGCGCCCGAGAGCGCCACCGGCAGCGCGATCAGCGCCAGCAGGCCGGCGAAGGCCGACAGGTAATACGGATAGAAATCGGCGTCCTGATCCTGGAACAGACTCCGCAGCGCGTAGGCCCAGTAGGGAAGGTCATCGGCTCCGAGGTACAGCAGGGCGAGCAGGATCAGCAGGCACCACAAACACCCCGGGAGCAGGAAGGCGGGGATGCGGGGCAGGGCGGAGACGGCGAAGGAGCCGAGCGCGATGCAGAGCACGAAGACGGCGACCACCATCGAGAAGGTGAACTGG
>DATBRV010000122.1:0-40525 GCA_036560145.1 Myxococcota bacterium
GTCCAGAGAGCGGGCCCGGACCGGTGCGGCTCCGCTTTATTTCGCCTCCGCCCACCCCCCGCCGCCTCCCTCCGAGCGCAAGCGAAGTCGGATCGGAGCTGACCCCTCGGGCAGGGTCAGAACACATAGCGCCGCAGCGACACGTTCATGAGCAGCCCCACCGCGATCAGCGAGGTGACGAGCGCGGACCCGCCGAACGCGAAGAGGGGCAGCGGCACGCCGATCACCGGCAGGAGCCCCAGCACCATCCCGATGTTGAGCACCGCCGGCCAGAACAGGATCCCCACCACGCCGATCGCCAGCATCGCGCCGAAGGCGTCCTTCGAATTGCGCGCGATCAGCAGGCCCCAGAGCAGCATCAGGGCATAGACGGCGAGCACCACCACGCTGCCGACGAAGCCCCACTCCTCGGCCAGCACGGAGAACGCGAAGTCCGTGTGCTGGGTCGGCAGGAATTGCAGCTGCGATTGGGTTCCCTCGACCCAACCCTTGCCGAGCAGCCCGCCCGAGCCCACCGCGATGCGCGACTGGATCACCTGGTAGCCCGAGGCGAGCGGATCCCGCCCCGGATCGACCACGTCGAGAATGCGGCTCTGCTGATACGGCGCCAGGAAGAAGGTCCAGAGCGCCGCGAAGGCGGCGACCCCGAGCAGGGCCACGCCCGCCCAGCCGCGCCACGGGATCCGCACGAAGGCGAGATAGGTCGAGGCGACCAGCACCGTGAGCAGCGCAACGCCGGTGTCGCGCTGGAGCACGATCAGGGCCACCGGCAGCGCCGCGATGCCGAGCGGACGCACCAGGTCGCGCACGCGCCGGATCTCGCCGGGCGGATTGCGCTGGAAGAAGCGGGCGAGCATCAGCACCAGCGTGATCTTGGCGAGCTCGGAGGGCTGGAAGCGCCCGCCGAAGAGCCAGCTCTGGCTGCCGCGGGTGACCGGCGCGAGCACCAGCGTGGCGCCCAGCAGCAGGAGCGAGACCGCGAAGAGCGGAACCGCGAAGCGCTCGAAGTGCCGGTAGTCGATCGCCACCGTCGCCAGCAGCGCCGTGCAGCCGATTCCGAGCGAGATGAACTGCCGGCGCACCTCGTCCGAGAGGCCAACACCGCTGTGCGTCGAAGAGATCAGGTTGACGATCCCGATCGCGACCAGCGCGAAGACCAGGCCGAAGAGCGTCCAGTCGAAGTTCTGGATCACCCGCCGATCAATCCCCCACATCGAACGCCTCCGCCTTCACCTCGGCCACCTGCGCGGCCGGGAGGTGCTTCTCGGACCAGCGCGCGAGCACGCGCTGGGCGATCGGGGCCGCCGCGCTTCCGCCGTGCCCACCGTGCTCGTTGAGGACCGCCACCACGATCTGCGGCGCGTCGGCCGGCGCGAAGGCCACGAACCAGGCGTGGTCGCGGTACTTGAGCGGCACCTGGTCCTCTTCGAGATCCTCGGTGTGCTTCATGTGCACGACCTGCGCGGTGCCGGTCTTGCCCGCCACGCGCATCCCGGGCACGCGCGCGCGGCCGCCGGTCCCGCGCGGCTCCTCGACCACGCCGGTCAGCGCGTCGCGCACGATCGCGAGATTCTTCTCGGAGACGGGCACCGTGCTGCGGATCTCCGGGGCCGGCCCCGGGGAGAGCTGGCCGCCCGGGTCCTGCTGGCTCAGGATCAGGCGGGGGCGCACCACCCGGCCGCCATTGGCGATCGCGGCGTAGGCGACCGCGAGCTGGAGCGGCGTGGTCAGGTTGAATCCCTGGCCGATCGAGGCCGAAACCGTCTCGCCCGCGCCCCACGGCTCGCCGAAGCGGGTCTCCTTCCAGGCCGCCGTCGGAACCAGCCCGGACTGCTCGCTCGCCAGCGGGATGCCGGTGCGGCGGCCGAGGCTGAAGCCTCGCGCGAAGAAGGCCAGCCGGTCGATCCCGAGCTTCAGCCCGGCCGTGTAGAAGTAGACGTCGCAGGACTGGATCAGCGCGTCGCGCAGCGCCATCGCGCCGTGTCCTTCCTTCTTCCAGCAGCGGTAGGTGCGCCGTCCGAGCGTGAAGTGGCCGGGGCAGTAGACCAGGCCGCCGGTCGTGATCACCTTCTCCTGGAGCGCCGCCGCCGCGACGATCGCCTTGTAGGTGGAGCCGGGCGGGTACTGGCCCGAGATCGCGCGATCCTGGAGCGGCCGCCAGGTGTCGGTGGTGAGCGCCTTCCAGGTCGCTGCGCTCACGCCGCCCGCGAAGGCATTGGGGTCGTAGGAAGGCTTCGAGACCAGCGCCAGGATGTCGCCGGTCTGGACGTCCATCGCGACCAGCGCCCCCATCTTCGGGACGTCCCCGGCCGCATCCGGGAGGAAGCCCGCTTCCGCCGCGCGTTGCAGATCCAGATCGAGCGTGAGCGTGACGCTGCCGCCCGCGACCGGATCCTCCTCGTCGAGCACGTCGACCACGCGCCCGCGCACGTCGACCACGACGTTGCGGCCGCCATCACGTCCGCGCAGCCGGGATTGCTCGAGCGCCTCGATTCCCGCCTGGCCGACCACGTCGCCCGAGCGGTAGCCGGCGTAGGCCCGCGTCTCCAGCTGCTGGCGCTGGACCTCGCCCAGGTAGCCGAGCAGGTGTGCGGCGAGGTCGTCGCCCAGGTAGTGGCGGCGGGGCCGCACGTCGGTCATCACGCCCGGCAGCGCGTAGAGATGCGATTCCACGCTGGCGAGCCGGTCGAACGAGAGGTCGCCGGCCAGGCGCACGGGCTGGAAGCGCGCGCGCCCGCGCGGGTCTCCGACCTGCGCGCGCAGCCCGGCCTCGTCCTCCTCGAGCAGCTGGCCGAGCGCGCGGAACGCGAGGTCGGGGTTGCGCAGGTCGCTCGGCAGCACCTGAAGGCCGAAGGCGGGCCGCGTGGTCGCGATCATCCGGCCTTCGCGGTCGAGGATCTCGCCGCGCGGCGCTTCGAGCCGGACCAGGCGCACGGAGTTCTTGTCGGATTCCTCGGCGAAGACCTCGCCCATGATGATCTGGAGCTGGAACAGGCGGACGACGAACGCGCTGAAGACGAGCAGGATCACGACCATCAGCAGCGGCAGCCGCTCCTCGACGCTCGCATCCACCCCCGCGCCGAGGCGACCCCGCTTGGTGTCGTCGCTCCGGATCATGCGATGCGGCCCCGCGGCGTGAGCGGGAGCAGCCGCTGGCCGCCGTCCTCGTCACCCAGCCGGGCGACGATGCGGGCGGTGCCCGACGCCACCAGCGGTGCGAACAGGGCGTTGGCGACGGCCTGGGGCAGCAGCTCGCGGACCGCGGCCATCCCGACCCCCGTGCCGGGCGAGAAGAACGAGGTGAGCAGCGCCATCGCGAAGGCGTTCGCGCAGGTCAGGACCGCGACGAAGATCGCCTGGGGCAGCGCGCCGCGGAGGTTCAGGTGCCGGTTGCCGAAACGCGCCACCGCATAGGCCGTCAGGCGCAGCAGCGCGTGCTGGCCCAGCAGCGAGCCCGAGAGCAGGTCGCTGGTGTAGCCGATCGCGCCGGCGACGCAGACACCCCCGACGGCGCTGCGCCAGCACAGGCCGAGGGCGACCACCAGCAGGAAGCCCAGGTCCGGGCAGAAGCGGGCCGGGAGGAAGCTCGCCACCGCGCCCTGGAGCGTGAGCGCCATCGCGCCCAGGCCCAGCAGCCCGAAGATCCGCTTCACGAGCCGGGCCGTGCGGGCGCGGCGTCCCCATCCTCGGCTCGGTAGAGGAGATCCATGGTCGGACCGCGGCGCAGGATCACGAAGACCTGCTCGAGCCTGCCGAAGTCGACCGCGGGCTCGAGGCTCGCCGTCTGCACCAGCTTGGCGCCTGGATCCGAGACCGCCGTGACCCGCCCGATCCGCAGGCCCTTCGGATACACGCCGCCCAGCCCGGAGGTGATCACCAGATCGCCCACCGCCACGTCGGCGCCGCGCGCCACGAATTCGAAGACGATGCCCTCGCTGCCGCGGCCGCGCACGATTCCGCGCGAACGGCTGCGCTGCACGGTCGCGTCGACCGCGCTCTGCCGGTCGAGCACCGTCATGCTCTTGGCCGCGCGGCTGGAGGTCGCGGTGACCAGGCCCACCAGGCCGTCCTCGGAGATCACCGGCATCCCGGAGAGCACGCCGTCGGTCTGGCCGCGGTCGAGCAGCACGGAGCGGAACCAGGGCGAGACGTCGACGCCGACCAGCTCCGCCGGCCGCATCGGCACATCGAAGTCGTCGCGCATCTCGGCGATCCGCTCCAGGCGTCCGCTGGCGACCAGGGCTTCGCGCAGCTGCAGGTTGTCCTCGCGCAGCTCGGCGAGCTGGGAGCGCAGCGTCTGGTTCTGGTCCGCGACGTCGATCAGCGCGACGTAGCGCGTCCAGGCGTCGCGCGCGACGTCGAAGGGCAGCGCCACCATCTTCTGGAGCGGGACGGCGGCGTCGAGCACGACCCGGGTCCAGCCCGGGAGCAGGCTCCCTCCGGTCAGCCGGGCGCGCCGGTCGACGACCATGCTGATCGTCGCCACCGCGACCAGGGCCGCGATCAGGAGTGAGAAAGCGATTCGACTTCGAAACTCGCCCATGACATCCGATGGGGAACGAGGCGAGGCTACGACCGGATCGCGATTTCCTTGAGCAAGGAAAGATCGTCGAGTGTCCGCCCGGTTCCCATGGCCACGGCGGTCAGGGGGTCTTCCGCCAACATCACCGGGAGCCCCGTGGTCTCCCGGAGCAAGACGTCGAGATTGCGGAGCATCGAGCCTCCGCCCACCAGCACGATGCCCTTGTCCACGATGTCCGCCGCCAGCTCGGGGGGGGTGCGCTCGAGCGCGATCTTGACGCTCTCGACCACCTGGTTGACCGGCTCCGAGAGGGCCTCCCGGACCTCCTCGGACTTGATCTCGAGGGTCTTGGGCACCCCGGCGACGAGGTCGCGGCCCTTGATCTCCATGATCTCGATCGACTCGGTCGGATAGGCCGTCCCGATGGTGATCTTGATCAGCTCGGCGGTGCGCTCTCCGATCAGCAGGTTGTGCTTGCGCTTGACGTAGTTGATGATGGCTTCGTCCATCTTGTCGCCGCCGACGCGAACCGAATTCGAGTAGACGATGCCGGAGAGCGAGATCACGGCGACCTCGGTGGTGCCGCCGCCGATGTCGATGATCATGTTGCCCGAGGGCTCCGTCACCGGCAGCCCGGCGCCGATCGCCGCGGCCATCGGCTCGTCGATCAGATACACCTCGCGCGCGCCCGCCGACATCGCGGATTCTCGCACCGCACGCTTCTCGACCTCGGTGATCCCCGACGGAACCGCGATCACGATGCGCGGCCGCACCATGCGCTTGCGATCGTGCACCTTCGCGATGAAGTAGCGGAGCATCGCTTCGGTGATTTCGAAGTCGGCGATCACGCCGTCCTTCATCGGGCGGATCGCGACGATGTTGCCCGGCGTGCGCCCGAGCATCTCCTTGGCTTCCTTGCCGACGGCGCGGACCCGATCGACGCCGCGCACGTCGCGCGCGACCGCCACCACGCTCGGCTCCGAAACCACGATGCCCTTGCCCTTGGCATACACCAGGGTGTTGGCAGTTCCGAGATCGATCGCGAGGTCGTTCGAGAACCAGCCGAGAATGGAGTCGAGGATCACGCGAGACTCCCGACGAACGCCGTTTGGGGGGTGTTGCAGCGCGCGTTCCTAAGTGAGCGATTTCGCAAGGCGTTTAACCCGGTCGTGGGCTTGGCTCCATCCTACCAGCCAGGACTTTCGGCTTCAAGCGGCAGCGCCCCCGGCGCGCCGACTTGCTGGCCGGAAGTCCCGATCGTAGGCTCGCCTCGCTCCGTCGCCGTCTCCATCGACCGATCACCCGAGGAGGATGAGCGCATGCTCGATACCCTGCGCCGCGGCCAGCGCTGGCTCACCGCGCTCTTCGTGCTCGCGGTGGGGGCCGTGTTCGTGCTCTTCATCGGCATCGGCCAGCCGCTCCAGGGGCGGCAGGCCGGCAGCATCGTCAAGGTGGGCCGGTACGAGTACGACCGCAACGATTTCGAGCGCATGCGCGAGCGCCGCGAGACGCAGATCCAGGAGAGCGTCGGCGAGGGCTACGACGCCCGCGCCATGCGGGACACCCTGGACCAGCTCACGATCCAGACCCTGGTGGATCGCGGTCTGCTCGCGCTGGAGGCCGAGGCCCTGGGGCTGACCGTCGCGAAGCAGGAGATCGAGCGAACCGTGCGCTCCGCCGGGATCTTTCGGGGCGAGGGCGGGCGCTTCGACCGCGCGGCCTTCGAACGCTACACCGAGTACGAGTTCGGCAACCAGCGCAACTTCATCGAGGAACAGCGCCAGGGGCTGCTCGCCAACAAGCTGATCCGCCTGCTCACGACCCAGGCCCGGGTCTCGGACGCGGAGGCCAGCGAAGCGGTCCGGCGGCAGCTGGAGACGGTCCAGCTCGCGACCGTCTCGCTGGACGCGACCAGCCCCCCGGAAGGCCTCGAGATCAGCGAAGAGCAGGTCCAGGGCCTGCTCACCGCCCGGGAGGCGGACGCCAAGGCGATCTACGAGGAGCGGCTCGAGACCTACGACGTCCCCGAGCAGGTGCGAGCCCGCCACATCCTGCTGCGGGTCGAGGCCGGGGCGTCGCCCGAGGCCGTCGCGGAGCGCCAGAAGCAGGCCGAGGCGATCCACGCCCGGCTGGTGGCCGGGGAGGACTTCGCCAAGCTCGCCGGCGAGCTCTCCGAGGACCCGGGCTCCAAGGAGTCCGGCGGCGACCTGGGATTCTTCAAGCGCGGCCAGATGGTGAAGCCGTTCGAGGACGCGGCGTTCGCGACCGCGGCGGGCGAGCTGGCGCCGGTCTTCCGCTCCGATTTCGGGTTCCACCTGATGCGCGTCGAGGAGCGCAAGCCCGCGCAGCTGCGCACCTTCGACGAGGTGAAGGGCGAGCTCGCCCGGGAGATCCTGGGGCGCGAGGCCGCCCGCGAGCTGGCCCAGGGGATCGCGAGCCGGCTCGCGGAAGCGATCCGGGCCGGCCAGAGCCTGGAGGAGGCGGCCCGGAACGCCAAGCTGACGCTCGACCGGACGGCCCCCCTGCCGCGCCGCCCCGATGGCTTCGTCCCCGGCCTGGGCGCCGCCCAGGATCTGGTCGCACTCGCCTTCACGCTGCCGGCGGGCGCCAGCTCGCCGGAGATCTTCGAGGTGGGCGGCAAGCTCGTCCTGGTCCAGGTGCTCGCGCGCACGGAGCCCTCGGCCGAGGAGGTCGCCTCCGCGCTGCCCGCCCGCCGCGCCCAGCTGCTCGAAGAGAAGCGCCGCAGCCTGAGCGACGCCTGGCTGGCGCAGCGACGCAGCCAGCTCGCCGCCGACGGGGAGCTCAGCGTGAACACGGCGCTGCTGGGCCGGGAATCGTAGAAGTCCTACGCGAACGACTTCCGTTCGTGCCGGATCAGCTCCATGAACTCGGCGCGCGTCTTCGGGTCCCGTTCGAAGGCGCCGCGCATGGAGCTGGTGATGGCGGAGGCGTTCTGCTGGGCGACACCTCGCATCATCATGCACAGGTGGATCGACTCGACCACCACCGCGACGCCCTTGGGCTCGAGCACGCTCTCGAGCGTCTCCGCGATCTGCGTGGTGAGGCGCTCCTGGACCTGCAGGCGCCGGCTGAACATCTCGACCAGGCGCGGGATCTTGGACAGCCCCACCACCTTCCCGTTCGGCAGATAGGCGATGTGCGCGCGCCCGAAGAACGGGAGCATGTGGTGCTCGCAGAGGCTGTAGAAATCGACGTCCTTCACGATCACCATCTCGTCGTAGCTGACGTCGAAGAGCGCGTTGTTGAGGATCTGCCGGGGGTCCTGCGCGTAGCCCGTGCAGAAGAAGCGCATCGCCTTGGCGACGCGGCCCGGCGTGCGCAGCAGGCCGTCGCGGCCGGGATCTTCGCCGAGCTCCTTCAGCAGCTGCGCGATCAGCGGCTCGATCGCATCCCCGTTGTGCTCGCTCATTCCAGCTCTCCATACACGAAGGAGTTACGCCTCGTCTCCAGCACGCGCACGCGCGCCAGGCGCGCCGTTCCGGCGCGCTCGATCGCCGGAGCCAGCTCGGCGTGGATCACCTGCGCCAGGTTCTCGGCCGTCGGCACGCGCTCCGCGAAGGCCGGATCCTGGTTCAGCATCCGGTGCCCGAAGCGCGCCGCGACCTCGCGTTCGAAGATCGCGTCGAGCTGGTCGGGGTCGATGATGCGGCCGCTGCGCGGGTCGAGGGGCCCCGTCACGGTGACCTCGATCCCGTAGTTGTGGCCGTGCCCGGCCGGATTCGCGCACTTGCCGTAGATCCGGCGGTTCTCGTCCGGCGTGAAGGACGGATGCGCGAGCACGTGGGCGGCCGGGAAGCGGTAGCGGCGGGTCACCCACATCAGGCGAGCGGCTCGATCAGATCGACCCAGAGATCCTCGTCCTGCTGCAGGCGGATCCGGTCGAGCGAGCCGGCCGGCAGCGCGGCGAGCAGCAGGCGCTCGATCACGCGGCCGAAGTTCTCGGGCGTGGGAGGCTCCTTCTCGAAGAAGTCGGTGTCCCGGTTCAGGTCGCGATGGTCGAAGCGGGCCATGATCTCGCGATCGAGCAGCTCCTGGAGATGCTTGAGGTCGATCACCATGCCCGTCACCGGGTCGGGCTCCCCCCGCAGCGTCACCTCGAGCCGGTAGTTGTGCCCGTGCTGCGACGCCTGCCGGCCGAAGAGCCGCGCGTTCTCCTCTGCCGAGAGCTCGGGCCGCGCGTAGCGCAGGGAGCTCGAGAACTCGATCGCGCGCGTGAGCCGTACCAACGTCGCAACCCTTTGAAATCAAAAGAGAACTTTTGAAGGGTAGCCGGGGAGTCCGAGCCCGTCGAGCAGCCGGGGATCAGTATCGGCGCAGCAGCCCGCGCACCACGCCCCGGATCTGGACGTCCTCCGCCGGAAGCTCGAGCGGCTTCAGGGCGGCGTTGGCGGGCTCGAGACGCACCGAGGCCCCGCGCCGGAAGAATCGCTTGAGGGTTGCGTCGTCGCCGCGGATCAGCGCCACCACCGTCTCGCCGTCGCGCGCCTCGGGGCGGCTCTCGACGATCACGTAATCCCCATCCCGGATCTGGTCCTCGATCATGGAGTTGCCGCGGACCCGCAGCACGAAGCTCTCGGCGCGCCTGGGGACCAGCTCGCGCGGCACCTCGATCGTCTCGGCCACCTCGACGGCCTCGATCGGGGCGCCGGCCGCGATCGAGCCGAGCAGGGGCAGGGCCAGCGAGGTCGCGCCGGTCGGCTCGATCGGCTCCACCGAGCGCGAGCGGTTCCACGCCTTGCGCAGGAAGCGCTTCTCGACCAGGTGCTGGACGTGCTTGTGGACGGTCGCGACCGAGGACAGGCCGAAGGCGGCGCCGATCTCCTCGAGGCTGGGCGAGTAGCCTTTCTCCTCCACGAAGCGTCGGATGAAGTCGTAGATCTCACGCTGTCGGCGGGTGAGGGCCATGCTCGCTTCCACGTTCGCGTCGAGGTTCGCTTCGACGTTTGTTCGCCCCGGCAGCATTCCACGAAACCGAGGCGAAAGTCAAGGCCGCTCACTGGGGGCGGAGCAGGCCCCCGGCCTCGGGTGCGAGCGCGCCCAGGCCCAGCAGGCGGCGGCGATCCCGCGCGCTCTCGGTGGCGAGGTAGCGCGCATACAAGCAGGCGAGCCCGGGCGGCGCCCCGCCTCGCGTGCGCTCGCCCACCTCGGCGAGCAGGTCGGCGAAATCCCGGAAACGGTCCGCCAGCTCCTCGTAGAGCCGGCTCCAGGTGCGCTCCTCCGCCAGACGCGCCAGCGCCGTCGAGAGCGCGGCGTAGGCGAGCCGGCCGGCCTCGCCGGTGGGGGCCGGGCCGAAGGGGGCGCGCAGCAGGCTCTCCCCGAAGAAGCCGGCGATGAAGAGGGCCGCGTCGCCGAGCCGGCGCAGCTGCACGAGCCGCTCCGCGGATGGGGGGGCCGCGCACCCGAGCAGCGCTGCGGCGTCGATCGCGGGCGCCGCGCACTCCGGCGCGCGCACGCGCTCGTCGAGCAGGTCGATCAGGTAGGCGACAGCGACCGGCGTGGGCGGGAGGGCCGCGCGGTCGAGGGCCCCCGCCAGCAGCTCCGCGAAGACGGCGCGCGGCGCCGAGAGCTCGATCTGCACATGCGCGGACCGGGCTCCGCCCATCCGCTCCCCCCTGCCCCGCCATCGGCTGGCCGCCATCCCGGGCTGAGGGGGCGAAAGGCAGCTTGCGCAGGGGGGGAGGCGTGCATACATTGCCCGCCGCTGGCAGTCGCAAGCCTCGACTGCCAATTCTCGGTCCGATCGATCGCCGGGTCATGGGGATCCGGGGCTCTCACGCGGGCCGGGCCCAGCCAGACAGTGTCGCGCCCGCCGCTCGGGCGCGGTCCGGAGGAAACGAAATCATGAAGATCCGTCCGCTCCAAGACCGAATCCTCGTCAAGCGAATCGACGAGGAAGCCAAGACCAAGGGCGGGATCATCATCCCCGACACCGCCAAGGAGAAGCCCCAGGAGGGCAAGGTGGTGGCGGTCGGCAAGGGGAAGGTGACCGAAGACGGCAAGCTGCAGCCGCTCGACGTGAAGAAGGGCGACCGGGTGCTGTTCAACAAGTACTCGGGCACCGAGGTCAACGTCGACGGCGAGGAACATCTCATCATCCGCGAGGAAGACGTCCTCGCGATCTGCGAGTAGGGAGGAATCATGGCTTCCAAGGAAATCCGATTCGACCAGGATGCGCGGACCAAGCTGCTCGCGGGCGTGAACACGCTCGCGAACGCCGTCCGCGTGACGCTCGGCCCGAAGGGCCGCAACGTCATCATCGAGAAGAGCTTCGGCTCGCCCACGATCACCAAGGACGGCGTCACCGTCGCCAAGGAGATCGAGTGCGAGGACCGCTTCGAGAACATGGGCGCCCAGATGGTGAAGGAGGTCGCGAGCAAGACCTCCGACGTCGCCGGCGACGGGACCACCACCGCGACGGTGCTGGCGCAGGCCATCTTCCGCGAGGGCAGCAAGCTCGTCGTCGCGGGGATGAACCCGATGGAGCTCAAGCGCGGCATCGAGAAGGCGGTCGAGGCGATCGTCGCGGACCTGGCCAAGATGTCGAAGCCCACCAAGGACTCGAACGAGATCGCCCAGGTCGGCACGATCTCGGCCAACAGCGACGAGACGATCGGCCAGATCATCTCCGAGGCCATGCAGAAGGTCGGCAAGGAAGGCGTGATCACCGTCGAGGAAGCCAAGTCGATGGAAACGGTCCTCGAAGTGGTCGAGGGCATGCAGTTCGATCGCGGCTACCTCTCGCCCTACTTCGTCACGGACCCGGAGCGCATGGAAGCGGTGATCGAGGAGCCGCTGATCCTGCTCCACGAGAAGAAGATCAGCAGCATGAAGGACCTGCTGCCGCTGCTCGAGCAGGTGGCTCGTCAGGGCAAGCCGCTGGTGATCGTGGCCGAGGACATCGAGGGCGAGGCGCTCGCGACGCTGGTCGTGAACAAGCTGCGCGGGACGCTGAACGTCGCCGCCGTGAAGGCCCCGGGCTTCGGCGATCGCCGCAAGGCGATGCTGCAGGACATGGCGATCCTCACCGGCGGACAGGTGATCGCCGAGGAGCTCGGCCTCAAGCTCGAGAACGTGACGCTCAAGGATCTGGGCAAGGCCAAGCGGGTGGTGATCGACAAGGACAACACCACCATCATCGACGGCGCCGGCTCCAAGAAGGAGATCGAGGGCCGCTGCACGGAGCTCCGCAAGCAGGTCGAGGAGACCACCTCGGACTACGACCGGGAGAAGCTCCAGGAGCGGCTCGCGAAGCTGGTGGGCGGCGTCGCGGTCGTGAAGGTCGGCGCGGCCACCGAGACCGAGATGAAGGAGAAGAAGGCCCGCGTCGAGGACGCGCTGCACGCCACGCGCGCGGCGATCGAGGAGGGCATCGTGCCGGGCGGCGGCGTCGCGCTGCTGCGCGCGCAGCGGGCTCTCGACGGGATCGGCGACAACGACGAGCAGCGGGCGGGCGTCAGCATCGTTCGCCGCGCGGTCGAGGAGCCGATGCGCCGGATCGCTGAGAACGCGGGCGTGGACGGCGCGATCGTCGTCGACAAGGTCAAGAGCGGCAAGGGGCCCTTCGGCTTCAACGCCCAGACCGAGGAGTACGAGGACCTGATGAAGGCCGGCGTGATCGACCCGACCAAGGTCGTGCGCTCGGCGCTCCAGAACGCGGCCAGCGTGGCCTCGCTGCTGCTCACCACCGAAGCGATGGTGGCGGAGAAGCCCGAGGACAAGCACGAGCACGGCGGCGGCGGGGGCGGCGGCATGCCGGGCGGAATGGGCGGCATGGGCGGCATGGGGATGTAGGAGTCCCGGCCGCGGGAATCGAGGGGCCCCGGAGCGGATGCTCCGGGGCCCTTTTCGTTCAGGGCGATGCGCGAACGCGGATCCGCGGCGCGGGAAGGCGCCGCGTGGAATCAGCCGTGGTGCGCGAGCTTCGAGCGCGCCGCCTCGACGTCGGCGTCCATCACGGTCTTGCGCTTGTTGTCCATCGCGGACGCCTGCGCTTCCTTCGCGAGCCGTGCGATGTAGTCCTCGGCGGCGGCGACCACGAGCGCCAGCGCGCTACCGGAGACGCGCAAACCACCGCCATGCTGGGCGAGCAGTCGCTTGACCACCGCGTTGGGAAGTTCTGCCATGATCCCCTCCATCCTCCGACCGACGGCCTCGCTGCGATCGACCACCCGTCGACGCAGGCTCGACCCAGGGCCGGCCCTCGGCCCCTCCTTGCGCGGAGCGCGCGGAGCGTAGCACCGAACCCGCGGGCGGGAAGCGCGTGGGAAACAGAATTCGCGAACGCCTGAGCTACGCGAATCGGCTCAGAAATCCGGCGGTGGCGCGCGCGAGGAGGGCCCCGTCGAAATCGACCGTCGCCACGTGGGCGGACGCTTCCAGCACGAGCATCTGACGCTCGGCGGACCCCACGCTCGCGTGGATGCTGCGCGCATCCGACGGGCGCGCGGTGCGGTCGTGCGCGCCATGGGCGATCAGGATCGGCGCGTTGACGCGCGCGAGGCGCCGGCGCACCAGACGCTGGAGGCGGATCAGCTCGGCCACGCTGGCCAGCGGCATCACGTCGTAGCTCGGGTGTCGGCTGCGGGCGGCCGGATCGCGGATGTCGGAGCCCCCTCGCTTCTTCGCGTACGGCACGAAGAGCGAGAGCAGCGGAACCAGCGCGCTCAGTGCCAGGGAGAAGCGCAGCGGCGTGCCCACCACGACCGCCGCGTCGACCGGCTCCTCGGCCGCGAGCGCCAGCCCGAGCAGCCCGCCCAGCGAGACGCCGACGATGAACACCCGGTCGTGTCTGCCCCGAAGCGAATGCAGGTGCTCCCGCGCGGCGTCGAGCCAATCGCCGTGCGAGGTGCGGGCGAGCTGGGCCGGCGTCTGGTTGTGGCCGGGAAGCGCCGGCCCCAGTGCCCGGATCCCGGAGCGCGAGAGCGCCTCGGCCAGCGGCCGCACCTCGTAGGGGGTCCCCGTGAGGCCGTGCAGGCAGAGCGCGGCGGCGCGGCCGCGCCCGGGCAGATCGAAGGGGGCGACGTCGACGCGCGGAGCGGGCTCAGTCGAGGAGGCCACGCCCCGCCTCCTCGGCGGCCCGCACCACGTCGCGCAGCGGGGCGCCCGTCCGCCGGGCCGCGCGCTTGCAGTCGTCGTACTCGGCGCTCACGTCGCAGCGACCGTCGCCGCCCTTCACCAGCTTCACGCCGATCCGGCCGAACGGCGTGCTGACCTTGCGCTGCTCGCGCGAGAGCACCAGCCGATCCTGCTCGGAGACGCGCACGCCGAGCGCGGTCGATTCGGCGAAGAGCACGCGCGCCAGCGCGAGCCGATCGGCGGGACGCCCGAGCACGCGCACGCCGAATCCCGGGCGGTTCTTCTTCATCTGAAGGTGCTGGACCGAGACGTCGAGGGCGCCCGCCTCGAACAGGCGCTCCATCAGGTACTCGAAATGCTCGGGCACCAGGTCGTCGAGATTCGTCTCCAGCAACACGACGCGGTCCGCCGAGGGTCCGCCCGCGCTCCCCAACACCGCCCGCAGCACGTTGGGCATCGGCCCGGGGCGGTCGTCGCCGGCGCCGTGTCCGATCGCCTCGATCGTCAGTGCGGGCAACGATCGGAACTCGTCGACCACGCTGCGCAGGATCGCGGCGCCCGTCGGTGTCACGGTCTCCCAGCGCACGTGGGCGGGAACCGTCGGAATGCCGCGCAGCAGCTCGAGCGTGGCGGGCGCCGGCAGCGGCAGGCGGCCGTGCGCGGTCTCGACGCTGCCCTCGCCCAGCGCCACCGCCGAAGCCGTCACGCTCGCCACGCCGAGCCGGTCGAGGCCGATGGCCGCGCCGGCCACGTCGACGATCGCATCGACGGCGCCCACCTCGTGGAAGTGGACGCGCGCCAGCGCGACGCCGTGGACGGCGGCCTCGGCGCGGCCCAGGGCCTCGAAGATCGCGAGCGCCCGCTCGCGCACCGGCGAGCGCAGGCGCGCGCGCTCGAGCACGCGGCGAACCTCTCGATAGGAGCGGCCGTGGGCCGGAGCGTGGTGGTGGGCGTGGCCATGATCATGGCCGTGATCATGATCGTGGTCGGCGACGGGCGGGCGCTGCTTCCCCTGCGCGCGGCGGCGCGCGCGCGCCACGCCCGGGACTTCGACGCTGACGTAGCGCGCCGCCAGCGGGCCGCGGTGCACGCGCGACACCCGCAGGCGATGCTTCACGCCCAGCCCGGCGAGGTCGGCTTCCAGCTCGCGCTGCGGGAGCCCGAGGTCGAGCAGCGCGCCGAGGAACATGTTGCCGGCGATGCCGGAGAAGAGGTCGAGGTGCAGCGCGCGCGGGCCGTCCCCGGCGCCGTGCGCGCGCGGCCTAGAGCCGGTTGATGAGCGTCGCGACATAGGCGGCCCCGAAGCCGTTGTCGATGTTCACCACCGTCACGTTCGAGGCGCAGCTGGTCAGCATGCCGAGCAGGGCGGCGATCCCGCCGAAGGCGGCGCCGTAGCCGACGCTGGTCGGGACCGCGATCACCGGCTTGTCGACGAGCCCCCCGACCACGGAGGGCAGCGCGCCCTCCATGCCCGCCACCACGATCAACACGCGGGCGTCGCGAAGCAGCGCGTTCGAGGCGAGCAGCCGGTGGATCCCCGCCACGCCGACGTCGTGGAGCGCCTCGACCTTGTTGCCGAAACGGCGCGCCACGCCGATCGCCTCCTCGGCGACCGGCAGGTCCGCGGTGCCGGCGCAAACCACGGCGATGGTCCCCTTGCCGACGATCGCGATCTCCGCCGGCGCCAGCCAGAAGAGCCGGCCGACCGGCTCGTACTCGCCGGCCGAGAGCCCCCGGCGCAGCGCTTCCGCGACCCCGGGCTCGACGCGCGTCACCAGCACGTCCTGCCCGGAATCGCGCAACGTGCGCACGATCTCCTGGATCTGGGCGACCGTCTTGCCCGGGGCATACACGACTTCCGGTAGTCCGTGGCGCAGCGCCCGGTGCGTATCGACGCGCACGCCCGGAAGGTCGACGAAGGGAAGGCGAGCCAGCGATTCGAGCGCGGCGCGAGGCTCGACCTCGCCGCGCTTCACGCTTTCGAGCAATCCAAGCACGTGCTCCCGATTCACCGCGCCTCCGAGCCTCGCACGGTATCGCAGAGCGTGAGGTCCGGCTAAGCGTCCGGCGCGATCGCGAGGAGCACGCGCAGCTCGGCGGCGGGCGCCGAGAGCTCGTTCACGAAGACGAGATCGCGCGCGCCCTCGCCCTGCTCGGCGCGCAACTCGAAGAGGCGCGCGCCGGCCCGCTCGAGCCGGAGCTCCGGAACCGAGAGCGAGACCCTCGCGCCGAGGACGTTCGCGATCGCGGAGACGGTCTGCGAGGCCACGATGTTCGCGAGCTCGCAGAGCGCCGACGCGACCATGTCGGGCGCGGCTTCCGGCTCGTCCTCGTCGAGCAGCAGCCTCACCAGCGTCCGCCGCGCCAGCAGGTCGAAGCACAGCGCCAGCTGGCCGCTGATCTCCCCCTCGATCCGGAAGATCACGCCGGTCTCGAAGGCGGGCGCCTCGAGCGCCGCGCCGGACTTCAGCGGTCCGACCTGTACGCCCGTCCCCGCCATCTCGGCGAGCACCTCGGACGCGCGCTGCGCGCCGAGCCCTGCCAGCTCGCGAAGCCGCTGCCGCCGCTCCGCGGCTCCCGGTGTGGCCGTGGCGCTCATGCCAACTGGTTCGGTTCGAGCACGAACACGGGGCGTCCGTCTCCCAGGATGGTCAGGCCCGCGAGCCCGCGCACGCCGGCCAGCAGCTCGGGCACGGGCTTCACGAAGATCTCCTGCTGCCCGGCGATCCGCTCCACCTCGAACGCGACGCGCGCGCCGCGCACGTCGGTGAGGATCAGGATCGCGAGCTCCCCGCGCGCGGCCGGCGGCAGCGCGATGCGCTCGGCCAGCGCCAGCACCGGCACCGGCTCGTCGTCGATCAGCACGAAGGATTCGCGGCCGCTGCGCTCGATGGCTTCGGCCGGGCATTCGACGATCCGCTCGACGCGCGAGATCGGAAGGGCGACCGTCTCGCCGCCCGAGCCGATCAGCAGCACGCGCTGGACGGCGGCCGTGATCGGCACCGAGAGAATCAAGCCGGTGCCGCGCCCGCGGGTGGAGACCACCTCGACGGTCCCGCCCAGCGATTCGATGGTGGCGCGCACCGCGTCCATGCCGACTCCCCGGCCCGAGATCTCCGACACCCCCGCGGCGGTCGAGAGTCCGGCGTGGAAGATCAGCGCCGCCACCTGATCCGGCGGCAGGTCCTCGGCGACGTGGTGCGGCAGCAGGCCGGATTCCACGGCGCGGCGGCGGACGGCGTCGAGATCGATTCCGGCTCCGTCGTCGCGCACCTCGATTTCGATCGTGTCCCGCTCGCGGCGCGCCTCGATCTCGATCCGCCCGACCTCCGGCTTGCCCGCCAGCCGCCGCGCCTCCGGCGCCTCCAGCCCGTGATCGACGGCGTTGCGCAGCAGGTGCACGAGCGGATCCGCGAGCCGGTCGAGGATGGAACGGTCGAGCTCGAGCTCGGCGCCGCGCAGCACGACCTCGACCTTCTTCCCCAACCGCTCGGCGACCTCGCGCGCCACCCGCGGCAGCGGCTCGAGGATGCGCAGCAGCGGCGTGGTGCGCAGCTCGAGCGCGCGCCGCTGTAGCTCGCCCACCACCCGGTCCATACGGTCGAGCGTGGACGCCAGTTCGCGGGAGCGCGGCCGCCCCTCCGCGTGCGCCGAGGTGCGCACCTGGCTCGAGTGCAGGATCACCTCACCCACCGTCGAGAGGAAGCGGTCGAGCGTCTCGGTGCGCACGCGCACCGAGGGGGGCAATGGCGGAGCCTCTACCGCAGCGGGCTCGGGGCTTTTTTTTTTGAGGCCGCCTCGGAGGCGGCGGCGGGCAGCGGCGCGGAAAGCGCGAGCACCAGCTCGGGCTGCGCCGGGGGCGCCTGCGCGGTGTCGCGCACGATCGCGACCATCTTTTCCAGGCCCGAGAGCCCCCGGAAGAGCAGCGAGAGCTCGTCGCCGCCCGGCAGGCGTCCGGCGCCGCGGATCGCCTGCATCCGGTCCTCGAGCCGGTGCGCGAGCTCGGTGACCGTGGGGTACTCGAGCGAGCCGGCCATGCCCTTGATCGAATGCGCCATCCGGAAGATCAGGTCGATGGCGTCGCTGGAGGACGGGTCCTTCTCGAGCTCGAGCAGGGCCCGGCTGATCTCGGCCAGGTGCTCGGTCGCCTCCTCGACGAACACGGCCCGGTATTTGGCCATGTCGAGGGGCACCGCTACTCCTCCTTCTCGAGCACCTTGCGCAGCGTCGCCGTGACGGCGTCGGGCTTGAACGGCTTCACGATGAAGTCGCGCGCGCCCGCCTGTAGCGCCTCCTGGACCAGCGTCTCCTGGCCGAGCGCGCTGCACATCACCACGCACGCGGTCGGCTCCACTTCCAGGATGCCCTTCACGGCGTCGATGCCCGAGCGCCTCGGCATCACGATGTCCATCGTCACCACGTCGGGGTGGTGCTTCTTGAACTGCTCGATCGCCTCGATGCCGTCCGAGGCCTCTGCCACCACCTGGTGGCCTGCCTCCTCGACGATCTCGCGGATCATCTGACGCATGAAAGATGCGTCGTCCGCTACCAGGATTCGCGCCATCGCTCCCTCCCTTCGGCTGACTCGTTCGGGCTCACTCGCCACGAGCGAGCGCCTGCTCGATCACTTCTCTCGCCTTCGCCACCAATCGCTGCGCGTCGAGAACGTTCGCCACGCGGCCATCCAGCGGCCGCCGCTCCGCGATCGGCTCGCGATCGCGGGCCGCCGCGGAAGCCCCGGCCACCAACCCGAGGATCCGATCCACCGGCAGGCCGAAGCCCGGGCTGGTCGAGGACCCCGCGGTGATCACCAGCACGTGCTCGGGCGCGGGCACGCTGGCCTCGGCGAGATCCAGCAGCACGCAGCTGCGGACCACCGGAAGCGCGTCGCCGTGGTAGTTCACCACCCAGGCCTTTCCGGGCGTCACGGTCGGGATGCAGGCGCTCCCGCCCACCTCGGTGACCTCGAGCACGCTCGCGATCGGAAGCGCGTAGATCCCGCCGCCCACCGCGAAGGTGAGCAGGCGTCCCGCGCTCTCCTGCGCCAGGCCCGCGCTCACGCCCCCTCCTCCGCGGCCGCCGCGCCGCCGGTGTTGAAGCGGCGCAGGCCGCCGCGCAGATCGCGCGCCAGGCCGTCGAGCGTCGTCGACGCCGCCACCAGATCGCGGGTCGAGACCACCTGCTGCTCGCAGGTCGAGACCACGCCGTCGATCGAGCCGGCGTTGCGGGCGGCCGCTTTCGCCACCTCGTCCATGCGCGCGACCATCGCCTCGAAGTCGCGGAACTGCGTGTCGGTGCCGTGGAAGATCTCCTCGGCGCGGGTCGCCGCTTCGCTGACCGCCGAGCGGATGTGCTCGAGCGAGTGCGCGATCGTGTCGACGTCCTCGCGCCCCTCCGACACCCCCTGGCTCGATTCCCGCATCTCGTCGGCGACCTCGTTGGTGTCCGACTGGATCTCGTCGATCAGCTTGGAGATCTCGTCGGCGCTGCGCCCCGCGCTCTCGGCGAGCTTGCGGATCTCGTCGGCCACCACCGAGAAGCCGCGCCCGGCCTCGCCAGCGCGGGCGGCTTCGATCGAGGCATTCAGGGAGAGCAGGTTGGTGCGGTGCGCGACGCTCGTGATCATCGAGGTGATCTGGTTCACGTGGCGCGTCTTCTCCTCGAGATCGAACACGCGCTTGACCGAGCGCTCCACCCGCTCGAAGACCAGCCGCATCTTCTCGATCGCGAGCCGCGCGATGTCGACGCCGGCGTTCGCCTTCTGGTTCGCCTCCGCCGCGAAGCCGAACGCCTCGCGCGCGCGCGAGGAGTTGAGCTCGATCGCGGCGGCGATCTCGTGGATCTGGCGGTTGGTCTCCGAGAGCACCCGCTGCTCCTCGACCACGCTGCTGGCCAGCGCCGAGACGTTCGACGAGATCTCCGAGTTGTGCGTGCTCACGTGCTCGGCCGAGCGCGTCAGCTCGTGGGCCGCGGAGGAGACCCGATCGGCGGTCGCCTGCACGTGCTCGACCACCTCGCGCAGGCGGGCCGCCATGCGCTCGATGCCGAGCGCGAGCTCGTGCGTCTCGTCCGGGAAGCGCGGGCTGGGCGCCACGTCCACCACCGCGGCCAGATCGCCGCGGCTGATGTGATCGGTGGCCCGGCGCAGGCTCTGGAAGGTGCGGGTCAGGTCGCGCGAGAGGAAGAAGCCGATCATCCCGCCCGCGCCGAGCGCGACGAAGGGCGCCACCCAGGGGGCGACGTCGATCCCGCTCTCGGCGAGCAGCACGGGGAGGCCCACCACCGCGGCGCCGACCACCAGCGAGCCCACGACAAATTTGTGCGTGAGGGAAACCTGCACCGCTTGAGTATCGGAGGAAGGGGTCCGCCGCTTGACGCCGGCGAGGCCTGAAAACCGCAGGCGCGCCAGGGCCTTCGGCGCCCGAAGGGGGCTAGAAGTGCCGCCACCCGCCGGCCCGGGGCGAGGGGCCGCCGGAGGCCCGCCGCCGGACCCGGCCGATCTCGGTCACGCGCACGCCCAGCCGCCGCGAGAGCCACCCGGCGGAAGGACCTCCGCGCGGCAGTGTGAAGAGGAGTTCATAGTCCTCGCCGCCGCGGCGCGCGACGACTTCCGGATCGAGGCCGGCGCGCGCGCAGGCCGCCCGGAACCCCGCTGGTAGCGGGAGCCGGGTGGCGTCGATCTCGGCGACGAGCGCCCGGGGGGCCAGCAGGTGCGCGAGGTCGGCGTCGAGCCCGTCCGAGAGGTCGATGCAGGCGGCCCGGCGCCCGAGCGCGGCGAGCGCCCGCCCGGCGCGCAGCCGCGGCACCGGCACCCGCCGCACCCGGCTCCGCCCACGCTCGGCTCGGGCGCGCTCGAGGGCCGCCCCGCCCAGGCTTCCGGTCACGTAGATGCGGTCCCCCGGGCGGGCGGCGTCGCGGCGCAGGGCGCGGCCCCGCGCGACCGCCCCGATCACCGTGATCGTGAGCGAGAGCTCTCGGGCGCGGCTCAGATTGCCGCCGACCAGCGGACAGGCATGGCGCGCCGCCTCGCCCAGCAGGCCGGCGACGAGCGCATCCGCCGTGCGCACCGGGAGGCCCGGCGGCGCCGCCAGCGCGAGCAGGCAGCCGAGCGGCCGGGCCCCCATCGCCGCCAGATCCGAGAGGTTCGCCACCAGCGCGCGGCGGCCGATCGTGCGCGGGCTCTCGCTGCGCAGCCGGAAGTGCACTCCCTCGAAACAGGCGTCGGTGCTGACGGCGATCTGCTCGCCGGCGCGCAGCCGCAGCAGCGCGGCGTCGTCTCCGATCCCGCGCACGACCGCCGCCCGGGCGCCTCCGCGCCGGGCCGCCGCGCGGGCGATGCGGTCGATCAAGCCGAACTCGCCGAGCTCGCGCAGCGTCACCCCGGCGTTGCTACGCCGTCAGCGGCACCAGACGCAGCTCGACGCGGCGATTGGCCTGGCGGCCCTCGTTGGTCGCGTTGTCGGCTACCGGGTTGCGCTTGCCGAAGCCCTGGGCGAGCAGGCGGCGCTGATCGATGCCCTGCGCCGCCAGATAGCTGGCGACGCTCGCGGCGCGCTGATCGGAGAGGGTCTGGTTGAGAGAGTCCGAGCCGGTGCTGTCGGTGTGGCCCGACACCTCGATGATGGTCTTCGCGTACTCCTTGAGCACCAGCGAGACGGAGTTCAGCACCGGGTAGAAGTTCGGGCGGATGGCCGACTGGTTCGTATCGAAGGTGACGTTGCCCGGCATGTTGAGGACGATCTCGTTGCCGACGCGCGTGACGCTCACCCCGGTGCCGCGCAGCTGCTCACGCAGCTTCGACTCCTGGATGTCCATGTAGGCGCCCACCGCGCCGCCCGAGAGCACCCCGACGCCCGCGCCGATCATCGCGCCCTTGGCGGCCCCGCGCCCGCCTCCCGCGATCGCGCCGATGGCGGCTCCGCCCGCCGCGCCGGCCGCGGTGCCGATCATGGCTCCCGCGGCGGTCTTGCTGAGCTGCTGCTCACCCGTATAGGGATCCGTCGTACACGCCGCCAGCGCGCACACCAGACCCAGACAACCCCATCCGCGCATACAACGAAGCATCTTGCCCCCCCGAGCCGTCATTTGCCTCGTATGCTAGCGCGGCTTGACCGAAGCCATTGGGGTCGCGGCGGGGCCGCGGGGCGGGCGGGGCGGCGTGGCGCGGCGCGTGGGCGACTGCTCGAGCGCCGCCTCCAGCACCTCGTTCATGTGGTCCACCGGGATGAAGCGGATCCGGCGTTTCAGCTCCTGCGGGAGATCCTGCAGGTCGTTCAGGTTCTTGCGCGGCAGGATCACCTTGCTGATGCCGGCGCGCAGCGCCGCGAGCGCCTTCTCGCGCACGCCGCCGACGGGCAGCACGCGCCCGCGCAGGGTCACCTCGCCGGTCATCGCCACGTCGTGCCGCACGCGCGTGCGGGTCGCGAGCGAGATGATCGCGGTCGCGATCGCGATCCCCGCCGAGGGCCCGTCCTTCGGGATGGCGCCCGCCGGGATGTGCAGGTGGACTTCGTGGCGCTGGAAGATGGCCTCGTCGAAGCCGAGGTCCGCGCTACAGCAGCGCGCGTAGGTGAGCGCCGCCTGGCCGGATTCCTTCATCACATCGCCCAGCTGGCCGGTCAGCACGAGGCCCGTGCCCCGCGTCATGGTCGCTTCCAGCATCAGCACCTCGCCGCCGCTCTCGGTCCAGGCGAGCCCGTTGGCGACGCCGATCTCGCCGGCGCTGGGGGGCTGCTCCCAAAGGTAGGGGGGCGGCCCCAGGTAGCGCGCGAGGCTGCGCGCGGTGATCGAGATCCGCGACTCGTCGCCCTCGGCCGCCCGGCGCGCCGCCTTGCGGCAGATGGTCGCGATCTGCCGCTCGAGGTGGCGGACGCCGGCCTCCCGGGTGTAGTCGGTGACGATGTTCAGGGTCGCGGAGGGCGACCAGGAGATCCGGTTGGTGGGGAGCCCGTTCTCCTCGATCTGGTGCGGGATCAGGTAGCTGGAGGCGATTTCCACCTTCTCCTCCGGCGTGTAGCCGGAGACCCGGATCACCTCGACGCGGTCGCGCAGCGGGCCCGGGATCGGGTCGAGCTGGTTCGCGGTGGCGATGAAGAGCACCCTGGAGAGATCGAAGGCGACGTTCAGGTAGTGATCGCTGAAGCGCGAGTTCTGCTCCGGATCCAGCACCTCGAGCAGCGCGGACGAGGGGTCGCCGCGGAAATCCGCTCCCAGCTTGTCGATTTCGTCGAGCATGAAGACGGGGTTGTGGGTGCCCGCCTGCCGGAGCCCCTGGAGGATGCGGCCGGGAAGAGCGCCCACGTAGGTGCGCCTGTGGCCGCGGATCTCCGCCTCGTCCCGCACGCCGCCGAGCGAGAGGCGCACGAACTCCCGGCCCATCGCGCGCGCGATCGACCGGCCGAGCGAGGTCTTGCCCACGCCCGGCGGTCCCACGAAGCACAGGATCGGCCCCCGCGAATCGGCACGCAGCTTGCGCACGCCCAGGTATTCGAGGATGCGATCCTTGATGGTGTTGAGGTGCGCGTGGTCCTCGTCGAGGATGGCGCGCGCGTTGGCGAGATCGATGCGGTCGGGGGAGGCCTTCGCCCAGGGCAGCTCGACCATCCAGTCGAGGTAGGTGCGCAGCACGTGCGCTTCCGGCCCGTCGGGGTGCATGCGCTCGAGGCGGCGCAGCTGGCGCATGGCCTCGGCCAGCGCCTCCTCGGGCATCTCCGCCTCCTCGACCTTGGCGCGGTACTCCTCCACCTCCTCGAGGCGCGGATCGGATTCGCCCAGCTCGGCCTGGATCGCGCGCAGCTGCTCGCGCAGGTAGTGCTCGCGCTGGCCGCGCGTCATCTCGTCCTGCGCCTGGGATTGGATCTCGGCCTGGACCGCGGTGACGTCGACCTCGCGGCGCAGGAGCGCGTCCACCCGGCGCAGCCGCGCCAGCGGGTCCGCGATCTCGAGCAGTTCCTGCGCCTCGGCGAGCTTGAGCCGCAGGTTGGCGGCGACCAGGTCGGCGAGCCGCCCGGGCTCGCTGACGTTCGCGGTGACCGAGAGCACCTCGGGGGGCAGGTTCTTGAGCGGCAGCAGCTCCTCGACGCGGGCGCGCACGGTGCGCACCAGCGCCTCGCCCTCGACGCACCACTCCGCATCGTCGTCGGACGGAAGCGGCGACGCCGCGCCCCAGAGCGCGCGCGGGTTCTCGACGTAGGCGTCGATCGAGGCGCGCGCGAGGCCCTGCACCAGCACCTTCATGCGCCCGTCGGCCATCCGGAGCGTGCGCATCACCGTCACGACGGTGCCCACGCGGTAGAGATCGTCGGGCGTGGGGTCGGCGATCTCGGGATCGCGCTGGGCCACCAGCATCAGCAGACGGTCGCCCGCCAGCGCATCGTCGACCGCGGCGATCGACCGCTCCCGTTTCACGAACAGCGGCAGCACCATGTAGGGGAAGACCACCATCTCACGGAGCGGCAATACGGGCAGCTCGTCGGGGATGGTGAAGCCGGCGGAGTTTTCACCCATGCCCTCGTCTTCGACGGAGTCGAAGGGGGGCTTGAGCGAAGTTCAAGGCTCGCGGTGACCTCCGTGTCGCCGATACGAGGTGAGGCGCGCCGCATCCGAACCGCTCGTTGGGAGCACCCGCTTGGAACACCCGTGGCAGGACACCATCGACCCGCGAACCCGTCCGAGTCGGTCTCGGATCGGGTGGTGCGCCGCCGCGGGCTTCGCCGCGGCGAGTCTGCTCGCCATGCCTGCGACGCTCGCTCCCCCCGTGGTCCGCGAGGACGGGCTCGCCGGTTTCCGCCGCAGCCTCGAGCGGCGCGAATACCACGCGAGCTCGAACCGCAGCGGCCTCCAGGCGCCAAACCGCGCGCAGAACCTGCGCACCTATTTCGAGGCGACGGGAATCCGCGTCCACGACCGCACGGCCGCTGGGGCGCCCGAGCTGCTCTCCCTATCCCTGGCGAGCGTGGGCAGGCGCGATGCTCTCGTCGCTCTTCCGCAAGGAGTCGTCACGAGCCAGGGGCCCCGCGTCGAAATCCGGCGACCCGGCCTCGTCGAGTGGTACGAGAATTCGGCGGCTGGTCTCGAGCAGGGCTTCACGCTTGCGCTGTCGCCAGCCGGCGAAGGGCCGCTCGTGGTCGAGCTCGCCTTACAGGGGGCGACGGCGTCTCAGCGCGACGAGGCGGTGATCTTCTCGGCGGGATCTGGACGCAGCCTTCGTTACGACAAGGTCCAGGCATGGGATTCGGCAGGGCATGCGCTCACCGCGCGACTTTCGGTTCCGAACCCGCAGCGCGTGCAGATCGCGGTAGAAGACGCCAGCGCCAGCTACCCCCTCGTGATCGATCCCCTCCTCAGCGAGGACGGCACGCGGCTCGAGTCGGATCAAGCAGCTGCGGAGTTCGGCACGGCCGTTTCGGGAGCCGGCGACGTGAACGGCGACGGCTACGACGACGTGATCATCGGCGCTCCGTTCTACGACTCCGGGGAGAACGACGAAGGCGCAGCCTTCGTGTTCCTCGGCAGCGCGTCTGGTATCGCCGATGCAGACTCCGGCATGGCGGCGGCACAGCTGGAATCGAACCAGGCCTACGCGATGTTCGGCGAGAGCGTATCGGGGGCCGGCGATGTGAACGGCGACGGCTACGGCGATGTGATCGTCGGAGCCTACCGATACTTCACCAGCGGGGGTCTCGAGGATGGCGCGGCCTTCGTCTTCCTGGGCGGGGCATCCGGCATCGTCGGCAGCGATCCGGTCACCGCCGCCGCCCGGCTCGAATCGAATCAGGCGAATTCGGGTTTCGGCGGCAGCGTTGCCGGAGCCGGAGACGTGAACGGCGACGGCCATGACGACGTCATCGTAGGCTCTTCGGGTTACGACCCCGCTGGCTTTCTCACCGGCGGCGCGGCCTTCGTGTTTCTGGGCAGCGAATCGGGAATCGTCGGCCACGACCAGCTCACGGCTGCCGCTCGGCTCGAGTCGAACCAGAGCTCGGGGGCAATGGGTGCAAGCGTCGCGGGAGCTGGCGACGTGAACGGCGACGGCTACGACGACGTGATCGTCGGCGATCCGATTTATCAAGGGCAGGGCGGAGCCTTCGTGTTCCTCGGCAGTGCGGCGGGAATCCTCAATGGCAATCCCGCCACCGCCGCCGCCAGGCTCGGACCGGATCACGACATCGGGCAGATGGGTGCGGCAATCGGTGACAGCGTGGCGGGCGCCGGAGACGTCAACGGCGATGGCTATGACGACGTGATCGTGGGCGCCTGGGCCTGGCACACCATCCCTTTCTTCTTGTCTCCAGCAGGCGCGGCCTTCGTCTTCCACGGCGGTGCATCCGGCGTAGCCAGCGCCGAGCCCAGCGAGGCCGCTGCCCGTCTGGAAGGGCCGAATTGGTTCGGCATCAGGGCAGCGAGGGCTGGCGACGTGAACGCCGATGGGTATGACGACGTCATCCTCGGTGTTCAGATGTACCCCTACACCCCCCAACCGCCTTTCAATGGTGCCGCGTTCGTGTTCCTCGGTAGCGCAGGCGGCATCGGGGGTAGCACTCCGGATACGGCTGCCGCGTATCTACAGCTGGACTCGGACTGGATCGAAGTGGCGGGAGCCGGGGACGTGAACGGCGATGGCCACGACGACGTGATCATCGGCGCGAGAAACAACAACGGGGCGGGAGCGGCCTTCGTCGAGCTGGGCGATGCCGACGCCGATGCCGACGGTGTGCCGGATCCGACCGACAACTGCCTGCTGGTAGGCAACCCATCGCAGCTCGACAGCGACGGCGACGGCTTCGGCAATGCCTGTGACGCGGATTTCGATCAGGACGGCGCCACCGGGGCCCTCGACTTCGGAACGTTCCGGCGCTGCTGGGGGAGGACGCTGCCCGCGAGCGCCGGGCCGCCTGCGGACCCGACCTGCGAAGAGAGCGACATGGACGGGAACGGCGTCGTGAGCGCCCTCGACTTCGCGCTCTTCAAGAGCGAGTTCCTCACGCCCGTTGGCCCGTAGACCTCGAGCCGAACCGGCCCAGGGCTCAGTTCACCTGG
Organism: Myxococcota bacterium; assembly: GCA_036560145.1. Lineage (GTDB taxonomy): Bacteria > Myxococcota_A > UBA9160 > UBA9160 > SMWR01 > DATBRV01. The sequence goes on from DATBRV010000122.1 coordinate 26,657, forward strand.
ACGAGCTGGCCCTTCTCGACGCCGAGTAGAAACGGGCGCTTGCGGGCGTTGCCGTCTTCGCGCATCGAGAGCACGCCGCTCGCGCCCGGGAAGCCGCGGACGCTGAGGACGCCGTCGCGCACCGCGGCGCGGGAGCGGCTGCCGTTCGCGAGCTGCATGAGCGCGAGCTGCGCGGCGTCGAAGCCCTGCGCCCCGAAGGCACCCGGCGCCGATGAGAAGGTCTGCTCGTAGCGGCGCGCGAACTCCCGCGCGGCCGGAAGCGGGCTCTCGGGAAAGAAGAGCGAGCTGAAGCGGGCGCCCTCGACGTGGCGGCGGCCCAGCTCGAGGAGGTCCGCGTGGTACCAGCCGCTGGTGCCGGCGAGCCGCATGCCGAAGGCCTCGTGGAAGGCGAGCTGCGGCGCGATCAGCACCACCTTCTCGTAGGACTCGGGGATGAAGAGCACGTCGAAGTCGACGATCGGCGGCAGCGGCGCGCCGCCCGGCGCGGTCAGCGCGCGCGCCTCCTCGCGCAGCTTCACCGCGGCCTGCGGGGGCAGGCGCCGCGCGCGCTTCTCGAGGTTCGCGCGCTGCCCGAGCACCGCCTCCTCGGCGGGCGAGAGCATCGAGTAGCCGAGCAGCTGCCGGATCGGATCCGCGAAATCGTTGGCCGCGGGGTCGTAGGCCGCCACCGCCACCACGCGGCCGCCCGCCTGCTCGACCGCTTCCCAGAAGAGCTTGTGCGCGCCGCGGCCATAGCGATCGCGCGGATATAGGATCGCGTAGCGCAGCGCGCCGAGCTCGCGAACGGTGTGATCGACCAGCGCCGCGATCTCCTCCTGCGGGGTCGTGCGCAGCCGGAAGACGAAGCTCCGGCCATGCGCGATCTCCTCCCGCGAGGAGAGCGCGAGCAGCGGCACCCCGGCCGCATCCGCCGCCGCCGCCGCCGCCTCGCTCTCGCCCGAGAGCAGCGGGCCCACGATCGCCAGCACCTCCGTATCCGCCGCCAGCTCGCGCACGGCTTCGGCGGCCTGCTCGGGACGCCCCGCGGTGTCGCGGATCCGCAGCTTCACGCCGGGGCCGACGCCGGACGGCGACGCTCCGCCGAACAGACCCGCCGCCAGCAGGATCCCCTGTAGGCTCTCCTCGCCGAAGCGCGCGAAGGGACCCGAGAGCGGCAGCACGACACCGATCGCGCCCGTCGCGGCCGAGGTGTCCACCGGCGGCGCCTGCGCCGCCTGCGCGAAGGTGGGCAGATCCTCCATGTCGAAGGGTCCGCGCTCGGAGCGCGTGATGCGGGCGCCCACCGCCGCCACGCGAGCAGCGTCGGAGGCGGAGAGCTCGCGTTGGCGCGCCGACTCCCAGGCGCGCCGGGCGGTCTCGAGATCGCCCTGCGCGAGCGCGAGGTCGGCGCGGCGCGCCAGCACCCTCGCCGCCGGGATCTGATCGCCGAGCTGCTCGGCCGCGCGGTCGAGGTCCGCCGCGGCGAGCGCGTCGATGGCGGGGTCCAGCTCGGCGTCGATGCGCGCGACCGCCTCCGGGTCGGTCTCCTCGGCCCGCAAGCGCGCGCGCCAACGCAGCGAGGCGACGGGGTCGGCCGCGACGTCGGCGAGCACGCGATAGGCGATGCGCCGTTCGCCCGCCGGAAGCTTCGAGATGCGCGCGCGACCGAGCTCGCTGGCGGCCACCTCGCGCCGGCCGCGCGCCGCCTCGAGCTGCGCCAGCTCGACGCGCGCGGAGTCGCTGCGGTCGCCGTCCGGGCGGGTCTCGACGACGACGCGGAAGCGCGTCAGCGCGGTCTCCTTGTCGCCGCGGGCGAGCGCGATCCGGCCCAGCTCGAGCCCGGCGTCGTCGCCGAGGGAGCTCTCGGGGTAGCTCGCGAGGAATGCAGTGAGCCGGCGCTCGGCGAGGGCCGGATCGCGCGGCAGCGGCGCCACCGCGGCGGCGTAGGCCTCGCGCTCCGCCGCGGGAGGCGCGATCGCGAGCCGCTCGCGCGCGCCGGCGCAAGCCAGCAGAAGGGCCGCGAGCGGGAGCAGCGCGATGCAAATCCGGCGCGCGAGGCTCATTCGAACAGATCGCGCAGCTTGTCGAGGAAGGTCTTCCGGACCGGCGTGACCTCCGTCCCGCCTTCTTCTGCGAACTCCTCCAGCAGCTCGCGCTGGCGCTTGCTGAGCTTGCTGGGGACCTCGACGAAGAGGTGCAGGTGCTGATCGCCGCGCGCGGACGAGCGCAGCGAGGGCAGCCCCTTGCCGCGCAGACGGATCATCTTTCCGCTCTGCGCGCCCTCCGCGATCCGCTGCTTCAGCTTGCCCTCGAGGGTCGGCACCTCGATCTCCGCGCCGAGCGCGGCCTGCGTGAACGAGATGGGGACCTCGCAGTGGAGATCCTGCCCGTCGCGCGTGAACAAGGGGTGCGGCTTCATCGCGATCACCACGTAGAGATCGCCCGGCGGGCCGCCGGCGATGCCCGCCTCTCCCTCGCCGGTGAGGCGCAGCCGCGTGCCCTCGTCGACGCCGGGCGGCACCCGCACCTTCACGCTCTGCAGGCCCTCGATGCGCCCGGCGCCGCGGCAATCGGTGCAGCGCTCGCGCACCACCTCGCCGGCGCCGGCGCAATCGTCGCAGGGACGGCTGATGCGGAAGAAGCCCTGCTGAAGCACCACCTGCCCGCTGCCCCGGCAGCGCGAGCAGGTCTCGGGGCTGGTGCCGGGGCGCGCGCCGCTCCCGCGACAGGTCTCGCAGGCGCGCATCTTGGGAATCTTGATCTGCACCTCGAGGCCGGCGACCACGTCGTGCAGCTCGATCTCGAGGTTGTAGCGGAGGTCGGCGCCGCGCTGGCCGCGCCCCTGGCGACGCCCGCCGGCGCGCCCCCCGAAGAGGTCGCCGAAGAGGTCGTTGAAGACGTCGCCGAAGCTGCCGAGATCGCCGAAATCGGGGAAGCCGCCGGCGCCGCCGCCCACGCCCTGGAAGCCGAAGCGGTCGTAGGCGCGCCGCTTCTCCGGATCGGAGAGCACCGCGTACGCCTCGCTGGCTTCCTTGAAACGCTCCTCCGCGTCGGGATCGTCGGGATTGCGGTCCGGGTGGTGCTGGAGCGCGAGCTTGCGATAGGCCTTCTTCAGCTCGCCCTCGTCCACGCTGCGCGGGACGCCGAGGACTTCGTAGTAATCGCGCTTGGCCAATTTGGGGTGCCCCGGCCCGGCACGATAGCTCGCCCGGCGGGAGATCCGCTCGCCCGGCGCCTAGTTCCCGCTGTCGCCGAACTCGGCGTAGAGCGTCTCGGTCATCTGGTAGGTGAGCGCGGAAAGCTCGTCCACGGCCGTGCGCAGCTCGGCCGGATCGTCGCCCTTCATCGCCTCGCGCGTCTTCGCGATCATGGTGTCGATCGCGCTGCGATCCTCGGGCTTCACGTTCTTCGCGAACTCCTCGAGCGTGCGCTCGGTCGAGTAGATCAGGCCGTCCGCCTTGTTGCGCAGCTCGGCCAGCGTGCGGCGCGTCTGATCGTCCTGGCTGTTCTGGGCGGCCTCCTGCACCAGGCTCTCGATCTGGTCCTTGGAGAGGCCGCTGGAAGCGGTGACGCGGATCGCCTGGGTCTTGCCCGTACCCAGATCCTTGGCGGAGACGGAGAGGATCCCGTCGGCGTCGATCTCGAAGCTGACCTCGATCTGCGGGACGCCGCGCGGCGCCGGGGGGATGCCGAGCAGCTCGAAGCGGCCCAGCGTCTTGTTGTCCTTGGCCATCTCGCGCTCGCCCTGCACGACGTGGATGCGCACCACGTTCTGGCTGTCCTCGGTGGTCGAGAAGACCTGGCTCTTCGAGGTGGGCACGGTGGTGTTGCGCTCGATGATCTTGGTGGCGATCCCGCCCTGCGTCTCGACGCCGAGCGAGAGCGGCGTCACGTCGAGCAGCAGCACGTTCGCCAGCGCTCCCGTCAGCACGCCGCCCTGGATCGCCGCCCCGGCGGCGACCACCTCGTCGGGGTTCACGTTCTTGTTGGGCGGCTTGCCGAAGATCTCCTCTACCTTGCGCTGCACGGCCGGCATCCGGGTCATGCCGCCCACCAGGATCACCTCGTCGACGTCCTCCCGGGTGAGGTGCGCGTCGGCGAGCGCCTTCTGGCAGGGGTCGACCAGGCGGGTGATCAGATCGCCGACCAGCGACTCGAGCTTGCTGCGCGTGAGCGATGCCTGGAGGTGCTTGGGACCCTTGTCGTCCGCCGCGATGAAGGGCAGGTTGATGTCGGTCTCCTCGCAGGACGACAGCTCGTGCTTGGCGCGCTCCGCCGATTCCTTGAGGCGCTGAAGCGCCATCTTGTCGGTGCGCAGATCGATGCCGTGGGCGTCCTTGAAGGACCCGATCAGGAACTCGCAGATGCGCATGTCGAAGTCTTCGCCGCCGAGATAGGTGTCGCCGTTGGTGCTCTTGACCTCGAACACGCCGTCGGCGATCTCGAGGATCGACACGTCGAAGGTGCCGCCCCCGAGGTCGAAGATCGCGATGCGCTTGTTGGTGGCGTCGCTGAGCCCGTAGGCGAGCGCCGCCGCGGTCGGCTCGTTGATGATGCGCAGCACGTTCAGGCCGGCGATCTTGCCCGCGTCCTGGGTGGCCTGGCGCTGCGAGTCGTCGAAGTAGGCCGGCACCGTGATCACGGCGTCCACCACCGGCTCGCCGAGGAAGTCCGCCACCGCGTCCTTCATCTTCGCGAGCACCATCGCGGAGATCTCCTGGGGCGAGTAGGAGCGCTTGTCCACCCGCACCCAGGCGTCGCCGTTGGGGGCGGCCTCGATCTTGAAGGGCGCGATCGACGCAAAACTCTTTGCCTCGGCGCTGATGTACTTGCGGCCGATCAATCTCTTGACGGCGAAGATCGTGTTCTCGGGATTGGTGACGGCCTGGCGCTTGGCGATCTGCCCGACCAGCTTCTCGCCCGACGGCGCGAAGCCGACGACCGACGGCGTGGTCCGGGAGCCTTCGGCGTTGGCGACGATCTGGGGCTCGCCTGAATCGAAGAGGGCGACGCACGAGTTGGTCGTCCCGAGGTCGATCCCGATGACCTTGCCCACCGCCGGGCCCCCATTCCTGATGGGCCAAGCCGTGTCCGAGCGCTAGTCGGTGGCCTGGTCCTCGCTGTCCTCGGCCGCCGCTTCCACGGGACGGGCGACGATCACCCGGGCCGGTCGAAGCAGGCGGTCGCGCAGCATGTATCCCTTTTGCAGCACCTCGAGGACCGTGTTCGGGGCCACCGAGGCGTCGGGCGCCTGCGCCATCGCCTCGTGGTGCGAGGGATCGAACGGCTTGCCGAGCGCCTCGATCTCGGTGACGCCGTGCCTAGTCATCAACCCGAGGAGCCCCTTCTGCACGAGCTCGACGCCCTGCAGGAGATTCTCCAAGTCCCCGCCCCCTCCCTTGCGGGCGTGGTCGATTGCGCGCTCCAGGTTATCGACCGTCGTCAGGAGATCCTTGAAGAGATTCTGGGCGCCGTAGCGGATCGCCTCCTCCCGTTCGCGCGTGGCGCGGCGGCGGAAGTTCTCGAAATCCGCCTGGAGGCGGATCAGGCGGTCCTTGGTCTCGACCAGCTCGCCCGAGAGGTCCTCGATCCGGTTGGTGGCGGCGACGGCCTCGGGGCTCTCGGCGGCCGGCGCCTGGGCGCGGGCGCGGGTGCCGGCGACGGCCTCCTCGGCCTCGCGCAGCGCCTCCGCCAGCTCGGGGCTCGGCGCCAGCACCCCCCCGGAGGCCTCCTCGGCGAGGGACTCCCATCCCTCGGCCACGGGCTCCGGGGGCGGAAGCTTGGGAAGGTTCTTCTTTCCGGGCCGTCGTTCGGGGCGATCCGTCATGCGCAGAGCTTTCCCGTAATCACCTCCGAAAGATATCGGACGAGCGGGATCACCCGCGCATAGTTCATTCGACTGGGCCCGATCACCCCAAGAAAGCCCAGGGGAGCTCCCGGACCGCCGTAGCGGGTCGCGACCAGCGCGCAGTCGTGCAGGGCCGGCTCCTCCAGCTCCTCCCCGAACGCGACGCTCACGCCATCGCCGTCGAGCGTCTTGTCGAGCAGCTCGAGCAGCCGCTCTTTGGTCTCGACCGCCGCCAGCACGTCGCGGAGCCGGCGAGGGTCCTGGAACTCCGGCTGGGCCAGCAGCGCGAGGCGCGTCTCGATCACGACGTCCGCGTCGCTCGGCTCGGGGCTGGCGAGCGCCCGCAGGCCCAGCTCGAGCATGCGCGAGAGGGCGCGTCCGGCCTGCCGGCGCAGCTGCTTCGCTTCCTGGGATAGCCGTTCGCGCACCTCGGCGAGGGTGCGGCCATCGACGCGCTCGCCCAGCCCCGCCGCGATCCGGTCGAGCTCCGCCTGGTCCCCCGAGCCGTCGTCCAGGATCACGCGGCGGTAGGCGACACCCGCTTGCGACACCAGCACGACCAGCAGCCGATCGCTCGCGAGCCGCACCAGGCTGACGTGGCGCAAGACGACCCGGTCGAGGCGCGGCGCCACCACGAAGCCGAGCTGGCGGGTGCACTCGGACAGGAGCTGGGAGGCGAGGTGCACCGCCCCGTCGCCTTCGGCGTCCGCCAGACTGCTCGCGATCGAGCGCTTCTCGTGCGGGGCCAGCAGGTCGGGGCCCTGAAGCTCGTCGACGAAGAGCCGCAGGCCCCGCTCGCTCGGCACGCGGCCGGCGCTCGCGTGGCGCTGCTTGACCAGCCCGAGCGCCCCCAGCTCCGCGAGCGTGTTGCGGATCGATGCGGAGGACAGATTCACCGTCAGCAGCTGGGCGATGCTGGCGGAGCCGATCGGGGCCGCGTCGCCCAGGTAGGCCATCACCACGGCGCGCAGCACCGAGCGCTGGCGCTCGCTGAGCAGGGGCCTGGTCCAGTGCGGATCCGCGCCGTGGGAACCCATGGAAATCTCGGGAATACCTCAGGAACGAGGTTGGCACCCGGCGGCCGTCGCGTCAACGAAACCCGGCCCCGGCGCTCACACGAAGTGCATGCAGACGTAGTCGGCCAGCTGGCGACCGCGCGCCGTCAGCGCGAGATCGCCGCCGTCCCGCTCCTCGATCAGGCCCGCGCCCGTGAGCGCCTCGATCTCGGCGCGATAGAAGAAGCGTGGCGGCTCGGCGAACTCCACTGCGAAGCGCGCCGCGTCGACGCCCCCCGCGCGCAGGCCCAAGAAGATGGCCTCCCCTCGGGCGGTGGCTGCGTCGAGCTCCTCGGCGGGCTCCGCTTCGGGAGAGCGGCCTTCCTCGATGCAAGCGAGGTAGGCGGAGAGCTCGCGCCGGTTCGTGCGCCGCACGCCGAAGGGCGTCCGCGCGCCGGGGGGATCGGTGGAGAAGGCGCCGACGCCGAGCCCGAGGACCGGCCGCCGTTCCCAGTAGCGCCGGTTGTGGACCGCTTCGAAGCCGGGCCGCGCGTAGTTCGAGATCTCGTAGCGGCGCAGGCCCGCGGCCCGCAGCCGGGACTCGGCGGACGCCTGCATCGCGAGCACGAGCTCCTCGTCCGGCCGCGCCAGGCGTCCGCGGGCGGCGGCCTTCGCGAAGGGAGTCCCCGCCTCGATCGTGAGCTCGTAGGTCGAGACGTGCTCGGGCTCGAGCGCAATTGCCTCGTCGAGGTCGCGTTCGAAGCCGGCGAGCGCCTGGCCCGGCGCGGCGAAGATCAGGTCGAGCGAGATCGCATCGAACCCGCTGGCGCGGCAGGCGGCAAGCGTGGCGCGCGCCTCGTCCGCCCGGTGCGCGCGCCCGAGGCGCCGCAGCACCGTATCGTCGAAGGACTGGACGCCCACCGAGAGCCGCGTGACGCCCGCGGCGCGAAAGCCGGGCAGACGCCCGCGTTCGAGCGTGCTCGGGTTCACCTCGAGCGTGATCTCGGCCCGCGCGCCCCCGGCGAACGCGCCCCGCACCGCCGCCACCAGCTCGGCCACGGATTCGGGCCGCAGCAGCGAGGGCGTGCCGCCGCCCAGATACAGGCTCGCGAGCTCCCGGCCCTCGAAGGCCGCGCGCCGCGTCGCCAGCTCGCGGAGCAGCGCCGCCAGGTAGCGCTGCTCGGCCTCGAGCGTCAGCGGCCGCGCCGCCACCACCGCGAAGTCGCAGTAGGGGCAGACGCGCTCGCAGAACGGAACATGCGCGTAGACGCCGACGCTCGCGTCGCTCACCTCACGGAGTCTAGTCGCCCGGCGCGCGGTGCGACCGGGCGCCCACTCGGATACCTTCGGCCGAGTCGTGAGCCTTCCCGACATCCACCGCGAGGTCCTCCCGGGTGGGCCCTGCGTGCTGCTACGCGAGGCCCGGCTGGCGCCCGTGGTGGAGCTCCAGATCTGGTGCCGCGCCGGCTCCGCCGACGAGCGGCCCAACGAAGCCGGGCTCGCCCATTTTCACGAGCACATGCTCTTCAAGGGCACCGAGCGTCGCGGCGTCGGCCAGATCGCGGGCGACGTCGAGGGAGCCGGCGGCCGCATCAACGCCTACACCTCCTTCGACGTCACGGTCTACCACGCGACCCTGCCGAGCGATCGCCTCGAGATCGGAATCGACGTGCTCACCGACGCGGTGCGCCACTCGATCTTCGACCCGCAGGAGATCAGCCGCGAGATCGAGGTGGTGCTCGAGGAGATCCGCCGCGGCGAGGATTCTCCCTTCCAGGTGCTCGGCAACGCCGTCTTCGCGCAGGCGTATCGCGCGCACCCCTACCGCGCGCCGATCCTGGGCCCGCCCGAGAGCGTGGCGGCCTTCGACCGCGCGCGCGTGCGAGGCTTCTTCGAGCGCTGGTACGCGCCCGACCAGCTCACGGTGGTGGCGACGGGAGACTTCGACCGCACCCTCCTGCTCGCGCGGCTGCGCGAGGCCTTCGCCGGGGCGGCTCCGAGCCTGGCCAAGCGCGAGCGCGCTCCCGAAGCGCCGCAGCGCGGCCTGCGCAGCTTCGTGCTGGCGCGCAGCTTCGAGCGCGCCAGCCTCGAGCTCGCCTGGCGCGGCGTCGAGCTGGCGCACCCGGACGCGGCGCTGCTCGACCTGCTCGCCTTCGTGCTCGGATGCGGGGAGAGCAGCCGCCTGGTGCAACGCGTCAAGGAGCGCGACGAGCTGGTCGATCGCATCGACGCCTCCTGCTTCACGCCGCTCGACCCGGGCCTCTTCTCGATCAGCATCGAGACCGACAGCGCGCGCGCCGGCGAAGCGATCGCCGCCGCCGTGCGCGAGGTCGAGATGCTGCGGCGCGAGCCCGTCTCGGGCGAGGAGCTCGACAAGGCGCGCGCCAACTTCCTGGCCACGGAACACTTCGCCCGCGAGAGTGTGTCGGGGCTGGCCCAGAAGCTCGGCGGCTTCGAGCTGCTGGCGGGCGACTACCGCGCGGAGGCGCGCTACCTCGAGAGCGTCCGCAGCGCGACCCCCGCGGAGCTGCTGCGGGTGGCGCGCCAGCACCTCGCGCCCGAGACGCTGACGGTGGGAGCCGTGCTGCCCGAGGCCGAGGCCGCGGCGCTCACGGACGCGACGATCGCGGCGTCCGTGGCGGCGGGCGCGGGCCGGATCCAGCACAGGTTTGCGGTGCCGCGGCGCGAGCGGGGGGCGGGCGCGGCGCATGCCTACGCGCTCGCGAACCAGGCGCGGCTCTTCGTGCTGCCGCGCCGCGACGTGCCGGTGGTGGCGGCGCGCGCGGCCTTCCTCGGCGGCCAGCTCGCCGAGGACGCGGGCAGCGCCGGCGTCTCCAGCTTCCTCGCCTCCATGTGGTTGCGCGGCACCGAGCAGCGATCCGCCGCGGATTTCGCCCGCGCGACCGAGGGCCTCGCGTCCGAGATCGACGGCTTCGCCGGGCGCAGCAGCCTGGGGCTCACGCTCGAGTGCACGAGCGAGAGCTTCGCACCGGCCTTCGACCTGTTCGCCGAGGCCCTGCTCGAGCCGGCCTTCGCCGAGGCCGAGCTGGAGCGCGAGCGCAGCGAGACCCTCGCCGCGATCGAGCGCCGCGAGGACCGGCTGGCGCATCGCACCTACCAGTTGTTCGCCGAGGCGCACTACCGCAGCCATCCGTACCGCCTGCCGATGCTCGGCAGCGCGGAGAGCGTCGGGGCCTTCGACGCCGCCCGGCTGCGCGCGCACCACGAGCGCCTGGTGCGCGGCCCCAATCTCGTGCTCGCGATCGCCGGCGACGTGGATCCCGACGAAGCCGCGGCGCGGGTCTCCTCCCGTCTCGCGGAGCTCGCTGCCGCGGATTTCGAGGCGCCCTCCCCTCCCGAGGAGGACGCGCCGCGCGAGATCCGACGCGCGCTGCTGCGCAAGCAGCGGGCCCAGTCGCACCTCGTGATCGGATTCCGCGGCCTGCGCGTGGACGACCCGGATCGCTTCCCGCTCGAGCTGGTGACGCAGCTCCTCTCCGGACAGGGAGGGCGGCTCTTCCTCGAGCTGCGCGACCGGCGCAGCCTCGCCTACACGGTGACCGCGACCAACCTCGAGGGGGTCGCGCCCGGCACCTTCACCGTCTACATCGCGACGGCGCCCGAGAAGCGCGAGGAAGCCGAAGCGCTCCTGCTCGAGCAGCTGGCCGAGCTGCTCGAGCGCGCGCCCGCGCCGGACGAGCTCGAGCGCGCCCAGCGCTATCTGGTGGGGAACTTCGCGATCGACCGGCAGCGCAACGCCGTGCACGCCGCGCACGTTTCGCTCGACTCGCTCTACGGGCTGGGGCCCGACGCGGCCGAGCGCTACCCCGAGGCGATCCTGGCGGTGACGCCGGAGGACGTGCTGCGCGTGGCGCGGCGCGTAATCCAGCTTGACGCCTACACGCTGGCCGCCATCACCCCCTGATCATCGCCCTTCGCGCCTGGGACCCAGCGCCAGACCGTCGCTACGGGGATCGCTGCCGCCGGTGTACCAGCCGGACTCGGCCTGGTAGCTGAGGGCCTGCGCGCTCGACCAGTTCTCGCGCGAGACCTCGACGTGATGGCCGCGCTCGCGGAGGCCCTCGAGCACGTCCTCCGCGATCGCGCGCTCGACCACCAGCGCATTCGGCTGCCACTGGTGGTGGATGCGGGGCGCCGACACCGCGCCCATCACGTCGAGCTGGTAGTCGACGAGATTCAGGATCGAGAGCAGCACGGTCGAGATGATGCGCGGTCCGCCGGGGCTCCCGGTCACCATCCGCAGCTGGCCGTCGCGGAGCACGATGGTGGGCGTCATGCTCGAAAGTGGCCGCTTGCCCGGCGCGATCGCGTTCGCCCCGCGCGTGTCCACCAGGTTGTAGGCGTTCGGCCGGTTCGGCGCGACCGAGAAGTCGTCCATCTCGTTGTTGAGGATGATCCCGGTGCCCGGCACCGTGATCCCCGAGCCGAAGGGCGTGTTGATCGTCTCGGTGATGGCCACGGCGTTGCCCGCGGCGTCGGCGGCCGAGAGATGGGTGGTGCCGGAATCGTCGACGGCGAGGCCGGGGCCCGGCACCTCGATCGACACCTCCTCGCGGTGCCAGGTCCAGGGCGCGCGCCGCCACCAGGGCGGGTTGATGCGCGCGCGCTGGGAGGCGGCGTACCCGGCCGAGACGAGCCTGTCGACGGGAACCGGGACGAAATCGGGATCGCCGAGCAACGCGGCGCGATCGGCGAAGGCGAGCTTCATCGCCTCGGCGATCCGGTGCAGGCTGGCGGACGAGCCCGCGCCCAGCGCCGCCAGGTCGAATCCCTCGAGGATGCCGAGCGCCTCGAGCAGGACCACGCCGCCCGAGGAGGGCGGCGGGAACGAGATCACCTCGAGACCGCGGTACTGGCCGCGCAGCGCCGGGCGCAGCTTCGGGGCATAGGCGGCGAGGTCGGCGCGCGTGACCAGGCCGCCGCTGCTCGCCAGGTAGCCGGCGATCGCCGCGCCGATCTCGCCGCGGTAGAAGGCGTCCGGCCCCCGCTCCGCGATCTGGCGCAGCGTGCGTGCGAGCTCGGGCTGGCGCAGCCGCCAACCGGGCTCGGCGCGCACGCCCTGCGGCGGGAACTGGATCCGCGCGGTCTCGCCGAGGCGCGCCGCGAGGCCCGACCCGCGCAGGCCTTCCAGCATGCGCGCGTGGTAGGGCCCGATCTCGAAGCCCTGCTCCGCCAGGCGGATCGCGGGCTGCATCACGCGCGAGAGGGGGAGCGTGCCCCAGCGCTCCTGCACCAGCGCGAGGCCGGCCACCAGGCCGGGAGTCGCCACCGCGAGCGGGCCCAGCACCGAGGCGCGCTCCGGCACGCCGGGCCGCACGTACATCTCGCGGTCGGCCGCGGCCGGCGCGGTCTCGCGCGCGTCGACCGCGATCACCTCCCCGGAAGCCAGGCGCAGCAGGATGAACGCCCCGCCGCCGATCCCCGTCGAGAACGGCTGGCTGACGCCCAGGGCGAAGGCGGTCGCGACGGCGGCGTCCACCGCGTTGCCGCCGGCCTCCAGCATCTCGACACCAGCGCGCGTCGCGTCCGATTGCGACGCGACCACCATCCCGCCGCGCGCCTGGGCGGGCGCGGGCCAGGCGGCCTGCGCGCCCCGGGGCGCCAGCAGCAGGGCGACGAGGACGGCGAGCCGGAGCAGCCGGAATCGGCGCAGGAACCGCACGCGGCGCAGGCTATCACACGCGCGGCGCTTGACAGGCCCGCGCGCGCTGCCTAACAACGCCACGATCGGGGGTCGCATGCACCGCGTCCGCGCGCTCGCCGGCCTCCCGCTGCGCCTCCCGATGCTGGTCCTGCTGCTGACGGGCGCGGGCGGCTGCGATTCCGAGCCCCATCGCCCGGTCGCCTCGGTCCGGACCGTCACGCTCTCGCCGGGCCCGCATCCGGTGGCGGCGGTGCGCGTCAAGGATCTCGGGACGATCCGGATCGAGCTGTATCCCGAGGCCGCGCCGAAGACCGTCGCCCAGTTCGAGCAGCTCGCCGGCGAGGGCTTCTACGACGGCACCACCTTCCACCGGGTGATCCCGGGCTTCATGATCCAGGGCGGCTGCCCGAACACGCGCAACGCCGACCCGCGCGACGATGGCAGCGGCGGCGGCGACCACGTGCTGGAGGACGAGTTCAACGATCTCCCGCACCGACGCGGCGCCCTCGCGATGGCGAACCGCGGCTCGCGCAACAGCGGCGGCACCCAGTTTTTTGTCGTCAGCGCCGACTCGTCCAACCTCGACGGCAAGCACACGGTCTTCGGCCAGGTGATCGAGGGCATCGAGGTGGTCGACGCGATCACCCGGCTCGAGATCGACAAGTTCGGCCGCTACGGCCCCCCCGACCGTCCCTACCCGGTCTCCGCGGTGGTGGAATCGATCCGGATGGAGCCCCGGCCTTAGTGAACTTCGCTCGGCTCCGCCTCGCTGCGCGCCGCGCTCCGCGCGGCTTGCAAGACCCGCCTCCGACACCCATGACCGTGGCGAGTCCGGCAAGCGGGCGAAGCCCGCGCGCAGCGAGCCGCAGGCGAGCGAAGTTCACTCAGGCTGGCTAGCCTTCGCCGCTCGTGGCCCGGTAGCTCAGTTGGTAGAGCACGTGACTGTAAATCACGGTGTCGGCAGTTCGATTCTGCCCTGGGCCACCACCTTTCCCGCCTGAGTGAACTTCGCTCGCCTGCGGCTCGCTGCGCGCGGGCTAGCGCCCGCTTGCTTCGTATTCCGGCCTCAAGCCCACCCCTGCGATCCGTCGAAACAGAGGGGATCCGGGCCCCCAGCGGCTCGGCCGAGGCCGAGCTGCGATGGACGCGAAGCAGGGCGACGACCGGGACCTCGCGGCGGATCCGGCGCGCTTCCGGGCGCTGACCGAGCACGCCCAGGACGCGATCGCGGAGATCTCGCTGGATGCGCGCCTGCTCTACGTGAGCCCGCGCTTCACGGAGCTCTTCGGCTGGCAGCCGGACGAGATCACGGGCAAGAACGCTCTCGAGCTGGTCCATCCCGACGACCGCCTCCCGGTCGATGGGATCCGCGAGCGCGCGAT
>DATBRV010000123.1:0-109404 GCA_036560145.1 Myxococcota bacterium
AGCCGCAGGCGAGCGGAGTTCATCGAGCCAGCTCGGCCCGAACCTTGCGGCGCAGGAGCTTTCCCGTCTCGTTGTAGGGCAGGGCCTCGCGGAACTCGATCCGCTCCGGCACGCGCGAGGAGCGCAGCCGGGCGCGCACCCACGCGCGCAGCTCCTCGGGATCCGGGCGGGCGCCGGCGCGCGGAACGATCACCGCGGCGACGGCCTCGCCCCACTGCTCGTCGGGGACGCCGACCACCGCGCAGTCGGCGACGCCGGGGTGCTCGTGCAGCACGTCCTCGATCTCGCCCGGCGAGAGGTTCTCGCCGCCGCGCACGATCACGTCGTCGATCCGGCCGGTGACGAAGAGGTAGCCCTCGTGGTCGAGGAAGCCGCCGTCGCGCGTCGGGAACCAGCCTTCGGGGCCGAGCGTCGCCGCGCGCCCCTGGTACTCGCCCGAGACCTGCTCGCCGCGCACGTGAATCTCGCCCGGGGCGCCCGGAGCAACCGGCTTGCCGTCCTCGTCGCGCACCTCGATCTCGACGCCCGGGAGCGCGCGCCCGACCGAGGCGAGCCGCCGTCGCACGGCCGGCTCGTCGCTCGCGGCCGCGAGGCGGTGATCCTCGGGGCCGAGCAGCGAGATCGTCGAGCTCGTCTCGGTGAGCCCGTAGGCGTTCGTGAAGTCGACGCCCGGGAGCAGGCGCATCGCGCGCTCGATCACGGGCAGCGGCATCTTGCCGCCGCCGTACGAGAGCGCGCGCAGCGCGGGGAGAGTGGCGCCCGCGGCTTCGAGCGCGTCGACGATGCGCGTGAGCATGGTCGGAACCACGAAGGCGTGAGTCACGCGCTCGGCCCGCGCGGTGTCGACCCATGCCTCGGGCGAGAAGCTCGCAAGCTGCACCATCCGCCGCCCCGCGTAGACGGAGCTCAGGATTGCCGCCATCGCGGCGACGTGGTAGGGCGGCACGCTCACCAGCGCCGCCTCGTCCTCGGCGGCCGCGCCGAACTCGACCGAGCCCAGGATGTAGGAGACCAGGTGCCGGTTGCGCAGCACCGCGGCCTTCGGCGCGCCGGTGGTGCCGCTCGTGAAGAGCAGCACGGCGATGGCGTCGGGGTCGGCGGGCCAGTCCGAGTTGGCGGGCCCGGCGCCGGCGAGCCCGGCGAGGAAGCGGTCGCGCGCGACGGCGCTCGCGCCCGGGAGCGCGGCGAGCCGCTCGATGCGCTCCGGGTCGGCGACGAGGTACGCGGGCGCGATGCGTGCGACGAGGGCGTCGACCTCGTCGGCGGTGAGGCGGTAGTTGAGCGGCACGAAGGGACGCCCGGCCCAGGCCGCTGCGAAGAGCCCCACCGGCACGGCGAGGCTGTTGACGTCGAGGATTCCGACGTGCGCCGCGCCGGAGGCCTCGATCTGCCGGCGCGCGGCCGCCGCCGCCGCGAAGAGCTCCGCATAGGTGAGCCGGTCCGGCCCGTTCTGCACCGCGACGCGCTCGCCGAACCCGGCCGCAGCCATCTCGAGCAGCATCAACGGGTTCACGGTCTCAGTCCGAGGAGGGAAGCGGCTTCGCGCCCTTCACGACGAGCGGCCGGCCGTCGCAGGCGAGGGATCCCTGGCCCGGCTTCGTGCACAGGAGCTCGAGGTCGCCGGCCTCGTTCACGTAGCGTTTGCCGAGCAGCGTGCCGCCGCTCGCGTCGGGGTGCGGCGCGCCGCCGGCCGGCGCGGCGCCCTGCGGACCCATCGCGACACCGCCGCAGGTGACCGAGACGTCCCCTTTCGGGGCCGCGACGATCATCACCTCCGTCGCACAGACGGCGCTCCGCAGGCGTGTTCCGGGCTTGAGCTGGGCCGTGGGGAGTCCTCCGGTGGAGCTGTGATGGTACGGGCGCGCGCCCGTCGGCTCAAGGCTCGCGGATCTCGGCGCTGCGGGGCGCCCCGTCATCGAGCGTGATGCCGGCCTATGCTCCGTGCCAGGGAGGCTGGCGCGCGATGTCCGTTGCGGAGGCGCACCCCGCCGTCGAGTGGGCCCGCTCGGGCGCCATGGCGCTCACCGGTCGGCCGGGCGAGGCGCCGCGGCTGGCTCCGGGTCCCCTCGCGGCCTGCGCGCGCGACGGGATCGCGGCGCTGCGGCGGCTCGCGGCGGTCCCGTTGCCGGTCGATCTCGACGGCCCGGCGCTCCTCGGCGAGCGCGCGGCGCTGCTCGGCCTGCGGCGGCGCGGAAGGGTCGCGCCCGGCGGCGCTTGTCGGCTGCTCGAGGCCGCGGACAACTGGATCGCGGTGACGCTCGCGCGGCCCGACGACACGGCGCTGCTGCCGGCGTGGCTCGGTGTCGCGGACGCGGACGATCCGTGGCCCGCCGTCGCGCGCGCTCTCCGCGAGCGTTCGGCCGACGAAGCGGTCGCGCGCGCGCGACTGCTCGGCCTCGCCGCCGCGGTGGCGGGTCCGCTCCCCGAGGCGCCGCCGCCGCCGCACCGGGTGGCCGCCCGCGGACCGCGCCGCGCGCAATCGCCCCGCGCGACCCTGCGCGTCCTCGACCTCACGGCGCTGTGGGCGGGGCCGCTCTGCGCGCATCTGCTCGGCCTTGCGGGCGCGCGGGTCGTGAAGGTCGAGAGCGTGTCGCGGCCCGACGGCGCGCGGGCGGGGAGCGCCGCGTTCTTCGACCTGCTCAATGCCGGCAAGGCGAGCGTCGCCCTCGACCTCGGCGCGCTCGAGGGACGCGAGGCGCTGCGGCGTCTCGTCGCGGCGAGCGACGTCGTCATCGAGAGCGCGCGGCCGCGCGCGCTGCGCCAGCTCGGGATCGAGGCCGAGGCGCTGATTGCGGAGCAGCCCGGCCTGGTCTGGGTCGCGATCACCGGCCACGGCCGGCGCGAGCCGGGGGCAGACTGGATCGGCTATGGCGACGACGCCGCCGTCGCCGCGGGCCTCGCGCGCGCCACCGGCGAGCCGGGCTCGACGCCGCTCTTCTGCGGCGACGCGATCGCCGACCCCCTGACGGGGATCCATGCCGCGGTGTGCGCGCTCGAGGCCTTCCACGCCGGCGAGGCGGTGCTGCTCGACGTTTGCCTCCGCGACGTCGCCGCCGCCGCGGCGACGAGCAGCGCCGGAGCGCGCGAGGCCCGCGTGAGCCGGCGCGGCCGCGGCTTCGAGGTCGAGGCCGGAGGCGTGCGGCAGCCGGTGCGCGCGCCGCACGCCCGCCGGCCTGCGGGGCGCGCGCGCCCGCTCGGCGCCGACACCGCCGCCGTCCTCGCAGAGATCGGATGCTGATCGAGCGCGCCGAGATCGCGGGGAGCGCGCCGCGTTCGCTGCGGATCGAGGCCGGCCGCATCACGGCGATCGCTCCCGCGCTCGCGCGCCGCCCCGGCGAGGAGAGCCTCGACGCGGCCGGCGGCGCGCTCCTGCCCGGGCTCCACGACCACCACCTGCACCTGCTCTCGCTCGCGGCGTTCGCGGGCTCGCTGCGCTGCGGCCCCCCGGAGGTCCGCACGCGCGAGGATCTCGAGCGCGCCCTGCGCGGCGCGCGTCCGCGCGCGGGCTGGATCCGCGGCGTCGGCTATCACGACTCCGTCGCCGGCGCGCTCGATCGCCGCGACCTCGACGCGCTCGCGCCGGGCGCCGCGGTTCGCGTGCAGCACCGCAGCGGCGCGCTCTGGATCCTGAGCTCGGCCGGCGTCGACCGCCTCGGCCTCGACCGCGGCGCCGACGCGCCGGGCGTCGAGCGCGACGCCGCGGGCCGCGCCACCGGGCGGCTCTATCGCGCCGACGCCTGGCTGCGCGAGCGCCTCGGCGCCGCGGATCCTCCCGACCTCGGGGCGGTGGGCGAGGGGCTCGCACGCTGCGGCGTCACCGGCGCGACGGACGCCACCGCGCACAACGCCGGCCCCGAGCTGGCGCTGCTCGAGACCGCGGCGGCGCAGGGAGCGCTCCCGCAGCGGCTCCTGTTGATGGGCGGCCTCGAGCTGCCGCAGCCGTCTCATCCGCGTGTCACGCGCGGCGCCGTGAAGCTGGTGCTCGCCGAGGCGGAGCTCCCCGACTTCGACGCGACGGCCTCGGCGATCCGGGCCGCCCATGCGGCCGGGCGCGCCGCGGCGATCCACTGCGTGACGCGCGCGGAGCTCGCCTTCGCCGTCGGCGCCTTCGACACGGCCGGGGCGCGGGCCGGCGACCGGATCGAGCACGCGGCCGTCGCGCCCCCGGATCTGGTGTCGCGCATCGCGGCGCTGGGGCTCACCGTGGTGGCGCAGCCGAGCTTCGTGCGCGAGCGCGGAGACGCCTACGCCGCCGAGGTCGAGCCGGCGGATTTGCCTTGGCTGCACCGCGCGCGCGGCTTCGACGCGGCGGGCGTTCCGCTCGGCGGAGGCAGCGACGCCCCCTTCGGCGACCCCGATCCGTGGCGCTCGATGCGCGCCGCCGTCGAGCGCCGCAGCGAGTCGGGCGCGGTCCTCGGCGCCGAGGAGGCCGTCTGCCCCGAGCGCGCGCTCGCGCTCTTCAGCTCGCCAGCGGAGGCGCCCGGCGCCGCTCCGCGGACGCTCGCGCCGGGCGCGCCGGCCGACCTCTGCCTGCTCGACCGTCCCTGGTCCGAGGCGCGCCGCGCGCTCGACGCGAGCGCGGTCGCGGCGACGCTCGTGGCCGGGTGCGTCGTCTACCGCCGCTAGGCCTTGGCGCTGGGCCTCGCCTTGGTGCTCGCGAGCCACTTCGCGAGGTTGCGGTTCGCGGGATCGATCCCCTGTCCCACGCTCGCGCCGAAGTCGAGGAACGCGAAGAGCACGACGTCGGCGAGCGTGAAGCGCTTGGGCACGATCGTCTCGCGGCCGGCGATCTGCTGGTCGAGCCAGGCGAGGCCGTCCTTCGCGATCGCCTTGAGGCCGGCCGATGCTTCCGGGATGGTCCGGATCCGGTTCTTGAAGAGCTGGAGCCCCTCCCCGAAGCGGAAGCCGTCGGCGAGCGGCTGCGTCACCTTCCACTCCACGCGCCGCACCCACATGCGCGTCTCGGCGCGCTGCGCCGGATCGGCGCCGACCAGGGGCGGATTCGGCTTCAGCTCCTCCAGGTATTCGCAGATCGCCACCGTCTCCGAGATCACGAGCCCGTCGTCGAGCTCGAGCGCGGGCACCTGGCCGGCGGGATTCTTCGCCAGGTACGGCTCCTGGCGGTTTGCGCCGGTCATGATGTCGACCTTGACGGTCTCGGGGAATGCGAAGCCCTTCTCGGCTGCGAACATGCGCACCAGCTTCGGATTCGGACCCAGCGAGTCGTAGAACTTCATGTTGGCTCCTCGAGGTGGATGGGGAAGGCAGGCTAGCAATCGGGGCCGCCCCTATCGAGGATCGCCCGGCCCCGTCGCTAGGCGGGCCAGAAGTAGACGTTGTCCCAGAGCCAGCGGATGACATCGAGGGCGCCCTGACCGAGCTGGTAGGCGCTGGTCTGGGCCACTCTCGCAAGATCCCGATCTCCCTCTTCGCGCCGGGGACGCGCGTCGAAGATCTTCACCAACGCTCTGCGGGCGGCCTTCTCGACGGCCGGATTCCCGTGGTTCGTGGCGGCGCTCAGGGCCCAAACCGACGCTTCGTCGTCCGCCAGCAGGTCGCCGAGCCCCTTTGCGGCCTCGGCTCGAAGCGGCGCGATCCGGCTCTTCGAGAGAACGTTCCGATACACGACAGCGTGTCCTCGGGAGCGAAGCTGGACGGCCGTCGGTTCCGCCCCCACGTCCGTCCCCGGCGCCGGCTCGTGCTGGATTTTCCACCCGGTGTCGCTGTTCGTGCTGATGCTGCGCTCCCCGTCGATGCGGCCGGCGCTGCGCTCGACGACGAAGTGGCGCGAACACCCGCCGAGGATCAGGAGGGCCAGACAGGCGAGGCTCGGCGCGAGACCCATCATCGAGGAGCCTCCTCGATCCGCGCCAGCGCGAGGCCCGGAGCGCTGCGCAGCCCCAGCTGCGGATACCGGTCCATCAGCTCGAGAATCGCATTCACCATTTCGAAGACGATCGCATGCGTTGCGCGCTGCAACCCTCTCTGGAAGTTCCCGGACGAGGACATCTGGGCGCCTCCCTGCCAGCCCTTCACGAAGAAGGTCCGCTCGGCCTCGAGCCCCGTCTGCGTCGCCACCCGCAGCTTCACGGAGAGGTCCGCCTCGAGACTTCCCGACCAGAACCCGATCACCGGCTCGACGAAGATCTTGATCAGCGTCCCCTCGATGCGCAGGGCGGTCGGCCGATGCTCCGCGCGATCGTCCAGCACGCGGAAGCCCGTCGCACGCAGCTCGTCCGCGAGGAGCTGTGCGATCCATGCGTTCGGATCGCTCTGACAGACGGCGTCCGCGGTGTCCATGTTGTAGCCGTTCTTCTGCATCCCGCAGCGCTCGCGGATCTCCCGCTCGTCCGTGAACGGCACGACCACGATCACCTGGCGACCCATGCCTCCGGGGATGGTGGGGTCGAGCCCCCGGGTCGGCAGCGTGAGCGGGACGTCGGTGAAGGCGCACGCGCTCGCGACCAGGCCGAGCGCTACGAGAACGGCGGTCTCGCGCATGGGATCCGGCCCCTCCCGGCCTGCGGTACGGATATAGTGGTCACTATGAGCGGATCGCAGCGGGTGAGCAAGCGGAGAATCTCGGCGGTGTCGGATGCGGGTTCGCAAGCGGCGATCAGCGCACGCGCCGGACGCACGCTTCCCTTCCTGTTGCTCGGGCTCCTGGTGGGCTGTCGCACGGCGCCGATCCAGGACGTCGTCGATGCGCCGCTTCCCCTGCGGTGCAGCGAGGCGACGACCGACGACGTCGACGAGGCGATCTGGCGCGCCGGAAGAAAGCTGGACTGGAAGATCGACCGCATCGGCCCGGGGGATCTGAGGGGCAGCTTGCGCTTCAAGCGACACGTGGCCGTCGTCTCCCTCACGCACCACGACGGCTACCTGAGCATTCACTATCTGGAGAGCCAGAATCTTCGCCAGGATGGGGGAGAAATCCACCGGAACTACAACGTGCTGGTGCAACGGCTCCTGACGCAGATCCAGCAGGAGCCCGTCACGCTGGAATCGGGATCTCTGTGCCCTCCGATCACCCCGCGGACCAGCGCGACACCCGGATAGGGGAGTCACGCAGGGCGCGTTCTGACACAATCTCACGCTGAGTACCACTCAGCGGGTGATGCCGAACGCACAGCGCTGGCAGCCGAGGCGGGGCGATCACCCTCGGCGGCGCCGTGCGATCGCCATCTGCGGCGTCCTCGGGATGGTCGCAGCCCACGCCCCGGCTTCGTTCGCTTCGGTCAGCGCGACCATCACCGTCATCTGCCCGCCGGGCTACATCCAGGCCTGCCCCCTTCCCCCGATGTCGATCTCTGCCGAGGGTGTCCGAGAGTACGTCCCGTACGTTTGGCCCCTCAGCACATTCGTCGATCAGACGCTCCTCCACTCGGCCTGGATCGTGGTCCCCGCCATGCCGGACCTCATCCTCTGGGCGGTCGGCGGCGCAGAGATCCGGTCCATCGTGTTGCCGAGTGGCATGTGGCTCTCGGACCCGGTGCAGGTGACCGCCGACGAAGTCGATCTCGGGGGGTACGACAACGGAGCGACGATCGATTTCGAAGCGCTGATCGGAGCGAGCGCGCGTCAGATTCGCCTCGGTTCGATCGACCTCACCCAAGGGACGAGCTTCCCCCTTCTCGTGAACATGCGATCGTTCGACGTCACCACGTTCGACGGCGGGTACATGCTGGGAAATCCGGGTCACCTGAACGCGGTGGCGACGCCCGAACCGTCGGGGTCCGTTCTGTTCGGGTTGGGTCTCCTGTTCCTGGGCGCCCGAAGGCGCACCGGGTGAAGCGGAAGCAATGACGAAGCCGTTCGATACGTCCATCGAGGCAATCGGGATCGAGCCCGGCGTCGAGGCGCTTGCGGGGTCGTGGCGCACGCCGCGCCAGATGCTGGCGGCGCAGAGCTACGACAGCCACGCCTCGATCCACGACGATGCGACGGCGCAAAAGCTCGGCTTCAAGGGCGGAACGATCGAGGGCCCGACCCACTTCAGTCAATTCGTTCCGCTCTGCGTGAGCCTGTGGGGCGCGCGCTGGCTCGAGCAGGGATGCCTCTCGGCGCACTATCGCAACGCGTGTTACGACGGCGACAAGGTGCGCGCCTTCCTCGCCAGGCCGAAGGATGGCGCGACGCACACCACGCTGTGGATGCAACGCGAGGACGGCACCGAGGTGCTGCGCGGCACCGCCTCGGTCGGCGCCGGGAATCCGCCGTCCGCGCTGGAAGCGCGCCTGGCGGAGCTGAAGCCCCTCGAGAAGGCCGTCATCCTGCGCGACGTGAAGGTGGGGATGCGCAGCCGGCGGATTCCGGTGCGCATGGACCTGCACCAGAACATGGGCGCGCTCTATCCGTTCTCGCTCGCCGACAAGCTCCGGGTCATCACGGAGCCGTCGGCCTGGTACACGGCGGAGGGCGCGCAGGCCAGCCCGTGGCAGCGCGCGATCCTTCCGGTCGAGATGATCAGCGTGCTCTGCAGCTACGCCCACGACGCCGATCCGTTCCGGGTGCGGGGCCCCGTCGTGGGGCTCTTCGCGGACCAGGAGATCCGGTTGCACCAGGGGCCCCTGTTCGTCGGCGAGCCGTACGAGCTGGATCGCGAGATCGTCTTCCTGAGCGGCAGCCGCCGTACGGAGAGCATGTGGGTGCGCACGCGCGTCCATGCGCCGGGCAGCAGCGACGTGCTGGCGACGATGCTCCTCAACTCGGCCTGTCTCAAGGACTCGTACGCAAACTACGCGGCCGAAGCCGCAGCGCTCTAGGGCCCATTGCGATTGAGCGCGTGGATCACCGTCAGGACATTCTCGGCGTCGATCACGGCTTTCCTGGCAACCGCGTTCGCGTCGCCTTCCAGCTTGTGGTAGTCCCTGGTGTAGGCGGCTGCGAATGCGTCGATCCCGCCGAGCTTCCGGTATTGCACGACGTGTTGAAGCTCGTGTGCCCAGAAGTCGACCGCCGACGGTTCTGGAATCTGCGAGAACGCGATGACGTCGACGACCGTCACGGCGGACTGGCCTCCCACCGCGTCCCCGAACTGCGTCTGGACCTGGTTGATGATCGCCGGCAGGCTCGCCTCGCTGTCGGTGTCGACGACTCTCACGCCGTCGAGGATCTCCCTCGCGAAGGTGATCGAGAGCACGACCTTCACGGCGTCCGGAACCGGATTCCCACGCCCCGTATAGAATTGGCGTGTCTGTCGCAGGGCTCTCGCGAGGCCGATCGAGCCGAGCCGGGCCAGCCCCGGCTCTGCGCGCAGGATGTCGGCGAGGACGTCGTCGCGAGGGGCGACCCTCGTCCCGAGAGCCCCGACGCTCTGGACCCGCAGATCTCCGACCGCCGTGGCAGCGTCGGCGCCGAACGTCTTTCGAAGCAGCTCGAGCTGCTCCGGGTCGATCCGCCCCAGGATCCGGGAACCCTCGAATCCTTCGCTCGACCTCGCGGCTTCCGCAACCGCCTCGACGGCCTGGGCGAGCGCTTCGAGATCGTTCGCGCCGGCCGACCAGGCGACGGACATCGCGCAGAGAATCGAGAGCAGACCGCGCGACCGGGCCGCGGCGAGCACCGGAGCTAGAGCTCGATGCCGAAGTAGCGCCGATAGCGCGCGTTGTACTCCGCGTCTTCCATGTCGTCGCCGAGCGCGACGTAGTCCTCGTCCGAGACCCGCGGCCGTCCCTCCGCGAAGCCGACCGCGTCGCTCCCGACCGGCCAGCGCAGCTTGTAGTCCGGCGTCGTGATCGCTTCGAGGATCGTCTCGGCGACGAGCTGGGGCTGCCCCGCCCGACGGAAGCCCGCGGCGTAGACCTTGCCGTTGCGCCGCATGATCTGCTTGTAGGGCGAATTCTTGTCGTAGCGCGTCGCCTCGGCCGCGTTCTCGAAGATGCTCGTCAGGATCACGCCGGGCTGCACGTTCACTACGCGGATCCCGAAGCGCCGCACCTCGAACGCGAGCGCCTCGCCCGCGCTCTCGAGCGCGAACTTCGAGGCCGAGTAGGGGATCTGGTTCGGGGTGGCGATCCGCCCGGCCATCGAGCTGATGTTCACGATCGCGCCGGTGCGCCGCTCGCGCATCGCGGGCAGCACCTCCTGGATGCAGCGGATCGCGCCGAAGTAGTTGGTCTCGAAGATCCGCCGGTGCTCTTCCTCGGGGACGAACTCGAGCGGGGTGGCGCCGCCGATGCCGGCGTTGTTCACCAGCACGTCGACGGGGCCCTGCGCGCGCACCGCGGCGAAGGCGCGTGCCACCGAGTCCGCCGAGGTGACGTCGAGCTCGATCACCTCGACCGGCAGGTCCTCCTTCGCCGCCGCCTCGCGCAGCGGGCCCGCCTTGGCGAGGTTGCGCATGCCTGCGAACACGCGGTGACCCTTGCGCGCGAGCTCGAGCGAGGTCGCGAGCCCGATCCCGCTGCTGGTTCCCGTGACGACCGCGATCCGCGTCATGCTCCCTCCCGAATCCATCAACGTTCGTGCAGCGAGAGCACGTGCCCCTCGTCGGGCGCCGTCCTGCCTTCCAGCGTGTCGCGGTAGACGCGCTCGACGTCTGCGCGGTGACCGCGCACGACGCGCAGCGAGCGATCCGTCAGCAGGGCGAACGCGCCGAACGCGCGCCCGATCCGCTCCTGGTAGCCGGCGGGGCCCCAGTCCTTGAACCGCTGGCGAAGCCGCGTCGGCGCGAAGAAGAAGCTCGGCTTCGCGCCGGGCAGATCGCTCTCCTTCTTCCCGTGCTCCCAGTGCGTCATGCCGACCGAGCAGCTGTGGACGAGGTTCGCGCCGTAGTGGCGGTGCACGGCGCCCTGCACCTCGCCGTCCCCCGCCATGTCGACGAAGATCGCCGGCTGGCTGGTGTCGAGCGCGGTGAGCTCGCCGTAGGGGAGCACCCGGTGGTAGCAGCCGAGCCCCTCGACGAACGCGGTGTTGCGCGGCGAGGTCAGGCCGATCACCTCGACCCCTGCGCGCTGCGAGAGCTGGAACGCCAGCCCGATGGCGGTCTTGCTCGACGCGCTCGAGAGCACCACCGCGCGCGCCCCGAAGAAGCCGCTCTCGGCGAGGAAATCGTCGATCAGGAATGCGGTGACGAACAAGGGCTGGAGGATCATCTGCGCGTCCTCGCCTCCCGCGCCGAGGCCCGGATCCGCCGTGGTGTTTCGATACTGGTTGTAGGCGGCGGCCATCGCGCTGCGGTGCGCGGCGCCGTCACGGAAACCCGCGGCGCTCGCATCCACCGGCTCGACCACGAGATGGGTCGACATCGGGTAGTAGCCGTAGAAGCGCGCGCCTTCCGCGACGCCCGCGCAGCGCGAGGCGACCACGTCCGCGAAGCCCCAGACGGGGATCCGGCCCCAGCCGGGCTCGGCCGGGAAGAAGCTCCAGTAGTTGAGAAGGTCGCCGGCCGCCGCGTAGGTGACGTTGTTCGCGGTGAACGCGAAGTGGTCGACCCGCAGCAGCGCCTGGCCGTTCGCGGGGGCGAGGCTCGAAACGTCGGAAGCGGTAAACCGGGTGCTGCGGAAGTCGTCGCGGCGGACCTGGAAGTCGACGGCGTCGCTCATCGGGGGCTCCGGGGCGGTGGACGGAACTCATGTAGCCCGGATTCCCGCGATGTGCCCGCCGGCGATCCCGTTCAGGGATGTGCTTGCGCTCCCGCCGTCGACCCCTCCTCGGCGTCGATCGCCAGGACCGATTCGAGCTCTTGCGCTCCCTGCTCGACGGCGTGCTGGCCGACGGCGCCCCAGAAGAACGCGCGCCGGAGTCCGTTCTGGATCATCCGCAACAGCTTCTTCGGTCCGCTCGCGATCCGGATCCGCTCTCCCGCGACGCGGAGGGCGGCCTGCTCGTGCAGCCGGGCGTCCTCGAGCTCCGCGATCGCGCGGCGCTTGGCGGCCAGGGCAGCCTCTGCATTGCGATCGACGAATCTGTCCAGGGAGACGCTGATTCCGAGCGACACGTCGTGCTGGTCCGAGACCTCGGCAGCGCCTTCGCGATAGAGCGCTCGGACGACGACCTCCTGGCTGGGGACGAGCAGCTCTGCCACCGCGAGCTCGCCGCGTTCGTTGATGGAGGCGTACTCCGAAGGCTGCACGCTCCACTCGGTGAGGTCGGTGCGCTTTCGCACCCGCCCGTCCTGGTAGGTCACCCACGCCTGGTAGGCGGCCGTCGTGAACTCCTGGGCCTCGGCAGGGCCCTGGATCTCGAGCTCGACGGGCGGAGCCGGCAAGCGCTCGGGGATCGAGATCGCCGTCACGACGCCGGTGTTGGACGCGATGTAGAGCGTCTCCTCGCCGATCGCCATCGAGCCCGCCGCTGCGATCGACCACACGCTCTGGCCCGAGAGGAGCTCGACCGCGTAGGTCGCGGTCGCGGTGCGGACCAGCACGTGCGTATCGGTCACGATCACGTGCTCCGTCGCGGCTCCGGCCGGAGGCACCCAGCGCCACCGGACGGCGCCGTCGGTCTCGTTGCGCGCCTCCAGCGCGCCGCCATTGATCGCGTAGACGACACCCTTGGCGACCGCGGGCTGTCCGGAGAAGTTCGCATCGATCTGGTAGGCGATTTTTTTGCCCGCCAGGTCGAAGCGGATCAGCCGGCCGTCGTGGATCGCGATCACGTCGTTCAGGGAGCCGAGGACGGGAGCGAGGTTCATGCTCCAGCCGTTCCACTCGAACTTCGGATCGGGGATCGTGTAGGACGGCTGTCCGGTTTCGCGATCCACGACGTAGAGACCCGGGGAGTATTGGCCCACGTAGGCGTAGACGTGGTCCCCGTCGACGGCGGGCGTGAACTGGTCGTACTGCTGGAGGGCGGCGAACCAGTGGCTCGCGCCGGAGAACGCGTCGAACGCGTACATCCCGCCGTAGTAGCCGCCGTTCACGTAGACGCTTCCGTCGTAGATCGTGGGCGCGAAGTACCGCTCCCACTGCGCGGAGTGCGGGGACTGGAAGACCAGCGAGCCCGTTTTGGCGTCGAACGCCCACAGCCAGGTGTCGGAGCCGTGGTTGCCGGTCTGGATGTAGACGTTCCCGTAGCCGTAGGCGGGCGGATTGACCGAGAAGGGCTCGCCGAACCCGCGAGACCAGAGAGTCTCGCCGTCTCGCGCATCCAGCGTGAAGAGGGCATCGCCGCCTCGGAAGTAGCCGTAGACCGAGACGAAGACCTTGCCGTCCGCGGCGGTCACGGGGTTGAGCGGGGCTCCGGGCACGAGGGTCCGTTGCCAGCGCAGGCTGAACACCTCCGGCTCGAGCGAGATCGGGGCGTAGCCGCTGTGTCGCTCGTCGCCCTGGTAGGTCTCCCAGAAGGCGCTCCATTCGTCGCTGCCCAGCGTCCGGCATTCGACGCTGCGCGTACCGGTCTTGCTCGAGCCGTTCGAGGTGAACGTGGCGCGAACCTCGAGGACCACCCCGGCGCATCCCGGCTCCAGCGTCGTCAGCGCTCCGGCATCGATCGACGCGACATCGGACGGCGTGACGGACCACACGGCTTCGCCCGTCACGTTCTCTCGTGCACCGCTTTCGTAGGTCGCCACGGCGTGGAACGAGGTCGTCGTGCCCGGGCGAACCTGGGCCGACCCGAAGATCTCCACGCCCGTGAGAGGCGGAATCGAGCTCGGATCGGCGAAGTTCACCTCACCCGCATTCGAGTAGCTGAAGCTGGTGGCGAAGGTCGCTGCCGTGAAGCTGGCGCCGCCGAGGAGGTTGAAGGTGGCTCGGAAGGGGACGATCGCTCCCATCGGAGCGCTCCAGTAGTTGAAGCGCGGCTCCGTGTAGTTCGCGGGGACGTTCGACTGGATCGAGACGTCCCCGGACATGGTCGCGGTGTTCGAACCGAGCGTGGCTTCGAGCACGAGCGGACCCGCGGGCGCGAGCGACCCGTTGGACGAGTGGTCCCCGGAATCGTAGTCCGTCTGCTTGTAGAGGAAGCCCAGGGCGGGCGGGTTGAAGTAGTAGCGGATCGTCGCGCCGACGATCTCGGCCCGGTCGAAGATCGCGCGCGCCAGATAGTAGGTTCCGGCCCCACTCCCCCAGCTCGTGCCGTTGCTCAGGTAGTACGTCTTCGCGGGACCGAAGATCACCAGGCCGGTGGCCGGACTGTAGGTATCCGAATACGTCACGCCGAAGGACATCCGGTCGATCGTGATGCGTGCCGCCGCAGGGCTCGCCGCGGGGGCGCTGGGGGCCGGCGCGCCCGAGGGAGGCACGGCCGGTCCGGTCGCGTTTCCTTCGGGATCGACGCTGCGCCCGGTGGCGGGATCGTTCGAATAGACCCGCTCGACGTTCGGGTCCGCGGCTGCGTCGCCCGGCGCAGCCGGAGGAGGGGCGGGCAGCGCGGAGGCGCCGGGCTGGTACTCCCCCTGGATCTCGCCTTCGGACGAGAGCGCTCGGTTCACCGCTCCGGACGGCGCGACGACCTCGAGGGCCCGAGCCTCTCGCGTCGCGGCGGTGAGGCCGAGGATGGCGGTGATTGCGAAGAGGAGAGCGGCGGGCCGGGTCGCGCGGAGCATCCGGGACTTCATGGATCCCTCCTCGAAACGCATCGTCGCGTTCGCCCCATCCGGGGGGGGTGGGAGCGCCGAGACCGACACCGATCGCACCCGACACCCAATGGGGACGATCCTACCAGGGTTCGATCCCCTGGCACGAGGCATTTGGATGTCCGGGGAGGGGGGGCTTCCCCGCAAGGGCGGGCTCAGAGCGCCCGGATCCCCGTGATGTGCTCGCCGAGGATCAGGGTGTGGACGTCGTGGGTGCCCTCGTAGGTGCGCACCGTCTCCAGATTCACCATGTGGCGCATGGCCTGGTAGTCGTCGACGATCCCGTTCGCGCCGAGCAGATCGCGGGCCAGGCGGGCGATCTGGAGCGCGGCGTCCACGTTGTTGCGCTTGGCCATCGACACCATCGTGTGATCCAGCTTGTGCTCGTCCTTGAGCCGCCCGACCCGCAGGGCGAGCAGCTGGGCCTTGCTGATCTCCGTCAGCATGAAGACAAGCTTTTCTTGGGTGAGCTGCTTGCCCGCCAGCGGGCCGCCCTGCACGATACGCTCCTGCGAATAGCGCAGCGCCTCCTCGTAGCAGGCCATGGCGGCGCCGATCGCCCCCCAGGCGATGCCGTAGCGGGCTTGTGTCAGGCAGGAGAGGGGTCCCTTGAGCCCCGTGACGGACGCCAGCCGGCTCGTGTCGGGCACTTCCACGTCTTGCAGAAAGAGCTCCGAGGTGATCGAGGCGCGCAGCGAGAACTTGCCCTTCATGTCGCCGGTGGTGAACCCGCGAGTCCCCTTCTCGACGAGGAAGCCCTGGACGCCCTCCGGTGTGCGGGCCCACACGACGGCCACGTCGGCGAGCGATCCATTCGTGATCCAGCGCTTGGTCCCGTTCAGGATCCAGGAGCTGCCGCGGCGCTCGGCCTTGGTCCGCATTCCGCCGACGTTGCTGCCGGCGTCCGGCTCGGTGAGCCCGAAGCAGCCGATCGCACGGCCGGCGGCCAGCGCCGGCAGCCAGCGCTCCTTCTGCTCGTCCGAGCCGTAGCTGTAGATCGGATACATCACGAGGCCGCCCTGCACGGAGGCGAACGAACGCAGGCCGGAATCGCCGCGCTCGAGCTCTTGCATGACCAGCCCGTAGGCCACGTTGTTCATGCCCGCGCAGCCGTAGCCGTGGAGATTGGCTCCGAACAGGCCGAGCTCGGCGAGCTGGGGGATCAGCTCCATCGGAAAGGAGCCGTCCTGGCGGATGTGCTGCTGGATCCGCGGCAGGAACTCCTTCGAGACGAACTCGCGCACGGTCGCGCGCGCGAGCTTCTCCTCGTCGGAGAGCAGATCGTCGAGGAGCAGGAAGTCGACGCCGACGAAGTCCGCCATGGCGAAGTAGCCTAGCGAAACACGACGGCCCGGAGGCTCTCGCCCCCGGGCCGTCCTGGGCTTCTCGGATCTCGGGGATGCCTAGTTCTCGAGGGCCTCGCTGTTGCCGCTGGCGCGCCGGCCGCCGCGATCGAGGTCCTTGAGCTTGCGCGTCAGCACGCTGAGCTTGCGGTCGATGCGCTCGAGATCGTTCTTGGTGGCGATCTGGAGCGCCCCCAGCACGCGCTCGACGGCGCTGTCGATCTGCGAGGTCGCCTCGCCGCGCAGCGTCTGGGCGCGCTTGAGCAGGGGGTTCTTCTTGAGCTCGGTCTGCAGCCGCTTGACCTGCTTGCGGGTCTGCTTCTCGATGTCCCGCCGCCCGCTCGCGAGCTGCTTCTCGAAGCTCTTGCGCCGCGTCTGGAGCTGCTTCTGGACCCGGCGAAGCTCGCCGTCGAGCGACCGGAAAACGGAAGTCACGCGTTCCACGCCCTCGTTCACGAAGCTGGTCTGTTCGGTCATGGGCTTTCTCCTTGGATGGACTGGGCGGACCCGCATGAGAAGCGGATCCGATTGCTACGCCGCCAGCTTAACACACCGCGTTATGACGTCAATCGATCGGCGAGTACGCCGGTAACACGTTGATTAATATTGGAATAACGCTGTCTTCCGGATCGAGTTGCGAGTCGCTTTAGACGCGACGCGGCATGGCTACCAGCGCGCGATGGCGCTCGACCAGGAGAAGCCCGATCCGAAGGTGGTCATCGAGACCAGCTGCCCGCGCGCCAGCCGCCCGCCGCGCACCGCCTCGTCGAGCAGCATCGGGATCGAGGCCGCCGAGCAGTTGCCGTACTTGTCGATGTTGTTGAAGCACTTCTCGGGCGGGATCTGGAGCTGCTGGGCGACGTATTCGTTGATCCGAAGGTTGGCCTGGTGGAACAGGAACAGGTCGACGTCCTCCAGCTTGAGGCTGGCAGCGTGCAGGGTCTCGAGCAGCACCTCCGGCATCCGCGTGACCGCGTGCTTGAAGACGAAGCGGCCCTCCATGCGGGGGAAGTGGCGCTTCTGATCGAGCAGCTCCTGGGTGAGGCGGACCGGCGTGAAGCCCGAGCCCGGCGATTCGATCCACAGCTTCTTGGCGTGCTTGCCCTCGGCGTGCAGACGGACCTCGAGCAGGGCCGAGGGGTCGCCCTCGTTCTCGTTCGCTTCCAGCACCACCGCCCCGGCGCCGTCGCCGAAGAGCACCGCGACGTCGCGCCCCTCGGTGGTCAGGTCGATGCCCGTCGAGTGCACCTCGCAGCCCACCACCAGCACCCGGCGGAACTGACGGGCGCGGATCAGGCCGTTCGCCACGGCCAGCGAGTAGACGAAGCCGCTGCACTGCGCGCGCAGGTCGAAGCACGGGATCTCCGGCGCTCCCAGCAGCTCCTGCAAGAAGAAGGAGGTCCCCGGAAAGTCGGCCTGGGGCGAGAGCGTCGCGAGCACGATGCAGTCGATCTCGCCGGGCTCGAGGTTCGCCGCCTCGAGCGCACGCAGGCACGCCTGGTGGGCGAGATCGGCGGGCTGTTCTCCGGGGCTGATGTGGTGGCGCTCCACGATCCCCGAGCGCTGCCGGATCCATTCGTCGCTGGTGTCCATCAGCTTGGCGAGATCGAGGTTCGTCACCACGCGGTCGGGCACGCACATCCCGGTTCCGGTGAGCTTCGCGCGAAGCCCCATCGTCATCCCCCCTGCGCCGCCAGCGCCAGCGGCTGCTGACCCGTATCGTCGCGTCGCTCGATTTCCCACAGCATGTCGTCGGCGCGCGCGAGCAGCTCGCGCAGCCCGGTTTTCTGTAGGGCGGAAACCGCCACGCCTCCGTGCCGTTCGGCGATCGCTTCCCCGACGCCGGGCGCCAGCAGGTCGATCCGGTTGAAGACCAGCAGCTCCGGGGTATCCCCCAGCTGGATCGATTCCAGCACCTCGCGCACCGCCGCGATCCGGCGCTCGGCGTCGGGCGCCGCCGCGTCGACCACGTGCAGCAGCAGCGAGGCGTCGGCAATCTCCTCGAGGGTCGCCCGGAAGGCGGCGACCAGATCCGGCGGCAGGTCGCGGATGAAGCCCACCGTATCGGTCACGATCACCTCGCGCTCGCGCGGGAAGCGCAGCCGGCGCGAGGTCGGGTCGAGGGTCGCGAACATCCGGTCGGCGACCAGCACCGACGTCTCGGTGAGCG
The DNA here is from genome assembly GCA_036560145.1 of Myxococcota bacterium. Lineage (GTDB taxonomy): Bacteria > Myxococcota_A > UBA9160 > UBA9160 > SMWR01 > DATBRV01. The sequence continues at coordinate 18,035 of DATBRV010000123.1, forward strand.
TGCGCAGCAGCGTGCTCTTGCCCGCGTTGGTGTATCCGACGATCGACAAGATGGGCAGCTCGCGCCGCGTGCGCCGCCGGCGCCGCGCCTCGCGTTGCTTGCGCAGCGTGCCGAGCTCGCGCTCCAGCCGCGAGACGCGCTCGCGCACGCGGCGGCGATCGACCTCGAGCTTCTGCTCGCCGGGCCCGCGCCCGCCGATCCCGCCGCCAAGGCGAGAGAGCGAGCGGTCCTCGACCTGTGCCAGGCGCGGCAGCCGATAGCGCAGCTGGGCGAGCTCCACCTGCAGCTTGCCATCACGGGTCTTGGCGTTCTGGGCGAAGATGTCGAGGATCAGCTGGGTGCGGTCGATCACGCGCAGGTCGAGCCGCTCCGCGAGGTTGCGCGCCTGCGTCGGCGTCAGGTTCTGGTCGAAGATGACCAGATCCACGTCGCTCTGGAAGGCGCGGATCACCAGTTCGTCGAGGCGCCCGGAGCCGATCATCAGCTTGGGATCGACCCGCGGCCGGTGCTGGGTGACGACGCCAACCACCTCGACGGAGGCCGAACGGGCCAGCTCTTTGAGCTCGTCGAGCTGTGTTTCGATGTCGTAGGGGCGACGGCCGGCGGTGACGGAGACCAGGATCGCCCGCTCGGCGGCGCCCACCTCGCGGGTCCGCGACTGCCGCGCCAGCTCTTCTTCGCGGTCGCGGATGAAGGCCCGGAAATCGAGGTCGAGCTGTCCGGGTGGCACCGGCGCGAGGTGCTCGACGGCCGCGCCGTCCGCGTTCGCCGGCCGCAGCGCGGCGGCGTGGGCCAGCCCCGGGAGCCCCTCGGCGGTGGTCGCCACCGCCACCATCGCGTCCAGCCGGAGCAGGGCGAGGTCGGTGAGATCGTCGCGGGTCAGCGGCTCGTCGCCCACATGAGTATGGATGCAGCGCAGGCCCCGCAATCGCCCGCGGCCCGCGCGCATGCGGCCCCAGTCCGGCAGCTCGATCGAGCGGGCGTCCCCCACCATCACATGGGTGACGGCTCCGGCCCGGTCGACCAGCACGCCGACCTGCCGGCGGGTCTCCCCGGTCAGCTCGGTCAGGTGCCTGGCGAATTCGTGGGTGATCAGGCGATCGGGCGGGATGTGCCGCCGGAAGAGGCGCTCGAGGGCTCGGACCTGGCTGGCCTTCAGCCCATGGGTGTTGCCGAAGATGCGGATGGTCTCGCCCTGCCGTCGGCGGTGGATTCGCCGGGGAATCTACGGAACGCGGCCGCCGCGATGCAACCGAGCTCCCAATCCCCTTGGGGACGGCTGCTTCCTCTCCCGGCGGGCGAGGGGTACCCTGACCAGCTACCTCGTCAGCTCCCGCCGCCGACGCGCCGAAGAGGAATCTCGCATGGGCGCAACTCCGCGTGAAATCGCCGCCTTGCTGCTCGCCGCAGGCCAGGGCACGCGGATGAAGTCCGCGCTCGCGAAGGTGCTGCACCCGATCGCGGGCCGCCCGATGCTCCACTACCCGCTGGCGGCCGCCGAGGCGCTGCATCCGCGGCGCTTGATCGTGGTGGTGGGGCGCGACGCCGAGCAGGTCGGCGCGGCGGTCGGCGACCGGGCCGAGCTGGTGCTCCAGAGCCAGCAGCGCGGCACCGGCCACGCCGTGCTCCAGACCGCGCGCACGCTCGAGGGCTTTCGCGGCGACGTCCTGATCCTGTACGGCGACACGCCGCTGCTGCGCGCCGAGACCCTCCAGCGGATGCTGCGGCACAAGGCCGAGACGGGCGCGGACCTGGTGATGCTCTCCGCGCAGGTGGCGGTGCCCGGCATCGTGGTGCGCGACGCCTCGGGGCGGGTCGCGCGGATCGTCGAAGCCACCGATGCCAGCCCGGCCGAGCTCGCGATCGAGGAGCGCAACACGGGGGTCTATCTGCTCGGCGCCGAGCTGCTCTGGAAGATGCTGGCCCAGGTCGGCGACCAGAACCGGCAGGGCGAGATCTACCTCACCAGCATCGTCGAGATCGCGGTGAGCGAGGGCTTTCGGGTCGAGGCGCTCCGGATCCCGGACGGCGAGGAGGCGATCGGCGTCAACCAGCGGGCCGAGCTGGCGCGCGCCGCCGCCGTGGTGCGCGCGCGCAAACTGAACCAGCTGATGCTGGACGGTGTCTCCATCGTCGATCCAGCTGCGACCTGGATCGACGTGGACGTGGAGGTTGGGCGCGACGCCGTGATCGAGCCGGGCTGCGTGATCCAGGGAGCGACGCGGATCGGCGAGCGGGTGCACCTCAAGCCCGGCTGCATGATCGAGTCGAGCGAAATCGGGGATGACGCCGTGATCGGCCCCAACGCCCACCTGCGGCCGGGAACGCGCCTGGGACGCGGCGTGCGGATCGGGAACTTCGTCGAGGTGAAGAACAGCGTGCTCGGCGAAGGCGTGAAGGCGGACCACCTCTCGTACATCGGAGACGCGGACGTCGGCGAAGGCGCCAGCTTCGGCTGCGGCTCGGTGGTGGTGAACTACGACGGCATCGCCAAGCACCGCACCCGGGTCGGACCGCGCGCCTTCATCGGCTGCAACGCGAACCTGGTGGCGCCGCTGCGGATCGCCGAGGACGCCTTCGTGGCGGCCGGCTCGACCATCACCAAGGACGTCCCCGCCCTCGCGCTCGGCGTCGCGCGCGAGAAGCAGAAGAACATCGAAGGCTGGGTGGCGCGCCGACGCGCGAGCGCGCGGCCGAAGCCCGAGCCGGCCCACTCGAAGCCGGGCAAGAGCAAGCCGGACCAGAAGGGCAAGCGCAAGAAGCGTTCGCGCTAGCCGGGGGAGGTGTCGCACATGTGTGGGATCGTCGGCTTCGTCGGCCGTGGACACCGGGCGATGGACGTGCTCCTCGACGGGCTGCGCCGTCTCGAATACCGGGGCTACGACTCGGCGGGCGTCGCGATCTTCGACCAGGGCGAGATCCAGGTGCGGCGCGCGCTCGGCAAGCTCGCGAACCTGGAGGGCATCTTGCGCGACAAGCCGGTGGGCGGGCAGATGGGCATCGGCCACACCCGCTGGGCCACGCACGGCAAACCCTCGGAGCGCAACGCCCATCCGCATCGAGCCGGCGCCGTGGTGGTGGTGCACAACGGCATCATCGAGAACTACCGCAAGCTGCGACAGGAGTTCGAGGCGGCGGGCCGGAGCATGTCGTCCGACACCGACACCGAGCTGATCGCGCATCTGATCGACATCGAGATCGGAAAGGGCAAGGACCTGCTCGCGGCGTCACGCGCGGCCTGCGGGCGCCTGGAGGGCTCCTACGCCTTCGCGGTGCTCGCGACGCGCAGCCCCGACTACATCGTTGCGGCCAAGAACGGCGGGAGCCCGGTCATATTGGGGCTCGGCGAGAAGCAGACCTTCCTGGCCAGCGACATCCCGGCGATCCTCCCCTACACCCGACAGATGGTGTTCCTCGAGGACGGCGATTTCGCGCTGCTCTCGGAGGACGGCATCCAGGTCGTCGACATCGAGGGGCGGCCCCTCGAGCGCGAGCCCAAGCCGATCCAGTGGGACCCGGTTTCGGCGGAGAAGGGCGGCTTCGACCGCTTCATGCAGAAGGAGATCTTCGAGCAGCCGCGCGCGATCATGGACACGATCGGGACGCGGGTGGTCGAGTCCGAGGCCGACATCGATCTCGACGGAATCGACTTCTCCCGGAGCGCCGTCTCGCGCATCCGCCGCATGACCCTGGTGGCCTGCGGGACGGCCTACTACTCCTGCATGGTCGGCAAGTACTTCTACGAGCAGATCGCGCGGATCCCGGTCGAGGTCGATCTCGCCAGCGAGTTCCGCTACCGGGAGCCGATCCTGGACGAGGGCTGCCTGGTGGTGCCGGTCTCGCAGTCCGGCGAGACGGCCGACACGCTGGCCGCGCTGCGGCAGGGCAAGGCGGGCGGCGCGCGCGTGATCTCGATCTGCAACGTGCGCGAGGCGACCATCGCGCGCGAGAGCGACGACGTGCTCTACACGCACGCGGGGCCCGAGATCGGCGTGGCCTCGACCAAGGCCTTCACCACCCAGATCGTCGCGCACTACCTGCTGGCGCTGAAGCTCGGCATCGCGCGCGGCGTGGTGACGCGCGAGGACGCGATGCGCCGGATCGGGGAGCTGCTGCGCCTGCCGCGCATGCTGGAGCGGACTCTCCTGCTCGACTACGCCGTGCGAGGCATCGCGCAAAAATATTATGGGGCGAGCAACTTCCTCTTCCTCGGCCGGGGGGTCATGTACCCGATCGCGCTGGAGGGCGCGCTCAAGCTCAAGGAGATCTCCTACATCCACGCCGAGGGCTATGCCGCGGGCGAGATGAAGCACGGCCCGATCGCTCTGATCGACGAGCAGATGCCGGTGGTGGTGATCGCCAACCGCAGCCCCGTCTACGACAAGGTGGTCTCGAACCTCGAGCAGGTGCGCTCGCGCGAGGGCAACGTGATCGCGATCGCGAGCGAGGGCGACACGGAGATCGCCGAGAAGGCGAACGAGGTGATCCACGTCCCCGACCTCGGGGAGCACCTGACCAGCATCCTGGTCACGGTGCCGCTCCAACTGCTCGCCTATCACGTCGCCGTGCTCAAGGGCACGGACGTGGACCAGCCGCGCAACCTCGCCAAGAGCGTGACCGTCGAGTAGCTCCGTCCGGCGCGTTCGTTACCCTGCCGTTCGGGTGGGAGAACGAGACACGTGACGAGCGTCTCCGAAAAGGCCGCGTCGCTGCTCATCGGCCTCGATCCCGAGCAGCGCCGGGCTGTCGAGACGACCGAGGGCCCGCTGCTCGTGCTGGCCGGCGCGGGCAGCGGCAAGACCCGCGTCCTCACCCATCGCATCGCCTGGCTGATCGCCGCCTGCGGCATCCCGCCGGAGGGGATCCTGGCGGTCACCTTCACCAACAAGGCCGCCGCCGAGATGCGCGAGCGGGTCGAGAAGCTCGTTGGCGGCGAGGCCTCCGCGATCTGGCTCTCCACCTTCCACTCCGTGTGCGTGCGGATCCTGCGCCGCGAGATCGGCCACCTGGGCCTCTCGCGCGGCTTCGCGATCTACGACGAATCGGACTCGCTCGGCGTGGTCAAGGAAGCCCAGAAGCGCCACGGGCTGGATCCGAAGGTCTCCGAGCCGCGCCGCATGCTCTGGCGCATCGACCAGTGGAAGAACCAGGGCTGGCTCCCGGCCGCTGCCGCCGAGGCCGCGCTGGATTTCGAGGATCGCCGCGCCGCCGAGGTCTACGCCAGCTACCAGCGCCTGCTCACGGACGCGAACGCGCTCGACTTCGGCGACCTGCTGTTGCGCACGCGCGATCTCTTCGCCCGCTTCCCGGAGGTGCTGCGCCACTACCGCACCCGCTTCCAGTACGTGTTCGTCGACGAATACCAGGACACCAACCGGGTGCAGTACGAGCTGGTTCGCCAGCTCGCCGGCGAGCACGGCAACCTGTGCGTGGTCGGAGACCCCGACCAGTCGATCTACGCCTGGCGCGGCGCCGACCTGCGAAACATCTTGGACTTCGAGAACGATCACCCCGGCGCCCAGGTGGTCACGCTGGAGCGCAACTACCGGTCGACCCAGCCCATCCTCACCGGGGCCAGCGGCGTGGTCGCCCACAACGTCGCGCGCCGCAGCAAGTCGATGTTCACGGATCGGCAGGGCGGCGAGCCGATCGGGGTGATCGAGGCGCGCAACGACCGCGAGGAGGCGCAGCTGGTGGTGCGCCAGCTGATCGCGGGCGTGCGCGAGGAGGGTCGTCCGTACGGACACTTCGCAGTGTTCTACCGGACGAATGCGCAGTCGCGGCTCTTCGAGGAGGCGCTGCTCGAGTACGACATCCCCTACGCCGTGGTGGGAGGCGTGCGCTTCTACGACCGGGCGGAGGTGAAGGACGCGCTCGCCTATGTGAGGCTTGCGCTGAACCCGACCGATCCGGTGGCGCTCCGGCGGATCGTGAACAAGCCGGCGCGCGGGATCGGGGGCAAGGCGACCCTGCGCGCCGAGGAGCTGGCCCGGGAGCGGGGCGTCTCGCTGCTGGAGGGGATGCAGGCGCTGGCGGCGGACGCCGCCGACCGCGCTGCGCCCAAGCTCCGCCGCTTCCTCGAGCTGCACGCGGAGCTGGCCCGCGAGCTGCCCGGCCGCGCCCCCGGCGACGCGATCGCCCTGGTGCTGGAGCGCAGCGGCTACCTGCACAAGCTCGAGCAGGAGGGCGGATCCGAGGCGGAGGCGCGCACCGAGAACCTGCGCGAGCTGGTGGCCGCGGCCGAGGATTTCGGCCGCGCCAACGCGGGCGACGAAGGCCGCTCGCCGCTCGAGCTCTTCCTCGATCAGGTCTCGCTCGTCTCCGATCTCGACGCCTACGACCGGCGCGAAGACCGCGTCTCGCTGATGACGGTGCACACCGCCAAGGGTCTCGAGTTCCCGGTGGTCTTCGTGGTCGGGATGGAGGAGGGCATCTTCCCGCACTCGGCGGCGCTGCGCGACGCGGACGGCCTCGAGGAGGAGCGGCGCCTGTGTTACGTGGCGATGACGCGCGCCATGGAGCGTCTGGTGCTGACCAGCGCCGCCGAGCGGCTGCGCTACGGAGCGCGCAGCTGGGGCGTGCCGTCGCGATTCCTGCGCGAGATCCCGACGGAGGTGCTGGCCGCCGCGCCGCGCGAGGCGCGCGCGCCCTCCGGCCCCAGCCTGGATTACTCGTACGCCCAGGACGATGGCGCCGGCGTCGTCGCAGCCGGGCTGCGTGTGCGCCACCCGATCTTCGGCCCGGGCACCATTCTCGAGGTCTCGGGCTCCGGCCCCGGCCAGAAGCTCCGGATCCGCTTCGAGCGCGCCGGCGTCAAGACGGTGGTGGCCCGCTACGCCAACCTCGAGCTCGGTTGATCGCAGCCGGATTTTGCTAGCGGGAGCCCGCGGCTTCCCGCAGACTTCCAGCCATGCACGAAATCATCCTCCACCACTACGACCTGTCTCCGTATGCCGAGAAGATCCGGCTGGCGCTCGGCCGCAAGGCCCTGACCTGGCGGTCGGTGCCGACGCCGATGGTGATGCCGAAGCCGGATCACGTCGAGCTGACCGGCGGCTATCGGCGCGTGCCGGTGCTCCAGGTCGGCGCCGACATCTACTGCGACACGCACGGCATCGCGCGCGCGTTGGATCGCCTGCATCCGGATCCGCCGCTCTCGCTTCCCGGGCTGGAGACCGTCGAGCACGCGTTCTCGCGCTGGGCCGAGACCACCTTCATGATGGGAGTGCTCGCGCTCTTCGGGATCGGCGGCGCGTTCTCCGAGGAATTCATGGAAGATCGCCGCAAGACCATGGTGCCTCCGGGCGCGAACCTCGATCAGACCAAGGTGATCCTGCCGACCAAGCTGCTCCAGATCCGCGCGAACCTCGATCTGCTCGAGCGGCAGCTCGCCGACGGGCGCGCGTTCCTGCTGGGCTCCGAGCCGGGGCTCTCCGACCTCTCCGCCTTCCATCCCCTGCTGCTGCTGCTCGCCCACCCGCGGACGGCGGCGCTGCTGAAGCCGCTGCGGCGCGTTCCCGCCTGGAGCGAGCGCGTGCGCGCGATCGGCCACGGCAAATCGACTCCGATCACGTCCACGGAAGCGATCGCGATCGCGCGCGCCGCCAGCCCGGCCGCCTTCGAGGGCGAGCCGGTGCTGCCCGAGGGCATGCAGCTCGGCGATCGCGTGGTGATCCTCGCCGACGAGTACGGCAGCGGTACCGTGAGCGGAACCCTGGCCGCCTCGGGCCTGCACGAGATCGCGGTGCGGCGCGCGAGCGAGCGCGCCGGCGAGCTGGTGGTCCACTTCCCGCGCGAGGACTACACCGTCGTCAAGGCGGGCTGAGCGCGCTCCGCCCGGCTAGGCGCCTGGACCCGGCGGCCCCTTGAGCTCGACGACGTTGCCGTCGGGATCGCGCACGTACATCGAGGGGCCCATGCCGAGCGCCCCGTAGCGCTGCGCGACGTCTCCAGCCTCGACGCCGAAGGCCGCCAGCTGCTCGCGGATGCGCGGCTCGTCGAAGTGCTCGAGCTGTAGCGCGATGTGGTCGACGTTGCGCGCCCCGTCGCCGGGCCCCGGCCCGCCGAGCTTGCCGAGCGGAGAGCTCACCGTGACGAGGTCGATCAGGCTCGAGCCGGCGCGCAGCTGCACGAGGCCCAGCGCGTCGCTGCGCCGCTCCTCCTGGCAGCCGAGCAGCTCGACGTAGAAACGCAGCGAGCGCGTGAGGTCCGAGATGCGCAGCACCACGTGGTCGAGTCCGCGGATCTCGATCGGCCTCATTCCAGGATCACCTCGACGGGACGCGCGGCGTGCGGTCCACGGTAGACGATCCGGTGGGGCCCGGCGATGCGGACCGAGACGAACGCGGGATCGCCTTCGCGATCGGCGTGAACTCGGATCGCGACGCGCCCCGACCCGAGCGCGCGCACCGTCTCGAGAAAAGCCGGCCCGACCGGAAAGACCGCGAGGTCCCGTTCCCAGAGCAGGTACCGCATGCGGCCGTCTCCCTGGAAGCTCCAGGGGCGCGCGCTCGCGTCGCTGCGCGCGATCCCCCAGATCGGCTCGCGGAGCTCGAGGCCGCGCTCGAGGAAATGCAGCTGGGCGTGGAAGCCCCAGTCGAGGCTGACGGCGACCGCCCCCGGCTGGTTCGCGAGCTCGCGGGCCAGCTCGTCGACGGCGTCCGACCAGCGTCCCTTGCCGTGACTACGCTGGATGGTGTCGAAGGTGCGGAGGCTCGCCCACAGGCCGCCGGCGAGGGCGAGCAGCGCCACCCCCGCCGCGGCGGCCCGGCGGGCGCGGCCCGCGGGCGGCGCCGCGAGGCCCAGGATCGCGAGCGCGACCACGTACTGGGGAAAGGGATAGGCGCCGAGCACGTGGTGGATGCGCGTCGCCCGGGGCGTCGCCAGGATTCCGAGCGAGGCGAAGACCGCCGCCGCGAGCACGAAGGCCGGGACGGGCTCCCAGATTTTGAGCCGCGCGCGCAGCGCGAGCCGGCCGGCGAGGAAGACGATCGCGAGCGCGTAGATCACGAGGAAGGGGCTGCGGGCGGCCGTCTCGACGTCGAACATGCGCTCGAAGCTGCCGCCCGCGCGCATCAGGCGGTCGAAGTAGGAGCCGTCGAACATGCTGCGCAGCGCCCCCAGCTTCTCTTGCCAGAGGCCCGCGTCCGAGCCCGTCGCGAGCGCGCCGCGCGTCGCGAGCAGCGCGGTGCCGAGCTCGCTGAACAGGGGAGAGGCGCCCAGCAGCAGTCCCGCCGCAACGGCCAGCAGCCGGCGCTTCTCCCCGCGCAGGGCTCCCGCGACGGCGCGCGGCGCGACCGCGCAGAGCGCGAGCGCGGTCGCCGCCAGCGGCACCGCGAAGTCGATCTTGTTGTAGACCCCGAGCCCGAAGCAGAGCCCGGCTGCGAACACCCGGGCGTTCGAGCGCAGACTCCAGCCGCTCGCGAACAGATAGAGACCGGCGCAGCGAAGCAAGAGCGCCAGCGCGAAGGAGCCCCAATCGTGGCGGCTCACGAACAGGAAGCTCGGGTCGACCGCCAGCAGCGCGCCGGCGACGAGCGCAGCGCCGAGCCCCAGCAGGCGGTGGGCGAGCAGCATCGCGAAGAGCAACCCGAGCAGCCCCCACGCGAGCGTCGTCGCACGCAGGCTCGCGCCCGACGCGCCGAAGAGGGTGAAGGACGGGATCAGCAGCTGGCTCTTCAGCGCGCCCATGTAGGGCTGCGTGAAGACCGGCAGCCAGCGGCCGAAGATCCGCGTGCTGCTCGCCCCCGGGATCCGCAACGGGCTGCCGTCGGCGTCGAGGAACTCGCGCGCGGCCTCGGCCTGGATCACCTCGTCGTAGTAGAGCCCGGGCGCCGAGAGCCCTCGCCCCGCGAGCGCGAGGGCGAGCACGCCGAGCACGAGCCACGCCGCGAACAGGATCCGCGTTTCGGAGCGCTCGGGAGCGCGGACCCCGACGGCGGGAGCTTCAGCCGCCACGCGGCCCGCCGCGGCATTCCCTTGACCTTTCGCACCCCGCCGCGCAGGATCCCCGGCACCCCTGCGAGGTCGGCTCCTGAGCTGCGAGTCTTTGTACGAGCGTCACATCGAATCCCTCGACGCGGGATCGCAGGCGGCGCAGCACGTGACTCCGTGTCTCGTCTGCGGCGCGGAGCAGGCCCGCGCCGCCTTCGCGATCGAGGGCCTCGAAGCGCGTGTCTTCGTCTGCGCCCGCTGCGGGCTCGGGCGGCTGCATCCGATGCCCGGCTTCGATCAGGTGGCGTCCTTCTACCCGAGCGAATACTACGGTGAGCCGGGCCGCAAGTTCCAGAGCGTCGTCGAACGCCTGGTGCGCTGGGTGGGCGAGCGACACATCGCGTTCCTCACGCGCAACCTGCGCCCCGGCGCGCGCGTGCTCGACCTGGGCTGCGGCCGCGGCGTGATCCTCGGCGCGCTGGCGGACCACGGCTTCGAGGCGCACGGCGTCGAGATCTCGCTGGAGGCCGCGCGCGGCGCCGATCCGCGCGCCGAGATCCGGATCGCGCCGCGCCTGGCGGACGCCGGCTATCCGGCGGACTTCTTCGACGAGGTGGTGATCTGGCACGTGCTCGAGCACCTGCACGATCCGAAGGGCGCCCTGCTCGAAGCAAGACGGATCCTGCGGCCGGGAGGCCGTCTGGTGGTGGCGGTGCCGAATCTCTCGAGCCTACAGGCGCGCTGGGCGGGGCCCGGCTGGTTCCACCTCGACCTGCCGCGCCACCTCTGGCACTTCCCGCTTGCGTCTCTGCGCAAGCTGCTCTCCGACTGCGGCTTCCAGATCCAGTCGGAGCACCACTTCTCGCTGCGCCAGAATCCGTTCGGCTGGGTGCAGAGCGCGCTGAATCGGGTTCCGGGGCTGCCGCACAACGGCCTCTACACGCTGTTACAGCGGCGCGCCGCGCACAGCGCGCCGCCGTTCGACGCCGCGACGCGCGCCTGGCTCTGGCTCTCGTTCCTGTTCGGCACGCCGCTCGGACTGCTCGCGACCCTCGCCGAGACGGTGTTGCGCAGCGGCGCCACTGTGCACGTGGTCGCCGTCCGTCATTCCTGATACGGGCGACCGGCGCGATAGAGCGCGACCCGCGCACGGACCCCCGCGGCGAGCTCCGGTGGTCCCGCCGCCTCCACCTGCGCCAGCGCCTGCTCCGCGACGCGGACCGCTTCGTCGTAGCGGCCCGCGGCGGCCAGGGCCGCCGCGAGGGTGTCGGCCACGGACGGATCCGGCGCGGGCGAGAGCGCCGCGGCGCGCTCGGCCAGGCTCACCGCCAGCGCGGGATCGCGCAACGCGGGGTCTCGCGCCGTCGCGAGCAGCCAGGCGAGATTGTTCAGCGCGGTCCGGAAGTCCGGCCGGATCCGCACCGCCTCTCGATAGTGTAGGACGGTGTCCGCGAGGCGGCCGCGCTCCTGGTACGCCGCGCCCAGGTAGGCGTGCGCGACGTGGTTCTCCTCGGTGACCGCGAGAGCGTGCGAGAAGAGCGAGACGCTGTCGCGCCAATGGCGCAGCTGCGCGCGCGTGACGCCCGCCAGCAGCGCGACCACCAGCAGGGCGGCGGCCGCCAGCGCCGAGCCCCGCCGCCCGCGCGTTCCCACCAGGTCCGCCGCGCCCCAGGCGAACGCGATCGCGAGCCCGGCGAGCGGCAGATACATGTAGCGATCGGCGAGCGCCTGCGAGCCGACCTGCACCAGGCCGATGGTCGGAACCAGCATGCCGAGGAACCAGAGCCAGCCGACCATGAGGTAGCCGCGCCGCGGCCAGGCGCGACGCGCGAGCAGCGTGAGCGCGGCCAGCAGCGCCGCGGCGAGCAGCGGCTTCCAGAGCGGCAGCTGCGATCCCGGATGCGGATAGAAAACCGCGAGATCGCTCGGCCAGGCGAACTTCCGCAGGTACACCAGATAGGAGACCGCCGCGTTCGCGATCCGATCGGCGAGCGACACGCGATCCAGCGAAGCCACCACCCCGCCGGCGGACTGCGCGCGCAGCGTCAGCCAGGAGCTGGCCGCCGCCAGGGCGAAGAGCGGCCACTTCTCGCGCAGGGCGCGCAGACCGCGCCGGGGATCGAGGGTGCCGTCGGCCCCCGCGAGCCGGCCGAGCGGCCAGGCGTCAAGCAGCAGCAGCACGCAGGGAAGCGTCACCAGCATGGGCTTCGCGAGCAGGCCGAGCGCCAGGCTCGCGAACAGCGCGATCCGCGCCGGCCAGCCGCCGCGGTTGCGAGCGGCGGAGGCGTAGGCCAGCAGCGCGAGCATGCAGAAGACGCCGGAGAGGACGTCCTTGCGCGCCGAGACCCAGGCCACCGATTCGACGTGCAGGGGATGGACCGCGAAGACCGCCGCCGCGAAGGCGCTGCGCGGGACCTCGCCGGTCAGCTTCGAGAGCGCGAGGAAGAGCAGGGCGCTCGCGAGCGCGTGGAGCAGCAGGTTCGTGAGCAGGAAGCCGCCAGGTTCGTTTGGGTGCAGCTCGACGTCGAGCATCCAGGAGAGCCGGGTGAGCGGAAACCAGTTGGCCCCCTGCTGGCTCGAGAACGCCCAGCGGACGCCCGGTCCGGTCAGCCCCTGCTCGAGCTCGGGGCTGCGGGTGACGTAGAGGTCGTCGTCGTAGTTCAGCCACTCGTGATCGCGGATCGGGAGGTAGACCGCGCCGGCGAGCGCGAAGATCAGCGCGCTCAGCGCGAAGGGCAGGAAGGTCCGCTTCGGCTCGCGCCCGCCCGCCCGCACGGCTAGCGCCACGGCGGCATCCAGTCGGGCATGAGGCCCGGGGCTTCGAACAACACGCGCCCCTCCCGGTCGAAGACCACCACGCGCGTCTCGGCCAGGCCCTTCGCCTTGGCCAGGCGCGGCTCTCCGTCGCTCCGGCTCGTCGAGATGGCGGCCAGGCGCTCTCCGTCGGGAGACCAGCGCGGAGAGAAGTAGTTGCGGGATGGGTCCGAGCCGAGCTCGCGCAGCGCTCCGCCCGCGAGCGGCGCGAGATAGAGGGCGGATCGGCCGTCGCGATCCGAGATGACGGCGATCTCGTCGCGCCGCGGGGAGGGCAGCACGGAGCGCTCGTCGCTCTCGGGCGTGCTCGCGAGCGTGCGCGTCGCGCCTCCGCCGGGAGCGATCGCGAGGATGTCGCGCGGTCCGCCGCCCGCCGCGCGCCGCAAGAACAGGATCTCGCGCCCGTCGCGTGTGTAGGCGGGCTTCGCGTCGAACCAGAGCGGGTCCTGGGTGAGCGGCTGCGGCGCGCTGCCCTCGCGGATCCGCCACAGGCTCGAGCCCCGCCCGTTCGCGTCGCGGCGCTGCGCGACCAGCCAGTCGCCGTCCGGCGAAAAGCCCGGACGCAGGAAGTAGTCGTTCCATCCCGCCGGAGCGATCACCCGCCGCGTCCCGCTCGCGAGGTCGGCGAGCGCGATACCGCCGGGCGGCTTTCCGCCGCGGAACGCGAACGCGATCTCGGGCCGCCGGGGGGACCACACGGGCCATTGCTCGTCGCGCAGCGGAGTGCGCGCCAGCTTGCTCGCGGCCGCCCGCACGGGATCCCAGATCACGATGTCGTGCTTGGCGCCGGAGGCCGACGCCAGGTACGCGAGGCGCCCGGCCGGCGCCGACCAGAACGGCCAGCTCTCCTCGACCCCGGGCGTGGCGGTGATCGCCTGCGCCGCGGAATCGGCGAGCCGCACGCGCACGATCTCGTTCGAGCCGTCCACGATGCGCACCAGCACGAGCCCGTCCGAGGCCGTGTCCCCGAAACGCGGAGGCGGCTCGCCGCAGGCGCCGAGGGCGAGCGCCGCGAGGGCCGCGGCGGCGGATTGGTAGACTCGCCGCCGATGGCGCAGGGGATCGCGGTGCAGGAGGCGGACGCGCCGCGGCGCACGGCCGAGCCGGCCGCGCGCCCGCTGCTGCTCTTCTCGGCCTTCGCGGCGGTCTCGCTGCTGGTCTACCGCGCGGCGCTGCATGGGCCGTTCCTCTCGGACGACTTCGGATACATCGTCAGCAATCCCTACACGAGCGGGCTCGGGTGGGCGAATCTGCGGGCGATCCTCGATCCGTTCAGCCCCGCGCGTCTCTATACGGCGAACTACGCGCCCGTCCACCTGCTGCTCACGGCGGCGGGGCGCCAGATCTTCGCCGACGACCCCTTCGGCTACCACGTCGTCAACCTGCTCCTGCACGCGGGGAACGCGACGATGCTGGTCGCGCTGCTGCGCCGGTCGGGGCTGCCGGCGGCGGGGGCGCTGGCGGCCGGCGCCGTGTTCCTGCTGCATCCGGCCAACGTCGAGGCGGTGGCATGGATCTCGCAGCTCAAGAGCGTCGGCGCGCTCGGCCTCGCGCTCGGCGCGCTCCTGCTCCAGCCGCGCCGGCCCGCGGCGGCTGCGGCGCTCTTCGCCCTGGGGCTGCTGACCAAGGCCTCGGCGGCGTTCGCGTGGCCGATGGCGTGCGCCCTCGCCTGGTCCCGCGGCCGCAGCGGGGAAGCCGTACGCCGCGAGGCAGCCTGGCTCGGGCTCTGGGGGCTCCTGCTGGCCGCCTATGCGCTGCCCGAGTACGCGTCCTTCGCCAGCGCCGGCGAGGCGCAGTCGACGGCGTTCTCCGGCGCGGGCGAGCAGCTGCGCACGATCGCCGCGATCGGCGGGCGCTACCTCGTGATGGCCGCGACCTCGCTCGGCGTGGCCGCCTTCCAGGAGCCCGAGCCCGTGCGCTCCTGGCTCGACCTCCGCTGGCTCGCGGCGATTCCGGCGGGCGCCCTGCTCGCGTGGCGCGCCGGGAGCGGGCTCCGAGCGCGCCAGCCGGAGGCGGCCTGGTGGATCGGCGCGGCCGCCGCCTGGGCGCCCGTGTCGCAGATCTTCCCGTTCCTCAACCCGATCGCCGACCGCTACCTCTACTTCATGCTGCCGGGGCTGATCGGCGGCGCCTCCCTCTGGCTCGCCTCAGGGCTCCAGCCGGCCTGGCTCCGGCGCGGGGCGGTCGGAGCCGCCGCCCTGCTGGCGGCCGTCTTCGCGCTCGGCTCCGCCGAACGGGCGCGCCTCTGGCGCGACGAGACGCTGCTCCTGCTCGACGCGGCGGGCCACTACCCCGACGGCGCGACGGCGCACTATCTCGCCGCGCGGCGGGCGGCGAATCAAGGTGATGTGGCGGCGGCGGTCGCCGAGCTGCGCGAGTCCTGGGCGCGCGGCCTCGACCGCTTCATGGCGTTCCAGCAGGACCCGATGCTCGCGGGGGTTCGCGACACACCGGAGTTTCAGGAGCTGATCCGCGACATGGCGGGCGCCTGGCTCGATCGCGCCCGCCGGAGTGGCCAGGGCACCCCCGCCGAGCTGCTCGTGATGGCGCAGGCGCACGTCGCGCGCGGCGAGTACGCTCCCGCCGCCGCGCTGCTCGAGCAGGCGCTCGCCGCGGGCGGCCCGTTCGAGGACGCGCTGCGCGCCGAGCTCGCCTCCGTCCGCCTGCTGGAACGGGGAGAGACCGGCTCGGAGCTCCCGCTCCCGGAGACGACGTCCGATGGCCCGTCCGGTCCGTAGCCGGCCGCCGCGGCCCGCGCGTACAGCCGCACGCCGCGCGGATGCGCCCTCCCGCGCGGGGCTCGGCGCGGGCGGCTGGGCGCTGCTCTTCGCCGCCAGCCTAGGCGCGGCGCTGCTGCTCTACCGACCGGCCCTCTCCGGCCCCTTCCTCTCCGACGACCACCACTACGTGATCGACAACGCGTTCGTGCGCGATCTGTCCCCCGCCAGCGCCCTGCGCATCCTCGATCCGACCTCGGATGCGGCCCTCTCGGTCTCGAACTACGCCCCGGTGCAGCTGCTGCTGCACGCCGCCGCGCTCCGGGTCTTCGGCGAAGACCCGACCGGCCATCACGTGATCAACGTCGGGTTGCACGCGCTCGCGAGCGTGCTGCTGGTCGCGCTCTTCCTCCAGGCCGGGCTCCCGCTGTTGGCTGCGCTGCTCGGGGGCGCTCTCTTCCTCGCGCACCCGGCGAACGTGGAGGCGGTCGCCTGGATCTCGCAGCTCAAGTCGAGCTCGTCGCTCGTGCTGGCCCTCGCCGCGCTGCTCGCGTACGGGAGGCGTCCGGGGCTCGCGACCGTCTTTTTTGCGCTGGCTCTGCTCGCCAAGGGCCACGCGGTGATCGCGCTGCCGATCGCCGCGCTCTTCGAGTGGCTGCGCAGCGGGCGCGTGCGCTGGCGCTGGATCGCGCTGTGGGCCGCGCTCTTCGCGGCGTATGCGGTGGTCGAGATCACCAGCCACGAGCGCAATCAGGGCGGCGCTCCCCCGCGCGACGACGCGCCGGCGGTCTGGCTGCGCAGCGTGGTGGCGATTGCGATGCGCTACCTGGTGATGGCGGCGAGCTCCTGGGGCACCTCCGCGTTCCACGAGACCGAGCCCGCTCGCAGCCCGCTGGACCCCTGGTTCCTGGCGGGGCTGGTCGTGTTCGCGGGGCTCGGCTGGCGGCTGGTGGTCACCCTGAAGCGGCGCAGCCCGGAGGCCGTCTTCTGGATCTGGGCGCTGGTCGCGTTCGCGCCGGTCTCCCAGGTCTTTCCATTCCTCTATCCGATGGCGGACCGCTACCTCTACTTCATGCTTCCCGGGCTGATCGGCGCCGCGCTCTTCGCGGCGCGCGACGCAGCCGGATGGCTTCCCGAGCCGCGGCGGCGGAGCGCGAGCGTCGCCGCGGCCCTCGGGGTCGCGGCGCTGGGGGTCTTCTTCGCGGTGCGCAGCGTCGAGCGCGCGGCGGTCTGGCGCTCGGCGGCGAGCCTGGTCGCGGACGCCGCCGCGCACTACCCGGGCGGCGTCTCGGCGAACCTGCTGCGCGCGAAGCGCGCCGCGCAGATCGGCGACGCCTCCGAGGTCGCCGCCGCGCTGCGCGCCGCCGCCCAGCGCGGCTACACCCTGTTCGAGCCGCTCGACACGGATCCCGCCTTCGCCGAGGTGCGCGACCGCCCGGAGTTCCGGGCCGTCATCTCCGAGATCGCCGGCGGCTGGATCCTCCGCGGGCGCGAGCGGGAGGACCCGACGCAGCAGGAGCTCCAGATGATCGGGCACGCCCACTACGCGCGCGGCGAAAAGGCCGAAGCGATCGCGGTGCTGCGGCGCGCGCTCGCCAAGGGCGGCGCGCGAGACGAGCAGATCCGCGCCGATCTGGCGGCGCTGGGAGCGCCGGAGCCCGGCGGAAGCTAGGAAGCGTTCGAGCCGGCGGGAGCCGGCGCGCGCATCGATTCCAACCGCTGGCGCGCGTCGGCGGCGTTCGGGAAATCCTCGCCGCTGGCGAGCGAGCGCTGGAATGCGCTCGCCGCTTCGTCCTTGCGGTCCAGCGCCTGCAACACCAGGCCGAGGTGGTAGGCGTAGACCGGCGACACCGGTCCGGGTCGTGCTTCGGCGAGCTGGATCGCGCGCTGGAGCTCCGCGAGCGCCGCGTCGTGGCGGCCCGCCCGGTAGTAGACGTAGCCGAGCGTGTCGATCGCAGCCGGGTTGTCGGGCAGCGCCTGCTGCACTCCCAGCGCCAGCTCGAGCGCGCGATCGAGCTGCTGGCCGCGCTCGGCGAGTACGAAGGCGAGGTCGTTGCGCGCGCTCGCGAGATCGGGCTGCTCCGCGACCACCCGTTCGAAGGCCTTCTGCGCCTTCACGATCTCTCCCTGGCTGAGGTAGAGGCGCCCGAGCAGGAGCCGCGCGCCCGAGTGCAGCACGCCGGCGGCCTCGGCCTCCTCGAAGGAGCGCTGCGCCTCGGCGAGCTTCCCCTGGCGCTGGTAGATCTCGAAGAGCAGCTCGATGGCGCCGGGCAGCATCGGCGCCGCCTCGATGGCTCGCAGCACGTCCTTCTCGGCGCGGTCGAGGGCGCCCGTGGACACCAGCACCTTGGCGCGCAGCAGCAGCTCGCGCGGGCGCGCGTTCCCGGCCTGGACGGTGGCATCCAGCGCCGTGAGCGCCTGCTCCGCGTGTCCGGTCGCGAGCTGGAGCTGGACGAGCGATTCGAGCAGCCGCGGATCTTCCGGCTCCCGGATCCGCGCGGCCACCAGGGCCGCCTGCGCCGCGCCGAAGTTCGCCGGCCCCTCGCGCCGCGCGAACTCGATGGCGGCGTCCGCCGGAGCATCCGGGCGCGCGAGGACCTGCTGGAGCACGGCGCGGCCGGCGTCGGGCTTGCCGAGCTCGTAGAGGGCGCGCGCGCGGCGCAGGTCGTCGGCGGCCGAGAGGCGGCGGCCCCGGCCCGCGAGCACGCGATAGTCGACCAGCAGCTTGCTCCAGTTCTTCGCGTCGTAGTCGATGCTCGCCTTGGTCCGGAAGAGATCGAAGGAGGCCGGGGCGAGCGCGATCGCCCGCTCGATCGCGGCGACCGCGGCCGGCAGGTTGCCCAGCTGCTGCTCCGCGACGGCGAGCGTGCGCAGGGCGGAAGAGCTCTCGTGATTCTTCACCAGCTCGCGCAGGATCGCCGCGGCGTCGGCGGAGCGGCCTTCCGCGAGCGCGATCCGCGCCGCGGCGACCTGCGCGGCCGGATCGTCCGGAAAATCGTCGGACAGCTCTTCGTAGCTTTCGCGCGCATCCGCGAGCTGATGGCTGCGGAGCTGGAGCTCGATCAGCTGCTCCCAGAGCAGCGGCGAGGCGGCGTCGCCCTCGAGCGCGCCGCGCAGGTGGGCGATGGCGTCGGCCGTCCGCTGCCTTCGCACCAGGAGATTCACGTAGACCCGGTGGGCGCGCGGGTCGTCAGGGCGCCGCTCGATCAGCTCGAGGCAGACCTCCTCGCCGCGCGGCACCGGTTGGCCTTCCGACAGGATCACGAGATCGTCCCAGGCCTCGTAGTCGTCGGGATTCGCCTCGACCACCTCGCGCAGCGACTCGCGCCGCAGGGCGTTGTCGCGCTTGCCCAGGGCGAAGTCGTCGAAGGCCTTGGCGGCGAAGATCCGGGCTTCCGCGTCCTCGACGCGCTTCGCGGTCTCGATCGCGGCGCGATGCCCCGCGAGCGCCTGCTCGCCATGCCCTTCCCAGGCCGACAGCACGCGCGCGCTCTCGACCTGGGCGCGCGCGTCGCCCTTCGCGATCTCGTCGGCTCGCGCGAAGGCGCTCAGCGCGGCCTGGAACACCTCCGGCGGGGCGGGCGTTCCCTCCAGCTGGTGCTTGCGGATGCGCGCCTGGTGCACCTTCCCGAGCTGCGACCAACGCGCGCTCGCGGTCGGCTCGAGCTCGACGGCGCGCTGCGCCGCGATCAGCGCCTCGGCGACGTCGCCGCGCGCCAGCGCGACGTAGGCGCGCTGCTGCTGCACGTTCGGGCGATCGGGCGCGCGCTCGAGCCCGAGCTGCACCAGCTCGCGCGCGCGCTTGGGGTCGTCGAAGGCGAGCAGCCGCGCTTCGCTCATCGCCGCATCGATGCGCCCCGGATCCAGCTCGAACGCCTGGCGGTAGAGGGCGATCGCCTTCTGGGCCGAGCGCTGGCGCACCATCAGGTCGCCCAGGCGTTCGTACAGCTCGGCGTTGCGAGGCTCGAGGTCGAGGGCGCTCTGGAACTCGAGCACGGCGTCCGCGAGACGGCCCTCGTCGGCCAGCTGCTTCCCGCGCTCGACGTGGCTCGCGAAGCGCTCCTCGCGCGAGGCGCACGCGGGGAGCAGCAGCAGGCTGGTGATCAGGAGGCGGCCGAAGCTCCGCCCGATGACGCAGGCCACAGGGACTCCGACTACTTGCCCTCGAGCTGCGCGAGATCGCGGCGAGCGGCCTCCGCCTCGGGGAAGGCGCCCGCGGCGAGCGCGGCCTGGAACATCTCGCGGGCGCGCGTCTTGTCGCCTGCCTGGTTGAGCGCGATCCCGAGCCGATAGCGGATCGACGGCGAATCGGGGCGCTTCGCGAGCGCCTGCTCGAAGCTCTCCACCGCGGCCTGCGCCTCGCCTCGCTTCAGGAGCACCCAGCCGAGGGTGTCGAGCACGTCGGCGGACGGGTCCAGGCGCTTGGCGGCTTCGGCCAGCGCGAGGGCGGCGTCCAGGTCCGTGCCCTTCTCGGCGAGCAGCCAGGCCAGGTCGTTGCGCGCGCCCACGTTTCCCGGATCCAGGCGCACCACCTCGCGCAGCCGCGACTCGGCGCCGGCCGTATCGCCGGCGGCCAGCACCAGCTGGGCCGCCAGGTAGCTGTAGGGCGCGGGAGGTTCGGCGAGCTTGGCGGCGGCGTCGTAGAGCTCGATCGCCCCCGCGCGGTCGCCCTCGCGTGCGCGCAGGGTCGCGAGGGCGCCGGTCGCCGCCGCGTTCTTCGGGTCGAGCTCGAGCGCCTTGTTGAGCTCGGCCTTCGCCTCGTCCGTGCGCTCGAGACGCCCGAGCGCGTAGCCGCGCAGCTCGTGCAGGCTCGCGAGCTCGGGGTGCTTCGCGAGCGCGGCATCGATCGCCGCGAGCGCGTCGGCGGACTTGTCGGCGGCGAAGGAGTTCTCGACCAGCGCGCGCAGCACCACCTCGTTCGCCGGGTCGGTGAGATCGAGCTTGCTCTTGCGGATCACCGCGACCGCCTCGGCCGGCCCCACCGCGGCGCGCTCCACCCCGGCCAGCTCCGCGGTGCCCGCCGCCCTTCCGTCGGGCAGCTGGATCAGCGCCTTCGCCGTCGTGCGCGCGTCGCTCCACTGCCCGATCGCCATGAACGAGCGCACGCCCACGATCAGCGTGTCGGCGGTCTTGCCGCCCGGCCGCCGGAGGGCCGCATGCGCGGACTTGATCGCGTCGGCCCATTCGCCGCGGTCGAAGTGGAGGCGCGCGAGCACGCGGGCCGCTTCGGTGGCGCCATTGTCGATGCGCACGGCCTCGCGCAGCTCCGAGATCGCGCGGTCGAAATCGCCGAGCTGGCGCGCCGCGAGTCCGGCCAGGTAGCGCGCGCCCGCGTTGTTGGGCCAGTTGCGGATTCCCTGCTCGAACGATTCGAGGGCGGCCTTGGCGTCGCCGCGCTCGAGCTGGATCCGGCCGCGGATCAGGTTCGCGTAGGTGGGCTCCTCCAGCTCCTTCGCCACCGCTTCGGCTTGATCGAGCTGCTCGAGATCGATCAGCAGGTCGGCGTGGACGAAGCGCAGCCCGTCGCTCGGCTCGCCGGACAGCTCGATCACCTTCTCGAGCGAGTCGAGCGCCTTCTGCGACTCGCCCGCGCGGCGGTAGTAGCTGGTGAGCAGGTCCCAGGCGCCGGCGGACTTGAAGCTCTCGACCGCGGCCAGCAGCACCTTCTCGGCGCCCTCGCTGTCGCCGGTCGTCTCGAGCCGGCTGGCGAGGCCCGCCTGGAGCGAGAGGTTCTCCGGAGCCTGCTCCGCCGCCGCGCGGACCAGCTGCGTGGCGCGCTCCGGCTTTCCGATGGCGTCGTAGAACGACATCGCCTCGCTGGTGACGAAGGCGTTCGCCGGATACTTCCCGAGGCATTCCTCGAAGAGCTCCTCGGCCTTCTTGATGTCCTTGCGCGTGTCCTTCGCGAAGGCCGCCGGGACCAGGCAGGCGCGGGGGGCGGTGCTGGGATCGCCGCTCTTCTCGCCGATCTCCTTGAGCTGGTAGTTCGCGGCCTCCGCCTCGTCGAGCTTGCCGCTGTCGGCCAGGATCGTCGCGCGCAGCAGGTTCACGCTGTAGTCGTCCGGCTCCTTCTCGAGCAGCCGCTCGGTGTCGGCCATGGCGGCGTCGAGCTTGCCCGCGCCCAGGTTGCCCTTCGCGCGCATGCGCAGCGCGACCACCCGATCGGGGTCGATCTCGAGCACCCGGTCGGCGGCGGCGACGACCGCCTCGAAGTTTCCGTTCGCGAAGTGCGCGGAGGCGAGCAGCAGGCTCGCCGCCACGGCGTAGTCGGGCGACTCGGCCGCCTTCTGGAGCGGCCACACGGCGCGGCTCGCCTCGCCGGTCTGGACCAGGGCGACGCCGAGCCGATAGCTCGCCTCCGCGTCGTCGGGCCGGATCGCCAGGATCTCGCGGAGCTCGTCGATCGATGCGGTAAACTGGCCGACGTCTTGGAGCGCGCGGACCTCGGCCATACGCGCCTCGACGTCCCCGCCGCAGCCGAGGGTCGCTCCGCCGCAGGCGAGCAGCGTGCCGCCCACGGCGAGGTACGTCCAGATCCACCGCGGCACGCCGGCCACGGCGGTGCGAAGTTCGAGAGGAACGGACAGCCAGGCCGTGGATCGGGACATCGCGCTCGAGCACCTCCGGTCAGCGAGTGAACCGCGGATTATACGCGGCACTCCGGCTCCGTCGACGCGGCAAACGGCGTTTGCTGCGCCCCTGCCGACGGCCGCTGGCGCGGGCTCCGGTCCAGGCCGGCGCAGCTGGCGGCCCCATCTCTCGGCCCTCGTGGCGCTTGTGCTGGCCGCGAGCTCGGCTTGCGGAGAGCGGCGCGACGAGGCGCCCGCTCCGGAGCGGATCCTGCTCGTCAGCATCGACACGCTACGGGCGGACCACGTCGGCAGCTACGGTGCCGAGCGCGCCGCCACCCGTACTCTGGACACCCTGGCGGCCGCCGGGGTTCGCTTCGAGGCCGCCGTCTCGCCCGCGCCGCTCACCCTGCCCGCGCACGCCAGCCTGCTGACGGCCCTGGATCCGCCCGGACACGGCGTTCGCCACAACGGCATCTTCCGGCTGCCCGCTGCGATCCCGACCCTCGCCGAGCGGCTGCGCGAGGCCGGGCACGCGACCGGCGCGGTGGTCGGCTCGCAGGTGCTCGATCGCCGCTATGGGTTGGCGCGCGGATTCGATTTCTACGACGACCAGCTGACGGAGCGCGTGGCGGGAGGCGCCGGCTGGCCGGAGCGGCGCGCCGACCGCGTGGTCGATGCGGCGCTCGCGCTGCTGGATCGGCTCGGCCCGCGCTTCTTCCTCTGGGTGCACTTCTACGATCCGCACGCGGCCTACGACCCGCCCGCCGGCTTCGCGAGCGCCTTCGCGAGCCGGCCGTACGACGGCGAGATCGCCTTCGTCGACGCGCAGCTCGGGCGGCTGCTCGCCGCCGTGCGGGCGCGCTGGGGAGAGGCGGGGCTGCTGGTCGTCGTGACCAGCGACCACGGCGAGAGCTTCGGCGAGCATGGCGACGAATCGCACTCCTACCTGGTCTACGAGACGACCCAGCGCATCCCTTTGTTGATCGCGGGGCCCGGGATCCCGGCCGGCCGCAGCGTCGCGGCGCCGGTGGGCCTGGTGGACGTGGCGCCGACCCTGCTCGCCTTGGCCGGAGCGAGACCGCTCCCGGACGCCGCGGGCCGCGATCTGAGCCCGCTGCTCTTCGGGGAAGATGGCGCGCCCGCGAACGCCTACTTCGAGACCCTCGCCCCCCAGCTCGACTTCGGCTGGAGCCCCCTGCTCGGGCTGCGCTCGGGCGCTCTCAAGTACATCCGGGCTCCGCGGCAGGAGCTCTACGACCTGGCGGCAGACCCCGGCGAGCAGCGCAGCCTCGCCGCCAGTCGGCCGGAGCTGGTCGCCTCGCTGGATGCGGCGCTCGAGGCGAGGCTGCGCGCGGCGCCGCGGCGCGCCGCGACACCGCTCGATGTGACGCCCGCGGAGAGCGCGGCGCTCGCGGCGCTCGGCTACCTGACGCCCGCGGGCTCCGTCTCCGCACAGGAGCTGGGCCGGGTGGGAGGCGTCGATCCGAAGGACCGCCTCGCGGTGGTCGCCGAGATCCGACGCGCGCAGGAGTCGATGGCCGAGGGCAGGTCGGGCGAAGCGCTGGCGCGGCTGCGCGCCCTCGGCGACGCCGGCCCCTCCGTCGCGGGGCTGCGCGCAGCAGCGGCGATGGGCGCCGGCGATTCCGCCTCGGCGGAGCGGGACGCACGCGCGGCCCTGGCAGCCCTGCCGGCGCGGAGCGATTTCCGCAACGTACTGGCGCGCGCGCTCGATGCGCAGGGACGCGGCGACGAAGCGGTCGCCGAGCTGCGCAAGCTGCCGGACGACGCTCCGCTGCCGGCCGCGGTCGCGCTGCGGCTGGCCGCGGCCGACGTGGCGGACGGGCAGCCCGAGACCGCCTTGCGCCGGATCGAGCGGGCCCTCGAGCTGGCGCCGGAGGATCCCGATCTGAAGCGCGAGCGGGGCGAGTTGATCGCCCGGCGCGCGCGTCAGCCATGACCCCACTGCCGCGCCCCGAGGGGCGCTCGGGAAAAGTTTTTCCTCGAATGGCGGAAAATGGTTTCCGAATCAGATGCATCGACGCTTCGAGCGTCCCGGCTAGAGGGATGGAAATACATTGAAATCAGATACTTGCGAAGTGGGTCCCGAGCGCTTCGGCTTGGCATCGGAGTTGCACCCTCTGGGGTACCCGAGAGGGCCGCAACCCGTGGGCTAAGCTGAACAGCTGTGCTCGCCGTAGCGGTGGACCAGAAAAGAAGAGGAGTCAAGCAATGCGCAAGTTAGTGATGTTAAGCGCCGCCGCGCTGCTCGCGTTCGGCGTGACGGGTTCGGCAAGCGCCGCTCCCCTGCACTGGGACGGTACCCTTACCCTGGAGCTCGGCACGCTGCCGTCGATCCCGGCCGTCGGTTCGGGCGTCGCGACGGTGAACGATTCGGGTGCCATCGGCCACCTCGGCAACCTCCGGCTCAAGGCGAGCCGCGGCGGCATCTCCAACAAGAACGTGTTCGTCCCCGTGACGGACGCCGCTGCAGCCCCGATCGTCGGGATCCTCATCACGGCGGATCTCGGGACCGGCACGCTCGGCCCGATCTCGGGTGGCGCGCAGTCGTCGCCGCTCACGAAGAACATCCTCCCGGTCGCCGGCCTCGCGAAGGTCTGTCTCTTCTCGACGGCCTGCGGGACCGCCCTCCCGCTGGCGCTGACGCAGCACACCACTGCGACCGGCACCAAGGGTGTCGGCATCGGCGGCATCGTGACGATCGGCGGCACCAGCCCGATCCGGATCTCGATCGAGGCGGCCCCCTGGACGATCAAGACCAAGACCTCGATCGACCAGATCACGACCCCGGTCGGCGGCACGGTCAAGAAGTTCGTGAACCGGACGGAGAAGGGCTTCGCCCATGGTCCCAGCTCGAACACCAGCTCGACGGCGAACCCGTCCGGCGTGGTTCAGCTGATCACTCCGATGCAGGTGGTGACGAACCTCACCAACGGCAGCAACCAGAAGATCGCGCTGTTCGGCTTCCTCACGATCCACTTCGTGCCGGAACCGGGCATGCTCCTGCTGCTCGGCTCGGGCGTTGCGGGCCTCGTCCTGCTCGGCCGGCACCGGATGCGCAAGTAACCCAGGTCTGGTTCCACCAGGTCTGATGGAGCGGCCACCCCGAAAGGGGTGGCCGCTTTGCTTTGGTGTCGACGCCTGATTCCCTCCCAGCGGTTTGTTAGATTCGCCCGCCCCCAGCAAGGAGACCACGCGGATGCTGCGCAAGCTGCTGGATTCCCCCTGGCTGTACTTCGCCGGCGCCGCGCTCCTGCTCGCGCTCGCGGTCGCGAGCCAGTTCCGTGTCGTGGGGCCGTCGCGTTCCGAGGGAAGCGCGCAGGACATCGCGGGGCTGCGCGAGCGCAAGGACCTGAACGTCGTCTTCCTGCTGGTCGACACCCTGCGCGCCGACCGCCTGGGCGCATACGGCTACCCGCGCCCCACCAGCCCCGAGATCGACGCGCTCGCGCGCACCGGGATCGTCTTCCGCCACGTCTACTCGCAGTCGAGCTGGACGAAGACCTCGATGGCCTCGCTCTGGACGGGCACCTATCCCGCGCGCAACGGCGTGCTGCGCTACGACCACGCGCTCCCGGACGAAGCGCTGCTCCCGGCCGAGATCCTCCGGAACGCGGGCTTTCGCACCGCGGGCATCTGGCGCAACGGCTGGGTCGCGCCGAACTTCGGGTTCTATCAGGGCTTCGAGTTCTACCTGAACCCGAAGCCGGGGCGCACGCGCGCACAGCTCCAGCGCAGCCACCCCTCGCCGGAATCGCTCTCGGGGACCGACGAGGACGTCGCGGACTCCGCGGTCGCGTTCCTCGACAGCTATGGGCGCGAGCGCTTCTTCCTCTATCTGCACTACATGGATCTGCATCAGTACGTCTTCGACGAGTCGGCGCCCGACCTCGGGAACGCCTACTCGGACGCCTACGACAAGTCGATCCGCTGGATCGATCGGGTGATCGGCGCGCTGGTCTCGGAGCTCGGCGAGCGGGGCCTGCTCGACCGCACCGTGATCGTGCTCGCCTCGGACCACGGCGAGGCCTTCCGCGAGCACGGCTTCGAGGGCCATGCGCGGGATCTGCACCGGGAGGTCGCGGAGGTTCCCTTCGTGATCGTGCTGCCGTTCCAGCTCCAGCCCGGGATCGTCGTCGAGGAGCGCGTCGCGAACGCCGACATCTGGCCGACGCTGCTCGATCTGCTGGGCCTGCCGCCCCTGCCGGGGGCTGACGGGAAGTCGCTGATGCCGCTCGTCGAGCACGCCGCGGGAATCCGGTCCGAGGTGCCGGCGGAGCTCGCCTCGCGCCCCATCTTCTCCCAGCTCGACCAGCTCTGGGGCTCGCCCCAGAAGAAGCCCGATCCCCTGGTCGCCGTGACCGAGGGCAACCTGCGCTACTTCCTGCCGGTCCAGAGGCCGGAGCGGGCCACGCTCTTCGATTCCTCGACGGATCCCAAGGAGCTGAGCGATCTGCGCGCGCAGCGCGCCGAAGACGCCGAGCGCCTTCGCAAGCTGGCGGATGGTTACCTCGGGAACACCGAGAGCCCGTGGGGCAAGGCGCCCAACAGCGTCGACATCGACGAGATGCGCCTGAACCAGCTGCGCGCGCTCGGCTACGTGGTCAAGTAGCGGCGCGCGTCAGGTGCGGCGGTAGAGCGTCTCGAGCTCGGACTTCTCCCGGTGGCGCTCGAGCGCGAGCTCGATCAGGCGGTCGAGCAGCGCGGCGTAGGGCAGGCCCGACGCCTCCCAGAGCCGCGGGTACATCGAGCCCTCCGTGAAGCCCGGCAGGCTGTTCACCTCGTTCACGAACAGCTCGCCCGTGTGGCGATCGAGCAGGAAATCGACGCGCGCGAGCCCCGCGCCCTCCAGCAGGCGCACGGCGTCGATCGCCAGGCTTCGCGCCTTCCGGCTCAGCGCCTCGTCGATCGGCGCGGGAATCAGCAGCTCGGTGTCCTCGTCGACGTACTTCGCTTCGTAGTCGTACCACTCGCGCCGGGTGCGGATCTCTCCCACCACCGAGGCTTCGATGGGGTGGTTGCCGAGCAGGGCGACCTCGATTTCGCGGGCGTCGACCGCGCGCTCGACCAGCAGCTTGCGGTCGTAGCGCGCGGCCTCGCGGAGCGCGGGGAGCAGCTGCTTGCGATCCTTCACCTTGCTGATCCCCACGGACGAGCCCAGGTTCGCCGGCTTCACGAAGACCGGGAGCTCGAGCCCATGGAGCGCGCGCTCGGCCGCCGCCTCGGCGTCCGCCCGCAGCTCCTCGCGCCGGATCAGCACCCACGGCACCACCGGAAGCCCCGCGGCGGCCAGCAGGCGCTTCGACGCCTCCTTGTCCATCTGGAGCGCCGAGCCGAGCACGCCCGCGCCGACGTACGGCACGCCGGCGAGCTCGAGCAGGCCTTGCAGGGTGCCGTCCTCGCCGCCCTGTCCGTGGACGATCGGAAAGATCACGTCGACTTGCGGAAGCGCGCGCCCGGCTTCGCGGGTCGCGCCCGCCATCGACACCAGAGAGCGTTGTCCGGGAACGGCGGGGAGCGTCACCTCCGCTCCGCTCGCGGCGGCCTCGGGCGGGAGCGCCGGAGAACCCAGGTGCCAGCGCCCCTGATGGTCGATCGCGACGAGCGAGACGTCGTAACGGGTCGGATCGAGCGCCTTCAAGATGCAGGTCGCCGAGGTGACCGACACCTCGTGCTCGACCGAGCGCCCCCCGAACAGCAGACCGATGCGGAGCTTCGCCATCCCCCCTCCCCGATCCGCGCCCAGCATAGACCGCGGCTGGGCGCCCGCTCCACGAGTCGGCAGCCGAGGCGCTCGGCTTGACCGCTTCCGGGCCGCCTCGTAAGCTCGGCTCGTGGCTCCCATCCCCCCGGAACTCCAGCGAAAAGAGGCCGCGCTCCAGGACGCGCTGCGCGCCGCCGGCCGCCTCATCGTGGCCTTCTCCGGCGGGGTCGACTCGAGCTACCTGGCCTTCGCCGCGCACCGTGCGCTGGGCGACGGCGCGCTCGCGGTGACGGCCGATTCAGCGTCCTATCCCGCCAGCCACCGCGCCATGGCGGAGCGCGTGAGCCGCGAATTCGGCATCCCGCATCGCTTCCTGACCACCCACGAGATGGAACGCGAGGCCTACCGCGCCAATCAGCCCGACCGCTGCTTCCACTGCAAGACGGAGCTCTTCGAAGTGCTCGGCGCGCTGCGCGGGCAGCTCGGCTTCGACGCGGTGGCGTACGGCGTGAACACCGATGACACCACCGACTTTCGCCCCGGTCACCGTGCGGCCGAGCAGCACGCCGTGCTCTCGCCCTTCCTCGACGCGAAGCTCTCGAAGGCCGAGATCCGCGCGCTCTCCCGCGCCGCCGGTCTGCCCACCGCCGAGCTTCCGTCCTCGGCGTGCCTCTCGTCGCGCCTGCCCTATGGAACGCGCGTCACGCCCGAGCGCCTGCGCCAGGTCGACGAAGGCGAGGAGCGTCTGCGCGCGCTGGGATTCCGCCAGGTGCGGCTCCGGCATCACGGCCCGCTGGCCCGGATCGAGGTGGATCCGGCCGAACTGCCGCGCGCGCTCGATCCGGAGATGGCGCGGCGGATCGCCGCCGTGATCCGCGAGCTCGGCTTCCGATGGGTCTCGCTCGACCTCGAGGGCTACCGCACGGGCTCGCTCAACGAGGTCCTCGGCCTCGAAGCGCCGCCCGCGACCGAGCCGTGATCGCCGCGATCGAGTGCGCGGGAGCGCCCCGCGACCTCGGGCTCGATCAGGGGCGCGCCTGCCGCGGATCGCTGCGAGAGGCCTTCCAGCGCTCGCCGCTGCGCGAGCGATGGCCGCTGCCGCTGGACGCGGCGCACGCGCGCCTCGCGCGCGATCTGAAGCGTCACTTCCCCCACCTCGCGGAGTCCCTCGCCGGGCTCGCCGCCGGCGCGGGCGTGCCGGAGCGCTGGCTGGTGCGACGGCTCGCCGACGAGCTGGTCGCGCCGCGCGCGTCGCGCGTCGTCGCGAGCGCGGGGGCCGCGGGCGCGCTGCTCGCGGTCGATTGCACGGGGCCCTGGATCGCGCGGCGCAGCCGCCCGGAGGGGGGCTTCGTCTGCCTCGAGCTCGCGCGTCCCTGGCTGGCGGCGTGCTTCGCGGGCGTCAACGAGGCGGGCCTCGCCGTGGTGGCGGCGCCCGGCGGCGGCGCGCCGGGCGCTTGCGTCGCGCCGGCCGCGCTGCTCGCGCAGGACTGTCTGCAACGCTTCGCCAAGGTCGAGAGCGCGCTCGATTGGTGCGTCGGACGCCCGGCGGGATCGTCGGCGGCGCTGCTGCTCGCGGGCGCGGGCGGCGAGCTCGCGGGCGTGGAGATCCGCGCGGGCAGCCGCCGTCTGCTGCATCCGGAGGGCGCGCTGCTGGCCTGGTCCAACGCGGGCGACGCGGGCGCCGAGCTCGCCAAGGCGCTGCGCGAGGCCGCGCCGGCGACGGCGGCCGCGCTGGCGCGGGTCCTCGCGCCGTCCGCAGCCGCCGTGCTCGACCCCGCCGCGCGCCGCCTGACCGTGCTCGCCGGCGGCGAGCCGGACTGGGTCTCGTTGCAAGAAGGGGACGTTGGTTCAGGAGTTCAGTGAGTCGTCGGCACCCGTCGTCGTCCATCGCACGAACGCGGGACGACTTACTGAACTTCTGAACCAACGTCCCCTTCTTCGCACCCCTCTTCGCACAGGGGCACCACCGCCCGGGGGTCCTGGGTGATGCGCAGGTAGTCGCGGATCTCCGGCCGCTCGAAGCCGTCGGCGATCGCGCGCTCGAAGAGCGCAACGAGCGGATCGAAGAATCGGTCCGTGGACAGCAACACGATCTTGCGTCGGTGATGACCGAGCTTGCGGAACGACAGGATCTCGGCGAGCTCCTCCAGCGTGCCGAGGCCGCCGGGAAGGGCGATGAAGCCGTCGGCGCGGTCGTCGAGGCCCGCCTTGCGCGAGCGCATGTCGTCCACCGTGTGCAATTCGTCGATCCCGGTGTGGTGCACGTCCTGCTCGATGAACTCGCGCAGGATCACGCCGTGGACGACGCCGCCCGCGGCGAGCGCCGCGTCGGCGACCGAGCCCATCAGGCCGGTGCGCCCGCCGCCGTAGACCAGCACGTGGCCCTGTCGCGCGATCGCGTTCCCGACCACGCGGGCATCCGCGTGGTAGCGCTCGGGAGCCCGGGAGCTCGAGCCGCAGAAGACCGCGATCCGCACGCGCCGGCGCTAGCGCCGCCGCCGGCGCCGGGCGCGCCGCTGCGGCGGGCGGTCGTCCGCCGCGCCGCTGTCCTCCCGCGCGTCTTCCGCCGGTTCGATCGCCGCCAGCGGTTCGGACGGCGGGACCACGGTCGTCACGGGCCGGTGCTCGTGCAGATAGGCGGCGCAGACGGCGGCGAGATCGCGCTTGCCCTCGGCGCTGCCGGCCAGCGCGTCGACGACGGGCAGGAAGCGGTCCAGGTTCCACTTGCGCTCGCGCTCGGGCAGGGCGCGCAGCTCCTGCTCGATCTTGACCGAGAGGCGATCGCGCAGGCGCTCGACGATCTCCGCTTCGGTGGGCAGCTTGCGCTCGATGATCCGGATCTGGTTCACCTGCTGGAGGTAGCGGAAGTTCCCGATGTCGAGGCCGGAGACCAGAGAGATCGCGATGCCGGCCTTGCCGGCCCGGCCCGTTCGCCCGGTGCGGTGCACGTAGACGTCGGGCGACTCGGGCGAGGAATAACCGATCACGTGCGAGAGGTCGCTGATGTCGATCCCGCGCGCCGCCACGTCCGTCGCTACCAGGAAACGCAGCTTGCCGGCCTTGATGCGCGCCATCGCCTTCTCGCGCGCGGGCTGCGTCAGGTCGCCGGAGATCTGGTCGGCGTCGTAGCCGCGTCGCTGTAGGAAGGCGGTCACGTAGCGGACGTCGCTCTTGGTGTTGCAGAAGATGATGGCGCTGTCGGGATCTTCATACTCGAGGATGCGGACCAGGTTCGAGTCCTTCTCCTGGGCCGTGGTGAGCACGAAGAAGTGCTCGATCTCCTGGGGCGCGAGCTGTCCCTCGGAGAGCGAGACGAAGATCGGATCGTGAAGGAACACCCGCGAGAGCGACCGCACGCGCTCGGGAATCGTGGCCGAGAACAGGCACGACTGGCGCTGGCGCGGCAGGTGCTTGTGGATCTCCCGCATGTCGGGCCAGAAGCCCAGCGAGAGCATCTCGTCGGCTTCGTCGAACACCAGGATCTTGACGCGAGCGAAGCTGAGCCGCCCGGAGCCGAGGTGGTCGAGGATGCGGCCGGGCGTTCCGACCACCACGTGCGCGCCGGCCTCGATCCGCTCGATCTGCTGCTGATAGCCGACACCGCCGTAGATCGGAACCGTCCGTACGCCGCGGTGGCGCCCGAGCGCGGCCACCTCGTCGGCGACCTGGTTGGCGAGCTCGCGCGTCGGCGCCAGCACCAGTGCCTGGCAATGGTTCAGCTCCGTGTCGATCGCTTCGGCGATCGGAATGCCGAATGCCCCGGTCTTGCCGCTGCCGGTGTGCGCCTGGACGATCAGGTCGTGACCGGCCCGCATCTGCGGGAGCACCTTCTCCTGGACGGCCGTGGCGCGGGTCCACCCGAGGTCGCGGATGCTGCGGAGGATCGGCTCGGAGAGAGCGCTGAACAGATCGGCGGGGTCATCCATGAAGACCCACGAGCCTATCCCTCTGGGGCAGCGCCCGCAACGGCGGAGAGGATCCGCTAGTCTGCCGGCGTGGCGCGGATCACTCGCGACGAGGTGGAGAAGGTCGCTGCGCTGGCCCGGCTCTCGCTCGGCGACGAGGCGGCCGAGCGCATGGCTTCGGAGCTGGATCAGATCCTCGAGTACGCCTGGTCGCTCTCGCAGGTCGATACCAGCGACGTCGAGCCCACCGCGCACGCGATTCCGCTCCCGACACCGCTGCGCGAGGACCGCGCTGCACCGCCTCTCGATCCCGAGCTCGCCGTCGCGAACGCGCCGGAGCGCGAAGGCTCGGCCTTCGTCGTTCCGAAGGTGATCGAGGGCGACGAAGAGGGCTAGCGTGGGCGCCGTCTTCGATTCGCTGTCGGAGCTGTCCCAGAAGCTCGCTTCGCGCGAGGTCTCCTCGCTCGAGCTGGTGGGCGCCGCGCTCGCGCGCGCGGACGCGACGCAGTCCACGCTGCACGCCTTCGTCGGCCTGCGTCCCGCGAACGCGCGTGCCGAGGCCGAGCAGTCCGACGCCCGCCGTCGCCGCGGCGAGCCGCGCTCGCCTCTCGACGGCATCCCGATCGCGATCAAGGACAACATGGTGCAGACGGGAGAGCCCACGACCTGCGCGTCGCGCATCCTCGAGGGCTTCGTCTCCCCCTACACCGCCACCGCGGTGGCGCGGCTCGAGCACGCGGGCGCCGTCGTGATCGGCCGGACGAACATGGACGAGTTCGCGATGGGCTCTTCGACCGAGCATTCGAGCTCGGGGCCGACCCGCAATCCGTGGCGTCTGGCGAGCACCCCTGGTGGCTCCTCGGGCGGCTCGGCCGCGGCGGTCGCGGCGGGCATCGTGCCCGCGGCGCTGGGCAGCGACACCGGCGGCTCGATCCGCCAGCCGGCGTCCTTCTGCGGTGTGGTGGGGATCAAGCCGACCTACGGAAGGGTCTCGCGCTGGGGGCTGGTCGCCTTCGCCTCCTCCCTCGACCAGATCGGCGTCTTCACGCGCAGCGCGCGCGACGCCGCCAGCCTGCTCGAGCGGATCAGCGGCCACGACCCCTCCGATTCGACGTCGATCCCGGAGCCGGCCCCGGAGCTGGCGTCCGCGCTGGACGGCGACGTCTCCGGCCTGGTGGTGGGCCTGCCCAGGGAATGCTTCGTCGCGGAGGGAGTCGATCCCGGTGTGCTCGCGGCGGTCGAGGGCGCGGTGGCCGAGCTGGAGCGGGCGGGCGCGAAGGTGCGCGAGGTCTCGCTGCCGCACACCCGGCACGCGATCGCCACCTACTACCTGATCGCCACCGCCGAGGCCTCCAGCAATCTGGCCCGCTACGACGGTGTCCGCTACGGCCGCCGCGCGAGCGGCGCTCGCAACCTCACCGAGATGTACGAGCGCACGCGCTCGGAGGGATTCGGCGAGGAGGTGAAGCGGCGGATCCTGCTCGGCACCTACGTGCTCTCGGCGGGGTACTACGACGCGTACTACCGCAAGGCGCAGCAGGTGCGCACGCTGCTGCGCGGCGATTTCGAGCGCGCATTCGGCGCCTGCGACGTGATCGTCACCCCCACCTGCCCCGAGGTGGCGTTCGATCTGGGCGCGAAGACCTCCGACCCGCTGGCCATGTATCTCTCGGACATCTACACGGTCTCGGCGAACCTGGCCGGGATCCCGGGCCTCTCGATCCCGTGCGGCCTGGTGCGCGGGCTGCCGGTCGGACTGCAATTGCTCGGCCCCGCGCTCGGCGAGGCCGTCCTGCTGCGAATGGCCGACGCTTTCGAGCGTCGCACGCCGCACCAGGCGCGGCGGCCGGAGGGCTTCCCGTGAGCGCGCCCGCGCATCCGCGCTTCGAGGTGGTGATCGGGCTCGAGGTGCACACGCAGCTGCGCACCGAGTCGAAGCTCTTCAGCCCGGCGCCGGTCAGCTACGGCCTGCCCCCGAACCACAGCGTGCATCCGATCTGCCTCGCGCTTCCCGGGGTGCTCCCGACGCTGAACGCGCGCGCGGTGGAGCTCGCGATCCGCGCCGCGCTCGCGACCCATTGCAAGGTGCACCCCCGTTCGATCTTCGCGCGCAAGAACTACTTCTACCCCGACCTTCCCAAGGGCTACCAGATCTCCCAGTACGAGGACCCGATCGCCACCGGCGGCTGGATCGAAGTGGCCCTCGAAGAGGGCGGCGAGGCGCGGACGAAGCGCGTGGGCCTCACGCGCATCCACATGGAAGAGGACGCGGGCAAGTCGATCCACGACGCGGCGGCGACGGGCGACAGCAGCCAGATCGACCTGAACCGCGCCGGGGTTCCGTTGCTCGAGATCGTCTCCGAGCCCGATCTGCGCTCTCCGGCGGAGGCGGCCGCGTATCTGCGCACGCTGCGCCAGATCCTCCGCTACATCGAGGTCTCCGACGCCGACCTGGAGAAGGGCCACTTCCGCTGCGACGCCAACGTCTCGCTGCGCAGGCCCGGCCAGAGCGCGCTCGGGACGCGCACCGAGCTGAAGAACCTGAACTCCTTCCGCTTCGTCGAGATGGCGCTGGAGGCCGAGATCGAACGGCAGGCAGGGGTTCTCGAGCGCGGCGGCCGCGTCCAGCAGGCCACCATGGCGTTCGATCCGAACACGCGCCGCACCCGGGTGCTCCGCCTGAAGGAGAACGCGGACGACTATCGCTACTTCCCGGACCCCGATCTGATCCCGCTGATGCTCTCGGAGCAGCAGATCGATCGCGTGCGCGCCTCGCTGCCCGAGCTCGCCGAGCAGAAATGCGCGCGTTTCGTGCGCGAGTTCGGACTCTCGGAGTACGACGCCCGCCAGCTCACGGCCAGCCGCGCGTTCGCGGACTTCTTCGAGCAGGCCGCCGCGGCGCACGGCACGCCGAAGACCGTCGCGAACTGGATGCTGCGCGATCTGCGCGAGGCGCTCTCCGCGCGCGAGTGCGAGATCGACGCGACGCCGGTCAGCGCGGCGAGCTTCGCCGCGCTGCTGGGCCTGGTCGACTCCGGCCGCCTCACCGCGAAGAGCGCGCGCGAGCTGGTGGGAGTCCTGGTCGCGGACGGCGGAAGCCCCGAGGAGCTGATGCGCGCGCGGGGTCTCGAGGCCGTCGCCGACACCGGCGTGCTGGAAGCGGCGGTGGCCGCGGTGATCTCCGAGAACGCCGAGAACGCGGAGCGCTACCGGAGCGGCGACGAGAAGATCCTGAACTTCCTGATGGGTCAGGTGATGCGCCGCACCGGGGGCAAGGCGAGCCCCGCCGCGGTGCGCGAGCTGCTGTCCCGCAAGCTCGCCGGAAAGCCTTCGTGAGACGGCTGCTGGGCGCCGCCCTGGTGTTGGCGGTGCTCGCGGCGCTCGGCCTCGGCGCGGCCCTCCTGCTGTTGCCACGCCTGGTCGCGGGCGACGCCGCGCGGGCGCGCATCGAGTCGGCCGCCGAGGCCGCGCTGGGACGCGCGCTGCGCTACCAGCGGCTCGACGTCGGCCTGCTGCCTCCCTCGGTGGTGGTGGTCGAGCCGGCGATCGCGGGAGACACGCCGGAAGCCCCCCCGCTGGTGGACGCGCGGCGGATCTCGCTGCGCATCGCGCTGCTTCCCCTGCTGGCGCGCAAGCTGCTCGTCGACGGGCTGGTCGTCGACGGCGCGACGCTGCGCCTGCGGCGGACCGCGGCGGGCCTCGAGCTGCCGGGCCTGCGCGCGCCGGAAGCAGCCGGAGCCGGGGACGCCGCGCCGGCGACGGATGCCGCGGACGAGCCGCCGCGGCTGGCGGTGCGCAGGCTCGCGCTGCGCCGCTCGACGCTGATCCTCGAGGATGCCGCGGTGGAGCCGCCCGTGACCTGGGAGCTGCGCGAGCTGCGCGCGAAGCTGCGGGGCGACTCGCTCGGCGAGCCGCTCGACGTCGATGCCTCGTTCGAGCTGGCGAGCGGCGGGCGGGTCAAGGCCGAGGGCACGGTCACGCTCGCGGGCGAGGTCGATCTCGATCTCGCGCTCGAGGAGGTCGCGCTGGCGCCCGTCGCCTCCTACCTCGAGGGCGGCGCGAGCGTCGCCGGCCTGGTGAGCGGCAGCCTCGAGCTGGAGGGTCCGCTGCGGAGCCCGAGCCGGGTCGTCGCCAAGCTCGCGTTTCGCGACGCCGACCTGCGCCTCGATGAGATCGCGCTGCGCGGCCCGCTGCGCCTGGAAGCCGACCTGACCCGAGCCTCCGGCGCGCCGAGCGGCCGCTTCGAAATCGACGCCACCGGAGCCGAGCTGGTCTATGGCGGCGCCTTCCGCAAGCCGCCCGGGACCTCGGCGACCGTCAGCGGCCGCATCGTGAGCGGGCCGGGCGGGACGCTCGGCTTCGACGATCTGAAGCTGCGGGTGCGCGATCTCGACGCCACCGCGGCGTTGCACGGCGGCCCGCGCATGCGGATCGACGTGCACGCGCCCCCCTTCGACCTGGCCGGCTGGGAAGCGCTTCTGCCCGCCCTCGCGCGCTGGCAGCTCGGCGGCCGCGTGGCGCCGGACGGGATCGCGATCGAGCAGGCGCCCCGCGAGCTCCACGGTCGCCTCGCCCTCGACGGAGTCCGCGCGACGAGTTCGCACGGCGGCGTGCTCGTGCTCCGCGGCGCGCTCGTCGGCGAAGGCGCCCGCGTGCGCGGCGAGGCGCTCGAGCTGCTGGCGGCCGACCAGCCCTTCCGGGTCGATGCGGAGCTCGCGGATCTGGACTCCCCGGCGCCGCGCTGGCAGCTGCGTTTCGAAGGCCACGACGCCGACGTGAACCGGCTGCTGGGCGGCTTCGGGGGAAGGCGCGATGCGCTGCACGGCCGGCTCGCCATCTCCGGCGATCTCGGCCTCCCGATCGACACCGGCGGAGATCCGCTCACGGCCCTCAGCGGCCGTGTGCGTCTCGAGATCCGGGATGGCCGGACGAAGGGGAGGTCGGTGCTCAAGACCAGCCTCGACGCGCTGACCGCGGTGGCGCGCCCGCTGCATCTGCTCAGCCGGGGATTCGAGACCCGCAGCGGCGGGGGGGACGGCGATCATTTCGAGTCGATCACCGGGAGCTTCGAGATCGCGGACGGGATCGCCCGCACCGACGATCTGCGCATCGTCGAGCGCGAGCACAGCATCGATTTGAGCGGGACGTTGCGCTTCTCCGATCTCGCGCTCGACATGCGCGGGAATCTCTCCTTCGTCCGCGACGACGGCGGCGGGCCCGGCAGCGAGCGCCCGGGGATCCCCGTCGCGCGCGTGCGGGGAACCCTGGGAAACCCCGACGTCGAGGTCACCGCGGAAGCGGCACGCAGCTTCGCGGCCGCCCTCGAGCCGAGCCGGCTCGGCAAGAAGCTCGGGCGGGCGCTCGACCCGGAAACGGCCCGGGAGCTCGCGGATGGGCTCGGCGGCCTGCTCCAGAAGGCCGTTCCGAAGCGCTGATCGCAGCCCGGAGCCCGAGGCTCCCCGGGCTGGTGACCGGGCGCACGGACCCTCCCCGAATCCCGTGTTGAATTCCCTTCAAGTTGATCCCTTCGGGTGGACGATAAACCGGTCTCGAGGGGCGAGATGGGCGGATCCATCCTCTGCGTCGACAACGATCGGAATCTCTGCCAGATCCTGGCCAAAGCCTTGCGGGGCGAGGGCTATCGGGTGACGACGGCGTTCGACGGCGACCTCGCGCTCGAGGCGATCCGCGTCACCCCCCCGGATCTCGTGCTGCTCGATCTGATGCTTCCCAAGCGCGATGGCTTCGCCGTGCTCGAGGCGCTCCGCGCGCTGCCGGCCCCCGTGTGCCAGCTGCCCGTCGTGCTGATCTCGGGCTGCTCGCCGACACCGGAGTACAAGCGCCGGGCCGAGTCGCTGCGGGCGGTCGGGCTGCTCCGCAAGCCCGTCTCGCTCGAGATGCTGCTCTCGGTGGTGGCGCGTGAGCTGGGTCGGCCTCGCGAGCTGACGCCCCGGCGCGCTGCCAAGAGCCCGCCGGCGGACGCGGAATCTGAACTCAGCGGCTCTTTCGAGCAGCTGTCGTTCCCGGCGCTGATCCACCACCTCCACGGGCTGCGCGCCACCGGCGTTCTGCACGTGAGCTACGAGCGCAAGCGCAAGTGGGTGCGCCTGAACGACGGCTACCCGATCGCGGTCCGCTCGAATCTCGTGGGCGAGTGTCTCGGCAACTTCCTGGTGCGCGCCGGACGGATCACCGCATCGGATCTGGCCGAGTCGCGCACACGCATGAAGCCGGGAAAGCTCCAGGGCGAGATCCTGGTCGCCATGGACCTGCTCTCGGAGGAGGAGATCGCGACCGCGCTGCGCAGCCAGGCGGACGAGAAGCTGTTCGAGATCTTCACCTGGCCGACGGGCGCCTTCCGGTTCGAGGCCGGCGGCAACCTGCAGCGGGCGAACGATCTCGCCGTGGATCGCAGCCCGGCGAACCTGATCCTGGAGGGCGTGCGCACGCGCCTGCCGCTCGAGCGCATCGATGCCAGCTTCGCGGCGAACTCGCACTGCCTGCTCGGATTGGCGGAGAGCCCCTTCTACCGCTTCCAGGAGGTGGATCTCGACGCGGCGCAGCAGAAGCTGGTGCGCAACCTCGAGAAGCCGCGCCGACTGGTCGAGTTCATCGGCGCCGACGAGGGCATCCGGCGGACCCTGTACGCGCTGATCGCGGCGGGCATGCTGGAGCTGCGCGGGGAGGCCTCCGACGCGCCGCCGGCCGCGGCGCGCAGCGCCGGCAAGGCCGCCAAGACGCCCCGACCGGCGCCCCGGCGGGAGAAGCCGACGCCGCTGCGGGAGGTCGTGCGCTCGGCGCACGACGACGCGAAGCCGGCGGAGCTGACGCAGCTCGCGCAGCAGTTCCGCGGACAAGGCCCCTTCCAGATCCTGGGGATTGCGGAGAACGCGAGCGCGGAAGAGATCCAGACCGCCTACGGCAGGCTCTGCGAGCGCACGCATCCGGACCGCGTGAGCCACGCGGGCGAGGCGGTGAAGGCGCTCGCGGCCGAGGTCTTCGCGATCGTTGCGAACGCCTACGAGACGGTGACGGATCCCCGGCGCCGCCAGGAGTACGTGCTCGGCCAGCGCAAGGCCGACCGCGAAGCCGCAGAGCTGGCCGAAGGCCGGCGCGCCCTCGACGCCGAGATCCAGTTCCAGCAGGGCGACGCGGCCATGCGCGCGCGCGACTACTCCACCGCGCTGCGCTGCTTCGGTCGCGCGCTCGAGCTCTACCCCGAAGAGGGCGAGTACCACGCGCATTACGGCTGGGTGCTGCACCTCAGCCATCCGAACGACACGGCGATGGCCTCCGAGGCGATGGAGCACGTGCAGCGCGCGCTCAAGCTGGCGCCGGATCGCGAGAAGCCCTACCTGTTCATGGGTCGCCTGTGCAAGGCGATCGGCCGCGCCGACGCGGCGGAGAAGATGTTCGCGCGCGCGCTGAAGATCCAACCGGATTGCCTCGATGCGCTGCGCGAGCTCCGCCTGATCAACATGCGGCGTGAGAAGGGAAAGAGCCTCATCGGGCGTCTGCTCCGCCGGTGACGGCCGGAGGAGGCGGGGTCGATGGGAGTTCGGGTCCAGGGCGAGCAAATCTGGCTGGACGGCGCCTTCGTGCCCTGGGCGGACGCCAGGGTCCACGTCCTCACCCACACCCTCCACTACGGCCTCGGCGTCTTCGAGGGCATCCGCTGTTATCGCACCGCCGACGGGCGCTCCGCGGTGTTCCGCATGGGCGATCACGTCCGCCGGCTCTTCGATTCGGCGCGCATCAACCTGCTCGAGATCCGCCACACGCCCCAGCAGATCGAGGAGGCGATCCTCGAATCGCTGCGCCTCAACCACCTTCCCGAGGGCTATGTCCGCCCGATCGCGTTCCTGGGCGACGGCGAGATGGGGCTCAACCCGGGCGGCAATCCGGTGCGCACGGCGGTGATCGCGTGGGCCTGGGGCAAGTACCTGGGCGAGGAGTCGATGGAGCGCGGGATCCGCGCCAAGGTCTCGAGCTTCTGCCGCCATCACGTCAACGCCAAGATGACCAAGGGCAAGACCTGCGGGGACTACGTGAACTCGATCCTC
Organism: Myxococcota bacterium; assembly: GCA_036560145.1. GTDB lineage: Bacteria > Myxococcota_A > UBA9160 > UBA9160 > SMWR01 > DATBRV01. Next base: position 57,761 of record DATBRV010000123.1, read on the forward strand.
GCCAAGCGCGAAGCGCTGCTCGACGGCTACGACGAGGCGGTGATGCTCGACACGCAGGGGTGTGTCGCCGAAGCGAGCGGCGAGAACATCTTCGTGGTGCGCGACGGCGTGCTGCGCACGCCGCCCCTGCACAGCGTGCTGGACGGCATCACCCGCGCGACGGTGATCGAGCTGGCGAAGGACGCGGGCCTGCCCTTCGAGGAGCGGACCATCACCCGCGACGAGCTCTACGTCGCCGACGAGATCTTCCTGACCGGCACCGCCGCCGAGGTGACGCCGATCCGGGAGGTGGATCGCCGCCCGATCGGCGCTGGCCGGCGCGGGCCGCTGACCCAGCGGCTACAGCGGAGCTACTTCGACGTGGTGGCCGGCCGGGAGCGCAAGTACGAGCGCTGGCTCACGTTTCTGTAGATCCCGGCCGGCTCGAAAATCGCTCTTGGCATTTGTATCACATCGTAATACAATGCGTCCCGATGACGGACGCCGAGCCCCGACGCGAGCGCAAGGAGCGGGTCCTCCACACCCGCATCTCCCAGCAGCTGGCGGAGGACATCGGCCGCATGGCCGAGGATCTGCGCGTGCCGGTCTCGAACCTGGTGCGCAACGTGCTCGAGGAGGTCTTCAGCGTCGTCGAGACGGTCACCGACAACGTCGGCGAGCTGATCGAGGACGTGATGGACGAGGCGGGGCGCGCGCGCCGGCGCGGCGCGCGGGCGCCGCGCGAAGACGCTCCCGAGGTGCTCGGCTGGCAGGAGCTGATCCTCGCGCGCGAGGGCAGCTGCTCTGATTGCGCGGCGCCGCTCGCGCGCGGAGCGCGCGCCTACCTCGGCGTCACCGCGTCGGGAGCCAGCTCGCAGACGCTCTGCGCGGACTGTCTGGACGCGCGGCGACGGCCCTAGCCTGGGGCCGGCCTGAATGAACTCCGCTCGCCTGCGGCCGGCCTGAATGAACTCCGCTCGCCTGCGGCTCGCTGCGCGCTTCGCTTGCGCGCGCTTCGCTTGCTGAGCGAGCTCCAGACCCCCGCGCTGCTCGTCGACGCCGCGGCGCTCGATCACAACCTGCGCACGATGTCCGCCGCGCTGCCCGGCGCGCGGCTGCGTCCCCACGTGAAGGCGCACAAGTGCACCGCGATCGCGCGCCGGCAGGCCGCTCTCGGACACCGGGGCTTCACCTGCGCGACGATCCGCGAGATGGAGGGGCTGGCCGCGGCCGGGCTCGGCGAAGACCTGCTGCTCGCGAACGAAGTGCTCGACGCGCGCCGCCTGGGCGCGCTCCGCGCGCGGGTCACCGTCGCCGTCGATTCGCCGGAGACGATCTACGCGGCGGCGGCCGGCGGGGTGCGCGAGGTGCTGATCGACGTCAACGTCGGCCTTCCGCGCTGCGGGTGCGCGCCGGCCGACGCGGGCAGGCTCGCCGCGCTCGCGCGCCGGCAGGGCCTCGAGGTGCGCGGCGTGATGGGCTACGAGGGCCACGCGATGCTGGTGGAGGACACCGCGAAGCGCACCCAGCTCGTGTCGGATTCGATGGCGCTGCTGCGCGCGGCCCACGACGAGGTCGGCGGCGACGTCGTCTCGGCCGGCGGCACCGGCACCTTCGACCGCAACCCGGTCGCCACCGAGATCCAGGCGGGCTCCTATGCGCTGATGGACACCGCCTACGCCAAGCTGGGGCTTCCCTTCCGCCCGGCGCTCAGCGTGCTCGCCAGCGTGGTCTCCGTGAGCGCCTCGCATGCGGTGGCCGATTGCGGGCTGAAGGCCCTCGGCATGGACCACGGGGGCCCCTCGATCGACGGCGCGAAGGTCTGGTTCTGCTCCGACGAGCACCTCACCTTCGCGCCGGAGTCACCCGTGCGGCCCGGCGCGCGGATCCGCGTCTGGCCGGCCCACGTCGATCCGACCGTCGCCTATCACGAGCGGATGCATCTGGTGGCGGGAGACGAGGTGCTGGAGACCTGGCAAGTGGACTTGCGGGGCTGGTAGCGATCTACAGCGACGGTGCGCGGCCGCCGATGAGAGGCGGACCATGTCGCAGCCGCCGGGCACGGCGCTCCTCGGGCGCCTGGCCGTCCATCTGAAGATGATCAGCCTGGAGCAGCTCGCAGAGGCGACGCGCGAGCAGTCGAAGGGCGACCCGCCCAAAAGGCTCGGCGACATCCTGACCGACAAGGGCTTCATCACCCAGAAGCAGCTCGCGAAGCTCGTGCAAGCGCAGCAGCAGGTGATCGCGAAGCAGCGCAGCCAGGCCGCGGAGAAGGCGCCGGCGTCCGCAGCCGCCCCGAGTCCCGCCCCGGCTCCTGCCGCCGCCCGCGCGTCGGGCGATGTCGAGCTGGACCGCATCCTGCGCGAAGGGATCGCCAAGGGAGCCAGCGACGTCCACTTTCACAGCGGCGTGGGCGTCCAGCTCCGCGTTTCGGGAGCGCTCGTCCCGCTGGCCGGCGCCCCGCTCGAGCCGGCGGCGGCCGAGCGCATGCTGATCTCGGCCCTTCCCGAGGCGGAAGCGAAGATCCTCGCCGAGCACTTCGAGCTCGATTTCTGCCTCGAGGTCGCGGGCGTCGGCCGTTTCCGCGGCAACCTGTATCGCCAGCAGCGGGGCCTCGACGCCGTCTTCCGCTACATCCCGGCCGAGCCGCCCAGCCTCGAGCAGCTCGGCCTGCCGTCCACGCTCGCCCGCTTCACCGGCTACCACCAGGGGCTCGTGCTCGTCACGGGCCCCAGCGGATGCGGCAAGTCTTCCACGCTGGCCGCGCTCGTGAACCTGATCAACGAGGAGCGCCGGGAGCACATCCTCACGATCGAGGATCCCGTCGAGTACGTGCACCGCTCCAAGCGCTGCCTGGTGAACCAGCGCAGCGTGCACCGGCACACGGAATCGTTCGCCCGCGCCCTGCGCGCGGCGCTGCGAGAGGATCCGGACGTGATCGTGATCGGCGAGCTGCGCGATCTCGAGACGATCTCGCTGGCGCTGACGGCCGCCGAGACGGGACACCTCGTGCTCGCGACGCTGCACACCGACAACGCGATCCGCACCATCAATCGGGTGATCGGATCCTATCCGTCGGACGCCCAGGGTCAGGTCCGGACCATGCTGTCGGAGTCGCTCCGCGCGGTGATCTCGCAGCGGCTGATCCCGCGCGCGGACGGCAAGGGCCGCGTCGCGGCGCTCGAGACGCTGATCGTGAACAAGGCCGTCGGCAACCTGATCCGCGAGGACAAGACCTTCCAGATCCAGTCGATCCTCCAGACCGGCGCCTCGCAAGGCATGGCGCTGCTGGATGCGTCGATCCAACAGCACGTGAAATCGGGCGCAATCGCGCGCGCCGAGGCGCTCCGCTACTGCGCGGATCCCAAGAACCTGGCGGCCTGAGAGGGACCGGATGGCGCGACTCGACGAGCTGCTGAGGCGATTGAAGGAGCTGCGGGGCTCGGATCTGCACCTGGCCGCGGGCGTCGCCCCGCGCCTGCGCGTGCGCGGCGAGCTCGAGGACGCGGAGGGCTGGAGCGTTCAGGAGGACGCCTCCCTGCGCGAGCTGATGCGCGAGATCACGAACGCGGACCAGTGGCAGGAGTTCGAGGCGCAACGCGATCTCGATTTCGCCCATGCGGTCTCCGGCGTCGGGCGCTTCCGGGCCAACTACTTCGTCCAGCAAAACGGAGCCGCGGCGGTCTTCCGCCTGATCCCGGAGACGATCCTCTCGGTCGAGGAGCTGGCGTTGCCGGCGGCGGTCGCCGGGCTCGCCCAGCTCGACAAGGGGCTGGTGCTGGTGACGGGCCCGACGGGCTCCGGGAAATCGACGACGCTGGCGGCCCTGATCGACCGGATCAACCGCAACCACGCGCGCCACATCGTCACGATCGAGGATCCGGTCGAGTTCGTGCACGAGAACAAGAAGTCGGTCCTCTCGCACCGGGAGGTCGGGACGCACAGCCGCGGGTTCGGGCCGGCGCTGCGCTCGGCGGTGCGCCAGGATGCCGACGTCGTGCTGGTCGGCGAGATGCGCGACCGCGAGACGATCGCCCTCGCGATCACGGCGGCGGAGATGGGCCTGTTGGTGTTCGGAACCCTGCACACCAGCAGCGCCGCCAAGACCATCGATCGCGTGATCGACGCCTTCCCGGCCGACGAGCAGAACCAGGTGCGGGTCAGCCTCTCGGAATCGCTGGCCGGCGTGGTCTCGCAGCTTCTGCTGCCGACGGCGGATGGCAAGGGCCGCTTCGCCCTCCACGAGATCCTGCTGCGCACCAGCGGCCTGCCCAACGTGATCCGCGAGGGCAACACGTCGATGCTGAACTCGATCATCCAATCGGGGAAGGCGCTCGGCATGCAGGCGATGGACGACGTGCTCTTCGAGAGCGTGAAATCCGGACGCCTGCTGCCGGCCGACGGCCACGCCAAGGCCACCAACAAGGCCCGCTTCGAGCCGCTGCTCGGCGGCGCGGCGCAATCGGCGGCCTAGTCTTACGGGTCCCGGCGCGGGGCGGCCCGCGCCACCAAGCCTTACGGGTCCCGGCGCGGGAACGGCCCGCGCCACCCGGACTCCGCTCGGCTCCGCCTCGCTGCGCGGTCGCCTGAGAAGGCGACCTTGCATTTCACCCTCGCAAGGCAGCGCGCTCGTGGCGAGTCCGGCAAGCGCGCGAAGCGCGCGCGCAGCGAGCCGCAGGCGAGCGAAGTTCACCAAGGCCGGGCGGCGCTGGTATGCTTCGGCACCGGGGCTGATCCCGCCCTGGCTCATCCGAGGCTCCCGGCATGCGCCGCTGGTCGCTCCTGATCCTGCTGCTGCTCCTGGCGAGTGGCTTTCTGGCCGCCTGCCATTTTTATCTGGCGCAGCGCCTGGTGCTCGACCCCGATCTGGCGCAGCCCTGGCGCGGCCTCGCCCTCGGCGCGATCGCCGCGCTCGGCGCGAGCCTGGTGTTGCAGCCGATCGGCGAACGCCGGCTGAGGCCCGCGCGGGCCCGCTGGATCGCCTGGCCGGCCTCGATCTGGATGGGCTTCGCGTTCCTGCTCCTGCTCGGCCTGCTCGCCTCCGACGCCCTGCTCTGGCTCACGGGCGGCGTGGCGGAGGCGGCCGAAGGTCTGCCCGGATCGGGCGCCGGCGCCGGCGTGCGCGCCGCGGCGGTGACGCTGCTGGCGCTGCTCGCCGGACTGGCCGGCCTGCGTTCCGGGCTGTCGCCGCCGCAGCTGCGGCGCGTCGAGATCGAGCTTCCGCGCTGGCCGGCGGCCCGCGACGGCTATCGCATCGTGCAGATCAGCGACATCCACATCGGCCCGATCCTCGGGCGCGCCTTCGCCGCCTCGTTGGTGGAGCGCGTCAACGCGCTCGCTCCGGATCTGGTGGCGGTGACCGGCGATCTGGTCGACGGCAAGCTCGAACTCCTCGCGGACGAGGTGGCCCCGTTCGGCCGCCTGAGGGGACGCGACGGCGTGTATTTCGTGACGGGAAACCACGACCACTACTCGGGCGCCGACGACTGGGCGGGGGCGGTCTCGCGGCTCGGCCTGTGCGTGCTGCGCAACCGGCGCGTCGCGATCGGAGCGGGCGCGGACGCCTTCGACCTGGTCGGCGTCGACGACCACCGCGGCGACATGATCGGCGCGCAGGGCGGCGAAGACCTGGACCTTGCGCTCGCGGGGCGCGACGCCTCGCGGCCGGCCGTCCTGCTCGCGCACGATCCCTCGACCTTCAAGCGCGCGTCGACGCTGGGCATCGACCTTCAGCTCTCGGGGCACACGCACGGCGGACAGATCTGGCCGTTCGGACTGCTCGTCCGGCTCGTGATCCCGACCGTGGCGGGCCGCCATGCGAAGGGCGGGGCGGAGCTCTACGTGAGCCGCGGCACCGGATTCTGGGGGCCGCCGATGCGGCTGTTCGCTCCCGCCGAGATCACCGAGATCGTGCTGCGCGCGCCGCGCGCGGCCCATCCAGAGGAGTAGACATGTTCGAGTGGAGCGAGCAGCACCGGATGATCCGCGACGCCGTCAGGCGCTTCGTGGAGGCGGAGATCAAGCCGAACCTCGAGCAGCTCGAGCACGGCGACCTGCCGCCCTACGACATCCTGCGCAAGCTGATCTCGACCTTCGGCATGGACGAGATGGCGCGCGCCCGCTTCCAGAAGCAGATCGCGCGCGAAAAAGAGCTTGCGGCCTCGGGGCAGCCGCCCGTCGAGCGCGAGCGGGAAGCCGGCGGGCGCGGAGACGCGGTCGCGATGCAGCTGATCCCGATCATCGAGCTGTGTCGCTACTGCCCGGGCCTGGTCACGGCGATGGGCGTGAGCATGGGGCTCACGGCGGCGGCGATCCTATCGAAGGGCACCATTGCGCAGAAGGAGCGCTGGGCGCTCGACCTGCTCACCCTGAAGAAGATCGGCGCCTGGGCGATCACCGAGCCGTCCTCGGGCTCGGACGCGTTCGGCAGCATGAAGGCGACGGCGAGGCGGGACGGCGAGGGCGGCTACCTGCTCTCCGGCAACAAGACCTTCATCACCAACGGCCCCTACGCCGACACCATCGTGTTCATCTGCAAGCTGGAAGAGGAGGGCGTGGAGCCCCGCGACCGCAAGGTCCTCACTTTCGTCCTCGACAAGGGGATGCCGGGCCTCACGCAGAGCAAGCCCATGCGCAAGATGGGCCTGCACTCCTCGCCGACCGGCGAGCTCTTCCTCCAGGACGTGCGCGCCTCGCGCGATCGACTGCTCGGAGAGACCGAGGCCGTGGCGTCGCGCAGCGGCGCCAAGGCGACCTTCTCGATCGAGCGCACGGGCGTCGCCTCGATGGCGCTGGGCATCGTCGAGCGCTGCCTCGAGCTCTCGCTGCAATACGCCCGCGAGCGCGTCCAGTTCGGGCGTCCGATCGGCGAATTCCAGCTGATCCAGGACAAGCTGGCGCGCATGGAGGTGGCGCGGCTCAACCTCCAGAACCTCGTGTTCCGGCAGATCGAGATGGCCGAGGCCGGCCGTGGGCCGACCCTCGCCGAGGCCTCTGCGATGAAGCTCTACGCCGCCCGCGCCGCGGTCGAGGTGGCGCTGGAGGCCGTGCAGGTCTACGGCGGGAACGGCTACATGGCCGAGTACCACGTCGAGCAGCTCTGCCGCGACGCCAAGGTGCTCCAGATCTACGCCGGCACCGACGAGATCCAGATCTCCGCGATCGCCCGGGAATTGCTGGCCCGCTGAAGGATTCCAGTCCGGCTGGAATCGTTCCGCCCGCGCGCAGCGCGCGTGCTTCTGCCGCCGCAGGCCTCTGCGGCGGCCCCCGCTTCCCCGTAAAGCCCGACCCCGGAAATCCCGATAGAGCCTCCCAGGATGCTCGGCATCCCCGCGCCAGGTGGCGCGAAGGGACCCTGGATGGCGAATTCAGCGAAGCGCCCGAATCGGGCTCGACGGTGGCAGGGTCGCGTCGCCGTGGTTCTCTTCACGCTCTTCCCGTTGGGCGTGCTGGCTGGCCTGCTCTCGCCGGGCGTGATCGGACTCCAGACCGCGCAGACGGCCGAAGAGATTGCCGCCGGCGAAAGCGGGCCGCTCGACTTCAGCGGCGCGGCTCTCGGGCGCTCGCCGCTGCTGGTGCCGCGCGATTTCTCCGCGGGCTTCATCCCCGAGCTGCTCGATCTCGACCAGCTGTTCCGCGACACCGAGTTCCGGGTGGATCCTTCGGGCGATCGGCTCGCACGCCTGCTCGCGTTCCCGCGCAGCCACGGCGACGCGATCGTGCTCGACGACGTCGACGGCTATCCGCTGGATCTGCTCTTCGACGATGCGCTGGTCGGCGACACGATCGCGAGCATCCCCGACGGCCTCGCGGACGCCTTTGGGCTCGGCCCGATCGGCAACTCGTCGCCGCTCGGCAACCGGGTGCGCTACGACCTCTTCCCGGAGGGCGGCGACGCCCCCGACATCACCGGCGGCGTCGTTCCCGAGCCGTCCACGGCCCTGCTCTTCGCGCTGGGTCTGGCCGCGCTCGGCAGCCACCGGCGGCGCTAGTCTTCCAGGGCCCGGCTACTTCCAGCCGATCGGCTGATAGCCCTTCTCCCGCAGACACGTATCCACGTAGGCCATGTAGGTCGGGTCGTGCTCGCGGGCGCCCCAGAGACCGCTGAACAGCCCCAGGGTTCCCCCGGTCGCGGCGCCGACGGCGGCGCCGGTGCCGGCGCCACCCGTGATCGCGCCACCCACGGCTCCCACGGCTGCGCCCGCGCCCGCGCCGACCGCGGTGCGGCCGGCCGTGTTGGCGACGTCGTTCTTGTCGCCGACGCCGGTCTCCGCCATCCGCATGCAGGTGTCGATGTCGGCCTGGCTGACCTCGATGCCCGCACTCTGGTACTGCTGATTCGGGTAGAGGACCGGGCGCTTGGGCGCGCAGGAGGCGCATGCGAGGACGAACAGGCAGGCAGGCAGGATCGGACGCCGCACGCCCTGAAGTTCAACGAATCCAGCCGGTCTTGTAAAGGCAAGCGCAGCGCGCAGTGAGCCGAAGGCGAACGGAGTTCACCCAGGACGGATTCAGCGAGGCGCGAGCAGGGCTTGCAGCTCGGCGGCGACCTCGGAGGCCGAGGCATGGCGGTCTTCCGGCCGCTTGGCGAGGAGCCTCGCGAGCAGCGCCGCCATCGCCTCGGGGATGCTCGCGTCGAGCTCGCGCGGATCGGGGGCCGGCGTGTGACGGTGGTGATAGGCGAGGTCGCCTTCGACGAAGGGCAGCTCGCCGGTCACCAGCCGGAAGAGCGTCACCCCGAACGCGTAGAGATCGGTGCGGTGATCGACGGGCTCGCCGGCCGCCTGCTCGGGGGCCATGTAGTACGGGGTGCCGCCGATCATGGTCGAGGAGCGCCGCACCTCCTCGATGGTCTTGGCCAGGCCGAAGTCCATGATCTTGACCACGCGCTCGCGCGTGAAGAACAGGTTTGCCGTCTTGATGTCGCGGTGCACGATCCTCCGCTCGTGGGCGTACTGGAGGCCCGCGGCGATCTGGATCCCGAGCCGCGCGGTGTCGACCGTCGAGAGGCGTCCGCGCTTCTCGAGGATCGCGTTCAGCGGCATGCCTTCCAGCAGCTCCATGCTGATGAAGTAGACGCCGTCCTCCTCGCCCGCGTCGTAGAGCGTCACGATGTTGCGGTGGTTGAGCGAGGCCGCCGCCTGCGCTTCGCGCAGGAACAGGTCCACCGCCGTCTGGTTCTGGCGCAGGTTCTCCGGGAGCCGCTTCAGCGCCACCACGCGCCCCAGCCGCTTGTCGCGCGCCCGGTACACCACGCCCATGCCGCCGCGCCCGAGCTCGCCCTGGATCTCGTAGCGGCTCTCGCCGCTCGCGCCCGGCGCGCGCGCGGTGGCGCTCTCGGCGACCGCGGTGGCTTCGAGGTCGCGCCGGAGAGTCGCGATCCGCTGCGTGACGTCGCCCCGGGCGGGGTCCCGGCGGCGCAGCGCCTCGTAGGCCGCCAACGCCTGCTGGCGCTGGCCCGCCTGCTCGAGCAGCGCCGCATGGCGCTCGTGCAGCGCCGCCGGCGCGTCTTCGCCGCCGGCTTCCTCGATCGCCTCGGCCAGCTTGCTCGCGGCGAGATCGGAGTCGCCGCGTGCGGCGAGGATCTCCGACATCAGCGCGCAGGCGTCGCCATAGGCGGCGTCGCGGCGCTCGATGCGCTGGAGGTTCTGGAGCGAGCGGTCGGCGTCTCCCGCCTGATGGGCGCGCCGGCCGGCCTCGAGATACGCGCCGGTCTTCTCGAGCAGGTCGATCACCCGCTCGGTTTCCCCCGCCTCGTCGTAGCACTCGAGCGCGGAGTCGTAGTCGTAGGCGGATTCGTAGCAGCGCGCCGCGGCGAGCGGGTCGCCGCCGGCGCGGTACGTCTCGGCCGCGCGCGCGAAGTTCCCGGCCTGTTCGAAGAGCTCCGCCGATTCGCGGAAGTCCGACCCCGAGGCGAACATCTCGGCGGCTTCTTCCAGCCGGCCCGCCGCCGCGAACTCGCTGGCGGCGCGCTGGTGCTCGCCGCGCTCCCGGTGATGCCCGGCGCGCAGCAGCGCCGCCGTCGAGACGTCCCCGGCCGCCTCCAGCAGGGCCGAGGCCGCCGCCAGGTCGCCCTGAAGGAACGGATCCACGGCCGCCGAGCAGCCCAGGAATGCGAGGTCATTGCCGTCGCCGAGATCGACCGTGAGCCGCAGCGCCTTCTTCACCTCGTCGATCTCGACGACGCGCTCGCAGGCGCGGTCCTCGTGCCCGATCAGGATCACGTGGCTCCCGGGACGCAGGTAGAGGAAGGCAGTGCCTTCCCGCGCGTAGCGCAGCGACTTCAGATCGCCGCGCACGGCGACCCGGGCGAGGCCCGCGGGCTGTCCGTCGCGCGACACCACGATCTCGAGCGCGCACTCCTCCGGGCAGAAGTCGTACACGAGCTTCGCGAGCTGGCCGCGCAGCACGCGCACGCGCTGCTCCTCGAGGAAGTGGCCGATGATCTCGCCGGTCATGGCGTCCTGGAGCGGGCCGCGCACGGTGACGATGTATTCGCGCTTGCGCGCGGGAATCCAGCGGAAGACCGTCTCGCGCCCGGCCATGTGCTTGACGTAGCGCGAGAACGAGCTCAGCGAACGCGCCAGCCGTCCTTCCGCGCGCTTGCGCTGCCGCTTCAGCTCCTCCTCGTCCTGCACCTTCTCGGGCTTGCCGCCGATCCGGATGCGCAGGAAGCCCTTGGTCTGCGGCGGAAGCTTGATCAGCACCGTGATGGTGCCCCAGCCCCGCAGCACGGGATACAGGAGCAGCAGGGCGAGCGCGGCGTAGACGAGCATCGCCCGCGCGTTCCAGACTCCGTGCGCGTCGATTCCGCCGGCGAGGCACTCGATGTCGACCAGGATCGACGACACTTCCGTGAAGCCGCCGGAGAGCATCCGGACCTCGAGCTCCATGTGCCTCGGGTCCGCGCAGCTGGCCGCGACCTCGGCGGGGTTCGCGACGGGAGCGGGATCGCGCAGCAGCCGCGCGACGAAGACCGCGTCGGCGCCGACGGCCGAGACCACGTTCGCGATCGCCTCCGCCGAGAGCGAGGCCTCGCTCTCGAAGGCGTAGAGGCGGTCGAGGGTCGGAGCCAGCGCGGAGTCGTCGATCGGCTGCGACTTCACGAGCGTGAAGCGCTCGGAGAGATCGCGCTCGAGGGCGGCCTCGAGGGCCGGCAGGTCCGGCAACCGGGGCTCCCACCAGTCGCCCAGGCGGCGCCGCCAGCTGGCGGGCTCGCGCAGGCCGAGCAGCGCGACCCGGCGCTTGCGCGCGTCGGGGACCTGGACGGCGAAGCTCGCCACCAGGGAGTCGAAGCCGAGGTCGAGGCCTCCCTCGTCCGCGCCGGCGCTCCCGTCCGCGGCGGCCGGAGCGCCCTCCAGCAGCAGCGCCAGCTGGCGCGCATCGCGGGCGCCGGCGGCGTCGCCTTGCGCCTCCAGCACGGAGGCCAGCTCCACGCGCAGGCCGGCATCGTGCGGCTCGAGCGCGACGGCCCGCAGCAGCTCGGCCCGCGCGGCGGGAAGATCCCCCTGCGCGCGGTGGATCGCCGCGGCGGCGCCGGCGTCGGCGCCCTCCGGGCTCGCGAGCACCGCGAGCGCCCGCGCCGGCTCTCCGCTCGCGTGCAGGGCCGCGGCCAGCGCGCGCCGGGACTCGGGGCGCTCCGGCTCGAGCGCAAGGGCGCGCTCGAGCAGGCCCACGCCCTCCTTCGGCCGTCCGGATTCGGTGTAGATCGCCGCGAGCTCGCGCAGGGCATCCGCGCGGTCGGGCTGGAGCGAGAGCGCGCGCCGCAGCGAGTCCTCGGCGGCGGCCTGGCCGAGCCTGCGCTGCGCGACGCCCATGCCGGCGAACACCTCGGCGTCCGAGTCCCCCGCCTCGCGCGCCGCCGTGAACGCCGCGAGGGCCTCGTCGGGGCGCCCGATCCGCTGGTTCATGGCGCCGATCGCGCGCAGGGTCGGCTGCTCGGCCCCGGGATCCAGGCCGATGGCGCGCTCGAAGTAGCTCTCGGCGCGCTGGGTGTTGAGCCGCGCCGCCTCGCGCCGGCCCGCGGCGAGCAGGTGTTGCGCCTGCCGCGGCGGATCCGCGGCGTCGACCTCGGCGAGCAGCAGCAACGGAAGCGGAGACGCCGCGTCGAGCTCGGCGCTGCGCGTGAGCGCGGCGCGCGCGCCGTCGCGATCGCCCTCTAGCATCGCGAGCCGGCCCAGCTCGAGCTGCAGCTCGGCGTCGTCGGGCTGGATCGCGAGCAGCTGGTCCAGCCAGGGGCGCACCGCGCGCGGATCGCCCCGCGCCAGCTGGGCCTGCGCCGCCGCGAGCAGGAAACGCGAATCGGGAGGAGGCGCATCGGGCCCGCGCACGATTTCCGGCGCGAGCAGCTTCCAGGCGCCGGCGCCGTCGCCGGTGACCGCGAGCACGCGCGCCCGCTCGACCAGCGGGGTGTCGAGCTTCTGGGCCCGCGCGGTGATGCCCTCGCGCAGCCGCATCGCCGTCGGCGTGAGCTTGCCTTCCACTTCGCGCCAGGCGCGCGCGTAGTCGCCGGCCTCCAGCCGGGCGAGAGCGCGCCCGGAGGCGGCGAGCTCGTCGAGCTGCGGCGGCGCCGCCGGCGGCATCGCGCTGGCCGGCACGCCGAGGCGACCCAGCAGCTGCGCGGCGGTGTTCTCGCAGGCCGCGCCTGGCGTGGCGAGCGGCGCGCTGGCGTGCGGCGCGGCGAGCAGCGCCCCCGTCTCGACTGCGTAGAGCGCCAGCCGGACGTCCAGCACGCCATCGCGCAGCCGCAGCTCCGGGAGGACCAGCAGCGTCGCGCCGGCGTTCCGCCCGAGATCGCGCAGCGCGTCGATCGCCGCGAGTCCGGAAGCGCCGGGATCCTGGCTGCGGTCCGGGGCGATCACGGCGAGGCCCGCGCGCGCGAGCTTCTCGTTCAGCCAGGCCGCGTGCCCCCCGGCCACGTCAGCGAGCTCGGCGTCGGCCCGCGGACGGGCCACCAGGACGCCGCCGGCTTCGCCCTGCGCCGCGGCCGCGGCGCAGAGGCCGAGCCAGACCGCGAGCGCGGCGGCGAGCGATCGAAGCGCGGGCAAGGCGCGGTGCATCGCAGCTACATCGGCCCTCTCGCGTCGGCAATTGAGCGGGCGACCTCCGCCGACGGACGGGGTTTCCGCTGCGACGGCCGAGGGCCGTGGTGAAACCACCTCGGCCTGGGCCGCGCGGCTTCTGCGATGCTGTCGCGGTCGTGCCGCGCCGCCTGCTCCCGCTCGCCATCACCCTCGGCCTCGCCGCGGCCACGCTGGCCGCCTACCACGGGGTGCTCGCGAACGACTTCGTCAACTACGACGACGACCTCTACCTCACCAAGGTGGCCGCCGTGCAGGCCGGGCTGACGCTCGAAAGCGTCGGCTGGGCCTTCACCACCTTCCACGGCGCCAACTGGTTCCCGCTCACCTGGCTCTCCTGGCTGCTGGACGCGCAGCTCTACGGCCTCTCGCCCCGCGGCTTCCACGCGACCAGCCTGGCGCTGCACATCGCCAACGCGCTGCTCGCGCTGCTCGCCTTCACCCGGCTGACCGGCTCCCTCGGGGTAGGCGCCTTCACCGCGGGCGTCTTCGCGCTGCACCCGCTGCACGTCGAGTCGGTGGCCTGGGCGGCCGCGCGCAAGGACGTCGTCTCGGGCTTCTTCTGGATGCTCGCGCTGCTCGGCTACGAACGCTGGGCGCGGCGCGGAGCCTCCCCGTTGCGCGGCGCGGCCGTCGCGGGAGCGCTCGTGCTCGGGCTGCTCGCGAAGCCGGTCCTGGTGGCGCTCCCGTTCGTGCTGCTGCTGCTCGACGTCTGGCCGCTGCGCCGCCTCGAGGCCCCGGACGGCGGCGGCTGGGATCCCGCTCGCGTCCGGCGGGCGCTGCTCGAAAAGCTTCCGCTGCTCGCGATCGTGGCGCTCTTCGGGGCGGTCGTGCTCGTGGCGCAGCGCGCCGGCGGGGCGCTCCGCTCGCTCGATCGCTTTCCGCTCGGCGTGCGCATCGAGAACGCCGTGGTCGCCTACGCGACCTATCTGCGGCGGGCCTTCCTGCCCAACGACCTGGCCGTCTTCTATCCGCATCCCGGCGACTCGATCGGCGCGCTGACGCTGGCGGTCTCGGCGCTGATCCTCGTCGGTGTCAGCGCCCTGACGCTCTGGCAGCGCCGGCGCCGCCCGCAGCTGATCGTCGGCTGGCTGTGGTGGCTGCTGACGCTGGCGCCGGCGATCGGGATCGTCCAGGTGGGGCAGGCGGCGCTCGCGGACAGGTACACGTATCTGGCCCAGAGCGGTCTCGTGCTCGCGCTGGCGGCGACCGCGGCGCCGCTCGCGGCCCGCAGCCGCGCGACCCGGTTCGCGGCAGGCGCCCTCGCGTTCGCGGCGCTGCTCGCGCTCGGCGCCGCCACCGCCGCGCAGGTGCGCACCTGGCGCAGCAGCGAGACCCTCTTCGAGCAGGCGCTGCGGGTCACCGCGGACAACCACGTCGCGCACACCAACCTCGGGCTGGTGCACCTCGAGCGCCACGAGCTCGTCCTCGCCGAGGCGCAGCTGCTGGAGTCGCTGCGGATCGCGCCGGCCTCGCCGATCGCGCACGGCCTGCTGGGGGGCTTGAGGCTCGAGCAGGGGCGCCCGGCCGAAGCCCGGCGCGAGTTCGAGACGGCGCTCGCGAGCGAGCCCGGCGAGCCACGCTGGCTCGGCGGCCTCGCTTCGGCCCAGCTCGCGGTGGGCCAGATCCCGCAGGCGATCGCGAGCCTGGAACGCGCTCTCGCGCGGGAGCCCGGCTCGGCCCTGCTGCACGCGCACCTGGGGCGGGCCCTCGGGAGCCAGGGGAGGGTGGAGGAAGCGCTCGTGCATCTCGATGAAGCGCTTCGCCTCGAGCCCGGGAGCGGCGAGGTGGCGGCCATCCGCGCGCGGCTCCTCGACCGCGCCGGGCGCGCGCCCGAAGCGATCGCCGCCTACCGCGAGGCGCTCTCGCTCGGTGCGCGCGCCCCCGACCTGCGCAACAACCTCGCCTGGCTGCTCGCCACCCGCGCCGCAGACGACCCCGCCGCCGCCGCCGAAGCGGTGACGCTGGCCGAGCAGGCCGTCGCCGAGCTGGGCGACGGCGACGCGGGCGCCCTCGACACGCTCGCGGTCGCCTACGCGGCCGCGGGCCGTCGCGAGGACGCCGCCCGCACCGCGCAGCGCGCCCTGGCGCGCGCGGAGGCCGGCGGCGACGCCGCGCTCGCCGCCCAGATCCGAGCGCGGCTCTCGGACTACACGCAGTAGAGTCAGCTCGATGGACGCCGGCCCACCAGCGCGCGCAGATGGCTCCCCGTGTGCGAGGCCGGGTGCTCCGCCACCCGCTCCGGGACGCTCTGGGCGCTCGGCTGGCCAGGCCGCGTGCCCCCCGGCCACTTCGGCGAGCTCCGCGTCGGCCCGCGGACGGGGTTTCCGGGTGAGCCGACCTCTCGAGCATGGCGAATATTCCTCGCCATGGGCCCCCCGGCTTCTGCGATGCTGTCGCAGTCGTGCCGCGCCGCCTGCTCCCGCTCGTCACCGGCCTCGGCCTCGCCGCGGCCACCCTGGCCGCCTACCACGGAGTGCTGGCGAACGACTTCGTCAACTACGACGACGACCTCTACCTCACGAAGGTGGACGCCGTGAAGTCCGGGCTGACGCTCCCAGGCGTCGGCTGGGCCTTCACCACCTTCCACGGCGCCAACTGGTTTCCGCTCACCTGGCTGTCCTGGATGCTGGACGCGCAGCTCTACGGGCTCTCGCCCCGCGGCTTTCACGCCACCAGCCTGGCGCTGCACGTCGCCAACGTGCTGCTCGCGCTGCTCGCCTTCACCCGGCTGACCGGCTCACTGGGGGTGGGCGCCTTCACGGCGGGCGTCTTCGCGCTGCACCCGCTGCACGTCGAGTCGGTGGCCTGGGCGGCCGCGCGCAAGGACGTCCTCTCGGGCTTCTTCTGGATGCTCGCGCTGATCGGATACGAACGCTGGGCCCGGCGCGGAGCCTCCCCGCTACGTGGCGCGGCCGTCGCGCTCGCGTTCGTCTGCGGGCTGCTCGCCAAGCCGGTGGTGGTGGCGCTTCCCTGCGTGCTGCTGCTGCTCGACGCCTGGCCGCTGCGCCGCCTCGAGGCGGAGCAGGGCGGCTGGGCTCCCGCGCGCGTGCGGCGCGCGCTGCTCGAAAAGCTTCCGCTGCTCGCGATCGCTGCGCTCTTCAGCGCGCTCGTGGTGGTCGCGCAGCGGGCGGGCGGCGCGCTCCCGCTCGAGGACATCGTCCCGCTCGCCGCGCGCGTCGGCAACGCCGTGGTCGCCTACGCGACCTACCTGCGGCGGGCCTTGCTGCCGAACGACCTCGCCGTCTTCTATCCGCATCCCGGCGCCGCGCTCGGAATCGGGCCGGTGGCGGGCGCGGCGGCGATCCTGCTTGGTGTCAGCGCGCTGTTCTGGTTGCAGCGCCGGCGCCGGCCCGAGCTGCTGGTCGGCTGGCTGTGGTGGGGAGTCGTACTGGCGCCCGCGATCGGGATCGTCCAGGTCGGGCAGGCGGCGATGGCCGACCGCTACACGTACCTGGCGCAGAGCGGACTCGTGCTCGCGCTGGCGGCGACCGCGGCGCCGCTCGCGGCCCGCAGCCGCCCGGCCCGGCTCGCGGCAGGCGCGCTCGCGCTCGCCGTGCTGCTCGCGCTCGGCGTCGCCACCGCCCAGCAGGTCCGCGTCTGGCGCAGCAGCCAGACGCTCTTCGAGCACGCCCTGCGCGTGACGCGGAACAATCACGTCGCACACATCAATCTCGGTCTGGTGCGTCTCGAGAGCCGGGATCTGAGGGACGCCGCGGTCCATCTATCGGCGGCGTTGCGGATCGCGCCGGGCTCCGCCGTCGCGCACGCGCTGCTGGGAACCGTGAGGTTCGAGCAGGGCCGGGCGGCCGAAGCCGCCGCGGAGTTCGAGAGGGCGCTCTCCGCCGCGGGTCCGGGGGATGATCAGGCGACCTGGTTCTGGGGGCTCGCGGCCGCCCAGCTCGCGGTCGGCCAGGGGCCGCAGGCGGTCGCGAGCCTCGAGCGCGCGGTGGCCCTCCAACCGGGCTCGGCCCCGTTGCACGCGCACCTGGCGCGGGCGCTCGCGAGCCAGGGGAGGCTCGCGGATGCGATCGCCCGGCTCGACGAGGCGCTCCGCCTCGAGCCGGGAAACCCCGAGCTCACGGTGCTCCGCGCCGTGTTGCTCGAACGCGCCGGCCGCACCAGCGAAGCGATCGCCGCCTACCGCGAAGCGCTCCGGCTCGGGTCGCAGGCGCCCGACCTGCGCAACAACCTGGCCTTCCTGCTCGCGACCACCGGCTCGGGCGATCTCGCCGTCGTCGCCGAAGCGGTGCAGCTCGCCGAACAGGCGGTGGCGCAGCTCGGCGAGAACCCGGTGGCGCTCGCCACGCTGGCGACCGCCTACGCCGCCGCCGGTCGGAGCGAGGAGGCCGCGCGCACGGCCCAGCGCGCGATCGCCGTCGCGGAATCCGGAGGCAACGCCGAGCTCGCCGCCCAGATCCGCGAGCGGCTCGCTCTCTACATCGAGTAGGTGTCGTTCAGCTCGGCAGCAACCCGCGCAGGTGGCGCCCGGTGTGGGAGCTCGGGTGCTGCGCGACCTGCTCCGGGGTGCCCTGCGCGATCAGCTGCCCGCCCTGGGGGCCGCCCTCGGGCCCGAGGTCGATCACCCAGTCGGCGGTCTTGATCACGTCGAGGTTGTGCTCGATCACGATCACGGTGTTGCCCGCGTCGACGAGGCGCACCAGCACGTCGATCAGCTTGCGCACGTCGTCGAAGTGCAGGCCCGTGGTCGGCTCGTCGAGGATGTAGAGGGTGCGGCCGGTGGCGCGGCGCGCGAACTCGCGCGCCAGCTTGATGCGCTGGGCCTCGCCGCCCGAAAGCGTGGGCGAGGGCTGGCCGAGGTGGAGGTAATCGAGACCGACCTCCTCGAGCAGGGCCAGCGGGCCCGCGATCGAGGGGTGCGCGGCGAACAGGACGGCCGCCTCGCGGACCGTGAGCTCGAGCACGTCGGCGATCGACCGGCCTTTGTAGGCGACGCGCAGTGTGGCCTCGTTGAAGCGCTTGCCCTGGCACTCCTCGCAGCGGACATAGACGTCGGCGAGGAAGTGCATCTCGATCTGCCGCACGCCGTCGCCCTGGCACGCCTCGCAGCGTCCTCCCTTCACGTTGAAGGAGAAGCGCCCGGGCGTGTACCCGTGCACGCGCGCTTCCGGGAGCTGCGCAAAAAAAGCCCGGATCTCGTCGAAGACCTTGATGTAGGTTGCCGGATTGCTGCGCGGCGTGCGGCCGATCGGGCGCTGGTCGACGTCGATCACCTTGTCGAGCTGCTGGGCGCCGTGGATGGCGCGGTGGCGCCCGACGCGTCCCGTCGCCGCGTGGTAGCGGCGCGCGAGCGCCGGGTAGAGGACGTCGTTCACCAGCGTCGACTTGCCAGCGCCCGAGACGCCCGTCACGGCCACCAGCACGCCGAGCGGGAACTCGACGTCGAGATCGGCCAGGTTGTTCTCCTTCGCGCCCAGCACCTTGAGGCTGCCGATGGCGTGGCGGCGGCGCTCCGGGAGCGGGATTGCGCGGCGGCCGGAGAGGTAGGCGCCGGTGAGGGATTCCTGGCAGCGCTCGAGGCTCGCAGGCGTGCCCGCGTGCACGATCCGGCCGCCCTCCACGCCCGCGCCTGGCCCGAAGTCGATCACGTGATCGGCGTTGCGGATCGTCTCCTCGTCGTGCTCGACCACCACCACGGTGTTGCCGATGTCGCGCATCCGCTCGAGGGTGGAGAGCAGCCGGCGGTTGTCGCGCTGGTGGAGGCCGATCGAGGGCTCGTCGAGGATGTAGATCACGCCCGTCAGCTCCGAGCCGACCTGACTCGCGAGGCGGATGCGCTGCGCCTCGCCGCCCGAGAGCGAGGGGCCCGAGCGATCGAGCGACAGGTAGCCGAGGCCCACGGCGGCGAGGAAGTCGAGGCGGCCGCGGATCTCCTTGCGCACCTCGGCGGCAATTTCCTTCGCGGCGCCCTTCAGCTCGAGGCCGGCGAAGAACGCGCGCGCCTCTTCGACCGTGAAGGCCGAGACCTCGACCAGGGTGCGCCCCGCCACGCGCACCGCGGCGCTCTCGGCGCGCAGCCGCGCGCCGTCGCAGGTGCGGCAGCGCGCATCGCCCAGGAACTGCCCGTACCAGCGCTTGGCGCCCTCGGAGCCGGTCTCCTTGAAACGGCGCATCAGGCGCGGGAGAACCCCCTCCCAGGTCATCTCGAAGGTGCCGCGGCCGGATTTCCCGGCCCACTTCACCTTGAAGCGGCGCTCGCCGGTGCCGTGCATCAGCCACTCGCGCTGCTGCTTGGGGATCCGCCGCCAGGGCCGCTGCATGTCGATCCCGAGCTGCGCGCAGATCTGCCCGCGGAAGCCGTGCGCCCAGCCGGATTTCTTGGAGACGTCGGGGCCCCACGGCTTGACGGCGCCCTCGTCGAGCGAGAGCGCGGCGTCCGGCACCACCAGCTCGGGGTCGATCTCGACGCGCATGCCGATTCCGTTGCAGTCGACGCACATCCCCTGCGGGCTGTTGAACGAGAAGTTCTGCGGCGTGAGCTCGGGAAAGGAGAGCGAGCAGTCGGCGCACGCCATCTTCTCCGAGAAGACGCGGTCACGTGCTTTTGGCGTGGCCGCGATCAGCATGCCCTGGCCGACGCGGAGCGCGGCCTCCACGGATTCGGTCACGCGCGAGGTCTCCCCCGGCCCGACCACGATGCGATCGATCACCGCTTCCAGCGTGTGCTTGCGGCGCTTGTCGAGCGCCAGCGTCTCCTCGCTCGGCACGATCTTGCCGTCCACGCGCAGCCGCACGAAGCCCGAGCGCCGCGCCTCCGCGAGCAGCTCGCGGTGCTCGCCCTTGCGGTTCACGAGCAGGGGCGCGAGCAGCGTCAGCTGCGTGCCGGCCGGCGCGGCGAGCAGCTCGCGCGCGATCTGCTGCGCCGTCTGGCCCTGCACCTTCGCCCCGCAGCGGTGGCAGTGCTGGACGCCGACCCTCGCCCAGAGCACGCGCAGATAGTCCGCGATCTCGGTGATGGTTCCGACCGTGGAGCGCGGGTTGGTGCCGGTGGTCTTCTGCTCGATCGAGATGGTGGGCGCGAGGCCGCGGATGGTGTCGTACTTCGGCTTCTCCATCTGGCCGAGGAACTGGCGCGCGTAGGCCGAGAGCGACTCGACGTAACGCCGCTGCCCCTCGGCGTACAGGGTGTCGAAGGCGAGCGAGCTCTTGCCCGAGCCCGAGACGCCCGTCAGCACCACCAGCTTCTTCTTCGGGATCGCGACGTCGACGCCGCGCAGGTTGTGCTCGCGCGCGCCGCGGATCTGGACGTGATCGAGTTCCATGGGGGAACCGGAGGATACACGCCTCCGGCGGCTTGCTCAGCCCTCGTCCTCGAGCAGGGCGCGCACCTTCTCGAGCAGCGCCCCCGGCAGGAAGGGCTTCTGGAGGAAGCCCGCCCGCTCGGGGTCTGCGAAGCGGCCGGCGGTGCGGTCCTGCGAGTAGCCGGAGATCAGCACGATCCGGACCTCCGAGCGGATCCGCCGGATCGCGTCGAAGGTGTCCTCGCCGCTCGCGCCGGGCATGTTGAGGTCGAGCAGCACGACCCGGATCTCGTCCGCGTGCTTCCGGAAGATCGCCAGGGCCGTTTCGCCGTCCCCGGCGCGCAGCACCTCGAAGCCCGCTCGCGCGAGCGTCTCTGACGCCACCTCGAGCACGCCCGGATCGTCGTCGACGACGAGCAGCTTGCCGTGGAGGGGCGCGCGCGAGCGCGCCGGTTCCGGATCCGCGGGCGGCGTCCGCTCGGCGCGCGGGCAGGCGGGAAACAGCACCCGGAAACGCGTGCCCTGCCCCGGCGTGCTCCGGATCTCGATCGCGCCCCGGTGCGCCCGCACGATCCCCAGCACCGCCGCGAGGCCCAGGCCGCGGCCGGTGAACTTGGTGGTAAAGAAGGGGTCGAAGATCCGCGCGCGCGTCTCCGCCGCCATGCCGCAGCCGGTGTCCGCCACCTCGAAGAAGACGTAGGAGCCCTCGCGCAGCTCCTCTCCGAGCAGCATCTGATCGAGGTCGGCGCGCGTCGCCGCCACCACGCCGGAGGCGACGTCGATCCGGCCGCCGCCGGCGGCGATCGCCTCGGCCGCGTTGGTGATCAGGTTCATCACCACCTGCGAGATCTGGGTCGTGTCGGCCTGGATCAGCGGCAGATCCGGCGGCAGCCGGAGGTAGAGCTTCGCCTTCGGCGCCACCGCCAGCTCGAGCAGATCGCCGAGCTCGACCACCAGCAGCGAGAGGTCGATCGGCTCGGTCATCAGCGAGCCGCGGCCGGCGTAGTCGAGCAGCTGGTTGGTGAGCGTGGCCGCGCGCTGCGCCGTCTTCTGGATCCGCTCGAGCCGCGCGCGAACGTCGGAATCCGGAGGCAGATCCATCAGCGCGAGGCTGGCGTCGCCCAGGATCGGCGTCAGCAGGTTGTTGAAGTCGTGCGCGATGCCGCCCGCCATCAGGCCCAGGCTCTCGAGCTTCTGCGCCTGGCGGATCCAGTCCTCCAGCCTGCGCCGTTCGTCCTCGACGCGCCGCTGCTCCGTCACGTCGCGCACCACCGCGACCACGCGCGTCTCGCCGCCCGCGGTGCGATAGTTGACGCCGCCTCCCTCGAGCCAGCGCCATGAACCGTCTCGGTGTCGGATGCGAAAGACGGTGCCCTTGCGCCGCGGCGCCGACGAGACGACCCGGTTCACGAAGGCCTCCGCGAGCCGCTCGACGTCGTCCGGGTGGAGCAGCATGAAGGGCAGCGTCCCGGCCATCTCGCCTGGCGAATAACCCAGCGTCTCGAGGCTGTTCTGGCTCACGTAGAGGATCTTGCCCTCCGCATCGAGCTCGATCACGAGATCGTGCGTCGTCTCGGCGAGCATCCGGTAGCGCTCTTCGCTCACGCGCAACGCCTGGTGGATCCGGACCCGCTCGGTCACGTCGCGCGAGATCAGCAGCACCCGCAGCTCGCCGCCCTGGGTGCGGTAGCCGCGCCCGCGCGTCTCGAACCAGCGCCAGCTTCCGTCCGTGTGGTGGTAGCGGTACTCGACCTGGGCCTCGCCGCCGGCCGCCACGCGCGGAATGAACACGCGGTTGACGGCCGTGAGGTCGTCGGGGTGCAGGCGGTCCTGGGTGAGCGGGTCGAAGACGGTCTGGCCGACGTACGCCTCCGCCGGCGTGCCCAGCAGCGCCTCGCAATTCGGGCTCACGTAGACGTAGGTGCCAGCGCCGTCGATCTCGCTGATCAGGTCCGCCGCGTTCTCCGCCATCGCGCGGAAGCGGTCTTCGGTGATGCGAAGCGCGCGGCCCGCCTGGCGCGCCTCGGTGACGTCGTGCACGAACGCGAGCGTGCGGATCTCCCCGTTCGGCATCGGGTAGCTGCTCGCCGCCATTTCCAGCCACAGCCAGCGCCCCTGCTTGTGGCGCGCGCGGTAGACCGCTTCCGCGGATTCGCCCGTGCTCGCCAGCTTGCGCGAGAGCTCGAGGATCTGGGCGACGTCCTCGGCGTGGATCCATTCGAAGCGGCGCAGCTCGCGGATCTCCTCCGGCAGGTAGCCGAGGATCGCGGTGACCGTGGGGCTGACGTAGGTGATGCGCCCGCTGCCGTCGAACTCGAGCAGCATCGCGTGCAAGTGGTCGAGCACGCGCTCGAAGCGCCGCTCCACGGCCGCGCCGGTGGATTTGCCGGCCGCTTTCCCGCTTGCGCGCATACCTTCGTATAAGCCCACCCGCCCTCCCCAGACAAGCAGAATCGCGGCTACGGCAGCGCTGCGGCCGTCGCGACCTGGAAGCGCGGCGAGGCCGCCGCTTCGAAGCGCCCCTGCGCGTGCGTGACGGCGAGCAGGCGGCCCTGGTCCCAGGGGCCGCTGCGCTGGATCCGGTGGCCGCGCCGCGCGAGCTCCGCGAGGACGCCGTCCTCCATTCGGCTCTCCGCCGTCAATAGACCCGGCTGCGCGAGACGCGGATGGAACGAGCTCGGCATGTGGGAGCTGTGCAGCGTCGGCGCGTCGATCGCTTCCTGTAGATCCGCCGCCCCGAAATCGACGAGCGCGAGGAAGAAGAGCAGCGCCCATTGATCCTGCTGGTCGCCCCCGGGCGTGCCGAAGGCCATCCGCCGCCCGTCGGGGAGCAGCGCGAGCGAGGGCGAAAGCGTCGTCCGAGGGCGCTTGCCCGGCAGCAGTGAATTCGGGTGCTCCGGATCGAGCACGAACATCTGGGCGCGGGTACCCACGGGAAAGCCCAGCTCCGGGATCACCGGCGAGGTCGGCACCCAGCCGCCGCTCGGGGTCGCGCAGACCAGGTTCCCGGCGGCGTCGGCGGCGACCAGCTGGGTCGTGTCACGGCGCCCCAGGGCGGCCGCCAGGGATTGGGGCTCGGCAGGCGCATCCCCGGCCGGCGCCAACCGCGGCCAGCCCTCCGGAAGCTTCCCGATTCCCGGCCGCAGCTCGAGCGAGGCCTGCTGCGGATCGACCAGCGCGCGACGGGCCTGCGCGTAGGCTTCCGACAGCAGGAGATCGAGGGGCACCTTCTCGAAGCGCGGATCGGCGTACACCGCCTCGCGGTCGGCGAAGGCGAGCTTCGCGCACTCGGCCCAGGTGTGCAGCGCGTCGGCGGTGCCCGCGCCCATCGCGGCGAGGTCGAAGCCCTCCAGCAGTCGGAGCTGCTGGAGGAACACCGGCCCCTGGCTCCAGGGTCCGCACTTCCAGACCCGCGCTCCGCGATAGTCGCACGTGACCGGCTCCTCGATTCCGCCCTGGTAGCCGGCGAGATCCTGCGCCGTCAGCAGACCTCCGTGCTCGCGGCCGGTGGCGTCGCGCACCGGCTGCGCGAGGAAGCGCTCGATCTGCTCGGCGGGGCGGCCGCGATAAAAAAAGTCGCGGGCGGCGCGGATCCCCGCCTCGCGCGAGCCGCTCGCCGCGCGCTCGGCGCGGATCAGCGCGTCGAAGAATTCCGCGAGGGGCGGGTTCGTCTGGCGCTCGCCGACCTCGCGCACCGGCAGGTAGAGCTTCGCGCTGCTCGGCCACTGCTCCCGGAAGCGCGGCTCGCAGAAGCGCAGGATCAGGCGCAGGAACGGGTACATCGGGAAGCCGCGAGCGGCGAGCCCGCGCGCCGGCGCGAGCACGTCCTCGAGCCGCCGGGTGCCGAAGCGCTCGAGCAGCCGGGACCAGGCGTCGAGCGCGGCGGGGATGGTCGCCGCCAGCAGGCCATCGGGGGGAATGCAGCTGACGCCCCGCTCGCGCATCGCCGCGAGCGTGGCGGCGGCCGGGGCCGGGCCCTGCCCCGAGATCGCCCAGCTGCGGTCCGCGGCCGCGTCATACACGAGAATGGGTACTTCGCCCGCCGGCCCGTTCTGGGTCGGCTCCAGCACCTGGAGCGCGAAGCCCATCGCGCAGGCGGCGTCCGCGGCGTTGCCGCCGCTGGCCAGCTCCTGCGCGCCGATCTGCGTCGCCAGGTAATGGCCGGCCGACACGGCGCCGCCATGGCCGCGCAGCGTCGGTCGCGTGGTGAAGCTCACGCGGGTATTCTAGTCGGGATCCACCTGCCGGAGAAACCGATGCCGCTCGACCCCCAGGCCCGCGCCGTCCTCGATCAGATCCCCGTGATCAGCGACGAGGTCCTGCTCGCGCTCACCCCCCCGCTGCTGCGTCAGGCGATGGCGGCGATGCCCGGCAGCACGGGCCCCGTCGAAACGGTGGCGCGCGTCGAGAACCGCACGCTCCCCGGCCCCGCCGGCGAGATCCCCGTGCGGATCTATGCCCCGAGCGAGGCCCGCCGGCTCCCGGCGCTCGTCTACTTCCACGGCGGCGGCTTCGTGATCGGCGGCCTCGACACGCACGACGGCACCTGCCGCAGCCTCGCGAACGCCATCGGTTGCAGCGTGGTGTCGGTCGATTATCGCCTGGCCCCCGAGCACAAGTTCCCGGCCGGGCCCGAGGATTGCTACGCGGCCACGCGCTGGGTGGCCGAGAAGGGCGCCGAAATAGGGGTGGATGGCTCGCGCGTCTGCGTCGGCGGCGACAGCGCGGGCGGCAACCTCGCGGCGGTGGTGGCGCTGATGGCGCGCGATCGCCGCGGCCCGGCATTGCGCCACCAGCTGCTCGTCTACCCCGTCGCGAATCACGACTTCACGACGGCCTCCTACGAGGAGAACAAGCAGGGCTACCTGCTCTCGCGCGAGATGATGCGCTGGTTCTGGAACCACTACCTGGCGCGCCCGGAGGACGGCAAGCTCGCCTACGCCTCGCCGCTGCGCGCGGCGAGCTTCGCGGGCCTGCCGCCGGCGCACGTCGTCACCGCCGGGTTCGACCCGCTGCGCGACGAAGGCGAGGCGCTCGCCGCCCGGCTCGCACAGGCCGGCGTGCCGACCACGCAGGTCCGTTACGAAGGCATGTTCCACGGCTTCTTCTCGATGGGCGCGATGATCGACGCGGGCAAGCGAGCGCTCGAGGAAGCCGCCGCGGCGGTGCGGGCGAAGCTCTAGCGCGGCTTGCGCGACCGAGTCCACCCATCAGAGGAGTCTGCATGCCCAGCGAATCGACCTACCGGGGAACCTGCTTCTGCAAGGCCGTCGAGATCGAGGCGACCGGCGCGCCAGCGGTGATGGCCTTCTGTCATTGCGGGTCTTGTCGCACCTGGCTGAGCGCGCCGATCCACGGCGCGACACTCTGGCCGGCCGCGAAGGTTCGAGTCACCAAGGGCGCCGATCAGCTCGGGGTGTTCAAGAAGACGGAGGCGAGCCACCGCCAGTTCTGCAAGCGGTGCGGGGGACGCGTGCTGGTAGGGCACCCGGCCATCGGCATGATCGACGTCTTCTCGATCGTGTTACCCGACCTCGCGTTCCAGCCGACGATGCACGTTCACTACGGCGAGAAGGTGCTCGCGCTGCGCGACGGGCTTCCCAAGTTCAAGGACTTCCCGAAGGAGTTCGGGGGTTCGGGCGAAACCCTGCCCGAATAGCGTCTGGTAGAGCCGGGATCCCGGGCTAGAGCAACAGCTCCGCCATCAGGCGCAGGGCCTTCGGGTCCTGGGTGCCGAGCAGCAACGTCTTCACCGGGCTGGCCTTCCAGATCTCGAGCCTATCGCGGATCCGCTCGGCGGGGCCCACCAGCGCGATCTCGTCGGCCAGCTCGCTGGGCACCGCGGCGATCGCCTCGGCGCGCTTGCCGGCGAGGAAGAGATCCTGCACGCGGTGGGCGGCCTCGCCGTAGCCCATGCGCTCCATCAGTTCGAGATGGAAGTTCTTCTCCTTGGCGCCCATGCCGCCCAGGTAGAAGGAGAGGCTCATCTTGATCGGCAGCATCGCCTTCTCGACGTCGTCGCCGAGGATCACCGAGCAGGTCGCGGCGATGTCGAACTCGGGCTTCGCGTTTCGCAGCGAGTCCTGGTAGAGACCCATGCGCGAGGGCGGGATGAACATCGGGAGCCAGCCGTCGGCGATCTCGGTGGCCAGCCGCACATTTTTAGGCCCCTCGGCCCCCATGTAGATCGGGATGTGCGTGCGCAGCGGGCGCGTGATCAGCTTGAGCGGCTTGCCGAGCCCCGAGCCGCCCTTGAGCGGGAGCTGGTAGTGCTCGCCGTCGTAGCGCAGCGGCTACTCGCGGCGGTGGATGCGGCGCAGGATCTCGACGAACTCGCGGGTCCGCGCCAGCGGCTTCGGGAAGGGCTGCCCATACCAGCCCTCGACCACCTGCGGGCCCGAGACGCCGATGCCGAGGATCAGGCGCCCGTGCGAGAGGTGATCGATCGTCATCGAGGTCATTCCGACACAGGCAGGTGTGCGCGCCGAGATCTGCATCACGGCCGTGCCGAGCTTGATGCGGGTGGTGCGGGCGCCGATCCAGCAGAGCGGCGAGAAGGCGTCCGAGCCGTAGGCCTCCGCGGTCCAGACCGAGTCGTAGCCGAGGCGCTCGGCCTCCAGCACCGTCTCGATCGGGTCGCTCGGCCCGGCCATCCAGTAACCGACCATCAGCCCCAGCTTCATCGCGGATCTCCGTTCTTGGTGAACGACGTTCGCCTTCGGCTCACTGCGCGTGGCGCTCCGCGCCACTTGCCGGATGCGTCAACGGCGCCGAGCCGGTCGACGGGTCTTGCAAGGCCGCTTTCCGAAGCGGCCGCGCAGCGAGGCGGAGCCGAGCGTAGTTCACTCGAGCCGGGAGGTTATCAGAGGATCGCGAGTCGGCCCTCGACGTACTCGTCGATGGCGCGCGTCGACTGCGCGGGCGGATGGGCGAAGGCCATCGCGACCCGGTCGCCGTCCTGCCGCAGCACACGCGCGCGGGTCGAGACCATGCGGCCGAGGGGCAGCGGGAAGATCAGGTTCAGCTCGAGCCCGGGCGGCATCGCCTCCAGCGTGCGGAACAGGCAGCCCCCGCGCGAGAGCGTGAGCAGCGCTCCCGTCCAGCGACGGTCCGCGCGCGTGCAACGCGCCGGCAGCAGCGTCGGGGCGCGCACCGCGTGGCGCGGCGTCGGCTCGAGCGCCTTCTGGAGCAGCGGATAGAGGGCGCTCACCTCGGCGGGGCGCGCCACGCAGCCGATCACGCGGGGGTCCTGGAGCACCCTCGGCCGGCCTCCGGTCAGCACGATTACCGGGGTGCGCGGCAGGTAGTTCTCGTCGGGGAGCTTCTCGAGATGGCGCTCGTCGACGATGCGCAAGTCCGGCTCCCAGTGGTCGTCCGAAAAGCGTCCCTGGGTCGTCACGGGCACGATCCGGTAGCCGAGCCCCTCGAGCACCCCGCGGGCGCGGGGCGCGAAGGCGTGGGAAGGGACGTAGGAGGCCAGGGTCCGCCGGCCGAGGTCGCGACTGCGCATGGGCCTCGATAGATCGGCAGCCCGGCGGGAAGATTGAGGCCCGTCGTAGGCCGGGCCGTCGGGCTGCCGGTGTATGCTGTGCGCGTGCCGACGCTGTCGCGAGAGGAAAAGCGCCGTCTGATCGGGAGCGTGACGCTCTTTGCCGGGCTCTCCGACAAGGATCTCGACGCGCTGATCGCGGTCGCGCGCAACACGCGGCTCGCCGCCCGCGAGCGGCTCTTCCACAAGGGCGACGAGGGCACGCAGGTCTACGTCGTGATCCGGGGCCGGCTGAAGGCCCTCACCACCTCCGACGAGGGAGACGACGTCGTCTTCAGCATCCTCGGCGAAGGCGAGGTGTTCGGCGAGATCGCGCTGCTCGGCCGCCCGCAGCGCACCGCCACCGTCACCGCGATCACTCCCTGCGATCTGCTGGTGATCGACCGCCGCGATTTCCTTCAGTACCTGCGCAGCCATCCCGAAGCGTCGATCGAGCTGCTCGCGGTGCTCGCCGAGCGCCTCAAGCGCGTGAGCGAGCTGGTCGAGGACACCCTCTTTCTCAACCTCCCGGTGCGGCTCGCGAAGAAGCTCGTGCACCTGGCGCGCTCGTACGGCGAACGCCTCGACGACGGCGTGAAGATCGACCTCAAGCTCTCGCAGGAGGAGTGGGGCGATCTGGTAGGCGCGTCGCGCGAGAGCATCAACAAGCAGCTCCGCGAATGGATCGAGACCGGACTGATCACGCTCGAGCAGGGTTACGTGGTGATCCATCGCCCGCGGGAGCTCGAACGGCTCGCTGGAGTCGTGATCACCTGATGCAGCGCAGCGTCGAGCTCGAGGGCTGCCACAACTTTCGCGATCTCGGCGGGTATCCAACGCGAGCGGGAGGCCGGCTGCGCTGGCGCATGCTGTTCCGCAGCGACGCGCTTCACCACCTGACGGCCGCGGACGTCGCCCGCCTGCGCGGCGAGATCGGCCTCGGCCACGTCGTCGATCTGCGCTCGAGCGGGGAGATCGCCATCGACGGACGCGGGCGGCTGGCGGCGGAGTCGATCCGCATGCACCACCTCCCGCTCTTCGACGGCGCGGGCACGGCGAGCGCCGATCTCGGCGCGCAGCTCACGCTCTCCGATCGCTACTTCCTGATGACCGAGCACGCCAAGCGCCCGATCGCGCGCGTGATCCAGACGCTCTCCGAGGCCGAGGCGCCGGCGGTCTACCACTGCGCGGCGGGAAAGGACCGCACCGGCGTGGTCTCGGCGGTGCTGCTGGGGCTGCTCGGCGTGGCGGACGAGATCATCGTCGCCGACTACGCGGCCACCCAACAGAACCTCGACGCGATCATCGCCCGGCTGATGGCGAGCGAAGGCTATCAGGGCATGCTGGAGAACCTGCCGCCGGACACCCTGCACGCCGAGCCCCAGACGATGATCTCGCTGCTCGAGCGCGTGGGCGAGAAGTACGGCTCGATGCGCGGCTACGTGCGCGAGATCGGCGTCCCCGACGACGCCGTCGAACGCCTCGAGCGCCGCCTGCTCGAATAGCGGGCCGCAAGCGGGCGAAGCCCGCGCGCAGCGAGCCGCAGGCGAGCGAAGTTCATCAAACCGGAAGGCGGACCCGGAAGCGGCTGCCGCGGCCGAGCTCGGATTCCACCTGGATCTCGCCGCCGTGGCTGCGGATGATGTGGTAGGCGATGCCGAGGCCGAGCCCGGTGCCCTCGCCCACGCGCTTGGTGGTGAAGAACGGATCGAAGATGCGCTCGAGATGCTCGGGCGCGATTCCGCAGCCATCGTCCTCGACCTTCACGGTCACGAATTCACCGCGCGCCTCGGTCGCGATCCGGATCGTGCCGCCGTCGGAGATCGCCTGACCGGCGTTCACGATCAGGTTCAGGAACACCTGCTTGATCTCCTGCGGGACGCAGGCGATCGGCGGGAGCTCGACGTAGTAGCGCTCGACGCTGGCGCGGCCGCGCAGCTGCGCCGCCGCCATGTGCAGCACGTCCTCCAGCAGCTGGTTGAGATCCGTGGGCTCCCGCAGCTGATGGCCGGCGTGCGAGAACCCCTTCACCCCGCGCACGATCTCCGCCGCCCGGTCGACGCCATCGACCGACTCCTCGATCAGCTCTTCGCCCTCGGCGAGCAGCTCGCGCTGCGCCTCGGCCCGTCCCGCCTGCTCGAGCTCGCTGCGCACCGTCTTCCAGTGGCTCGCGAGCTGCGAGAGGTTCGAGCGCACGAAGGCGATCGGGTTGTTGATCTCGTGCGCGATCCCGGCGGCCAGCTCGCCCACCGCCGCCAGTCGCGCCGACATCACCAGCCGGCTGCGCAGCTGGGCGACGTCGCGCAGGTCGCGCACCACCAGCACGCGACCGATCAGATAGCCCTGCCGGTCGCGAAGTTCGGAAGTGGCGATCGAGACCGGGATGGAATCGCCCGAAGCGCGCAGCAACGTGCGCTCGCCGCCATCGCCGGGGACGTCGCCGAGCTCGTTCCCGAGCAGCCGCTCGACGCCCATCGCGACCAGCTCCTGGGCCGGATGCCCGCTGATCGCCGCCAGGCCGGGGTTCGCCGAGCGGATCCTGCCGTCCGGATGCAGCAGCGCGACGCCGTCGGGGAGCGTCGCCAGGATCTCCTCGGCGAAGGTGCCGGGGGTGAGCAGCGAGTGTCCGAAGCGCAGCGTGTTCCAGAGCGCGATCGCGCCGAGGGTCGCCATCGCGCTGGTCGCCAGCCGGGGCACCTGGATCCCGAGGCACGGCAGCAGGACGTCCGTCACCGAGGCGGCGCAGATCGGTGTCGCGATCCCGAGCGCGAGCCACGGCTTCTGGCGCCGCTCCGCCGGCGACGAGAGCTTGCGGAAGAGCTGCCGCACCACGACGAGCGAGGAGAGGATCCCGAGCATGGAGACCGCGAACATGACGGGGTGCGCGGGCCCGATCACGTAGCCCCAGCCCCAGGGCGTCTGCACCATGTCGCGGATCATCCAGGGCGTGAACCAGGTGATGGCGACGAAGACGAACGAGGCGACGTAGAGCGGCGGCACCAGCCGGCGCAGACGCGGCCAGGCGCCGCCCTCCGCCTCGAGGAAGAGCTGGAGCACGACCGGTCCGTGGAACAGCCAGCCGGGAGCCGAGGCGCGCACCCAGGCGAGCGCGGTGGCGCGGTCGCCCGAGAGGTTCCAGGCCAGCTCGCTGATCGCCCAGTAGGACGACACGAAGAGCAGGGCGGCGCCGCGCCGGCTGGCGCGCCCGCGCGGATCGCGAGCCAGGATTCCCCCCGCACAGACGGCGGAGACGATCGCGGCCGTGGCCACCAGCAAGACGTACGCGTGCATCGCCGTTCCGACGCGGGAATCCGCCTCGGATGGATCGGCCGGACCGGGAGGCCTCTTGAAGGAGCCCTAGGGCCCCAGACGGCGGATCAGCTCGGAGCTCGAATGGGTCTTCGGGTCGCCGGCGATCACGACGCGGCCGCCATAAGCCAGGACCACGTCGCGCTCGGGGACCGTCTCGGGGGTCCAGTCGGTTCCCTTCACGTGGATCTCGGGCCGCAGCCTGGCCAGCAATGCCGCTGCGGTGGGCTCTCCGAAGCTGGTCACGAAGTCCACTCCCTCGATCGCGGAGACCAGCTCCATCCGCTCGGCCAGCGGCACCAGCGGCCGCCCGTCGCCCTTGTTGGCGCGCGCCGAGGCGTCGTCGTTGAGCGCGACCACCAGCAGATCGGCGAGCCCGCGCGCCTCGCGCAGCAGCCGCAGGTGGCCGACGTGCAGGACGTCGAAGCAGCCGTTGGTGAGGGCCACCCGCGCGCCGCGCGCGCGCGCCTGCTCGAGCAGCGGCACCAGCTCGCGGGAATCGGGCAGCACGCGGGCCGTCACGCGAGCAGCTCGTCGGCCGCCGCCAGCACGCGCTCGGGGGCGAGCCGCGTCATGCAGCGGTGATCGATCGGACAGATGCGATGGTGGCAGGGGCTGCACGGCACCGCCTCGCGCAGCACCCGCTGGCGCTCGAGGTGGTGCGCCGTGTGACGCGGATCGGTCGGGCCCATCAGCACCACCGCCGGCCGCCCCAGCGCAACCGCGATCTGTCGCGGCCCGGTGTCGTTGGTGAGAAGCAGCGCAGCGCGCGCGACGAGCGCCTTCAGCTCGGCGAGCGTCGCCTCGGGCGCGGCGACGACCAGCCCCCGCTCCGCCATCCGCCCCGCCACCGCCTGCGCGATCGCCACCTCGCCCGGCGCGGGCGCGAGCACCGGGAACAGGCCGTGGCGCTGCGCGAGCCCATCGCAGGCGCGGGCGAAGTGCTCGGGCGGCCACAGCTTGCTGGATCCGAAGGCCGCGCCGGGCGTCACCAGCAGGATCCGCGCGCCCTCGGGAGCGCCCCGGCGCGCGAGGTCCTTGGCGACGCGCTCGGCGGCCTCGGGCTCGACGCGCAGCTCGAGAAGGGTCCCCTGGTCCGGGCAGCCGAGGCTGCGCGTCACGCGCAGATAGCGCTCGATCATCGAGATCGGGACGCGCCGCCCGGCTTCTCGGGGCGGCGCGAGCGCGTCCGTGAGCAGCAGCCGGCGCAGCGGGTCGCGCGCGTAGCCCGCGCGGCGCGGGATCCTCGCGAGGAAGGGAGCCAGCGCGGCGCGCGGCGAATCCGGGAGCAGGACCGCCCAGTCCGCCCGCAGCGCGCGCAGCGCGCGCACGTTCGCGAGGGCGCTTTGCCCGGCATCGGGCAGGAATTCGTCGAAGCTGGCGAGCCCGGCCAGCAGGCCGGCCAGCGGCGGGCGCCCCTGCGCGCCGATCCAGGCATCGGGATGGGCCGCGCGCAGCGCGCGCAGCGCGGGCGTCGCCATCACGGCGTCGCCCACCCAGCTCGGCAGGCGCACCAGGATGCGACGCGGCGGCATCAGAGGAAGTGGTCGAGGCGCTCGTCGCCGGGCAGGATCTCCACGTCCTCGCGCGGGTCCTCGATCATCTTCTCGAGCCACCAGTTCACGCCGTTGTAGAGGCAGGTGACCTCGCTGCACTCCTGGCTCGCGTCGAATC
The DNA here is from genome assembly GCA_036560145.1 of Myxococcota bacterium. Lineage (GTDB taxonomy): Bacteria > Myxococcota_A > UBA9160 > UBA9160 > SMWR01 > DATBRV01. The sequence continues at coordinate 90,592 of DATBRV010000123.1, forward strand.
TTTCGAGCAGGGCTGCCAGCGCGGCCCCGGTCGTCTTGGCGCGCTCCTGGTCGGCGAAGGCGTCGCGCCCGGTGATCCGCGCGCGCTCGACGCCCCGGTGCGCCGGGCAGTTGTAGAGGCCCATCGGCGTCAGCACCTGGCGCAGCGCCTGCATGTGGCAGGTGCGCGGCTGGCGCGTGAGCTCGGCCCAGTTGCCGGCCTCGAGCACCCGCAGGTTGGTGCTCACGTGGACGCTGAAGCCGTCCGAGGTGAGCGTGCGAGCCTTCTCGACCTCGCCGCGGATCCTCGCCACCACGCGCGAGAGCTCCTCCTGGGCGGCGGCCGGATCCATCACCTCGGCGCCGCCCGGCGCCCGCTCGAGCACCGGCTTGAGCGCGATGAAGTCGAAGCCGAAGCGGCGCGCGCGCTCGGTCGCGAGCACGATCTCGTCGATGTTCTCGTGCAGCGCGACGCCGTCGCGGGAGGCGCCCCTCCACACGATGATGTAGGAGAATCCGATCCGCAGATCGGGGTTGCGCCGCTTGATCTGCGGAACCCACCCGCAGATCTCGTCGAGCGTGAGGGAGCGCGAGACCGGCCGGTGCATGGCCCGGAACAGCTCGTCGCTGCCCGCGTCGAGCGAGAGCCGCAGCCAATCGCCCGGTCCGAGCGCGTCCGCGATCTCGAGCAGCCGTTCCCCCCGGCTTCCGTTCGAGACCACCGCGACCTGGAGCGAGAGCCCCTTGGCGAAGCGCACGAAGCGCTCGAAGCCCGGATGCAGGGTGGGCTCGCCGCCGCCGATCAGGATCAGGGAGCGCAGCCCGCGCTCGGCCATCGCGCGAATGCTGGCCTCCAGCTCCGCGTCGTCGTGGCGGTGCCGGGTGTTCAGGATGTCCCAGTCGATGCAGTGGTCGCAGCGGTAGTTGCAGGCGGTGGTGAGGTCGAGGTTCAGCGAGATCGGCGCGAGATCGGGCGGCGCCGGCTCGGGCCGGCCCTCCGCACGAGCGCGGCCGAGCTCGCGGCGCCAGCGCACGTAGCGCTCGACGTGCCCGGCCAGCGAGGGCTGCCGCAGCTTCGCCGTGAAGTCGTGGATCGGATCCGTCAGGACGCGGCCTCCCCTCGAGCCTGGCGTGCGAAGCCGGTGACGATGTGCCCCAGCAGCTCCATTCGTTCTGCGATCTCCCGGCTGCGCGTCGCCGTCGCCCGCGCGCCGGGAGGAGGCAGCGCCGCCGTGAAATCGGCGACCAGGCGTGTCAGCGGATCGGGCAGCGGCACCCTGCGGCCGTCGGCGCCGAACGATAGCCGGTATCCGTCCGCGGCGACCAGACGCTCCGCGCGCAGTCCGTCGATCTCGAGGACCGCCTCCCGGGGATGGCCGTCGCTGCGCCGCAGCTCGATCTCGACCTCGAGCGCCCGCTCGCCCGCCAGGAACCGGAAGGCGAGGTCGAGCCGGTCCGAGGCGGGCTCGCCGCCCGCGAAGCGCAGCTGCTCGATGCGGCCGGCTCCGCCCGGGAGCAGCGCCTGGATCAGCGATAGCACGTGCGGGACCGAATCCCCGAGCATCTGCGCACCCCGCGAAGCGGGCTGGAGCCGCATCGCGAGCCGGCGCAGCGGACCGGAGAGCGCGCCGGGATGCAGCTGCTCGAAGGCGGGCAGGGCGTACGGCCATTGGCAGTTCTCCCAGAGCAGGAGCCCGCGCGCGTCGAATCCGAGCGCGAGCCGGCGCGCGGCGGCGCCCAGCTCCGGCCGCCCCCACAGGAAGGGCTTCTCACAGAGCACGTGCAGCCCCGCCTCGAGCGCCGCTTCCAGGTGTCGCTCGTGGGTCTCGGCCGGCGAGAGGATCGCGAGCGCGTCGAGGCCCCCCTCGGCGAGCAGCGAGGGCAGGTCGAGGTGGCCGCGGGGCGCGATGCCGAGGTCATCCGACCAGGCGCGGAGCACCGCGTCCCGGCTCTCCGCGCGGGTCACCACGAAGCCCGGGATCACGGCGCCGGCCGCGACCAGATCGCGCGCAACGAAGGGGCCGAGCCCCTGGCGCCGCCGTCCGGCGCCCACGATGCCGATCCTGGGCTTTGCCTCGGCGGTCACCGGTGCGGAGCGATGCCGAGACGGGAGTGCCGGGCGGCGAGCTCGGGCGGGAGCTCGTCGACGAAGCAGCGCAGCTGCGGGAGGTAGCCGAGGTGATCGGCGAGGCGCAGCAGGCCGAGCTCCGTCTTCATGTCGGGGATCGCGCCGCTGCGGCAGGCCTCGATCGCCTCGCCGAGCTCGAGCGCGACCAGGCTCGCGCCTTCCTCCATCACGCTGCCGTCGCCGCCGCCCGCGGACGCGCCGGCGAGCGCCGTCTGCGCGCAGCAGAAGCGCAGCTTCTCGTCGCCGGTTCCGGGGCTCGCGAAGCTCTCGCCTCCCAGCACGCGGAAGTCCTCGGCCCGCAGGCTCACGCCCGCTTCTTCCCGCGCCTCGATCGCGGCGCGCCGGCACAATCCGGTGTCGCCGGGTCCATCCGATTCCTCGACCATCCCCGCCACCAGCTCCAGCAGCGAGAGATAGACGCGCGGGTCGGGGTGCACGAAGCGCTTGCGGTGGCGCAGGTAGACCGGCGCGCGCGGGGCGTCGCGCAGCAGCACGCGCACGCGCCGGGCGCCGTCGATCTCGTAGAGCACGGCCACCACGGCGTCGCTCCCGGGCCGCGAGAGCACGTCGCAGGGGTAGACCGCGGAGCGGGTGCCGTCCTGGTAGAGATTGCGCAGGCGCAGCCGGCGCAGGCGCAGGAACCCCTCGTCGCAGCGGCTCTTCGCGGTGAGGTCCTCGACGATCTCGATCGAGCCCAGCCGCCCGCCCGCGGGCTCGCTCACGAGCGGCCGGCCTCCGCGAGCACCTCGCAATAGAGGCCCTCGTAGGCTTCCACCAGATCGTCGGCGCGAAAGCCCTCGGCGATGCGCGCGGGGCCCGCCGCGGCGAGCCGCGCCCGCAGCTCCGGATCGCGGAGCAGCCGGGCCAACGCGCCCGCCAGCGCCGCCGGATCCTCGGGAGGCACCAGCAGGCCGGTGCGCTCGTGCACGACGGCCTCGGCGAGGCCGCCCACGCGGGTCGCCACGATCGGACGCGCCGCCGCCATCGCCTCCAGCGCGGCCACCCCGAGCCCCTCGTGACGCGAAGGCAGGATGAAGACGTCGCAGGCGCTCAGCAGGTCCGCCACGTCGCCGCGCTGGCCGAGGAAGCGCACCTGATCCCCGAGCCCGAGCTCGCGCGTCTGCTTCTCGAGCGCGGCGCGGGCGGGCCCCTGGCCGGCGATCCAGAGCGCCGGCCGCAGACCCTCGTCCGCCAGGCGCGCGAGGGCGGAGAGCAGCACGTCGATGCCCTTGCGGTGCACGAGCGCCGCCACCACCAGCAGCAGGGGAGCGCTCTCGAGACCGGCCTCGGCGCGCGTCGCCGCGCGGCCGTGCTGCGGGTAGAGCAGCTCCGGATCCACGGCGCTCGGGATCAATCGGATCATCGCCGCGGGCACCCCGCCTTCGATCAGCCGCGCGCGCACCGCGCCCGAGATCGCGACCGCGCGCCGGACCACGCGCCCGTACATGAAGCGCGTGCGCACGTCGCGCTTCACGGCCCGGTCCATGCGGCGGGTGGTGAGCGCCGGCAGCCCGAGGTACCAGGCGGCGAGGCCGCCCAGCCAGTTCGCGCGTCCCGTGTGCAGGTGGACGAGATCGGGCGAGCTCGCCAGCAGCGCGCGCCGGATCTCCCACATGCTGCGCAGGGACCACTCGTTGCCCGCGCGGATCGGCCGCGCCTCGATGCCGCGCCGCGCGGCCTCGCTCAAGCTGCGGCTCTCGGGAGGACACAGCAGCACGCTGTGGTGTCCTCGCTTGCGCAGCCCTTCGAGGAGGAGGAAGACCTGGAGCTCGCCGCCGGAAAAACCCAGCTCGCCGGTCACGTGGGCGATCCGGAGCGGGCGGCGCGGCGGCGTCATCGCGGCTCCAGCTTGCTCATGCGCCACCGCCTCCGAACAGCTTCGAGACGATCTCCCAGCCCCCGATGTAGACGCCCAGCATGGTCCCGAGCGTCGTCAGGATGAAGACCAGCAGCACGCGCAGCAAGCGATTTCGCCACCACTGGAGGGGGCGGGTGAAATCCTCGGCGAGCCTCTCGAATTCCGCGACCATGGGCGGCTGCACCCAGGCCTGCACCAGCGCGAGCACGTGGCCGGCTCCGATCACGGGCGAAAGCGTGGTCACGGGCGCGGTGAAGAAGGCGGCCGCGATCGTGATGGGATGGGCGAAGGCGGCCGCCGCGCCGAGCGTGCAGGGGATCCCGGTCACGAGCACCCAGAAGGCCATGTCCCTGGCTGCGGCCTCGGCCCCCTGGGTGACCCCGATCGCGACCAGCGCCGCGACGATGCTGGCCGGTATCCCCCAGCCGAGCCAGCGGGTGACGGCCGACACCGGCGGGATGCGATCGAGCGCGGCCAGATCGACCGGCCCCGGCTCGCGCAGCGCGGCGAGCACGCCGGCGACGTGTCCGGCGCCCACCACGGCCACCACTCGCCGGCCGGGGGCCTCGCGCATCCGCTGCGCCAGGTAGCGGTCTCGCTCGTCGATCAGCACGCGCTTCAAGGCGGGCAGGAATTCGGCGAGCTCGGCCATCAGCTTCGAGACCACGTCCTGCTGGCGCAGCTCGCGCAGGTCTTCTTCGGAGAGCTGCGGCTTCTCCAGCGCGCTCGCCAGGAAGGTGGAGAGCAGCAGGGATTTCTTCCAGAGCGAGAGCGAGGCCCAGGCCCGGCGCAGGGTCACGCGCACGTCGCGATCGCAGAGCGAGACGGGGATGCCGAGCGCCTCGGCCGTGCGGCCCGCCGCCAGCAGCTCGGCGCCGGGCTTCACGCCGAGCGCCCCGCCGAGTTTTTTCTGGTAGGCCGCCAGCATCAGGTTGGCGACCAGCGCCGCGAGCTGGCGATCCCGGATCAGCTGCTTGACGTCGAGGGCGTCCCAACGCTGCGGATTCGAGAGCGCTTCGTAGCGCTGCCGATCGAGCTCGAGGCAGACCCGATCCGGGCGCTCGCGCTCGATCACCTCGCGCACCAGCTCGGCGGACTCCCGAGAGATGTGCGCGGTGCCGACGACCAGGAACTCGCGCCCATCGACGTCGAGAACGTGTAGGTCCGGGTGCGCGTCCGGGCCGCGCGGCGCCTGCGGGCTCTGCATGGAGGCGCGAGGCTAGCAAGTTCACTCCGGCCGCGGCGCTCGCCGTTCGAGGTCCGCCCGCAGCGCGCTCGCCCGGGCCGCCTCGTCCGCGCGACCGGCCGCCGCCAGCTGCGCGGCGACCGTGCGCAGCGACGCGAGCACCAGCGCCCTCCCGCTCGGGTCGGCGGCGGCGGCGAAGCGATAATGCGGGATCGCCTCCCCGAGCCGCCCGCTCTGCGCGAGCAGGTCCGCGAGAGCGACCCGGATCTTCAGGTGGCGCGGCGCGATCTCGAGGCCGCTGCGGAATTCCCGCTCCGCCTCGGGCAGCCGGTCCGCCCGGCGCAGCGCATCCCCCAGCCGGTAGTGCGCCAGGAGATTTCGCTCGGTGACGGCCAGGTTGTGGACCTGGAGCGCGATCGAGTCGCGGAAGGTCTCCACCTGCCGCGCGGCCGTGAGCGCCAGCGCGGCGAGGGCCAGCGCGGCGGCGCCCACCACCGGCGCGCGCAGGCGAGGCCGGCTGCGCACGAGATCCGCCGCCCCGAACGCGAGCGCGAGCGAGAGCCCGATCAGCGGCAGGTACATGTAACGGTCCGCGTGCGCCTGGATGCCCACCGGGACCAGGCCGATCACGGGGACGAGCATGCCGAGGAACCAGAGCCAGCCGACGCACAGATAGGGACGCCTGCGCAGACCGATCAGCGCGAGCGCGCTGAGCAGCGCGAGCAGGCCGGCCGCGGCGGCCACGCGCGGCAGGCCGAGGCTGCCCAGCGGGTGCGGGTAGTAGACGGCGAGCCCGCTCGGCCAGACGCTCTGCGCGAGGTAGATCCGGAGCGCGTCGAGCGCATTCGCGCCGCGCAGCGGGAAGGGGATCTGGGCCCCGGCTCCGACCGCGCCCGCGCTCTTCTGGACGAGGTAGGTGACCGCGCTCGCCGCCGCCGCGAGCGCGAGCAGCGGGAGCTTCTCGAGCAGCAGCCTCGCCGCCCGGCGCGCGATCGCGCCCGCTCCCGAGACGCCAGCCAGCCTGCCGAGCGGCCAGAAATCGAGCAGCCAGAGCACGAAGGGCGTGGTCACCAGCGTCGGCTTCGAGAGCAGGCCGCAGGCGAACACGAAGGCGACCGCCAGGTAACGCGCCGTCGATGGGCGCTCGGCGAAGCGCGCCCAGCCCAGCAGCGTGAGCATGAAGAAGACGCCCGAGAGCGCGTCCTTGCGCGAGGCCGCCCAGGCGACGGACTCGACGTGGAGCGGGTGCAGCGCGAAGAGCGCCGCGACCGCGGCGCTCGGCCAGACGCCCGCCGTGAGCCGCAGCAGCGCGAGGAACAGCAGCGCGGAAGCGAGCGCGTGGAGGGCGACGTTGCCGAGCAGGAAGCCGGCCGGTGTCATGCCGTGGAGGGCGTAGCCGAGCTGGAGCGAGATCCAGGTCAGCGGGACCCAGTTGGCTTCCGCGGGCTCGCGGAAGGCGCGCAGCACGCTCGCCGGCGTCAGGCCCTCCCGCACCAGCGGGTTCTCCGTGATCACGATCCGGTCGTCGAGATCGACGAAGTCGTGGCCGGCGACGCGTGCGTAGACGGCGACGGTCGCCGCCACCAGGGCGAGCGAGATCGCGGCCCGCAGCCCGAGGCCCCGCCGCTGCGGGAGCGCTTCGCCGCCGGGATCGCGGGCGGGTTCAGGCGGCTTCACCGCCCCTCTCGGACGCGTTCTCGAAGAGCGCCTCGATCGCCTCCGGGGGCGCGACCGGCACGCGCGCGAGCGCCAGATTCTCCTCGATGTGCGAGGCCTCGCGCATGCCCACCACCGCAGCCGTGATCCCGGGGCTGCTGCGCGCGAACTGGAGACAGAGCTGTGCGTCGCTGCGCGGGCCCGGGAGGCACTTGCGGACGAATCCTGGCAGGCGCCCGAAGGCCCGCCCCTGCGCCAGCGGCGCGCTCGCGAGCACGAGCGTTCCGGTGCCGCGCAACGCCGAGAGCACCGCCGCGGTGCCGCCCGACGGGCCGATCTGCGAGGGCAGCCGCAGCGCTTCGGCCATCGCCAGATTGTATGGCAGCTGGATCGCGCGCAGATGGTGATCGGCTCCGCCCACGTCGAGCGCCCACTGGAAGAGGTCGAGCAGCGACAGATGGGCGCGATCCGTGTGCGGACGCAGGAAACCATCCCAGCTGCACACGCCGTAGGCCGCGATCTGCCCGTCCGCGACGGCCTGCTCGAGCGCTTCGAGGGCGCGGCAGAGCACGTGCTGGAACTCGGGAGCGCCGAAGGCCTGCAAGGCCAGCTCGGGCTGCTCGAGCAACCAGACGTCGAGCGTCTCGAGGCGCAGGTTGCGCCGGCTGCGCAGGATCTGGTCGCGCAGGAACTCCGGCTCGAGGCAGAGCACGCCGCCCACCAGGCGTTCCGGCGGGACCAAACCCGTCTCGACGTAGGTCGACACGAGGTGGCGCCGCGCCTCGCCGGCGCTGCGGGCGAAATCCGGGTCCGGCGTGAGCAGCCCCCCCTTCGTCACCACCAGGATCTCGTCGCGCGCCGCCGCTCCCTCGCGGATCGCGCGCGCGAACGCGACGCCGAGCGCGCGCTCGCTGGTCTGCATGCGGTCGGAGAGCGCGGTGTCAAAAACATTTACGCCGCCCGCCAGCAGCTCCGGCACCGCCTGGCGGTAGAGCAGGTCGTCGACGCCTCCGATCGCACCGGCGCGCGTGCCGAGTCCGAAGCTGGAGACGCTCAGGCGATCCGGGCAGCGGAAGTGGCCCGGCCGGTCCGGGAAGCGCGCGGCGAAGCGCCGCGTCCCCTGCGACGTCGCCCGGCCGGAAAGCAGCTCCACCTCGGCCATGGCGCCGAATCTACCGCGGAGCGGCTGGCGCGTGCAGTGGGGGTGCAGCCCTCCAGCCGTGCGCGAGCGACCGACACCAGCATGTGAGCGCCGTCTCTAAGGCGAAGTTTCCGGCGGTCGATGAGGAGTCGGCATGGCGGATGAGCGACGAGGGAAAGCTTTCGAGGTGACGCCGGAGGAGGCGCGCTTCCTGCACCGGTTCGTGCGCCGGACGGTGCTCCCCTGGTTCGCGGGCGTCGGCGCCCTGGCCGGGCTCGCGCTCGGCGTCGCGTTGTCGCCGGCCCCGCCCGTGGTGCGCGTCGAGGCGGCGCCCGACGTGCAGGCATCCGCCGCGCAGGACGACCTCCGCGCGGAGATCGCGCGCCTGCGCGACGAGCTAGGCCCCCGGCTGGCGAAGCTCGAGGCCTCGCTCGCCAGGCGGCCGGAGCCGGCCGCGCGCGAAGCGGACGAGACGTCGTCGGCGGCGTCGTCGGCCGAGCTGACGTCGATCCGCGACCGCCTCTACGACCTCGAACGAACCGTTCAGTCCGCCGCCGCCGCCCCGGCCGCTCCGGCGCCCGCGGCATCTCCCGAATAGCTGCTTCCCGAAGCCTTGCGCCGAGCGGGCAGCGGCCTCATCTTGGCGATCTGCGTCGGAACGCGGATCGAAAGGAACCCCCCATGAAGCGGATCGTCCTCTTCCTCCTGACCAACCTCGCGGTTCTGCTGGTCCTGAGCCTGGTGCTGCGGCTGCTGGGCGTGGATCGCATCCTCGACGAGACCGGGACGGGCCTCGACCATCGCGCGCTGCTGATCTACGCCGCGGTCTTCGGCATGGGCGGCAGCTTCATCTCGCTGCTGCTGTCGAAGTGGATGGCCAAGCGCGCGACCGGGGCGCACGTGATCAGCCAGCCCTCGAACGACGCGGAAGCCTGGCTGATGCAGACCGTCTCCCACCTGGCGCAGGCCGCGGGCATCGGCATGCCCGAGGTCGCCATCTTCGAATCCGAGACGCCCAACGCCTTCGCCACCGGCGCGCGCCGCAACGCGGCGCTGGTTGCCGTCAGCACGGGGCTGCTCCGCTCGATGCGCCGGGACGAGGTCGAGGCGGTGCTCGGGCACGAGATCAGCCACGTCGCGAACGGCGACATGGTGACGCTCACCCTGATCCAGGGCGTCGTGAACACCTTCGTGCTGTTCTTCTCGCGCGTGATCGGCTCGTTCGTGGACCGCGTGGTCTTTCGCAACGAGGAGGGCCACGGCGCGGGCTTCTTCCTGGCGTCGATCGTCGCCCAGCTGGTGCTGGGCGTCCTCGCCAGCATCCTGGTCTTCTGGTTCTCCAGACGGCGCGAGTTCCGCGCGGATGCGGGCGGGGCGCGGCTCGCCGGCACCGGCAAGATGATCGCCGCGCTGGAGCGGCTGAAGGCGGCCTCCGAGCCCACCCCGCTGCCCGATCAGCTCGCGGCCTTCGGCGTGTCGGGGATCCCGCGCAGCGGGATCGCCCGCCTGTTCATGACGCACCCGCCGCTGGACGAGCGGATCGCGGCCCTCAGACAGGGTCTGTAGCGGCCTCGGGAGCGCGGGCGGCGCCCTGCTCGCGCTCGCTCTCGATCGCGTCGAGCGCGGCGAGCAGCTGCACACGGCGCTCGCGCACCAGCGAGCGCACCGCCGTGGCCGTGGCCGCGGCGTCTCCGGAGGCGATCGCCGCATCGATGGCGGCGACGCGGACGGCCAGCTCACGGGAGCGTCCGGCGAGCCGTCGCTGGACCAGGGTCATGCGCTCGGCCAGCGCGGGCCGGATCACGTTTCGCACCAGCTGGAGCACGAGGTTGCCGCTGGCCTGGGTGATCAGCTCCACGAGCGCGTCGAACAGGGCCGCCCGCTCGCCGTCGGAGCTGCCGGGCAGGGCGAGCTGCCGCAGCAGCTCGCGCGCCCGCCGGTGGTCGTCGGGGCTGCCGCGTTCGACGGCCAGGTGCGCGGCCCCGGCCACCAGCATCTCGTGCGCGTCGAGCACCTGCTCGAGCAGGCGCCGGTTCACGACCCCGTTCACGATCAGCAGATGGCGGACGATCTCGATGCTCGCCTCGTGCAGGTGGCGCACGGTCGCGCCGTCGCCGCGCCGGATCACCACCAGCCCCATCTGCTCCAGCTTCTTCAGCGCCTCGCGGACCGAGCCCCGGTTGACGCCGAGCCGGCTGGCGAGGTCTCGCTCGGCGGGGAGGCGCTCGCCGGCCTTGTAGGTTCCGACCAGGATGTCGTTGCGCAGGCGCGCAGCGATGCTCTCGGTGAGATTCGGCGCGGTGGCCATCAGTCCTGGATCGACGAGACGCCCGTGAGCACCAGGCGGACGAGCTCTCCCTGGCGTTTGGTATCCGTCTTCGTGAACACTTGCTTGAGCTGGCTGCGCACGGTGTTCATGGTGACGCTGCGCGCCGTCGCCACCTGTTCGAGCGAGCGCCCCTGGGCGAGCAGCTGCACCAGCTCGGCCTCGGCCGGGGTGAGCGAATAGAGCTGCTCGAGCACGTCGGTGGTCGATATGTGTCCTGTTTCCGGATCGGCGAGGAAGGCGACCGAGACCGCATCGCCCGCCGCGCTTCCGGGGGGCGCATCCAGCAGGGGCGCCACCATCAGCGCGAACGCGCGCCGCCCGGACGGCCGCGAGACCTGCATCACGTCGCCCACCGTACGCCGGCCGTTCTGCGTGGCTGCGCAGGCCTTCGCGAGCAGCGTCTGGAGGATTCCGTCTTCCCGGCGGTCCGCGAGCCGCGGGCGACCGCGATCGATCGCGAATCCGTCGTGCAGGTCGAGGATCCGCCGCGCGCTGCGGTTCACGATCAACGGGGCGTGCTGCGAGTCGAATACGAGTACCCCCGTCGGCAACCGGTCGAGGACCTCGGCGAGCGCCACGCGTGCGCGGCGCACGCTGCCGAGCCGGCTGTAGACCGCATAGCCGCGCTCGAGGTGCGGGACGAGCAGATTGCAGAGCGTGATGTCGTCGTCGTCGAACGGGCGGCAGCCGACGCGGCGGTAGATCACGATGGCCGCGTATTTCCCCGTCGAGGAGGTCGCGATCTGATGGCAGATCGGGCCCTCGGGCGCGAGACCGAACGGCTGCATGTACTCGCGGTAGAAATCCGTTTCCGCGACCTTGGAATCGGGCAGCCGCTCGCTCGCGAAGATGAAGCGGCTCTTCGCGTGCCCGTCGAACGGATCGCCCCAGGGCAGACCCTTGAGCAGGTGGTGGACGAAGATGGGCCCCGACGCAGCGGGCAGATGGACGCGGGTCGCGTCGAAGGGAAGCTCGGAATCCGGGTGGGGCATCGTGATCGCGACGCTGGCGCGACCCAGGGCGTCCGAAAGCTCCTGCGCGAATCGCTTCCAGCCTCCGGGCTCGATGGCGGACGCGTAGATGCTCTCGATGAGCGGGAGGGCGCGCTCGTCCAGACCCATCGGCGGTTCCCATCGGAAGCAGCTCTGGCGCGCGACGGCACTCGCGCGGCACGCCGAATCCGTAGAAACCAGTATAGGGGCGGTCCCCGGAAAAAGGTGGGGCCCGTTCCTGCGAACGGGCCCCGAGGAAAGACAGGAGTTTGCGGTTTCGATCGCTTGCTTCGGTCTCGATCGCTCCGACGCTCGCCCTGGCGGGTCAATCTCAGGTGGGGAGGACCGCTGCCCTCCCTGCGTCCCACTCCATTCGCCGGTTCGACCGAGACGGAGCATGGACTCGCGCAGGGTTCCCTGCTTCCCCCATATGGGTGAGTCCCGCTCACCGCGAGTGCGCGCCGGCGAGCCGCAGCGAGCGGCTCGTAATTCCCCGTCGAGGCATGGGATTTTCGGATTTGTCAGGCCGGCGGGCGCGCGGCCCCAGGGCTCAGCCCTGGGCCAGCCGCCGGAAGATCGCCTCGGGCGACTCGGGATGGACGGCGCCGGACGCGGGGTGGGCGAGCTCGAGGCCGGTCACGATCGTCTGGCAGATCTGCTCGCCGTTCTCGACGCCGCGAGCCCGGATCTCGCTCGGCATCACCTTCTGGAGTGTCGCGACCATCTGCTGGGTGGTGACCGTGCGCACGTCGAGACCCGCCGCCTTGAGCGCGAGGCGAACGGTGCCGCGCGCCTCGAGCTTCTCGAGCTTGGTGAGGCGCTCCAATTCGTCGGATACGTAGTCGAAGATCGAGGCCGTCATGGGACGCGGTCCTCCCCCCCGACGAACCTCATCGGAGCGGCGCCCCCGGAACTCAACCGGATTCGGCGTAGGGGCGCCCGCCCCGCCGCCGGGAGCCGCTAGGCTGGGGGCGATGCCGGAGGTTCGCGCCAAGGGCTGGGCTGGATGGCTCGCGGCGGCCCTGGTGGCCGGCTCGGGAGCGGCCTGGGCGCAGGGGCCCGCCCCCCTCGGACCCGCTCCCCGCGATGCGAGCGGCCGATTCCTGAACCTCGCCGGCGAGATCCCGCGCGCTGGCCTGGGCGTCACCCTGCCGTTCGGGCTGCGCCGGATCGCGAACTCGATCGCTGGCGGCCGCCCGGGAGCGCCGGAGCGCGTCGCCAACGACGGGGCCTTCCTGCGCGAGAACGCCCGGCACAGCGTTTCCACGGCGACCTGGATCGGCCACGCCACCCTGCTGGTCCAGATGGGAGGGGTCAGCTTCCTCACGGATCCGACCTGGTCGGACACCGCCAGCCCCGTCTCGTGGCTCGGGCCGCGGCGCTGGGCCCTGCCCGGCCTCGAGCTGGACGCGCTTCCGCCCATCGATTTCGTCGTGGTCTCGCATTCCCACTACGACCACCTCGACCTGCCCACCCTGGTTCGCCTCGCGCAGCGCGGCGCCGGTACGCGCTTCCTGGTGCCGCTCGGCAACGGCGCGCTGCTCCGAGACGCGGGCATCGAACGGGTCGAGGAATTCGACTGGGGGCAGGGCACGCGGGTGGGCGGGACCCGGGTGACCTGCGTCCCCTCGCAGCACTGGAGCCAGCGCAGCCCCTTCGATGCGCGGCGTTCGCTCTGGTGCGCGTGGGTCGTGCTCGCACCCGAGCGGCGCTTCTACTTCATGGGCGACAGCGGCTGGTATCCCGGGTTCGCGGACGTCGGACGCGCCTTCGGCCCCTTCGATCTCGCGGCGGTTCCGATCGGCGCCTACCAGCCGACGGAGATGATGCGCCCGCACCATCTCGACCCCGAGCAGGCGGTGCAGGCGGGCCTCGACCTGCGCGCGCGCCGGCTGGTCGCCATGCACTTCGGAACCTTCGAGCTCTCGGACGAGCCGTTGGACGAGCCGCCCAGACGCTTCCAGGCCGCGGGCGCGAAGGCGGGCTACGCGGACGCCGACCGCTGGGTGCTGCGGATCGGAGAGACGCGCGCCTTCTGAGGCCGGCGCGGCTCGACGGACGGCCTCGCGATATCCTGGCTCGCGTGTCGGCCCGACCCGCTCTCGCGCTGCTGCTGGCCGGAGCGCTCGCATCCGGCGGCTGCGCCATCAACCCGGTCAGCCGCCAGCCGGAGATCTCCTTCATGTCGACCGAGCGCGAGAACGCGCTCGGCCGGCAGGCGGCCCAGGAGGTCGAGCAATCGATCGGGCTGGTCAAGGATCCCGGGCTGACGCGCTACGTCGACGCGCTCGGCCAGCGCCTCGCGCAGCACTCGCCGCGCCGCGACGTGAGCTACCGCTTCCATGTCGCCGACATGCCCGAGCCGAACGCCTTCGCGCTTCCCGGCGGCTACATCTACGTGTCCCGCGGCCTGCTCGCGATCGCGAACTCCGAGGCGGAGCTCGCCAACGTGATCGGCCACGAGATCGGCCACGTCGCGGCGCGTCATGCGTCGCAACGGGAGACTCGTTCGGTCGGCGTCGGCGTGCTCTCCACGCTCGGCGCCGTGGTCGCCGGGGTCGCCGCGGGCGGCCAGGCGGCGCAGGCCGTCTCGCAGCTGGGGCAGCTCGCGGGGGCGGGCCTGATCGCGTCCTACGGCCGCGACCAGGAGCGACAGGCCGACGAGGTCGGCCAGCAGCTGGCCGCGGAATCCGGCTGGAGCCCCGGGGCGGTCTCCAGCTTCTTCGTCACGCTCGAGCGCCAGACGAAGCTCGAGCACGGCGAGCGCCTGCCGAGCTTCCTGGACTCGCATCCGATGACGAGCGAGCGGGCCCAGACGACGGCGGCGCGAGCGCGCACGCTCGCGGTGACGCGCGCGCCGGGAGTCCCCGCGGCGCAGCGCGCCTTCCTGCACGAGCTCGAGAACCTGCTGATCGGGCCCGATCCGGGGCAGGGCGTGCTGCGCGGCCGGCGCTTCCTGCATCCGGGCCTCGACCTGGCGCTCGACTTCCCGAGCGGCTGGGAGGTGCAGAACACGGCCAGCGCGGTGGGCGCCGTCTCGCCGCAGCGCGACGCGCTGGTGATGCTCGAGATGCAGGGGCCCGCGGGAGATCCGCAGGCTGCGGGAGCGAAGTTCGCCCAGGCGAACCGGCTCGCGCTCCAGAACGGCTCGCGCGAACGCCTGGGCGGAATCGAGGCGTATCACGCGCTCGCGGTGGTGAACACGCAGGATGGTCCGCTCGTGCTCGATCTCACCTGGCTGGCGCAGTCGAAGGCCGTGCTGCGGCTCACGGGCATGAGCCCGCAGTCGCGCTACCAGGGCCAGGCGGCCACGCTCGCCGCGGTCCCCCTCAGCGTCGGGGAGCTGAGCGCGGCCGAGCGCGGCGGAATCAAGGAGCGGCGCCTGCGGGTGGTCGAGGCGCGCGCGGGCGAGAACCTGGGATCCCTCTCGGCGCGCACCGGCAACGTGTGGAGCCTGGAGGAGACGTCGATCGCGAACGGCCTCACGAGCGAGCCCCGGCTGGAGGCGGGACAGCTGGTGAAGGTCGCGGTCGAAGTTCCCTATCGGTAGGCTCTCCCGTCGATGGCGCGGCGCTTTTGCATGCTCCAGGTCGACGTGTTCACCGAGCATCCGCTCGGCGGCAATCCGCTCGCGGTCTTCCCCGACGGAGCCGGGCTCGGCGACGCCGAGATGCAGGCGATCGCGCGCGAGATGAATCTCTCCGAGACGACCTTCGTGCTGCCCGCCGAAGCTCCCGGCGCCGACTATCGCGTCCGCATCTTCACGCCGACCCGCGAGCTTCCCTTCGCCGGGCATCCGACGATCGGGACCGCCTTCGCCATGCTCGAAACGGGGCGGATCGCGCCGCGCGGCGAGGTCTTCGTCCTGCGCCAGCAGACGCTGGCCGGTGTGCAGCCGATCGAGGTGCGCAGCCAGGCCGGACGTCGCAGCTTCGTCATGACCCTGCCCGCTCCGCGCTTCGAGCCGGCGCCGGCGGTGGCCGAGCTCGCGCGCGCGCTCGGCATCGACGAGAAGGACGTCGACGGCGAACCGGCGACGGTGCGGGTGGGCGTCGGCTGGCACATCGTCCCGCTGCGCGGCCTCGATTGCGTGCGGAGCCTCGCCCCGGACCTCGGCCGGATCGCCGAGATCGAACGGCGCACCGGCCATCCGGTCACCGTCTTCTGCCGCGAGGCCGAGGACCCGGGCTGTTCGGTGAGGCTGCGCTCCTTCGCGCCCGGCGCGGGGATTCCCGAGGATCCCGTCTGCGGCAGCGGCAACGGCTGCGTCGGGGCATACTTGGCGCGATCGTCGGGCGCCCGCGCGCCGCTCGAGTACCGCGCCGAGCAGGGCATCGAGATGGGTCGGCCAGGGCGCGTCTGGGTGCGCGTCGAGCCCGACGGCGAGGGCTGGCGCGTGCAGGTCGGAGGCACGGCGGTCACCGTGGTCGAAGGCGAGCTTCGGCTGCCCGTCTGAACGCGCGTTCCCGCGACGCGGGTCCGCGCAGAGGAGCTTGTTCGTGGGAATCCAACCCAGATTTCGCCTCTCGGCGTTCGCCGCTGCCGGCTTCCTCGTGCTGCCGTGGCTCGGCGCGCGTGCGGAGGAGGCGCCCAGCGACGCCTCGAAGGTGGCGGACGGCAAGAAGGTCTCGATCGAGTACACCCTCAAGCTCGACGACGGCACCCAGGCCGATTCGAACGTCGGCGAGCAGCCCCTCGTCTACCAACAGGGCGCCAATCAGATCCTCCCCGCGCTCGAGCTGGCGCTCGCCGGGCTCGCCGTGAACGACACCAAGCACGTGACGATCGCGCCCAAGGATGGCTACGGCGACATCGACCCCAGCAACGTGAAGCAGGTCGACATCGAGGAGATCCCCGAGGCGGCGCGCAAGGTCGACGCCGTGCTGATCGGTGTCGACGCGGACGGCAACCAGGTGCCGGTGCGCGTCCAGAAGGTCGAGGAGAAGAAGGTGACGCTCGATCTCAATCACCCGCTGGCGGGCCGCACCCTCACCTTCGACGTGAAGATCGTCAAGATCGAGTGAGCGCGTCCCGTGTGCGCATCCGTCGGCCCCAGGCCTCCGACCTGCCGGAGCTGACGGCGCTCTACAACCATTACGTCGTGAGCTCGCCCGTGACGTTCGACGTCGAGCCGTTCGAAGTCGAACAGCGTCGCGCCTGGTTCGACCACTACCCGCCCGCGGGGCGCCATCAGCTCTTCGTGGCGGATTCCGACGGGCGCGCGGTGGGCTACGCCACCAGCAGCTCCTTCCGGGGCCGGTCGGCCTACGATCCGTCCGTCGAGACGACCGTCTATGTGGCTCCCGGCCTCACGGGCCAGGGGATCGGCGCGCAGCTCTACCGGGCGCTCTTCGACTCGCTCGCGAAGGAAGACGTGCACCGCGCCTACGCGGGGATCACGGTGCCGAACCCGGCCTCGCTGGCGCTGCACCGGAGCTTCGGCTTCCAGCCGGTCGGAATCTACGACGAGGTCGGGCGCAAGTTCGGGCGCTTCTGGAGCGTCGAGTGGCTGGAGAAGAAGCTGTCCTGAGGCCTTCGCCGCACGCTGCGCGGGCGCGCTAGAGTCGAGCTTCGAGCGGAGGTCCCCCCATGACACCCACCATCGGTTACGCCCTGGTCGTGCTCGCCGCCGCCCTCGTGGGCGGCTGGCTCGTCGGCCGCTTCACCGGCAAGGCCGCGGCCGCCACGCGCGATCTCGCGGCCCAGGTCGAGGCGCTGCGCAAGGAGAGCGAGCGTTCCGCCGCCGAGCTGGCGGCCGCGAAGGCCCAGATCGAGCGCGCGCGCGCCGAACTCGAGCAGTACCGCACAAGCGTGTCGGATCACTTCGCGGGCGCGTCCGACCGTTTCCGGGACCTGAGCCTCCAGTACCGCTCGCTCTTCGATCATCTCTCCGAGGGCGCCCGCGCGCTGTGCGGGGGCGACTTCACCGCGCTCGACGGTGGCCTCTCGGCAGGTGCGCTTCCGGCGCAGACACCCGCGGGCGCCGGCGCGGAGGTGCGGGGCGAAACGCCCGACGCGGAAGCAGCGACGTCGACGGTCTGACGGTGTGTCAGTGGCCGGGGTTGGCGGGGCTCGACGCCGCTGTGGTATGCTGTTTTCTCGAGGCAAGCCCTGATCGGTCGACAGTCATTGGTTCCAGGTTGAATCCCGCCTGCCCTGTTCCTGTTCCCCTATCGAGTCTGCCTTGACCATCTCAAACGCCAACCGTGAATTGTGCGGATCGTTTTCGGGTGGTCTGGTTCGCTTGGAGTCGTAGCGCCGGAGGGTCCGGCGGAGGCTCCGAGGTTGGTCGCGTCCACCGCACAGGCGGCTGGTCGTGACGAGGAAGATTGTTTGTCCAAGAAGCTGTACGTAGGAAACCTGCCCTTCTCCGCGACGGAGGCCGAGCTGCGAAGTCTGTTCGAGCCGCACGGAGAAATTGCGTCGGTGAACATCATCACCGACCGAGAGACCGGACGCGCTCGTGGCTTCGCGTTCGTCGAGATGGAGGACGCGCGGGGTGCGGAAGCAGCCATGCGCGCACTCGATGGGCGCGAAATGGGTGGCCGGCCTCTGCGCGTGAACGAGGCGCAGGATAAGCGCGCTGGTGGCGGCGGCGGCGGTGGTGGTGGTGGTGGCGGCGGCGGCGGCGGTTACGGCCGCGGTCGCGACCGCTACTAGGCCGTCCTCGGATCGGAACGCGACGGGAGGAAGCGTCCTCCCGTCGCCTCCGACCGCGAAAGGCGCCGCGAGCAGGCGGGTGACCGCCGTCTCGCGGTCTCCCTCGCGGATCTGGATCTGGTCGAGAACCCGGCAGCGAGCCGGGCCGGTGGCGCGCGGCGCGATCCGCCTCCGCGTCATGGCTCGGGGAGGCCCCGTGAGAGCCGCCGAACTGTCCGGACGACCGCGGACCCCGACCGTTGCGGGGACCGACAGCCCCACCGCGTGGGGTCATCGCTTCGGCGCCGGCCTGTGTTGCGACTGGTGTGGCACGACCTGGGGCGCACACGAAGCCAAGCCCCGACCCTGCGTCCGGACGCCGGGTGAGCATCCGCCCCCGGATGCCGGAGCGCGCCGAGCGGATCCTGAAGCGCCGCGCTAGCCGACGACCTCCGCTCCCCTAGAATCCCCGCGATGGACCTCGAGAGACTCTCGGCACTCAGCCTGCCCGACAGCGGCGGAACGCCGCGACGCCTGGGTGATTTCTGGCGCGAGCGCCGGGTCGTGCTGGTCTTCGCACGCCACTTCGGCTGACTGCATTGCCGCGAGCATGCCGCGCAGTTGCGCGACCGGTATGACGAGATCCGGGCACTCGGCGCCGAGGTGGTGGTGATCGGAACCGGCGATCTCCGTTACGCGCGGGAGTTCGCCGAGAGCGAGCGGATTCCGTTTCCCGTCCTGGTCGACGACGATGCCAGGGCGGCCGACGCGGCCCGCGTCGAGCGCGTCGGCCTCTCGCGGCTCTTTGCGCTGGGCTCGCTGCCCGCCACGGCGCGCGCGCTGCGTTCCGGTTTCCGCATCGGCCGGCCTGGCAAGCGTGTGAACCAGCTCGGCGCGACCTTCGTC
>DATBRV010000124.1:0-60004 GCA_036560145.1 Myxococcota bacterium
AGGAAGAGCAACGCCACCGCGCCGGCGAGGACTCGCAGCACCGGGCGCTCACTGCATCGATTCGCAGAACGCTTCATCAGCGGCCTCCTTCGAGCGGCAGGAATTCGACCTTCCCCGCGTCCTTCGGGATCTTCGCCGCGAAGACCTCCGGCTTGGGCGCCTCGAAGCTCCACTCCGTGATCGACGCCGTGAACTGCGGCACGCCGGGGCGCAGCGGATACTCGAACACCAGCTTGCGCGGCAGCGGCTTCTCGCCGATCTCGATCCAGACCTGGATGAAGAGATCCTCGCGCTCGAGCAGCACGTGA
Source organism: Myxococcota bacterium (assembly GCA_036560145.1). Classification (GTDB taxonomy): domain Bacteria; phylum Myxococcota_A; class UBA9160; order UBA9160; family SMWR01; genus DATBRV01. The sequence goes on from DATBRV010000124.1 coordinate 309, forward strand.
TGGCAGTGGATGCCCTCGACGTTGCCCACGCCGATGTAGTAGGCGTGCTCGACGCCGCGCGTGAGCGCCTGGTAGACGTCGTTCTCGGCGAACTCGCCGAGGGGGAGCGTCACCCCGTGGTCCTTCTCGAGCTTGGCCACCATCCCGTCGATGCTCTTGGGCCCGGACACCTCCGCGTAGGTTCCGGCGAACGGATCGAGCAGCGTCACCCGGCCCTTGTCGAACCAGACCAGACGATCCGAGACGTCGTCGCGATAGTCGACGAAGAGGCTGCCCGGACGCGCCACGGAGACGTCCACTGCGCCGGCGAGCCGGACCTTGGGTCCTCCGGGAAGCAGACGGTCGAACTCGATCTCGGCGTGATAGGAGAACGCCTTCAGCTTCGCGAGCGCGTCCGACATCGCGCGCAGCAGGTCCACCGGAACGGGCGTGGCGGCGGGCGGCGCCGGATCCGCAGCCCGCGCGGGAGCGCCCGAGAGCGACCAGGCGGCCCCCAGCGCCAGGACCGACACTAAAATGCGTCTACTCATACGGCTCTCCCTCGCTGTCCGCATCCGCCGGCTGTTGCCGGGCGGGCGGGCGGTCGGTGCGTCGCTCTCGAAGCCCGGCTAGACGCCGCAGGCGTTCTGGATCTCGGCGATCTTCTTGTCGATCATCTGGTTGTACTCGCCGGTCGCCACCTGGATCTTGGTGCCTTCGGTGCCGGTGAGGATGCCGAGCACGAGACCCGCGGGATAGATCGACGTCACGCCCATGGCGATCTGCTCGACCACGTGCGCCTTCTCGCCCTTGAGCACCCGGATGTCGCCGGGCGCGGTGGAGCAGTCGATCGGCTTGCTCTCGGCCGCGTTCTCGTCCTCCTTGAACTGCATGGCGCAGCCCGACGAGAGAAGCGCGGCGCCAGCGAGCAGCGCGACGGTGGAACGCAAGATCGAATCCTTCATGTTCGAGGTCCCCTCAAAATGGATGGCGTTTCAAGGTCTCAGAAGTCTGCGAAGCGTGCTTGTCTTCTCGCGCCAATCTTCTCGTTCACTGCTGGATGAAGCGATTGTCGGGATTGGCCGCGAAGCAGGTGTCCGATCCCTCCTGGCAGATCGTGATCACCGTGGTTCGCTTGCCGCAGCCTTCGACGCCCACCGTGTACTCGAGCCGCTGCATTCCCTGCACCCAGGGCCCCTGGATGGCCGGCTGGATGAAGTCCCGCGAGAGGACGACCGCGGTCGCCTCCGGACAGGCCAGCTCCCAGCGCCCGCGCGTGAGCGCGGTTGCGACGGCGGTGGCCTGTTGATCATCGAGCTGCTGCTGCGTGCTGACGCAGGCGCTCATCCCTGCGAGCAGGGCCGCGGCGATCAGGAACGGGGTTGCCTTCGACATGGATCTCCTCCGGTCATCTGCCCAAGCCAAAGCTCAGCTGGCTCGGTTCGGTCAGGTAGCCCTTGATCAGCTTCGGGAGCACGGGGGCCACGATCAGCTGGATGTTCCACTTCTGCCCATAGCGGTCCGGCTGGACCGGCATCCACTGTACTCCGAGCGCGAGGCGGACCGGAAGCTTCCCGAGCTTCACCACCTTGGCGATGCTCGCGCCGATCGGGACGGTGAAGGTGTCCTCCGCGTCCTGCTTCCAGTTCGCCAGGATGTTGCCGGAATAGCCGATGCTCCAGGCGTCGGGCAGGAAGTAGGCGGCGACGGGCTGGAGGTTCATCGAATTCGTGCCGAGCCGTGAATCTTCGCCCGCGAAGGACCACCAATTCTGGACCAGGGCTCCCAGGATCCATTTTTCCGAGAGGTATCCGATCAGCGCGCCGGGGCCGACCTGGAACTTGCCGTTTCCCGTGAAATCCGAGGCCGCGGTCGGGAAGATCCAGCTCGGCCCGAGTCCGAGCAGCCAGTTCCCGGCGAGCTCCGGGCTCGGCGAGACCATCTGGAGCAGCGTGATGTCCCCGAAGGTCGTCGAGCGGCCGATGTGGGTCGGATCCCCCGGCTCCGGCTCAGGCCGCGGCTGGGAGACGACGAGCGGGACCACCGGCCGGGTGATCAGGTTCCAGTCCTCGCTGATCCCGACCGGCAGCACCGGCTGGAACAGTAGGTTCGGGCTCCAGCGCAGATTCCGGCCTTCGCCGGGATCGAGCCAGAAGTTGTTCTGCTGGAAGGTGATCGACCAGATCGAGCTCACCGGGTTGGTGAGCTGCTTGTTGATCTCCCCCAGCGATTGGGTGGGCTTCTCGTCCTGCGCGGACGCGCGCGCGGCAAGCAGAAGCGTCGCCAGGAGCGCCGAGGCCAGCACACCGCCGAGCTTCCTCGCGCCGGCCATCGCTACTCCACGCGCAGGACGGGCGCCGGCTTCCACTCGCCGGTGAGCGCCGCCGGCTTGGGCCAGTAGAGGCGCATCACCAGATAGATGGGGCCGTCGGGGGCCGGGAGCCAGTTGGCCTGCCGGCTCTTGCCCGGGGAATCCTTCTGGATGTAGATCGTGAGCGAGCCGTCCGGGTTCTTGCGCAGCTTCGGCAGCATCGGCGAATTGATCAGGTAGCGGTCGATCGGATTCTCGACCAGCAGCTGCGTCTTCCCGTCGTACATCGTCACCGACCAGAAGGCGTTCACCGGCGGAAACTGGCGGGCCGGGATCGTGATCGTGTAGCGGTACTTGCTGCCGTCGAGCGGGCGCCCCTTGCTGTCGGCCATCGTCATCGGATAGAGCGCTTCCACGGCGTCGTTGCCGTAGATGCCGGCCAGGGCGGCGCCGGCGCGCAGCCGGTAGTTCCCGTGGTAGAAGGCGCGGTCGCCGAAGGCGGATCCCACCCGCCATCCGTTCGCCTCGCTGCCGATCCCCGCCTTCTCCTTCTGGATCGACTCGTAGCCGTCCTTGATCCCGAGGCCGACGCCGAGCCGGTCCTCGAGCGGGAGCGACTTGAAGTCGTAGGCCCTGCCGGGCTCGATCCCGATCCGGGCGAACCGCTCGCGCAGCGCCTTCTCCTCCGGCACCGTCGGACAGAACTGGAGCAGGAAGTTCAGGTACGCGATGAAATCGGTCTTGAAGGCGCTCTCGCCGAACTTCGGAAAGTCCGGCTCGGGAAGCGCGGGCGGCGCCGGCTGCTCGAGGAACGCGGAGAGCGGCTCCACCCGGTAGCCGGCCTGGATCTTCATCACGTTGACGATGTCGCTCGCGTCGAAGAGCTGGGTGCGGTAGATCGCGAGGCTGAACTGCGTCTCGCTCGCGAACGCCTTCGCGATGCCCGGCGGCGTCTCGCCCTTCCAGTTCGGCCCCGACACCAGGTAGCAGCCCGCGGCGTTGCCGGTAGCGCGGCTGCCGATATATCCGTAGTTGAAAGCGTACATGTCGGTGAGCTGCACCGAGTAGTAGCGCCCCTTCTCGACCTCGGGCACGCAGAGCACGATCGGCTCGGCCCGCAGGTCGAGCTGGACCATCGAGTACGGCGTGTCGCTGTTCGGCGTCACGATCGCGGTGTCCTTCGGGGTGAACACCTGCGCGTCGTTCGCGATCTGGTTGAACGGACCCTTGTACTGGGACGACGCGCGATCGAGGTTGAACTCGTACATCGCCTTGTAGGCCGCGAGCATCGGGAAGGCGTAGACGTACGCCTCCTCCGCGATCTCCTTCTGCTCCCAGACGTCGAGCTGCGAGCCCCTCGGCCCGGCGCAGGCGGCCAGCAACAGCATCACCCCGAGCAGACCGGTCTTCGCGTGCGCATGAGATTTCACGATGACTCCTCGGCGTTCCTGGTTCAGCGGTCGTCGCTCGGCGAAGATAACCCGTGCAACGAGACCATGCGCGAGATGAAGATCACCAGGAACAGCTGCCCCGCCATCGCCTCGACGCCGGTCCAGGCGCGCGCCGCGCTGGAGATCGGATGCACCTCCTGCGGACCGATCGTGGTGAGGACGAAGACGCTGTAGTAGAGCAGATCGGGAACCAGCAGCGTCCCCATCTGCTCGGAGCGGAAGAGCACTCCGGTTCCCGACTGCAGCGACCCGGGCTGGAGCTGCTCCAGCAGCGAGTAGATGATCGCCCACACGCAGCCGAGCAGGAAATACACGCAGATCCCGCCCAGGATCGTCTCGGTGCGGACCACCTTCTCCCGGATCAGCCGCCAGAGCACCACCCCCACGGTGAATGCCAACGCCAGCAGCGCGAGAGACAGGGCGGCCAGCACCGAATTCCGACCCGGCGCGACGTGGGCGATCCAGGCCGCCGTGAGGGCGGCGGCGACCAGGGCGAGGCCCGTCAGGCGCAGCGACGCGCGGTGGCCGAGACTCCAGAAGCTGGCCAGCAGCACGAACGCCAGCGCGGTGTCGGTTCCCAGATGCTCTCCGCCGTCCGGGCGCAGCGGCAACATCGGCTGGATCAGGAAGAGCCCGAGCAGGCAGCCGAGCAGGATCGCGAACCGCCAGCGTTCGAGGAGCTGGAGAACGGACGGTTGCTTCGCGCTCATGCCTACGGCGTCGGCAGCGCCGCGATCCGCTCCGCGATCTGGCGGTTCAGGGTGCCGAGCGCGGCGCTTTCGGCGGAGACCAGATCCTCGATGGAGGTGGACACCACGGGTTGCTCGATGCGCGACTCCTCGACGGCGAGCGCGCGACCATCCCCCGCGCCCGCGATCGTCCAGCGCACGCGCAGCACGACCGTGCCCCCCGCGATGCCTTCAAATTCGCGGATGTCGAGCAGGACGCGGAAGGCGGCCGGGAAACGCGGCTCGGCCGGGTAGATCGCGACGCGCGCGGTGCCGAGCAGCCGGCCGAGGTCATCCGCGACCACGCGCAGGATGTCGCTGCGCAGCGAGCCTCCCCAGCGGTGGTCGTCGGCCAGGATCAGCTGGTGCGAGCCGTCGCGCCGGACGATCTCCGCGCGGTCGAGATAGCGGGGGAAGTCGATCGGCCCGACCGCCAGACCGAGCTCGGGGCGGCTCGCCAGCGCGGGGCCGCTGGCGGCGCCCGACGCCGCGCTCAGCGTGTAGAAGTCGGGCTGCGGGGTCGCCCCAAAGCAGCCGACGGCGAGCGCGGCGAGGACGAGGGCGGCGAGCCCTGCGCGCCTGGCGGTGGATCTCGTCATTTGCTGCCTTTCTTGCCGAAGATCAGGGAATTGGGCTCCGACTCGATCTGATCCGCCGCGAGCCCCAGCGAGCGCGCGGCGTCGCCGAGCTCGAGGAGCGCGCGGGTCAGCTCCTCCCTCACGTCGGAGTCGGGTCCGAGCATCGCGTTGGCGGAGGCCAGCGTGCGCTCCGCCTCGGCGAGGGTGCCCCGCAGCTCCTTGAGCGAGGCGTTCAGCTCGTTCCCGATCTGATCGACCGGGAACCGGCTGAGCCGTTCGACCAGGTGCGCGATGTTGGCCGTGATCTCCTCGAGCGGCGTCGGAATGGTCGGAAACACGGGGATCGGCTCGTTCCAGGCGATCTGCGCCGGCTTCGCGTTCTCGAAGATGTCGAGCTCGACGATCAGCTGTCCGGTCAGGAGATTCCCGCTCTTGAGCTGCGCGCGCATGCCGGACGCGACGAGCTTGTCCAGGATCTCGCGGCGCTTGTTCTCGTCCTGGATGTTGGTGAACTGATCGGGGTGGATCTCGATCATGACGGGAATCCGGAACTCGTCCCGGGTCGGATCGAGCTCGAGCGCCACGTCCGTGACCCGTCCGACGTTGATGCCGCGGAACTCGACCGGCGCGCCCACCGCGAGCCCACGCACGGATTGATCGAAGTAGAGCAGGTAGGCGACGCTGCGGCTGTAGTGAAGCTCCTCGGAAGCCTCGCGGGTCTCGTAGAGCGGAAAGACCGTATCCGGCGCCGCGGCGACCACCTGCGAGCCGTGCTCCGGCGCGTCGAAAGCGATGCCGCCGATCAGGATCGAGACCAGCGACTCGGTGTCGATCTTCACCCCGCTGGCGCTCACCGTCACGTCGATGCCGCTGGCGTTCCAGAAGCGGCTGCCGGCGTGGACGCGCTGGTCGAACGGGGAGCGCACGAAGATCCGCGTCGTCACGAAATCGTCCGTCGGGTCGAGCGCGGACGTGACCACCTGGCCCACCTCGATGCGGCGAAAGAAGACCGGCGAGCCGACGCTGATCGCGCCCGCGCCGGTGGAGCGCAGCACGAAGAAGCGGCCCGCTTCCTCGGTGGTGACGATCGGGGGCGCTTCCAGGCCGACGAAGCTCCGGGCGCGCTTGCCATCGCGGACCGGATCGACCCCGATGTAGGCCCCGGAGAGCAGCGTCGTGAGCCCGGAGACCTGGCCGCCCGCGATGCGCGGCTCGACCACCCAGAACTGCGACTTGTCCCGCAGGTAATCCTCGGAGCCCTTCACCATCCGCGCCCGGCAGACGACCGAGTCGAGATCGGGAGCGAGCTCCACCGACTCGACGACGCCGATCTCGACGTCCTTGTACTTGAGCTTGGTCTTGCCGGCCTCGAGTCCTCCGGCCGTCTTGAACGAGATGGTGATCTCGGGACCGCGATCGGAGATGGCTCGGTAGGCCACGAACGCGCCCACCAGCACCGCGATCAGCGGAATCAGCCACACGATCGAAGGCCGCTCGCGGGTCTCCACCACGGCGTCGGCGATGCCGCCCAGCCCGCCCCGTTCCGGTCCTTGCTCCGTCATGTCTCCCTCGTCTCCATTCGATCCCAGATCAGGCGCGGGTCGAAAGACTCCGCCGCCAGCATCGTGATCACGACCACCGCCCCGAAGAAGACGGCGCCCGGCCCGGCGTCGATGGTGGCGAGATTGCCGAGGCGGACCAGCGCCACCAGGATCGTGATGGCGAAGATGTCCACCATCGACCAGCGCCCGATCGCTTCGGTGATGCGATAAAGGCGTGTTCGCTCGACGGGTCGCCAGCTGGACCGCCTCTGCACCGAGATCAGCAGGAAGGTGAGGCACACGAGCTTGAGCACCGGCACGAAGATGCTCGCGACGAAGACGATCAGCGCCAGCGGCCACATCCCGTGCGTCAGGAAGTAGACCACGCCGCTGAAGATGGTGTCGGACGCGATCTGGCCGAAGGAGGTCACCATCATGACCGGAAGCACGTTGGCGGGCACGTAGCAGACGGCGGCCGCGATCACGAGCGCCCAGGTGCGCTCGAGGCTCCGGGGCTTGCGCAGGTGGAGCTCGGCGCCGCAGCGCGCGCAGCGGGCGCCGTGGGCCGCGGGGTGCGAGAGGCGGCCGAGCAGCCCGCAGTCGTGACAGCGCGCGCAGGACGCGGCGATCGCGGTGGGCTCCGCCGCGCTCAAGCCATCGCCTCCAGCCGTTCCCAGACGGATTCGGGCTCGAAGGAGGAGACGGCTCCCGCGAGCGACAGCATCAGCAGCACGAACGACCAGAGCGCGAGCCCCGGAATGATGGTCGCCATCCCCATCAGCTTCACGATCGCGACCAGGATCCCGATGATGAAGACCTCCATCATGCTCCACGGCTGCACGTGACGCAGCAATCGGAACGCGTGCGGCAGCTGCCATGGCACGCGGTTCCAGCGCAGCGGCAGCAGGATCCAGAGCAGCAGCGCGATCTGGCAAAGCGGCGCCACCACGATCGTGAAGCACACCAGCACCGCGATTTCCTGCTTGCCCTGCTGGTAGAGATCGATGACGCCGCTGACGAGCGTCGTCTCGGTGACGCGACCCTTCATCTCGAAGGAGAGGAAGGGGAAGCTGTTCGCCACCACGAAGAGGACCGCCGCCGCCAGCGCGAGCGCCAGCGTGTGCTCGAGGCCGTTGCGCGGTCGCCTGCGCAGCTTGGCCCCGCAGCGTCGGCAATCCGCCCCGCCGCCTTCCGGGACGCGTCCGAGGCGGTGCAGCAGATCGCAGTCCTCGCAGGCGACGAGCCGGATGGCGACCTCACGGCGGATTCGGGTAAAACGATAGCGGATGCCCGCAGACGGCCTGCTAGCCCTGGCCGGGCGGCTGGATCAGGCCCTGGATCGCGCAGCGCTGGTCTCCGTCGAACAACACGTACGGATCGGGGCCGGCCACGCGATACTCGATGGTCGCGACGCCGCGCTGAAGCAGCGCCTGGCACGGCTCCGTCTTCGGCAACACCACGAGCGTGTCGCCGAGCCCCGGCCATCCGATCAGACCCAGGAGCGGGAAGCGTCCGCGAAGCATCGCCAGATCCGCGTCCTGATAATCGACCTTGTAGCTGGCCTGGCGCGCCGGAAGCGGACCCACCTGGGGACGCGGCCGCTGATCGCGCCACTTCGCGAGCGAACCGATGCCGACCGGATCGCACTCCAGATCGCCCGACTGGAACTGACCGAGCGGCCCCAGCGCGACGTAGTCGACGGCGGCTTCCGCCCGCAGCACGCTGCGACAGGGCTCGCTGTCCGGGGCGAAGTAGCGCTGTGTGGAGCCGCCGCTGGTGACGTTCACGTCGAGATAGGAACCGCGCTGGACCACCGAATCGACCGTCGACGCGGTCGACATCCCCGGAAGGTTGGCGCAGCCCGGGAGCGCGGCGCCTGCCAGCGCGTATGCGAGGACGCAGGCCAACCCCCGCGCCGATCCGGCCGTGGGAAGTAGGTCCATCTTCACTTCTCCTCTACGCACTCCCCCCGCCGCACTCTACAACTGAAAAGCTGGAGGGCGCAGCTAGAATCGCGCCCGCACGCGGGATCCCGCTTCACCGCAGGCCCCGGTCGGCAGCCCACATCGAAGGGGAGGAGAGGACATGCACCGCTCGACGTTCGTCGCAATCGCCGCTTTGGCCGCCGTATTCGCCAGCAGATCCGCCGAGGCTCAGTGCGGAGGCCTCTGCCTCTATGAGAACATGTCGCCGGACATGGGGCGCTCGGCGGCCGGCGCCGGTGCGCGGGCCCAGGATTCGAGCACGGCCTTCTGGAACCCGGCCGGCATGACCGAGCTCGGAGAGGGGACCGAGGTGATGCTCGGCCTCGGCGCCCTCTTCAGCGAGCTGAATCCGAAGCTCACCTCGGGAACGATATCGACGGACTCGCCGGTGGTGTCCGGCGGCAATGCGGGCGGCTTCGCGCCGCTGTTCGGCAGCTACATCTCGACGCAGCTTCCCTACGACGTCCACTTCGGGATGGCCGTGACGACGCTCTATGGTGGCGCGGCAGACTACAACCAGAACTGGGCCGGCCGCGTCGAGGTCACCGACGTCTCGCTCTTCTCGCTCCTGATCCAGCCGAGCTTCGCCTACGCCGTGACGGACTGGCTCTCGCTGGGAGCGGGCCCCACCATCCTCTACTCCATTCTCGACCAGCGCCTCAAGGCGAGCAACGCGGCGCTCGCGCCCACCATCAAGGTCAACAACGCGGAGGATTGGAGCGCGGGCGGCGCCTTCAGCGCCCTCGTCAAGCCGCTGGACGGGACGCGGATCGGCCTCTACTACCGCACCGAGATCGTCAGCAAGCTCAAGGCCGGCATCGAAGGGCCGCTGGGACTCGGTCCCGCGTTCGATGGAAAGTTCCACTTCCCGCAAGGCGCGAACGCGAGCCTCTTCCAGCAGCTGTCCGAGCAGTGGGCGATCCTGGCCGACGCCGGCTGGACCGATTGGAGCCAGTTCGGGCAGATCCCGCTCACCGTCGGCCCCCTCACCCCGGACGCGCAGCTCCACTGGCGCGACACCTGGCGCACGGGCATCGGCTTCCAGTACCTGCCCACCGAGAAGTGGACCCTGCAAGGCGGCTTCGGCTACGACAGCTCGCCGGTCAAGGCGAGCCGCCGTCAGCCCGTCTTGCCGGTATCGGAGCAGTACCGCTTCTCCGCCGGCGTGATGTGGCGGCCGGAGACCTACATGGAGATCGCGCTCAGCTACACGTTCGAATGGTTCGGCGACGTGCGGATGAACAACGTGCCGATCCCCGGCGGGACGGTGCTCGACGGCAAGTTCGACCCCGCCTATGCGAACATCGTGGGCGTCAACCTGAAGGTGAAGTTCTGAGAGACGGAAGGGTTCATGCTCCTGGTAGACGGCGACGCCTGTCCGGTGAAGGACGAGATCTACGTGGTGGCGACGCGCTATGGCGTCGGGGTCGCGCTGGTCGCCAACACCCGTCTGCACGTGCCCGCGGGCTTCGGCGTGCAGATGATCGTGGTGGATGCGGGGCCCGACGCCGCGGACGACTGGATCGCGGAGAATGCCCGCGCGGGTGACGTGGTGGTCACGGCGGACATCCGCCTCGCCGCCCGCTGTCTCGCCGCCGGAGCCCTGGTGCTGGGAACCGATGGCCGGCCCTTCACCGAGGACTCGATCGGCGGAGCGCTCGCCACGCGCGATCTGAAGGAGGCACTGCGCGAGACGGGCACCCTCTCCGGGGGGCCGCGTGCGCTCACGCCCCGGGACCGCTCCCGTTTCGCCTCCAAGCTCGACGAGCTGGTGCAGCGCAGCCGGCGCGGCGGCCCGTCTTGAGGCGGCGCTTCCAGCAAGCCGCGCTCTTCGTCGGCAGCCTCGCCTTCTTCCTCGCGATCGCCGAGCTCGCGCTCCGCCTCTGGCTGCCGGGCGGCTACTACGTCTGGCCCCCGCACTTCCGCGAGACCTTCTCGCTGGACCTCGACGTGCTCGAGGGCGCCAGCGACGAATCGAACCTCACCATCAACGCCCAGGGGATGCGCGGAGACCCGCTTCCCAAGGATGGGCGGTACCAGCTGCTGGCGATCGGCGGAAGCACCACCATCTGCATCTACCTGGACGACGCGGACGCCTGGCCGCATCTCGTGCAGCGGCGGCTCGAGGACGAGTTCGGGGAGGGCTCGGTCTGGGTCGGAAACGTCGGCCGTACCGGCCACAGCACGGCGCACCACCTCCTTCAGCTGGAGAAGCTGCTCGGGCAGTACCCGGAGATCGACGCGGTGCTCATGCTGGTGGGGATCAACGACATGCTGTCGCGCGTCTCGCTCCTGCGCGATCCGATCCCCCTGCCGGCGATCGGCAGCACCCAGCAGCTTCGAAGCGCCTTCAGCATCTTTCCGGGATCGGACGCCGACTCGCCCTGGTATCGGCGCACGCGCATCGAGCAGCTGTTCGCGATGCGGAGCTGGCGCCTCCCCGGGCAGCGCGGCCAGGGCCCCCAGGTCGACTCTCAGGGCGCCTTCGCGCTGCGCGCCCGCGACCATCGAAGGCAGGCCACCGAGTTCCTGGAGGAGCTGCCGGGCCTTCCGGACGGCCTCGCGGGATACCGGCGGAGCCTGAACGACATCGTCGATGCGGCCCAGGCGGCGGGCGTGCGCCTGATCTTCCTCACGCAGCCGACGCTGTGGAGGGAAGGCCTCAGCCCGGAGGAAGAGGCCAGCCTCTGGTTGGGCGGCCCGCGCTTCGATCGCCTCGGGCCCGGAGCGGCCTTCTACTCCGTGCGCGCCCTGGCGGACGGCATGGCTCGCTACAATGAGACATTACTTGGTGTCTGCCGAGAGCGCGGCGTCGAGTGCATCGACGTCGCCAGCCAGCTTCCCCGCGATGGGGTCGTCTTCTGGGACGACGCCCACTTCACGGTGGAGGGGTCGCGCCGCCTCGCGCGGCTGGTCGCCGACTACCTGCGCGCGCATCCGCCGCTCGCGGGTCAGCCGGGCGTCTCGCGGCGCAGCAGGCAGAGCAGCCCGAGGCTGGCGGCGTTGAGCGCCGCGAAGACCGTGAAGGCGAGCTGGTAGGAGCCGAGCGTGTCGTACATGCGCGCGGCGAAGATCGGGCCGAGCGCGCCGCCCGGGAGCAGCGCGAACATCAAGGCCCCATAGATCTGGGCCATGTGCGCGATGCCGAAGCACTCCACGACGATCAGCGGCAGCAGCACGTTCTCGGCGGCGACCGCGAAGCCGTGCACGATCAGGAAGGCCAGCAGCACGCCCGGCTCGCCCACGAAGAGCAGCAGCACGGAGGCGAGCGCCACCAGCGCGAAGTTCGCCAGCAGCGCGGTCTTGATCGGAATCCGGTCCGCGAGCGCGCCGATCGCGAGCTTGCCGACGATGCCGACCGCGACGGCGCCTCCGAAGCGGCGGGCCGCCGCCGGATCCGAGAAGCCGCTGTCGGACAGGAAGGCGATCAGGTGGTTGATCACCCCGAGGTAGTAGAAGTAGAAGACGAAGAGCGCGACGCCGAGGATCCAGAAGCTCCGCGTCCGCAGCGCGGCGGCCAGATCGAGGCTGGGCGCCTCCCGCACGGACGGGACGGGGCGCGCGCCTTCCGCCCGGATCGCCTCCTCGCCGGGCCGCTCGTCCGGCCGCGGCTCGCGCACCGCGAAGAGCGCGAAGGGAAGGATCAGCGCCAGGGCGGAGCCCGCGAGCACGAGCAGCGCGACGCGCCAGCTGGCGCGCGCGGCGATCGCCGTCGCCGCGATCGGCACCAGCGAGCCGCCGATGTTCGAGCCGACGTAGACGATGCCGAGCACCAGCCCCCGGCCCTTCGCGAACCAGCGCGCCGCCACCGCGCCGACCGGGATGTCGCCGAGCCCGGTGAGCGCGAGCCCGAACAGCAGGCTGGTGGCGTAGAAGTGGGGCAGGCTCTGCATCGCGGCGAAGCTCGCGAGCGCCGTCGCCAGCAGCAGCGTCGAGAGCGCGAGCACGCGCCGCGGGCCGAAGCGGTCGGTGAGACCGCCGATCAGCGGCGCCGCGAGCGCCATCGAGAGCAGCAGCGGCCCGCCCGCCGCCGAGAACGCCGTCCGCGTCCAGCCGAGCTCCGTGACGATCGGCTTGAGGAAGGTGGTGAAGACGTAGCTGAAACCGAGCCCCATCTGGCAGACCAGACACCCGAGCAGGACGCGGCGCGCGGCCCTGCTCACGCGAGCACGCCGGCCGCGACGAGCGACCGGATCTCCTCCTCGCCGTAGCCGACGCTTCCGAGCACGCGGAGGTTGTGCTCTCCGAGGTCCGGCCCGGGCGTCTCCATCCGGCGCGGGCTGTCCGAGAACCGGATCCCGTAGTGCTCGAAGCTCAGCTCGCCGAGGTGGCGATGCCGGAGCCGGACGAAGTGCCCACGGTGCGCGAGCTGCGGGTCTTGCAGCAGATCCGCGCAGGTCTGCACCACGCCGGCTTCCACGCCGGCCGCCTGGAGGCGCGTCATCAGCGCGTAGGGCTCGTGCGCGCGCGTCGCCGCGGCGATCGCGGCGTCGAGGTCTTCCTCGTGGGCGAGCCGGCCGGCCAGGCTCGCGAAGCGCGGATCGGCGGCGAGCGCGGGAGCCGCCAGCGCCGCGCAGAGTGCGCGCCATTCCTCGTCCGAGAAGACCGCGATCGCGATCCAGCGGTCCGCACCGGCGCAGGGATAGATCGCGTGGGGCGCGGCGTCCTCCGCGTGATTGCCCCGGCGCGTCATCACCTCGCCGCGCGCGCTCGCGCGCACGATCGCCTCGGAGAGGCTGTAGACGCCCGTCTCGATCTGCGACACGTCGATGAACTGGCCCTCGCCGGTGCGCTCGCGCTGGAAGAGGGCCGCGGCGATCAGCAGCGCCACGTAGCGCGGCGAGAGCGAATCCGTGATGGTGCCCGCCGGGCCGATCGCCTCCCGGTCCGGCCAGCCGGCCAGGTGGTTGAAGCCCGCGATCGCCGAGCCCTGGCCGCCGAAGCCCGGGTACATGCGCTGCGGACCGGTCTGCCCGAACAAGCAGCTGCTCACCATCACCAGATCCGGCCGCAGCTCGCGCAGACGCTGGTACGAGAGACCCCACTTCGCCATCGCGCGCGGCGAGAAGTTCTCCGAGACGACGTCGGCCCAGCGCACCAGGCGTTCGACCACCGAGATCCCCTCGGGTGTCGAGAGGTTCACCGACACCGAGAGCTTGTTCGGGTTCATCAGCACGAACATCGGCCCGCCGTTCAGCCCGTGCGGATCGCCGGGGCGGAAGTGGAGCAGGCGCAAGAAGTCCGGGCGCACGCCCGACTCGACCCTCACCACCGTCGCCCCCTGGTCGGCGAAGTAACGGGTGGCGACGGGACCGGCCGCGCCCGCGCCGAGCTCGAGGATCTTGAGGCCTGCGAAGATGCCGGCGGTGCCGCTCATGGCTCAGATCGCCCCCTGGCTCGCCAGCTCGCGCAGCGCGTCCGCGCCGATCCCGAGCTCGCCGAAGACCTCGGCGTTGTGCTCACCGACCCGGGGAGCGCGGCGCCGGATCCCGATCCGATCGCGGCTCGCCTTCGCGAAGAAATCCGGGTGCTCGATGCGCGCGCCGAGCTCGGGGTATTCGAGCATCGTGAAGAGCTCCCGCGAGCGCAGCTGAGGCTGCTCCAGGATCTCGCGCGCGTCGTTGCAGGGCGCCAGCATGATGCGCCGCACCAGCGCCTGCTCGAAGAGCTCCCGGCGGGTCCTGGTGGCGAAGAAGGCGCTGAAGGCGGCTTCCAGGCGCGCGATCTCCTCGGCCGAGAGCAGATTGTGGTTGTACGACTTCCAGTCCATCTCGCGCATCCAGGCCGGCGCCATGCCCTCTTCCGTCATCCACTCGACCGTGGCGATCAGGCTCGGGATGCGCGCCGCTCCGCCGCGCAGGCCGAACGTCACGTCGCCGTCCTTGGCACGCCAGATCTCGCGCGTGCCCCCGAGCCGCGCCCCGGTGCGGCCGCGCAGCTGGGGATTCAGCGAGTAGGAGCCCGGTGCGGTGACGAGCGTGGCGAGCTGGCACTCCTGCATGGAGACGTCGACGAGCTGCCCGCGGCCGCTGCGCTCGCGCGCGTAGAGCGCCATCGCGATCCCCGCCGCCGCGTCGGGCCCCGCGGCGTAATACGCGGTGGGGAGCGTGCAGCGCACGGGCGCGCGGTCGGGATCGCCGGTGAGCGCCGCGTTCCCTCCCATCGCGACCAGCACCAGGTCGTGCGCGCGGAAGCCCGCGTAGGGGCCCGTGCGGCCGAAGGGCGTGAGCGAGCACCAGATCAGGCGCGGCCGCTCGGCGCGCAGCGCCTCCCAGCCGACGCCGAGCGCCTCCATCGCTCCGGGCGCCGCCGTCTCCAGCACCACGTCCGCGCGCGCCGCCAGCTGGCCGAACAGCTCGCGCCCGCGCGGCGTCCCGAGCGCGAGCGTGACGCCGCGCTTGCTGGTGTTGAGCGCGAGCCAGCGCAGGCTCCGCTCGGGGTCGGCGATCTCTCCCAGGTAGGGGCCCCGACGCCCGAAGCGGTCGCCTCCCGGCGGCTCCAGCTTGACGACGTCGGCGCCGAGATCGCCGAGGATTTTTCCGGCCAGGAAGCCCGGCTCTTCGCTGAGATCGAGGATGCGGATTCCGTCCAGCATGCGGGTCGCCGCCTCAGCCCAGGATCCGCGCGGCGCGGAGGGCATCGATCTCGCTCTCCGGCAGGCCCAGCTCGCGCATCACCTCCGCACCATGCTCGCCGAGCGAAGGCGCGGGACGGCGCAGGGTCGCGGGCGTGACGTCGAAGCGCGCCACCGGCCGCGGCGTGCGCAGACGCCCTGCCCGGGGGTGCTCCATCTCGACGAGCAGCGCATTCGCGAGCACCTGCTCGTCTTCGTGCAGCGTCTCGAGCTGGTTCACCGGCGCGTGCGGAACGTCCTCGGCCGCGAGCCGCTCGCACCAGCTCGCGGTGCTGCGCGAGCGCGTCGTCTCGTCGAGGATGCCGGCCAGCACGTCCGCGTGTTGCATCCGGCCCGCCGTGTCGCGGAACCGATCGTCGAGGATCAGCTCCGGGCGGCCCAGCGCGCGGCAGAGGCCCTCGAACTCCCGGTCGGCGATCGCAAAGATCGTCATGAACCCGTCGGCGGTGGGGCGCACGGAGAGGAAGCCGGCGAGCGAGGCGGGCGGTGTCGTGCCGGGGCCGAGAAAGGTCTGGGACTGCATCACGTCCGGCCACAGGAAGGCGATCGTCGCGTCGAGCATCGCCACGCGCACGTGCTGGCCGCCGGCGCCGCGCTCGCGCGCGAACAGGGCGGCCGTGATCGCCTGGGCCGCGACCAGCGCGGTCGCCTTGTCGGCGACGATGTTGCGCACCAGCTCGGGCACGCCGGTCCGGGGATCGGCCTGCGAGGCCGCCATTCCCGAGAGCGCCTGGATCACGATGTCGTAGACGCGATGCCGGGCATAGGGTCCCGTCTCGCCGAAGCCGCTGATCGAGACGTCCACGAGATCGGGCGCGACGCTCCGCAGCGCCGCCTCGCCGATCCCCATCGCCTCGGCGACGCCGGGCCGGAAGTTTTGCACGAAGACGTCCGCGCTCGCCACCAGCGCGCGGAGCGCGGCGAGGCCGCGCGGATCCCCGAGATCCAGCACCAGCGAGCGCTTGTTGCGGTTCAGCGTGCTGAAGATCGCCGAGAGCTCCCCGCGCGAGCAGCCGATGTGGCGGATCATGTCGCCGGTTCCCGGAGGCTCGACCTTGATCACGTCGGCGCCCTGGTCGCCGAGCACGGCGGTGGCCATCGGGCCCGACACCATCGCCGTCAGGTCGACGACACGGATCCCATCGAGGGGACCAGGCATGGCGATCCTCCGCGGAGACGTCAATCGAGCCTACCCAGTCGCCAGCCCTGGCGCGCCCGCTCGCGCGCACGCTCGACGATCTCGGCGGGGACCGGATCCATCCGGCGCATGCCCGCGCGCAGGACCGCGGGCCAGAGCCGGCGAAGCGCGCGCGCCGCGTTGAGGTCGAGGCGACGGCGGGGCGCGGTGATCTCGTGCCGCCGCTTCTCGATCGCCTCGAAGATCGCGTCGGTCACGACCTGCGGCGGCGCCTTGCGGCCCGCGTACGTGAGCGGCTCGTCCCCCTTCCCCCAGATCTCGGTGTCGATCGCGCCGGGGATCACCAGCGCCGCGTGCAGACCCGATCCCTCGAGATCGCTCCAGAGGCCCTCGGTGAAGGCGTGCAGCGCCGCCTTGGAGGCGCCGTAGGCGGCCTCGCGCGGCGGCACCACCTCGGCCGCGAACGACGAGACGTTGACGATCGTCCCGGATCCCGCGACCAGCATGTGCGGGAGCGCGGCCAGCGTGGTCCAGACGCAGGAGAGGAAGTTCACGCTCATCACCCGCTCGACCTCGTCGGCCGAGAGGTGCCAGATCTGCTTGTGCTTCGTGATCGCCGCGTTGTTCACGAGCACGTCGATCCGGCCGTGCTTCGCGATGGTGTCGTCGACCACGTGCTCCGCGAAGGAACGCAGGCCGAGATCGCCGGCCAGATAGCCGCTCCCGGGCGAGCGCACGCGGCAATTCTCGACCAGCCGTTTCAGGTTGTCTTCGCGCCGCGCCACCGCCACCACGCGGGCGCCGCGCTCGGCGAAGGCCTCCGCCGTGACCCAGCCGATTCCCGAGGAGGCTCCGGTGACGATCACCACGCGGTCGCGGAAATCCATCGGGGCTTCGCTAGGCGCCGGGCAGGCTGGAGGGGCCCACGCCCGGAGCCCACTCGTAGCATTGTACCTCGACCATCAGCGGCAGGCGGAAGCGCACGTAGAAATTGTGCAGCTTGAGTACCTTGTAGTCCTCGATCTCGGGTTCGATGATCTCGACGCGCGGATCCCGCTCGCGGAACTTGCGCGCGCGCTCGCAGGTTTCGTAGAGCTCGGCGGGCGCTGCCACCGAGAGCCCGAAGTGATCCATGCGCGGGCACGCCATCGGCTGCGCGTCCGCGATCAGGAAGACGAACTGCTCGTTGCTGTGGACGCGCAGCACCAGCCGCTCGCGATCCTGGGTCATGGTCGGCATCTCGGTCCAGCCGAAGACCTCGCCGTAGAAATGCAGCAGCTCGGCGCGGCTCTCGGCGGCGAGCAGATCGGCGGGCACGCTCATCGCGACGTGATTGAAGCGGGGCATCCGTCGGCTCGGACTGACGTCGGACATCGTGCTTCCCTTCCCGGTGGTCAACTCGGAGCCACCAGCAGCTTGCCGGCGATCTCGCCGGCGGCCAGGCGCTCCATCGCCGAGGCCAGTCCCTCCAGGCCCACGTCGCCCTTCTCGAGCAGGAGGCCGGTCGGAAACTTCCCGCCGGCGAGCAGCGCCAGCGCGTCGTCGATGCCGTGCTCGTCGTAGTTGTAGGAGCCGATCACGCGCAGCTCGCCGAGGATCATGCGATTCGCGTCGAGCTTCGGCTTCGCCATCCCGGTGCCCACCAGCATCAGCGTGCCGCCCCGCCTGAGCTGGCGCAGCGCGGCTTCGACCGCGGCGGCGTTGCCCGAGCACTCGAAGACGACGTCATAGCCATCCGGCGCGAACTCGAAGGGCATGCGCGGCCGCGGCAGGTCCTCGGGCAGGAGCACGCGCGATGCCCCCACGAGGACGGCGGCGGCGCGGCGCATGGGGGACGGCTCGCTCACCGTCACGTCAATTTCCTTCGCGCGCAGCGCCGCCAGCGTGAGCATGCCGATCGGGCCGGCGCCGGTGACGAGCGCCCGCTGGCCCGGAGCGATCTGCGAAAGCGTGATCCCGTGCAGCGCCACCGCGAGCGGCTCGGCGAGCGCGGCCTCGCGCAGGGACAAGCCGGCCGGAATCCGCCGGAGCTGGGATTCGTGCACACGCACGTACTCCGCGAAGGCGCCCTGGAACTCGGAGACTCCCGGCGTGCCGTGGCTCGCGCACAGGCTGGGCCGGTGCGAAGCACAGTACTCGCAGCGGCCGCAGCCCGCCGCCGGCCCGCCCACCACGGCCGCGCCGAGCTCCCAGCCGCTGACGCCGGCGCCGAGCGCCGCGATACGGCCGGAGAACTCGTGACCGCCGATCGAGTCGGGCCGCCCCCAGCCCTCCATCACGAGGTGCAGGTCCGAGCCGCAGACGCCGCAGTGCGAGACGCGCAGCACCACTTCGTGCGCACCGGCCTCGGGAACCGGACGCTCCTCGACCGCCAGCCTGCCCTTCTCCCGGTAGACCGCGGCCCGCATCCGGCCGCCCGCGGCGCCCATCCCGTGCAACTCCTTCTCGCTTCCGGCGGTGTCGCAGCATCCCCCGCGCGCGCGCGGACTGTCAAGCGAAGCGGCCCTTCCCGCCCGGCCAGCTTCCGCTTGCCTTCCGCGCCGGGCGCGGATAGGATCGAATCTGACGGTCCGTCAGATTCTATCAGAAAGGGGCCCCCGTGCGCGAGTACCGGCTGATCGACGCGGATTCCCACACCCTCGAGCCGCCCCATATCTGGAGCAGCTGGCTCCCGAAGAAGTTCCAGGACCGCGCGCCGCAGCTCGTCAAGGACTCGGAAGGGGGAGACGCCTGGCAGTTCCAGCCCGGCACGCCGCCGATGGAGATCGGGTTGGTCACCACTCCGGGCCGCTCCTACGAAGAGATCAGGTGGACCGGCTACACCTACGACACGATCCGCAAGTCGTGCTTCGAGCCCAAGGCGCGCCTCGAGGACATGACATTTGATGGTGTCGACGCCTGCTTCCTATATCCCAGCCAGCGCACCATGTTCTTCTTCATGGGCAACCAGGACCGCGAGTTCCACCTGGCGGGCGTGCAGGCGTACAACAACTGGCTGGCGCAGGAGTTCTGCTCCGTGGATCCGGAGCGGCTCTTCGGCCTGGCGCAGATGCCGAACCTGGGCGTGCAGTCCATGATCGACGAGATGACGCGCTGCCAGCAGCTCGGCTTCCGCGGCGTGATCATCTCGACCTGGCCCTCGGGCGAGGACGATCTGTCCGAGAAGGACGATCCTTTCTTTGCGGCGGCGCAGGACCTCGGGATGCCGGTCTCGATCCACATCCGGATCCAGCGCAAGCGCAACCCGCCGGGCGTGCTCGAGGGCGTCGCGTCGATCAGCAACATGGCGCTCGCCGGGATGCTGCTCTTCCCACCGATCATGAGCGAGCTGATCATGTCCGGGCTATTCGATCGCTACCCGCGCCTTCTCGTGCTCGGCGTGGAGACCGAGGTGGGCTGGATCCCCGAGGCGCTCGAGCAGCTCGACAACTTCTACTGGCGCAACCGGACCCGCACGGGGCTGAAGCTCCGGCACCTGCCCAGTGCGTATTTCCACGAGAACTTCTGCTGCACCTTCATCAAGGACGCGATCGGCGTGAAGCTCCGCCACGACGTCGGCATCCGGAACCTGGCCTGGTCGACCGACTTCCCGCACCACGGCTGCGACTGGCCCTACAGCCGCAAGGTGGTCGACGAGATGATGGTCGGCGTGCCGCAGTCCGAGCGCTACGAGATGCTGGCCGGGAACATGGTCCGCATCTACGGGCTGCCGCAGGCACTCCGGACCTAGAGACGCTCCGCTTGTTACGGCCCGATCGTAGCCGTACAGGCGCTCGTGTTTAGCGGCGCGAGCGGGTTGTTGTTCGTCACCAGCGCGCCGTTCTCGTCCTTGAACGACAGCGTCGCCGTGCCCGCGCCCGCGTCGACCTCGACCAGGCCGTAGGCATCGATGTTGATGTTCCGGCATACCACCCCGACGAGACTCAGCAGCTGGTGGAAGGCGCCGATGAGCGTCGCCGGTGGCACCCCCAGGCCCGCGGCAAAGCTCGCGATCTCGTCCTGGAACGTGAAGGTCGCGATCGGACCCGTAACGAACTCTTTGCTGATCGTCACCGGCGCGGCGAAGCGATCGATGGAGACGTTGCTGATCAGGTTGGCGTGCATGTCGGTAGTCAGGAAGATCACGTTCTGGATGCCGTTATCGCGGATGAATGCCAGGATCTCGTTGCGCTCGGCTCCGTAGCCTTCCCAGCGGTCGTAGGGCAGCGCGTAGAACTGCTGGATAGGCACCTCGTTGATCACGAACTTGAACCTGGCGGTCGAGGCCAGCAACGCGTCCTTGAAGGCGGCCTTCTGCACGGGGCCGAGCATCGTGCGGGACGGATCGAAGATCGCGGCCACGCAGCCCGGCGGCGGAAGGGGCGGAAGCAGCGGTGCAAAGCCGGCTCGGACGGCCGGCGGCATGGTGGGCGCGAGGTCTGCCACGCCGGGCGCGATCTGACAGGACGCGGTCGCCTGCTGGCTGCGGCAGGAGCGCTCGTCGAGCACGATGACGTCGACCTCACTGCCCCAGTGGAAGACGCGGTACAGCGGGTCGCCGGCGCAGCTCGGATCCTCTGGAAGATTCATCTCGAGGAAGGGCATGTATTCGACGAAGGCCTTGCGCCCGTTGGCATAGCGCGCCGGATCGACCGTCTGGCCTGCGTAGTCGTTGCGCACCTCGTGGTCATCCCAGACCGCAATCGTCGAGGTCGACTGCATCAGATCGGGAAGCGCGGTGATGGAACGATTGAACTGGTAGGCGTCGCGATATTCGTCGAGCGTCACGGCAGCGGGGGAGAGCCCCGCAGCCGTCCGCAACGACGAGTCGGAATAGATCGTGTCGCCCAGATAGATCCAGAAGTCCGGGCTCTCGGCACGCACGGCGTCGAGCACCGGGAAGTCGTTGCCGAAAAAGGTCTGCTGCAGTCCGTCGGAGTCCGCGGTATACGCGAAGCGGACGTCGGCCGGCTCCTCCGGCGCCGGCGCCGTCACGAAGCTCCCGACTGGACTCGTCGCCGACCCGTGGCGCCACCGAAAGTAGTAGGTGGTGGCCGGCTCGAGGGCCCCCGCCAGAGCCTTCACCGTCAAGTCGTCGTTCGCCGAGGGATGGACCGTCTGCTTGAACGCCTCGGGCCCGGAAAAGCTCGGACTGGTCGAGACCTCGATCTTGAGCGGCAGGGCGCGATCGACACGCGTCCAGAGCACGGCGCTCGTTGAGCTGACGTCTCCGCTGCCGACGCCGTCAGGGAAGGTGATCGCCGGCACGGCGCGCGCAGACACCGTGAAAAAGGCCTGGAGCGAGAATGCGAGGAACGACGCAACCAGGAGCGAGGCGACGGGGGCCCCGAACAGGCCCATACGTGAGTCACGCATGATCCCCTCCGGTCCAGCCTCTCACCTCGCCGTCCTATACGCCCGAAGCCATGCATCTGTCCACGGGAAACGTGTTCTACTGGTCCAGGCGCCGCCTAGGCTGTCTTCCGGGGCGGCTGGTAGAGCAGGATCATCGTGTAGAGGAGCGCGGGCTTCTCCTGGCCCGCCACGTGGATCGCGACCTCGCGCACCACCCGGGTTCCCTTCGGCGTGGCCTCGACGGCGGCCAGGCGCGAGCGCGAGTGGAGCTTGCTGCCCGCGGGCACGGGCGAGAGGAAGCGCAGCTTGTCGGAGCCGTAGTTGGCAACGTTGCCCTGGCCGACGATCACCCAGTCGCCGGCGTCGCGCGCCTTCGCGTTCATCAGGGGCGCCAGCGACAGGGTCAGGAAGCCGTGTGCGATCGTGCCGCCGAAGGGGCTCTCGCGGCGGCAGCGCTCCACGTCGACGTGAATCCACTGGCGGTCTCCGGTCAGGTCGGCGAAGCGGTCGATCATCTCCTGCGTCACCTCGACCTCGCCGCCGAAGGGACCGAACTCCTCGCTCACCCTTGCCTGAAGCGCCGTCACGTCGTCGAACTTGATCTGCTGCATGGGGACTCCTCCTAGCTGGCTCCATAGCGGTGGCCATCGATCACGGCGCCCTCGGCCGCCAGGCGCTGGCGCGCCGCCTCGCGCAGCGGAGCGATCTGGACCTTCTGATTGCCGGTGTAGGCGATCTCTTCGGCGCGGAAGGCGAGCACGCGCTTGGGGACCTTGTAGGCCGCGAGCCGCTCCCGCAGCCAGCCGCGCAGCTCCGCCTCGTCGATCTTCGCGCCCGAGACCGGCACCGCGCACAGCACGACGATCTCGCCCAGCGTCGGGTGCTCGACGCCGACGACGGCGGCGACCTTCACGGAGGGATGCTTCGCGAGGCTCTCCTCGATCTCGACCGGCGAGACGTTCGCGCCTCCGGTCTTGATCAGGTTCGAGAGGCGGCCGGTCCAGTGCAGGTGGCCCTCGGCGTCGAGCGAGCCGCCGTCCTGGGTGCGGAAGTAGCCGTCGGCGTCGAAACAGTTTTCAGCCGCAACTTTGTAGTAGCCGCGCATCAGCGTCACGCCCTTCACCGCGATCTCGCCGGCGGCGCCGGTCGGCAGCTCCTCGCCCGATCCGGGATCGACGATGCGCAGGGCCATGCCCGGGAGCGCGCGGCCGCTGCTGCGCTTGCGCAGCTCGAGCGGCGCGTCGGCGCGAAGCATGGTGGCGATCGTGAAGGTCTCGGAGAGGCCGTAGGCGGCGCCGGTGCCGTATTCGTCCTTCTCGATTCCGGCCAGCTTCGCGATCGGCGTGTTGAAGTCGACCTTGCGCAGGCTGCGCAGATCGCGCCCCTGCGCCGAGGGGTGCTCGCCCAGCGCCTTCTGCTGGTGCGGCCAGGCGTGCACGGCGGTCGCGCGCTCGGACTCGATCAGGTCGAGCGCGGCGCCCGGGTCGAAGACCTCCTGGAGCAGCAGCGTGGCGCCCGCGGCGAAGGTGGGGCCGATCGACATCGCGATGCCGGCCGTCCAGAAGAAGGGATACGTGGTGTAGACGCGATCCTCGGGCTCGAGGCGCAGGATCTCGGCGAAGCGCCAGCTCTGGAGGATCGGCGCGCGCTGCGTGTGCAGCACGCCTTTCGGCTGGGCCGTCGTGCCCGAGGTGTAGATCAGCATGCCGTCGTCGCTGGGCTCGACCTCGGAGACGGCGGCGTCGAGCAGGTCGTCGCTCACGCCCTGCTCGTGCGCGAGCAGCTGCCCCCAGGTCTCCACGCCGCCGCGCGGCGCGTCGATGCCGATGCAGGCGACCCGCCGCAGCTGGGGAAGATCGAGGCAGCGCAGCCGGCCCGGCGCGCCCAGCGCGATCGCGGGGTACTCGGCGAGCAGATCCTCGAGGAAGCGGTGCTTCTGGAGGCCCGGCTGCATCAGCAGGACCGACGCGTCGCTGTGCCGGAGCACGTACTTGAGCTCGGCGCGGGTCGCGAAGGTGTTGACCGGGACGAGCACGCCGCCCAGCATGCCCACCGCGAAGGCGGCGACGATCCATTCGGGCCGATTGCCCATGTGCACGGCCACGCGGGCGCCCTTCACGACGCCCGCCCCGAGCAGCGCGCGCGCCAACAGGCGCGCCTCTCGCTCGAACTCGCGATAGCTGAGGTCCTGGCGCTCGAAGACGATCGCGCGCCGCGAGCCGAAGCGGGGGGCGACCTCCGCCAGGAAGCGGCCGAACGTCAGGCGCGGATCGCTCGGGTCCATTCGTCGCCTACGCCCTGGGCAGCATCACGTCGGCCTTGCCGGTCGCCATCACCGCCCCTTCCTGGTTCGTCATCACGACCTTGAGCGTCGCAATCGGGTTGCCCGATGGATCGTCGTGCTTCATCGAGACGACCTCGGCGTTCAGGAAGGTGGCGTCGCCGGTCAACGCGGGCGAGCGGTACTGCATGTTGCTGTAGGTGACGAAGCTCCACTCCCCGCCCCAATTCGAGAGATAGTCGATCACCCAGGCGCCCATCGAGGCGCCATAGCCGTAGCCGCGCGGCATCCCGATCAGCTGGGCGTAGCGCGGCTGCACGTGGCCGCGCGAAGGTCCCTTGTAGAGTCCGTCGGCGTTGGCAGGGTCGATCTTCGCGCCTTCCGGGTCGCGCGACATCTCCGGCAGCCAGCCGGCCGCCATCGTCGAACTCTCGCCGTACTCCTCGCTAGCCCCCCAGACCGTCATCAGATAGGAGCGCCATTCGGTGGTGAAGCTCGCGATCGAATGCGGGCCGATCGGACGCGTCGCCAGCTCGTCGCCGGTCTTGACGAACAACCGCTTCTGATGGCCGAGGTCCCGGAAGCTCTGGTAGTAATCCATCTTCTGCTTCTCGAGATCCTCGAGCTCCTGGTCCGTCCACTGCTTCTCCTGGTTCCCGTCGAACATGCCCAGCTTGCGGGCGTTCTCCGCCAGGTAGCGCACCGACGTCGAGCGCTGCTTGCAGATCACCTGCCCGCGCTGGTTGATGTAGGTGGTGTCGCCGCGCGAGAACATCGTCGGCCCCGAGAACTTGGTCTCCGCGACCTTGTAGTCGAAGAGCATGCGGTCGTGCGTGATCTGGTCGCCCGGCAGGATGCGGGGGCCGAAGAACCACCACTCGTCGCCCCCGAAGATCATGTGCTGACCGGGAATGTGCCCCTGGATCGCGGGGCCCGCTCCATGGCTGGTGTCCGTGCAGACCGCAAATGATTGTGGCGCAACGATCCGCGCGAAGGCCGCTTCCGCGGCGTAGCGTTCGTCGTAGTAGAGGGGATTCGGGTTCTGCATCCCCTGCGCCCAGCGGCGGATGTCGTTGACGTCGACCGGCTCCTTGAGCCGCGCGCCGCCGAGCGGCTTTCCGATCCAGCGATCGACGTCGGTGGTGTCGAGCTCGATCAGGCCATCGGGACGGGTCTTGGGCTTGCTCATGGCTTTCCTCTCCCAGCCGGGATGTTGCGATGAACGGGCGTCACGGCGCGAGCCGCCACTGCGGCAGCACCACGCCGTCCGAGATCTCTTCGAAGTCCACCCGGAGCTGCTGGCCGATGCTCAGCCGATCGGGCGCAACGCCCAGCACGCCGCCGACCAGCCGCAGCGCCGGATCCTCCGCGAGCTCGACCAACGCCACCGCGTAGGGCGCCTGCGCCTGGAACGCCGGCAGCACCGGGGGATGGCAGATCACGAAGCTGAACAGGCTCCCCTCTCCGGACATGCGCACCCATTCCGACTCGAACGACTTGCAGTGCGGGCACAGGGGTCTCGGAAGGAACCGGAAGCGCGCGCAGGCGGCGCAGCGCTGCATGCGGAGCTCGCCGCGGCGGCAGCCCTCCCAGAACGGCGCCGTCACCTCGTCGGGCAGCGGAACCGGGCGCAGCGACGCAGCCGTGCTCACTCAGTCCCTCCCCAGGATCAGGGCGCTGGTCGGAACGCCGGCGCCGGAAGTCACCAGACACAAGCTCGCGTCGCGCACCTGGCTGGTGCTGGTCCCGCGCACCTGGCGGACCCCCTCGAGGATCAGGTTGAAGCCGTGGACGTAGGCCTCGGAGAGCCCGCCGCCGCTGGTGTTGGAGGGGAGATCGCCGTCCGGCCATTCGAGCCGGCCCCCCTCGCAGAAGGGGCCGCCCTCCCCGGGCTTGCAGAAGCCGTACTCCTCCAGCGAGAAGATCACGAGCGGCGTGAAGGCGTCGTAGAACTGCGCGCAGTCCACGTCGGACGGGAGCACCCCCGCGCGCGCCCACAGATCGCGCGCGGCCCACAGGGAGGGCGTCTCGAGGACGCGCGGACCATGATAGTTGGCCATCACCACGTGCTCCGGCCCGGTTCCCTGGGCGGCGGCGAGCACGACGGCGGGACGCTGCGCGAGATCGCGCGCGCGCTCCCGCGAGGTCAGCACCAGGGCCAGCGCGCCGTCCGTCTCCAGGCAGCAGTCGAGCTTGCGCAGCGGGTCGGAGACCATCCGCGAGGCCTGGTGATCGGCGAGCGTGATCGCATCGCGCATCATCGCGTGGGGATTGCGCGCGGCGTGCTTGCGGAACGCGACGGCGACGGCGCCCAGCTGCTCGCTGGTGGTGCCATACTCGAACATATGTCGCCTGGCGAGCATCGCGATCTGGTCGACCGGCCGCACCAGGCCGAAGGGGATGCTGAACTGCGCGTCTCCCCCCACCTCCGGCCGCGTCCCCGCCCAGGGCCGGCCGCCCGAGCCGCGGTTGCGCGCGCGCCAGCAGACCACCGTGTCCGCCCAGCCGGTCTCGATCGCCAGCGCGGCGTGCCCCACCGCCGCGCATCCGCCGCCGCCGCCATAGCCGACCTCGCCGAAGAAGCGCAGGTTGGGAATCCCGAGATTCCGCGCGATCTCGACCTCCGAGGTCGTCTCCATGTCGAAGCGGACCAGTCCGTCCACCTGCGCCGGCGAGAGCCCCGCGTCGGCGAGCGCCCGCTGGATCGCCTCCAGCGCGGTCCGGAGCTCGCTGCGGCCGATCTTCTTGGAGAACTCGACCTGGCCGATTCCGACGATCGCGATGCCCGGCACTGCTAGCCCGGGGTCGATGCGGGCAGCGCGATCACGTAGTTGCCGAAGCGATCGAGCTCCGCCGTCTGGCCGGGATAGATCACGATCGTCGTGAAGCGCTCCTCGACGATCGCCGGCCCCGTGATGCGGTGGCCGTGGCCGATCTTCTCGCCGTCGTAGACGGGCGTGTCCTGGAAGCGCCCCTCGAAGTACGCCTGTCGTCGCGAGCGCAGCGCGCTCGCGACGGGCGAGCTGGCGCGCGTGTATTCGCGCAGGCTCGGCTTCGCGGTCTGCCCCACCGTCTGCACGCGCACCGCGCGGATCACGGGCTCCTCGTCGCGCACGGCGTAGGCGTGCAGCTCCTCGTGCAGGTCGTGGAACGCCTCGATCGTGCGCGCGAGCTCCTCGGGCCCGAGGCGGCCGTCCGCGCGGCAGAGGGCGGGCACCGCCATGTCGAAGGTCTGGCCCGGATAGCAGACGTTCAGGAAGCGGTGGAAGACGAGATCTCGCTTCGAGAGCCCCGCCGCCCGCAGCTCGCGCTCGGCGTGCTCCTCCATCTCGGCGAGCAGCTGGTTGATGCGATCCGCCTGGGCGCGGCGCGCGGGCGAGATGTAGCTGCGCTGCGTGTCCACCACGTAATCGGCCAGCAGCAGCCCGAGGGCCGAGAAGGCCGGCGACGTCTTCGGCACCAGCAGCTCGCGGATCCCGAGCTCGTCGGCCTGCATGCCGGCGTGCACGGGGCCGTTGCCGCCATACACCACCATCCGGAAGTCCCGCGGGTCGAAGCCCGCCTCGGAGGAGACGCGGCGGATCGCGTTGGCCATGTTCGCGTTCACGATCCGGAAAATGCCGTGGGCGGCCTCGACCACGTCGAGGCCGAGGGGCTCCCCGATCTGCTCGAGGATCGCCTCGCGAACGCCCTGCGTGGTGAGCTTGAACTCGCCGCCGCAGAGCGATTCGGGATTGATGTAGCCGAGCACCAGGTTCGCGTCGGTCACGGTCGGGCGCTGTCCGCCGCGCCCGTAGCAGATCGGGCCGGGATCGGCCTTCGCGCTCTCGGGGCCGACGCGCAGCGCGCCCGCCTGCACGAAGGCGATCGAGCCGCCGCCGGCGCCGATCGAGTGCATCTCGACCATCGGCAGACCCACCAGGTAGCGATGCTGCCAGTTCCAGAAGCTCCGGATCCGCGGCGTGCCGGACTTTACGAGGCAGGCTTCGTAACTGGTGCCGCCCATGTCGATGGCGATGAAGTCCGAGACGCCTGCGCGCTTCGCGACCGCGCAGGAGCCCATCACGCCGCCGGTGGGGCCGGAGCCGAGCGAAGCGACGGCTCGCTTGGCCAGGAAGTCCGACGTCATGATCCCGCCGTTGCTCTGCATGATCAGCAGATCGTGTCGGTAGCCTCCCTCGTGCAGCGCTCCTTGCAGACGCTTCAGGTAGGTCTCGACCCGCGGGCCGACGTAGGCGTCGACGAGCGTGGTCGAAGTGCGCTCGAACTCCGGAGCGGTCGGCATCACCTCGTGCGAGAGCGAGACGCGCACGCCGGGATGCTCTTCTTCGATGATCTCCCGCACGCGCTTCTCGTGCGCCGGGTTGATGAACGAGAAGAGCAGGCAGACCGCGATCGACTCGACGCCCTGCTGACGCAGGCGCCGGACGGCGCGGCGCACGGCCTCCTCGTCGAGCGGCGTCACCACGGCGCCGCGGAAATCGAGCCGTTCGGGGACGCCGATCCGGCGGCGGCGCGGCGCGATCGGGATCGGCGGCGGGAAGGCCGGATCCCAGATGCTCTCCTTGTAGCCGCGCCGGATCTCGATCTCGTCGCGGTGGCCGGCGGTGGTGATCAGGCCCGTCACCGCGCCGTTCATCTCGATCATGGTGTTGTCGGCGGTGGTGGTGCCGTGCACGATCAGGTCCGTCGCCTCGAGCAGGGCGCGCACGCTCGCGCCCTCCCCCTGCGCGATCGCGGCGATCCCGTTCATCACACCGAGCGACTGATCCGGCAGCGTGGTGGGCACCTTGAAGAGCACCACCTCGCGGCCGTCGCGGCCGAAGATGAAATCGGTGAAGGTGCCGCCGACGTCGATCCCGATCCGGTGGCCCATGGCTAGCGCCGCTCCGCCCGGCGGCGCCGGGTGGCGCCCGCGTCGACCGCGAGGTCGAGCGCTTCCAGGCTGCCGGTGAAGACGACGCCGTAGTCGCGCTGCGCCGCCTCGACCGACACCAGCTCGTCGAGCACGTCGTCGAGGACGCGCGCGGGATCGCGCGCGAAGGGATCGCCCCAGCCGCCGCCGCCGCCGTACACGTACCGGAACGCCGCGCCGGCCGGGTGCGGCACGCCATTGGCCATGCACTCGACCTTGTGGGCGCGCTCCGTGTCGACGTTCGTGATCAGCTCGTTCGGCGATCCGTCCCTGCCGCCGGCCACGCCCGACATCGGATACTTCATCCCCACCATGTAGGTGGTGATCGACGACGGCACCAGCACGCGCTTCACGACGCGCGAGCCGGGGCAGCCGCGGAACTCGCCGGCGCCCCCGGTGTCGATCTCGTAGTCGCAGCACTCGTGGCGCACCGGAAAAATCGATTCGTTCACCTCGGCGGTGGCGCGGATCAGGTTCCCGAAGGAGGCCGGCATGGATCCCCAGCCGTCCTGCCCGCGCACGGCGTTGCAGTAGGCCGCCAGCACGTCGACGGAGTGGTCGACGAACATTTGTCTGCTCTCCGGATGCTCGCCAAAAATTACTGTCGGCATGCCGAGCTTGTAGATCTGCGGGCAGGAGCGCTCCGGCAGGATCTGCGCGAGCGCCTTGCAGATCGCCTCGCCGACCTCGACGCCGGGGTGATGCGTGCCCGCGGCCACGGTCTTCCCCACCTCGGGATTCAGCACGCAGCCCTTGGGAACGATCAGGTCGATCGACTGGAAGAAGCCCTCGTTCTTCGGGATCGAGGGATCCATCATCGAGGCGAGCTGCGCCACCACGTAGCCGCGCGTGTTGCCGAACGAGGAATACGCCTTGAGGTTCTGCCGCATGTCGGAGCCGGTGAAGTCGACCGTGAGCCGGTCGCCCGCCACCGTCACCTTGACGTGTACGTGGATGTCGGGATTCCCGATCGGATCGTGGTCGACCCAGGCGTCGGCCTCGTAGCTGCCGTCCGGCCAGGAGGCGACCTCCTCGCGGAAGCGCCGCGCCGCGTAGGCGATCGAGTGGTCGACCGCCGCCTTCACGGCGGGCGCGCCGTAGCGCGCGATGATCTGCTTCAGGCGCTTCACGCCCAGCTGCGCCGCGCCCACCTGGGCGCGCAGGTCGCCGATGAAGGTCGGCGTGCGGTTGTTCACCTTCAGCAGGTAGGTGAGGTCACGCCTTTCTATGCCGCACTCGTAGAGCTTGAGCGCGGGGAAGCGCACGCCCTCGGCCCAGATGTCGATGGCCTCGGCGTTGTAGCCGCCCGGCATGCCGCCGCCGGTGTCGGCGTGATGACACTGGATCGAGGCGATCAGCACCAGCTCGCCGTCCACCACCACCGGCGAGAAGACGTTGTAGTCCGGCAGATGTCCGCCGCCGTGGTAGGGATCGTTGGCGACCAGCACGTCGCCGTCGTTGAGCCCCTCTGCTTTGAAGAATTCCAGCGCGAAGCGCACCGGGAGCGTGGAGGAGAGCATGAACTGCGGGATGCCGACGGAGAGCGCACCCAGCGCGCCGCGCCCGTCGAGGATGGTCGCGTTGCGCTCGTTGCTCTGGTTCAGGATCGGCGTGGTGGCCGAGAGCGAGACGTGCGTCGCCATCTCGTAGGCGACCGTCTCCATGGCGCCGCGGATCACCTCGACGGTGACGGGATCGATGGCGGGCGCCGGCGCCGCGCGGCCCCGGGCCACTCGCTGCTGGGTCGCCTGCGTGGCCATCCTCGCCCCCCGCGCACCGGAATCTGACGGAGTGTCAGAACATTATGCCCGTGGGCCGCGGGCCTGTCCAGGTTCGCAAGTCGGCGTCTACCCAGGGCCGGCGCGTTGCGGTAGAACCCACGCCGGGAGACAGGATTGGAGCGAGCCGCCGATCCGCGCGATGCCTCGGCGCCCGATCCCGGAGCGCGGCTGCTCTCGGCGTTGCTGCTCGTCGCGCTGCTCGCGCCCTGCGCCTTCCTCTCCTACCTGCCGATGACCGATCTGCCGCAGCACCTGGCGGCGGTCTCCATCCTCTTGCACCTGGACGACCCCCGCTTCGGCTTCGCCAACTGGTATGCGCCCGCCTGGGATCGCTCGCTCTACGCGCTCCCCTACCTGCTGACGATGGGCCTCGCGCCGCTCGTCTCGCTCGAGGTGGGCATGCGCATCGTCATCCTGCTCTCGCTGGCCCTGCTTCCGATCGGCGTCTTCGCCCTGCTCCGCGCGCTCGGGAAGCCCGAGTGGCTGGTGCTGCTGGCCTTCCCGCTCGTCTACAACCGCGCCTTCTTCTGGGGCTTCGTGAACTTCCAGCTCGGCCTCGGCCTCGCGCTGCTCGCGCTCGCGATCCTGGTTCGCCCGCCGCGCGGATGGGCCTCGGAGCTGACGCTCGCCGTGCTCTGCGCGCTGATCGTCGTCACCCATCCCTACGGCCTCTTGATCCTCGCGGGCTACATCTTCCTGTGGCTCCTGCTCGGCGAGCGGCGCGCGCTCGCGCGGCACGCGCTCGCGCTCTCGCCCCTGGCGCTCGGTCTGCTGGTCTGGGGGCTGTGGTCCGGAGGCTCCCAGGGTCCTCCGGCTTACGTGTTCTCTCCGCTCCTCGAACGCCTCGACGATTTCGAGGAGTCCGCGCTGGGCGGCTACCGCGATGCCTCCGAGGCGCGGCTCCTGCTCGGCTTCCTGGCGGCCTGGGCGGTGCTCGCCGCTCCCGCCTTCCCGGCGACGCGAGCCCGCTGGCGGGCGCTCTCCCACCACGAGCGCGTGCTCTTTGCGTTCACGGCGGTGAACCTGCTGCTCTACGCGGTGGTCCCCTCCTACACCCACCTGGTCGGCGAGGCCCACGCGCGACACGCGGTGATCGTGGTGACCCTGCTGCCGGTCCTCGCCGCGCGCGGCGGCTCGCTCCGGCGCGCGCGCTGGGCGAAGGCGGCGCTCGCGATCCTGGCGGCGATCACGATCGCGATCGCCTGGGTCCACCTGATCCGCTTCGACCGCGAGGCCCGCGGCTTCGATCAGGTGGTCGAACGGATCCCGTTCGGCGCGCGCGTGGTCGGGCTCATCTGGGACGCGAACGGCGGCGTGATGCGCACGAAGCCCTATTGGCACTTCACCGCCTACGCCCAGGCGCACCGCGGCGGACTGATCGCGGATTCGTTTCCGCGGAAGTACCGGAACATCCCCGTGAGAATGCGCGAGGGCTTGCAGCTGCCGCCCAGCCCGCCGACCCTGGATTCGAAGCCGTACCTCTTCGACTACGACTCCTTCGGCTTCGCCTACGACCACATCGTGATGCGCATGGGCGAGACGAAGGGACGCGACCGCTTCCCGGTGTTTCCCTACCAGCTCGTCTACGAGGCGCCGCCCTGGCAGCTCTGGCGCGCGCGGCCGCGCTCCGAGGCGCCGCCGGAATCGCTGGACGCGGGCCGACTCGGCCGCGTGTCGCTCTTCCGTCCCACGGAGCCGAAGCGCGGCTTCGTGTTCCTGTTCTCGGACCTGGCCGGCTTCGGCCCCGATCTCGCGCAGGCCGGGCGCGAGATCGCCGAGCAGGGCGTGGCGGTGGTGGGCGTCGACCTCCAGGTTTATTTGCGGGGCCTGGCGGCGAGCGACGACGGCTGCCACTACGTGGTGGCGGAGATCGAGGCGCTCTCGCAGCGGCTCCAGCGCGAGCTCGGCTTCGACGGCTACCGCTCTCCGCTGCTGGCCGGAGCCGGCGCCGGCGCGACGCTCGCCTGGGCCGCACTCGCCCAGGCGCCGGCGGCGACGCTGGCCGGCGCCGTCTGCGTGGGCCGGGCGCCGTCGCTCGGAACCCGCGTCCCCCTCTGCCCCGGCGCGCCCTCGCACGCCGTCGCCGAAGGAGGCTTCGCCTACGAGCCCGTCGCCAGGCTGCCGGGAACCCTGGACGACGTGCCCCGCTCGCCCGGCGAGAGCGCGGGCGCGCAGCTGGCCCGTGCGCTCGCGCCGCCGCTCGGGCAGAGCGGCGCCGGACTGCGAACCGCCTTGCTCGAGAAGCTGCCGCTGGTGGAGGTCCCCGCGCAGAAGCCGGGGGATCTGTTCGCCGTGATCTACTCGGGCGATGGCGGCTGGCGCGACCTCGACAAGACCATCGCGGAGATCCTGGCGAAGCGCGGCGTGCCCGTCGTCGGGGTGGACAGCCTGCGTTACTTCTGGCGCGAGAAGACACCGGACGGGGTCGCGCGCGATCTCGCCGCCATCCTGGGCGCCTACTCCGAGCGCTGGGGCCCGCGCAAAGCCGTGCTGATCGGCTACTCCTTCGGCGCCGGGATCCTGCCCTTCGCGGTGAACCGCCTGCCGGAGAGCGCGCGCGCCTCGGTGGTCCAGATCTCGCTGCTCGGGCTCGAGCCGACGGCTCCCTTCGAGTTCCACGTCTCGGGCTGGCTCGGCGGCCACGCCGAGGACGGGCTCCCGGTGCTGCCCGAGCTGGAGCGCATCGATCCCGCCCTGATCCAGTGCGTGTATGGCGAGCAGGAGGAGAACACGCTCTGCCGCGCGAAGCAGCTCGCGCGGACGGAGCGGATCCAGACCACCGGCGGACACCACTTCGACGGAGACTTCGAGGGGCTCGCGGGGAAGATCCTCGCCGGCGCGGAAAAGCGCCTCGCGGCGCAGCGCCAGGGCCATCAGCGCGCGACCACGCCGGTCACCCCGCCCGAGATCAGCGCCGCGACGTCGGTCAGCACGAAGGGGATCGCGAGTCCCCCCGGCGCCGCGAGGTAGCGCGGCTCCCAGACCGGATCGAACTTGTCCTTGAACGCGCGCAGGCCCTGGAAGTTGTAGAAGTGCTCGCCGTGCCGGAAGAGCAGCGCGCCGAGCCGGTTCCAGAGCGGCGCCAGCCGGTGCTGCTCGAAGCCCGAGAGCGGCGCCATGCCGAGGCTGAACCAGCGGTAGCCGTTCGCGCTGCCCCAGAGCAGCAGCTCGGCGAAGAGGAACTCCATCACGCCGGGCGGCGCATCCTCTGCGTAACGCATCAGGTCTATCGAGAGCTCCTCGCGGGCGCTCCCCGCCCACAGGTTCGCGAAGGCGACGATCCGCTCGCCGCGGCGCACGACGCCCACCTGGCAGCGCTGTAAATAAGCCGGGTCGAAGAATCCGAGCGAGAAGCGCTTCTCGCGGGTGTGCTTGCTGGCCAGCCACTCGTCGGAGACCGCGCGCAGCGCGGGGAGATCCGCGGCGACGGCGGCGCGCCCGAGCACCTCGAAGCGGCAGCCCTCGCGCAGTACCCGCGATTGCGCCTGCCGCAGCCCCTTGCGCGCGCCGCCGGCCAGGCTGAAGCCCTCGAGCGGCACCCGGGCTTCTTCGCCGAGCTTGCGGAGCGAGAGGCCCAGATCGAGGTACACCGGAAGATTCTCGGGGCCGACCTCGTAGAAGGCGACGACGCCGCCATGCCGGTCGGCGAGCTCGCGCAGCTGCCAGGCGAGCTCGCGGCAGACCTCGGGCGGACCGATGGGATCGCCCATCGCGATCCAGCTCCGACGGCGGATCCCGTACATCACGAAGCCGGCCGCCTTCTCGTGGAAGAGCAGGCGCTTGTCGCCGACCAGCGCGAGGTGCGCCTGCGCGCGCGGCGACGCCGCCACCAGCGGCTCGGCGCGCTCGAGATCCGCCGGCGCCGGCGGCGCCACCGGCGGCGGCGCGGGGCGCAGCAGTCTCGCCAGGGCGAACGCGGCGAGCGCGAGTCCGCCGCCCGCGAGCGCACGCAGGGATCGCGGCGCGTGACCTTCGATCGCGAACTGCCACCAGAGGTCGTGCGAGTAATCGACGTGCCGGTAGGCGAGCAGCAGCACGAAGCCCGTCCCGATCAGGATCAGCGCCACCCCCGCCAGCCAGCTCGCGGAGAACGACTGCGCGAACAGCGAGCTGCGCCGATAGAAATACCTGCGACAGGGCGCGAGCGCGGCGGCCATCGCCGCCAGCAGCAGCGCTTCCTCCCAATCGAGGCCCTTCGCGAGCGAGGCCGCGCAGCCGCCGCCCAGCAGCGCGAGCGTCAGCAGGTAGG
Source organism: Myxococcota bacterium (assembly GCA_036560145.1). Taxonomy (GTDB): domain Bacteria; phylum Myxococcota_A; class UBA9160; order UBA9160; family SMWR01; genus DATBRV01. The sequence continues at coordinate 35,214 of DATBRV010000124.1, forward strand.
CGACCTCCACCCGTTGCAGCAGCGCGCGCGAGAGCAGCAGCAGCCCCACCCCCAGCACGCTTCCCAGCAGGTGCGAGATCTCGAGCACCGGGAGCGGCAGCAGGCGGGCCAGCAGCTCGATGCGGCTCGGCGCGGCCGGGGTGGCGCCCGAGAGCAGCATGATCACCCCGGCCGCGAAGGTGGTGATCGCGAAGGCGCGCGGCACCAGCTCGGGGAAGAGGCGGCCGAGCAGCGCGCCCGCGAGACGCAGCGAGCGCTGGCGCTCGAGCGCCTCGAAGCCGGCGAAGAGCGCGAGCGCGAAGGCCAGCGGAATCAGGTAGTAGACGATCCGGTAGGCGACCGCCGAGCCGAGCACCGCATCGCCGGGAAGCCAGGCCGCGAGCAGCAGCACCAGCACCGTCTCGAAGACGCCGAGACCCGCAGGCACGTGGCTCACCAGGCCGGCCACCTGCGCCAGCAGGTAGACGCCGAGGAAGCGCGTGAACCCGAGCCCGGGCGCCTCCGGAAGCAGCGCGTAGAACGCCGCCGCCGCGAGCGCCCAGTCGGCCGACGCCAGCGCGATCTGCACGAGCGTCGTGCGCCAGCCGGGGAGCTCGATCGCGAAACCGCGCAGCCGCAGCACGCGCGGGCTGCGCAGACTCGAGAGCGTGTAGGCGGCGAGGAGGCCCAGGAAGGCGAGGCCGAGGGGCCGCGAGGTCTCGATCACGGCGTGCCAGCTTGCGGGGAAGCGGATCGGATCCAGCGTGAGCGCGAGCCCCCCGAGCATCAGGAAGCCGAGCCAGAAGGTCAGCACGTTGAAGGTGATCGCGCGCGCCAGCTCGGGCGGCGTCACGCCCCAGCTGGTGAACATGCGGAAGCGGACGGCGCTCCCGCCGAAGAACGAGAGCCCGACGTTGTGGCTGAAGACGTAGGCGATGAACGACGCGAGCGCGATCCGCGCGTAGCGGATCGGCCTCCGGACCCAGTGCAGCGCGAGCGCGTCGTAGCCCGTGAGCGCGAGATATCCCACCGCCGTCAGCGCGAGGGCGAGCGCGAGCCGCGGGGCCGGGATCGCACGCAGGTGCTCGAGGACGTCCCGGTAATGGTACTCGGCGAGCTCGTGGCGGAGGATCAGCGCGGCCACGGCGAACAGCGCGAGGCCGAGGATCGGACCGAGCGCGGCAAGCAGTCGCTGCTTCAACCTTGCCTCCGCCACGGGAGCGCAGCGCGCGCGAACGCAACCGGTGCCATCATGCTAGGTCGGGAGGTAGCCCCATGCATGGTCTCACCTGGATCCTGGCGGGACTCGCCGGTTCGACGGCCCTCGTCATCGCGGCCCGGCTGATCGCGCGGGCGATGCCGCGAGCCGTCGCGCGACGCGAGCACCACCCCTGGGTCGCCCGCGACACCAACCTCGAATTCGACGAGAAGCTCACGGCCGGCCAGCGGATGGCGGATCGGCTGGCGAGCTTCGGGGGAAGCTGGACCTTCATCACGCTTTTCTTTGGCACGCTGCTCGCCTGGATCGGATACAACCTCGAGCGACCCGTCAGCTTCGACCCCTACCCGTTCATCCTGCTCAACCTCGTGCTCTCCTGCCTCGCGGCGATCCAGGCGCCCGTGATCTTGATGAGCCAGAACCGCATGTCGGCCAAGGACCGCATCGACGCCCGCCATGACTACGAGGTGAACCTGAAGGCGGAGATGGAGATCAGCGCGCTGCACGCCAAGCTCGATGGACTCGCGCAACGTGAATGGGCGCGGCTGCTCGAGATCCAGCAGCGTCAGATCGACACCCTGGCCCGCATCGAGCGCCTGCTCGCGGATCGCACGAGCCCTGGCGGCTGATCACCCCGGCGCGTGCGTCGCGTCGGCCACGGCCTCCCGCGCTTCGGTTCGCCCGCTGATCTCCGCCCCGGCGTTACGCGGCAGCGGCAGGAAGAAGAAGAGCGAGGTCGAGCTGATCGCGGCGATCGCGAAGAAGGCCGGCGCGAAGTCGTGCGGGCCGAGTTCGGTGTTGCCCGTCCAGAGCAGTGTGGCGTGGAGCAGCAGCGCGCCGAGGCCGACGCCCAGCGTGAGCGAGAGCTGCTGACCGACGGACGCCAGCGTGGTCGCGCGGCTCATGGAGGCCTCGGAGACCTCCGCGTACGCGAGCGTGTTGAGGCTCGTCAGCTGGAGCGATCGGAAGAACCCGCCCATCAGCAGCGTCGCGATCATCACGGCATGCGGCGTGGTCGGGCCGAAGAAGCCGTAGGACGCCATGAAGATCCCGCTGACGAACGTGTTGACGAGCAGCACCCTGCGGAAGCCCAGCCGCTGCAAAATCGGGGCGGCCACCAGCTTCATGCTGAGCGCGCCAGCCGCGCTCGCGAAGGTGATCATCCCCGACGCGAAGGGAGAGAGCCCGAAGCCCAGCTGGAGCATCAGCGGCACCAAAAATGGCAGGGCGCCCATGCCCATCCGGAAGGCGAAGGCGCCGGCGACGGACGCGCGAAACGTCTGCACACGCAGCAGCGAAAGATCGAGGATCGGCGCGGCGACCCTGCGCGCGCGCCAGGCGTAGAGGGCCAGCAGCGCGGCCCCGCTCGCGATCAGCGCCCCGAGGACCGCGGGCGGGAGCACGCCGCGCCCGACGTTCTCGAACGCGAACATGGTGGCCGCGAGGCCGAGGGCGACGATCACGAAGCCCTTCGCGTCGAGCGGCTCCTCGTGCTCCTCGCGCAGATTCCCGACGAACTTCATCGCCAACACGAACCCCAGCACGCCGATCGGTATGTTGATCAGGAAGATCCAGCGCCAGGAGGCGTAGGTGACGATCAGGCCGCCGAGCGGCGGCCCGATCACGGGTCCGATCAGCGCGGGGACCGTGAGGTAGGCCATCGCAGAGACGAGCTCGGATTTCGGGATCATGCGCAGCACGACGAGGCGGCCGACCGGCACCATCATCGCCCCGCCCATCCCTTGGACGATCCGCGCGAGCACGAGTTGGTGGAGCGTCCCGACCAGCGAGCAGCCGACCGAGCCGAGCGTGAAGACCACGATCGCCGAGCAAAAAACAACTCGCGCGCCAAGCCGGTCCGCGAGCCAGCCCGAGAGCGGGATGAAGATGGCGAGGCTCAGCAGGTAGGCCGAGATCGCGAGGTTGAGCCGCAGGGGGCTCTCGCCGAAGTCGCGCGCGATGGTGGGCAGCGCGGTGGCGATCACCGTCGCGTCCATGTTCTCCATGAACAGCGCACAGGCGACGATCATCGGAACCAGGTAGCGCGGAGCCCGCATCGGTGGCGGAGGATTGTAGAGTCCCCGGCGAGGCGCGCGATAGAATGGCGCGCGAAGGGAGGCCGAGCCGTGAAGGACACACTGGCGGCGCTCGCCGCACGCGTGCGGGTGCTCGAGGACGCCGAGGCGATCCGGCGGCTGAAGGCGCGCTACGCCGAGCTGGTCGATGCGCGCTACGGCCGGACCGGGCCGCGCCCGCCCGAGGATCTCGCACGTCTCGCCGGTGAGATCGCCGCGCTCTTCGCCGAGGACGCCGTCTGGGACGGCGGCGCCGGGCTCGGCCTCTGCACCGGCCGGGAAGGGATCCGCGCGCGCATGGCCGAGCCGACCCTGCTCTTCTCGCGCCACTACTTCGTGAATCCCCAAATCGAAGTTGACGGCGACCGGGCGCGGGCGCGCTGGGAGCTGCTGGCGCCCTGCACCATGCGAGACGGCCGCCCGGCCTGGATGGCCGGCGCCGAGGAGGACGAGTACGCCCGGATCGGCGGCGTCTGGCTACACCAGCGCATGGCGCTCAGCGTCCACTTCTTTGCGCCGCACGAGCGCGGCTGGGAGCGCGCGTAGCGACGCTCGTCAGCGGCCCGCGAGGCGCTCGAAGAAAGCTCGAAGCTCGTCGCGCGAGCGGACGAAGCGCGCCAGCGCGAAGCCGGCGACGGTGACGCCGGCGTCGCGCAGGCGGGGCAGCGCCTTCAGCGTGGCAGCGAGGTCGGGCCTCCCCGCCGCGTCGGTCGCGACCGGCGCGTTTGCCCGCACCGAGGGGCCAGCCGGATCTCGACCGGCCTTCTCGAAGGCGCGACGGAGCACCTCGACACCGCGGGCAATCGCCTCGGGATCCGACTCCATCGGCAGCCAGCCGGCGCCGAGCTCGGCAATCCGCTCCGCGTTTCGTTCGTTCGCCGCCACGCCGAACCAGAGCGGAGGGCCGCCCGCCTGCACCGGTCGCGGCAGGCAGATCAGGTCGTCGAACGACACCGTCACGGAGTGGAACGAGACCTTTTCACCGCTCCAGAGCGCCCGGCAGGCGCGCAGCTGATCGTCGAGCCGCGCGGCGCGGCCTTCGAACGGCACGCCCGCGCCGGCGAACTCCTCGCGCTGCCAGCCGAGCCCGACGCCCAAATCGACGCGCCCGCCCGAGAGCACGTCGAGCGTGGCGACCGTCTTCGCGAGCAACAAGGCCGGGCGCAGGGGCGCGATCAGCACGCCGGTGGCAAGCCGGATCTGCCGGGTCGCGCCCGCCAGCGCGGCGAGCAGCGTGAGCGGCTCGAGCCACGGTTCATCCGGGGGCAGCGGGAAGCGTCCGTACGGGTAGCGATCGGTGCGCGGCCCGATCGCCAGGTGGTCGGGGACGGCGATCTGGTCGATCCCGGCCGCCTCGGCGGCGGCCGCCAGCTCGGTCACCGCGCCAAGCTCGTTCCCAAAGAGGCGCGACAGCCCGGAGAGCGTGATCGAAACACGCAGGCCCTCGCGCATCGCGCCCGACTATAGTCTGCGCATGAGCTGGAAGCCCGAGGTCGACGAGATCGAACGCCTGCGCGCGCTGGCCCGGCAGCAGGGCGGCGCCGAGGCCGTGGAGAAGCAGCACGCGCGGGGGCGCCTCAGCGTGCGGGAGCGGATCGAGGCGCTGGTCGACCCGGGCAGCTTCCGCGAGCACGGCGAGCTGGCCGGTCAGAGCGAGCGCGGCGAGGACGGGGAGCTGCGCTCCTTCACGCCCGCCAACGCGGTGGTGGGGATCGCGCGCATCGGCGGGCGCCTCACCGTAATTGGAGGCGACGACTTCACGATCCGCGGCGGCGCCTACTCGGCCGTGGGTCTGCGCAAGGGGCAGTACACCGACGAGCTGGCGATCCGCCGCCGGATTCCCGTCGTGCGGCTGCTGGAGGGCGGCGGCGCTTCGGTGACGGGCGCCTCCGGCGTGCGCGGCCGGTCGGGCTATGACCTCACGGCCTCCTCCCCGCTGAACCTGCTGTGCATGGAGGCGCTCGCGACGGTGCCCGTCGTCTGCGCGGCGCTCGGCCCGGTGGCGGGCTTTCCCGCCGCGCGCCTCGTCGCTTCGCACTTTTCGTTGATGACGCGGGAGACCGCCCAGGTGCTCACGGGCGGGCCGGCGCTGGTCGAGCGCGCGCTCGGCGAGAAGCTCTCGAAGGACGAGCTCGGCGGCGCCGAGATCCATCTTCGAAGTGGCGTGGTCCAGAACGTGGCCGAGAACGAGCCGGACGCCTGGCGGCAGATCCGCGCCTTCCTCGGCTACCTGCCTGCCAACGTCTGGGAGGCCGCCCCCCTCCTCGATACCGGAGACCCGCCGGACCGCGAGGAAGAGGAGCTGATCTCGATCATCCCGCGCGAGCGAAGGCGCGCCTACAAGATCCGGCGCGTGATCGAGCACGTCGTCGACCGCGGATCGTTCTTCGAGATGGGACCGCTCTTCGGACGCTCGCTGGTGACGGGCCTGGCCCGGCTCAAGGGGCAGCCGGTGGGCCTCGTCGCAAACGACTGCCACTTTCTCGGCGGCTGCATGTCGGCCGACGCGGCCCAGAAGATCCGGCGCTTCGTCGAGCTGTGCGATGCCTTCCGGCTTCCGGTGGTGAGCCTGGTCGACGAGCCGGGCTTCGCGATCGGCCCGGAGGCCGAGCGCGCAGCCACCATCCGGCACGGGATGGCCGCCATGTTCGCGGTGCTCCAGACCCAGGTGCCCTGGGTCGCGGTCGTGCTGCGCCGTGCCTTCGGCGTGGCGGCGGGGATCCACCTGGGCCCGGCGGCCACGGTGTTCGCCTGGCCGTCGGCGGAGATCGGCGCGCTCCCGGTCGAGAGCGGCGTGGCGCTGGCCTTCCGGCGCGAGATCGAAGCCGCGCCCGATCCCGACGCCCGCCGCCGCGAGCTCGAGGACGAGCTCTCCGCCGCGCAGTCCGTTTTCCCGCGCGCCGAGGCTTTCGGCGTGCACGCGCTGATCGATCCGCGCGCGACGCGCACGCGGCTGTGCGAGTGGATCGACGAGATCGGGCCGGAGCTCGCGCGGCTCCGGCTCGCGGCGGGGCCGCGCAGCTACAGCGTGCGCCCCTGAGACGCTGCGCTACTCGGCCAGCGCCGGATCCGGCGCTTCCGGCGTAACCTTCGTGGTCACGTCCGTCTTCGCGGTCGAGCCGTCGGGCCGCGTCACCACCTTCTCGCGAGTCCAGGTCTTCGTGTCCGGATCGTACGCGCCCGTGGCGCTGCGGGTGGTGACGCCGCCCTGCGGACCCGTGTGCGTCGAGGTCTTCGTGTAGCCGTCATCCGTGCGCTGACCATCGACATGCGTCGTCGCCGTTGAGCCGTTCGGGTTCGTCCTGGTGACGTCCTTGGTCCAGGTCTTCGTCGCCGGGTCGTAGCCGCCGGTCGCATTGCGCGTGGTGACGCCGCCGTTCGGGCCAGTGTGCGTGGTCGCGCGGGTGTAGCCGTCTTCGGTGCGCTGGACCTCGTCGTGCGTGGTGGCCGTCTTGCCGCCGGGGCCCGTGTGTACGGTGTCGCGCGAGTACTTGCCGTCCCCGCGCTGCCAGGTGCTGTCGTGGCTGGAGGTGCGGGTGGTTCCATCGGGCCGGGTGCGCGTCACGCTGCGCTCCGCGTGTCCGCTCTTGGGAGCGCCCATCCGCGCGCGCTCCTGGCGCTCGCGCGCGTCCGCATCCGGGGACGCGAGCAGGAGGGCGACGAGACCGGCGAGCGTGAAGCTGGCGATTCGCGAGCGACCCATTTCCATCTCCTTTTCCATCCCCTACTCCTTCTCCATCCCCTTCGAGGCCCCGCGGGAGCGCGGTCCGTGCTCCCTCGAACCCCCGCCCCGGGCGCAGGTTGCGCTCCTGCATCGTCAGGTTTTCGGGGGATGCGCAGCCGGCCGCGAATTCGCCTGCTCGAGCATGGCTTTCCCACGACCCGCGCTTTCGTGAGAGGATGGGGGCGAAGGGGAATCGGCATGACGCCCAGCAAGGCAGGGGAAGGTCAATCGGCGCTGATCACGGGCGCCTCCGGCGGCATCGGCCTCGACCTGGCCGAGTGCTTCGCGAGGGATGGCTACGACGTGATCCTGACCGCGCGCTCCGAGGCGCCGCTGCGGGCGGCGGCGGAGCGCTTCGCCAAAGAATACCGGGTGCAGGCGACGGCGATCGCGATGGACCTCGGCGCGATCGGCGGCGGCGCGAAGCTCGCCGCCGAGATCGCGCGGCGGGGACTCACCGTCGACGTGCTCGTCAACAACGCCGGCTACGGCCAGGCGGGCGCCTTCACCGGCTCGGATGCCGCCACGCAGCTCGGCATGCTCGATCTCAACGTTCGCGCGCTGGTCGAGCTGACCCATCTCTTCTGGAAGGACATGCTGGCCCGGCGCCGCGGCGGCGTGCTCAACGTCGCGTCCACCGCCGCCTTCCAGCCGGGCCCGCTGATGGCGGTCTACTACGCTTCCAAGGCGTTCGTGCTCTCCTTCTCCGAAGCGCTCTGGGAAGAGGCGCGCGGAACCGGCGTGAAGGTCAGCTGCCTGTGCCCCGGCCCCACCAAGAGCGGCTTCCGCGCGCGCGCCGGCACCGGCGCCACCCGGCTCGGCACCAATCTCAGCGTGATGGAATCGATGCCGGTCGCGCAGATGGGGTACGACGCCTTCCAGCAGAACCGGCGCGTGATGATCACGGGCGCCCGCAACGCGATGACGGCGCGGCTGGCTCCATTCCTGCCGCGGGAGCGGCTCTTGAAGATCGTACGTAGCCTGCAGGAGCCCGCTTCCCCGACGCGATCTCGCGATTCTTGACACCGAGAATCCCGAGGGCGTAGAAGAGACGCGCAGTCAACCCGGGGGGCGCATGCCCTGTCCGACCTGCCGCGCTCCGATCCGACACGGCGCGGAGTATTGCGCTCGCTGCGGGGCCGCACTTCCGCCCGTCTGCGAGGGCTGCGGCGCCGCGCTGGAGGCGACGGATCGGTTCTGCGGCGCGTGCGGGCGCCCCGTCGCCGCCAATGCGGATTCCCCCGGCCAGGCTCCCGCCCCGCCCGCGGAGGCCGAGCATCGCCAGATCACGGTGGCGTTCTGCGATCTGGTCGGCTCCACCGCGCATGCGTCGAAGCTCGATCCCGAGGACTGGCGCGACGTGGTCCGCCAGTTCCAGAAGACCTGCATCGACGTGATCCAGCGCTTCGAAGGACACGTGGCCCAGTATCTGGGCGACGGCCTGCTGGTCTACTTCGGCTATCCCCACGCCCACGAGGACGACGCCGAGCGCGCGATCCGATCCGCGCTCGGCGTGATGGCCACGCTCACCGGCCTGAACCAGCGCCTCGCGACGGAGCACTCCCTCGAACTCGCCGCGCGCGTCGGCATCCACACGGGCCCCGTCGTGGTCGGAGACATGGGCCAGAGCGGGCGCCCCGAGATCCTCGCGATGGGGGCGACCGCGAACCTGGCCGCGCGTCTCCAGGCCGTCGCGCTTCCCGGCAGCGTCGTGATCAGCCAGGAGACGCTCCAGCTGGTGCAGGGAATCTTCGTCACCGAGGACCTCGGCGCGAAGGTGCTCAAGGGCGTCAGCCAACCCATCGGCGTGCATCGCGTGGTGCAGGCGAGCGGGGTGCGCAGCCGCCTCGCGCTCTCGCGCGGACGCCTCACGCCCTTCGTGGGGCGGGATCAGGAGATGGGGGTCCTGCTCGACCGCTGGGAGCGGGTCCTCGACGGCGAGGGGCAGACCGTGCTGGTGCAGGGCGCGGCCGGAATCGGCAAGTCCCGGCTGATCCTCTCGCTGCGGGAGCGGCTGCTTCCCGACGCCCACACCTGGCTCGAATGCCGGGGCTCGCTCTACACACGGGGGAGTCCGTTCCATCCGATGATCGAGCTGCTCGAGGCCGGTCTCGCCTTCACCGCCCGGGACACGCCCGCGGAGAAGCGCAAGCGCCTCGAGCGCGGCATCGAGCTGGCGGGCTTCGACAAGCGCGACGCGCTGCCGCCGATCGCGGCGCTGCTCGACCTCCCCGCCGAGCCCGCGGAGGAGCCCGCACGCAGCACCCCCCGCAGCATCCGCGACCGCACCATCGAGACCCTCACGGCCTGGATCCTGGCCCTCAGCGTGGATCAGCCGGTGGTGCTGATCGTCGAAGACGTGCACTGGTTCGATCCCTCGTCGCTCGACCTGCTCGGCGCCCTGTTCGCGCGCAGCGGGAGCAGCCGCGTGCTCGCGCTGATGACGGCGCGCCCGGAATTCGAGATGCCCTGGCCCGCGCCCGTGCATGCGACCGTGGTCCCGATCGACAGCCTGCGCCGACGGCAGGCCCGCGAGCTGGTGGAAGGACGCGCGCGAGACGGACGTCTCTCGCAAGGAGCCGTCGAGCGGATCGTGGACCGCGCGGACGGCGTTCCGTTCTACCTGGAGGAGCTCACGCAGGCGGCGCTCGAGGCGGAGGCCGAGGGCGACGCGCTGACGATTCCGGCGACTCTCAAAGACTCGCTCACGGCGCGCCTCGACCGGCTGGGCGCCGAGAAGGAGGTCGCGCAGCTGGCCTCCGTGATCGGGCGCGAGTTCCCGCACCGGCTGCTGGAGGCGGCGGCCGGCGTCGACCCCGAAGCGCTCCGCGGCGCGCTGGATCGGCTGGTCGCCAGCGAGCTGCTGCTCCGGCACGAGCGGCTCCCGGAGACCTCCTACGTCTTCCGCCACGCGCTGATCCAGGAGGCCGCCTACGGCGCCTTGCTGCGCCCCAAGCGCCGGGCGCTCCACGCGCGTGTCGCCTCCGCCCTCGAGCGCGGCTTCCCCGAGCTCGCGGCTTCCCAGCCGGAGCTGCTCGCCCGCCACTTCGACGAGGCGGGCATGCCCGCCGAGGCGATCCGCTGCTACCAGCGCGCCGGCGAGCGGGACACCGCGCGCTCGGCGCCGCTCGAGGCGATCGCGCATCTCTCGCGCGGTCTCCAGCTCGTCGAGCTGCGTCCGCAGCCCGAACGAGAGCGCGAGGAGCTGGCGCTCCGGATGGCGCTGGGGCCTTCGCTGATCGCCGCCCGCGGGCCGGGGGACGCCGAGGCGGGCAGCACCTACCAGCGCGCTCGCGCGCTCTGCGCGCCGGACGCCCCCGAGCTGCTGCACATCCTGCCCGGCATCTACACCTTCCACCTGAACCGGGGCGAGATGCAGGCCGCCTTCGAGGTCGCGCAGGAGCAGCTCGCGATGGCGAGCCGGGCGGGGGACTCCGCGCACCTGGTGCGCGCCCATTGGAGCCTGGGACAGACGCTGTGCCTGCGCGGCGATCCGGTCGAAGCGACCCGCGAGCTCGAGCGCGCCGTCGCGCTCTTCGACCCGGCGCGCGATCGCCTGCTCAGCCACGACCGCTCCGACCAGGGCGTCTCGCTGCGCAGCTGGCTGAGCTGGGCGAGCTGGCTGGCCGGCGAGCCCGACAGCGCGCGGCGTTGGGGCGACGAGGCGGTCGCGATCGCGCGCGAGGGCGCCCACCCCTACAGCCTGGCGTACTCCCTCGGCTTCGACGCGGTGCTGCACAGCATGATGCGCGAGCGCTCCGAGAGCATCCTGCGCGCCCGCGAGGCGGTGGCCATCTCCCAGGAGCGCGGCTTCCCGGTGTACCTCGCGCTCGGCAAGATCGTGGCGCTCTGGTCCGAGGCGCCGGTCTCGCTCGAGCACGACCCGGAAGGAAGAGCCGTCGTCGACGGCTTCCGCAAGGCGTTCGGCGCCCTCACCGGGCGGGGAACCCTGATGGGCCGCCCGCTGGTGACGGCGGCGCTCGCCGAGATCCTGTGCGACCTGGGGCAGCGCGCCGAGGCGCTCGAGACGATCCAGGCGGGCCTCGCCTATGGAGCCGAGACGGGCATCTGGTTCTGGCATCCGGAGCTGCTGCGGATGCAGGGCGATCTCGCGCTGCGCGCGGAAACCAAGACCGAGCGAGCGCGCGGCGAGGCGCTCTTCACGCAGGCGATGGAGCTGGCGCGCGAGCAGCGCGCGCGATCTCTCGAGCTGCGCGCCGCCACCAGTCTCGCCCGCCTCTGGCGGGAGCGCGGCGAGCTGGCGCGCGCCCGCGAGCTGCTGGCGCCGATCTTCGGCGCCTTCCGGCAGGGGCGCGGCACGCCGGACCTGCGGGCGGCGGCCGAGATCCTGGGCGACGAGAACAGGGGGTAGCAGCGATGTGGGCCCGCGGGCGATTCGACATCTCCTGGTCCGATCTCGCCTGGGGGCTGCTGCGCTGCGCATGGCCCGGCGACGCGGGCCGCCTCCAGCGCGGCGTCGAACGGCTCTGGTCGCCGGCAGGCGACGCGATCGCGTGTTACAGCGTGCGCAGCGGGTTCGACCTGCTGCTGCGCAGCCTCGCGCTTCCGGCCGGGAGCGAGGTGCTCTTCTCGGCCCTCAACGTGCGCGGCATGACGAAGGTGGTCGAGCGGCTCGGGCTGGTTCCGGTTCCCGTGGATCTCGATCTCGACCAGCTCGCCCCGAGGCCGGACCGGCTCGAGCGCGCGATCAGCGACCGCAGCCGCGTGCTGGTCGTCGCCCATCTCTTCGGCGCGCGCATCGATCTGGGCCCGGTCTTCCAGCTTGCTGCACGGCGCGGGCTCTTCGTCGTCGAGGACTGCGCCCAGGCCTTCGAGGGCCTGGGCGACACCGGCGACCCGCGCGCGGACGCGTCCCTGTTCAGCTTCGGTCCGCTCAAGACCGCGACGGCGCTCGGCGGCGCGCTGGCCCGGATCCGCGATCCGGAGCTGCGGGAACGGATGCGCAGCGCCCAGGCCGGCCATCCCGTTCAGACGCGCGGCGCCTACCTCTCGCGCCTGGTTCGGTTCAGCGGGCTGAAGCTGCTCACCTACCGCGCGTCTTCGGCCGCGCTCTTCCGGCTGACGAGCCTCACCCGCGTCGACCTCGACCGGGGCCTCGAGCTCGCCGCCCGGAGCCTCACCCGCGAGAAGGGCCGCTCGCATCCGGGGCGTCCTTCGCAGAAGCTCGCGCGCCGGCCGAGCGCGCCGATGCTGGCGCTGCTCGAGCACAGGCTGCGCGGCGCGCCCGAGCGCAGGATCGAGGCCCGGCGCCGCGCCGGCCAGCAGCTGCTGGACGGGCTGGAAGGCGCCGTCGTCTGCCCCGGCGCCCGGAACCCGCGGCACAGCCACTGGCTGTTTCCGGTGCTCGCGAAGGATCCGGCCGGCTGGATCGGCGCGCTGCGCGCCGAGGGCTTCGACGCCGCTCCGATCGCGAGCCTGCGCGTGGTTCCCGCTCCGGATGGCCGGCCCGACCTCGATCCCGTGGTGGCGCGCGAGTTCCTCGCGCAGGTCGTCTTCGTGCCCTGCTACGCGGCGATGGGTGAGCGCGCGCTCGCGCGCGAGGCCTCGCTGCTGCGGCACGCGTCGGGCGCGAAGGCGGCGGAGATCGAACCCGCTCCGCGCAGCCTGGCGCTGCGCTTCGCGCAGACCCGGCGGCGTTGGGTCAAGGCCTTCGGCAAGCGCTTGATCCGGCGGCTCGCCGATTTCCAGGGGCGGCAGTCGCTGGTCGGGAATCCCGGCTTCTTCGACGCGCGCACCTTTCCGGCGGCGCAGGCGCTCGAAGCGAACTGGCGGGCGATCCGCGCCGAGATCGACACGGTGCTGGTCGACTTCGAACGGCTCCCGGCGCTCGCCGAGCTATCGCCCGATCAGAAGCGGATCGCGCCCGACGAACGCTGGCGCGCCTTCGTCTTCTACGGCTTCGGATTCCGAGCGGATCGCAACCTCGCGCGCTGCCCGGAGACGGCCCGGCTGCTGGCCGGGATTCCCGGCCTCGAGAGCGCCTGGCTCTCGATCCACGCGCCCGCCTTTCACGTTCCCGCGCACGCCGGGATCACCAAGGGTCTGATCAACTGCCTGCTCGGCCTGCGGGTCCCGGGCCCGCCGGGCGCCTGCCGGATCCGGGTTGGCGACGAGATCCGCGCCTTCGCGGAGGGCAAGACGCTGATCATCGACGACACCATCACCCACGAGGTCTGGAACGACGCCGCGGAGCCGCGCGTCGTGCTGCTGATGAGCTTCCGCCGTCCGATGCGCCGCGCGGGCCGTCTGCTCAACACGGCCTTCCTCGCGCTCTTCAAGCAGACCGGATATGTGCACGAGGCGGTCGCGCACTATCGCGACTGGGAGGCCCGCTTCTACCCCGATCGGGAGGGATCCGCATGAGTACACGCGATCGCTGCATCGCACTCGGCGTACTTCTTCTGCTGCTGCTGCTGGTCTCCGGCTGTCAGCGACAGCATTGCCCTGGCTGCGAGGACCCGAATCCGATTCCGGCGGTGGGTTGCCCGTACCAGGCTTCGAATCTCACCACGGCCTTCGAGAACGGAACCATCACCAACCCCAGCGTGCTGATTCTCTCCGGCGGCGCCTCGCACGGCGCCTGGGGCGCCGGCGTGATCACGGGCTGGCCGACGGCCGCGACCGCGCCGGAGCCGCGTCCGGATTTCACGATCGTGACCGGCATCAGCGTGGGAGCCCTCCAGGCGACGCCTGCCTTCCTGGGCACCGCCTACGACCCGGTGCTCACGAAGTTCTTCACGACGTCGACCAACTCCGACATCTTCACGAGCAAGTGGAATTTCATGTTCTCGAACTCCCTCCAGTCCCGGGAGCCGCTGAGGCAGATCATCGACGACAACCTGACGGAAGCCGTCGTCGACGCGGTCGCCAACCAGGCGAATCGCGAGCTCTTCGTCGGAACGGTCAATCTCGACACCTCGCAGTTCTGCCCCTGGAACCTCTCGACCATCGCGCGAAGGGCACGCGACGCCGGCCTCGCCGGCGACGCCCAGAAGAAGAGCTGCTACGTCGACCTCTATCGCGATGCGGTGTTTGCCGCCAGCGGCGCTCCGGTGATCGCGCCGCCCGTCGAGATCGATTCGAATGCGTGCACGGGGGGACCGCCGAAGAAGATGCTGCACGTCGACGGCGGCGTTCGGGCGCGGGTGTTCGTCGGCGACATGGTGAAGGCGGCGACCGGTGGCGGGGTGGTTCCGACCGCTTACGTGGTCATGAACGGAAAGCCCGTCACGCACCCGGAATGCGTGGAAGACAGCCTGCTGCCGATCGCGCTTCGGACCTTCGAGATCATGGACCACGAGGCCCTGTTCGGAAGTCTGCATACCCTGATGAACAAGAATCCGGCCCCGTTCAACCTGAAGCTCTCCAGGATCCCGGACACGTACTGCTTGAAATTCCCCGGCTCGGAGTTCGATCCCGTCTTGATGAAGTGCCTCTACGACAAGGGGCAGGCCTGGGTGAAGCAACAGCCGATTCCGTGGGAGACGACGGTCCCCACGCAGTCCGCCGCACCCTGGCCCGCCAACTGCTGTCGCCCGATGGGGAAGTGTACGGGGCAGGTGTGTACCGCCCCGCCCGGCTGTCCTCCCTAGAAACGCAGCGGCGCTGGCGGAGAAAGCCCGCCAGCGCCGCTGGTTCGACTGAACTACTGAACCAACGTCCCCGTCCTACGGGGCCTCCACGATGTCCACCCACGACGGCCGCGGCACCAGGAAGTCGTCCGCCCACTCGTTCAGCAGCACGCCGTTGGCGGTCTGGCTGTAGAAGAGCGGGGTCTGGAGCGCCGTGTGCGAGGTGTCGCCCGCGACGATGAACCGCTTGTAGCGATTCGGGAACATGGAGTTCAGGATGCCGTGCTCCGTCACCACGAGATTCCGGAACGCCGGCTGGTCGGCGAGCAGACCGAGGAAGAACCGGTTGGTCAGGTCGCTGTCCGTCTCGTAGAACGCCTCGCGGACGTCCACGTCGTTCTGGAGTCGCCACTTGATGATGGCGGTGGCCTGCCCCGAAGCGCTGCAATCGGCGCAGCTGGCCGGATAGAACTGGGCGAACTGCCAGTCGGCAGCGCGCGCCGCGATGCCGACCGTATCCGCCAGGTTGACCGCCACCGGCCCCGCGTCGTTGTAGACCGTCAGCTTGACCAGGTTTCCGTAGAGGAAGCGGACCAGGAAGGGAGCGAAGCCGGCGACGCCGACGCCTCCGGCGCTGGAGCCCGCCACGGTGATCCGGTGGGCGTGCGGGAACGTGGCCCGCGCCACGTCCATGCCGGCGCTCTGGTTGCGCAGGCCGCGGTGGAAGCGGACCGGCCCGAACGGGAAGCTCGGATCGGCCACCTGGTTGTCGCCGCTGAAGACCGAGCCGTCGCAGTACGGCATGTAGACGATCGAGTAGTCGGCGAACGGGTTGTCCGGCGAGTCGAAGTCCCAGATGCCTACCCGCGGAAACGGCGCCGACTGGGCATCGGCGAGCACGTTGCAGTTGTAGAAGTTCTGCCAGCAGGCGCCGCCGCCCTGTTCGAAGATGAGCAGCTTGGACGGATTCCCCGGCCGGGTGAACACGGAGTAGTCCGTGCCCGCGATGCAGATGGGGCCGTTGCCTCCATCGGAGCTGAAGGTGTGCTTCGTCCAGCCGTCGCCGACGTCGGTCGACGAGACCGGCGTGAATTCGCCGATGTACTTGTCGACACCGGCTTGATGCAGCTCGAAGTAGGCTGCGATCTTGAGGCCATTCTGACAACTGTTTCCCATCAGCGCGACGGCGCTGACGAGGAGCGCGAGCAAAGCCAAGCGAATCGATTTGATCGGGCGCATGTATCCTCCTCCAGGGAGCGATCCGGGTTGGGTGTCTACCTTCCCACGACGGAAAGCCGCCGGTCAAGCTCCCGCGGCGTTCCCCCGGGGCGTTAGATGTCGAGGCCGGGAGCCGTCGCGACGATCAGCGCGACGTAGTGGCCCCAGGCGTCGTCCTCGGGCTTGAAGTAGCTGACACCGACGGCGATTTGTGCCGATTCCCAGTCGGAGAGCTCGGCCGGCAGGAGCAGCTCGTCGAGCTTCGACCCTTCGACCACCCAACCGCGCAGCGGCTGCTGCGTGGCGGCGGAAGCCCGTGCGAGCACGTCCTCGAGCGCGGCGCGCGGATCCTGCCGACCGGTGGGCAGCGAGCCGGCGACCTGTTCGACCGCCGGCTGGGCGGCGGAGAGCGGTGTCGGCGCCGAGCGTCCACCGGCCGCGCGCGCCGCCGCGATCCGTTCGAATACGCGATCCGCGTCGGCGACGAAGTCCTCATCGCCGAAGAGTTGATAGGTCACCGCGATGGCGACGGCGATCGGGGTTTCCTCGGAAGCGAACGCGCCGACCGCGAGCACGCTCGCGTTGGGATCGAGCAGCGCGGCGCGTCCGCTCGGACGGGCGAGCGCCGTTTCCAGCCAGCGCCCGCTATCGAGGCCGCCGCTGACCATCGCGCTCGCGAGCGTGGCGTCCTTGATCGGGCCGCCGACATCCCAGCCGGCGAAGAGACCGAGCGCCGCGAGGTCCGCGAGCGCGGGAGAGCCGGCGCCGATCGAGCCGGCGAACACGTGCGGCACCAGCTCGTTCGCCGCTTCGCTCTGCGCGACCGAGAGCCCGAGCGGCCGCAGCTCGGCACGGCTGCGCACGCGTGCGACCGCAGCCGACAGCGACTCCGCAAATTCGGCGGGAGTCGCAGCGGTCTGGGAGGCGCCCCAGCTTGGGCGCCGCCAGGTCAGGCCCGGCTCGTCCTCACGGCGCACGAGCACGCGCAGCGCGGTCCAGGCGAGGATGCGGCCCGGCTCGCGCATGCTGACCTCGATCACCGTGATCGCGTCGCCGGGAGAGATCGGGCAGGAGGCGGAGAAGCGGGGCAGTCGCAGGTTGGGATCGAGCTCGCATTCGGCGTAGCCGAGGGCTCCCTGGTTCACGTGCACGGCCATCTCTTCCGCCGGGACCAGCGCCTCGCCGGAGAACTCGACGCGGCCCTCCGCCACCACGGGCGAGAACGGCGTGACGATCACCCGGCGTCGCATCGTGACGACCGACACCACCGCGCGCCCTCCCTCCCGCCCGAACCAGAGCCCGGAGGCGACGCCGCCGCCGCTGAGCAGGTTCCGCAGCAGGGACTCGATCTCCGGGCGCCACTTCGCGAGAAGCGCTTCGTCCGAGACTCCGCTCGGAATCTCGCCTTGGTACCAGGCCGGCCGGAAGTCGGCGCCGACCGCGCCGCAGCGCGCCGCCATGTACTCCATCAGCGAGCTGGGCGGGGGCTTGTGTCGCTCGAGCAGGAAGCGCCCGATCTCTCGCGCCATGCAGTGCATCGACTCCGACACCAGGGCGAGACCCGCGCGCTCCGCCACCGCGTCCGCCAGCACGCCCTCGAAGGCCGACGCCGGCTCGTGCGGCGCCGTCTCGACGCGCTCGGGGAAGG
The DNA here is from genome assembly GCA_036560145.1 of Myxococcota bacterium. Taxonomy (GTDB): domain Bacteria; phylum Myxococcota_A; class UBA9160; order UBA9160; family SMWR01; genus DATBRV01. The sequence goes on from DATBRV010000124.1 coordinate 52,669, forward strand.
GGCCCGCCAGCGTCCAGGCGTCGACCTCGTCGAACTCGGGCATGCTCAGCTTCGCAGGCGCGGGCGGCAGCTTCGAGAGCTCGGCGGGAGACGGGAACGGCGATTCGCGGCTCCGGGCGGGCGCCTTGGCGGGCGGGCCCGATTGGCACGCGAGCGCCAGCGCGAGCCCGCTGGTGGCGAGGAATCGGGCACCGGAATTCGCGAGCGACGCCGCGGAGCGCATGGCCGCAACCCTCTCGGGGACGCGCATTCTCGCACGCGCGTGTCGCGCGGGTCGAGCCTGTTTTTCGCCAGCGGGGGATTTCGCCCGGACGGCTCGCTAGCGGCCCCGGTACCTCGGCTCGCGCTTCTCGGCGCGGGCCGCCTTCATCTCCCGATAGTCGGCCGACTGGAACACCATCGATTGCGCGACCGCTTCCTCGGAGAGCGATCGCTGCACCGGCGGGTTCGCGAGCCGCCCCAGCGTCCGGCGGAACATCTGGACCGAGAAGGCCGGGCGCGAGGCGATGCCGCGTGCGATCTCGAGCGCGGTCTCGTCGAGCTTCTCGTCCGGGACCACCCGCGACACGACTCCATGTCGAAGGGCCTCGTCCGCCGTCATCACGCGGCCGGTCAGGGCGAGGTCGGCCACCAGCCCGTGGCCCGCCATCTGGAACAGGCGCGCGGTGCCGCCGGAATCGGGGACCACGCCGTGCAGGATCTCGGGGAGCCGCAGCTTCACGGACTCGCCGGCGATCCGCAGGTCGCAGAGGAGCGCGCGCTCGAAGGAGCCTCCGATCACCCAGCCCTTCAGCGCCGCGATGATGGGCGCGGGCAGCGTGAAGAACTGCTGCGTCCCGCGGTGGCCGCGCTCGATGAACTCGAGGTCGGAGAGGTCCTCCTTGCGGACTCCGAGCTCGGTGGTGTCGCGTCCCGACGAAAAAGACGCGCCGTTGCCGCGCCAGACCACGGCGCGCAGACCCTCGCGGCGGTGCAGCTCGCCCAGGATCTCCCAGAGCCGCGCGTCCATCTCGTCGTTGGCGGCGTTGTGCTTCTCCGGCCGGTTGTTGCTGACGATCGCCACCGGGCCGTCGTATTCGAGCAGGATCGTGTCGCTCGGCATCGCTCCTCCTGAAGACCTCTGGGGATCCCGCGCGCTACTCGCCCCGAAAGCTCGGCGCGCGCTTCTCCTGGAATGCGCGCACCGCCTCCGCGTAATCCTGGGTGGTGGCGCTCTGGACCATGCGCTCGGCCTCGGCGTCGAGACAGGAGCGCAGGCTCTCGCCGAGGGCGCGGTTCAGGTTCTCCTTCATGTAGCGCAGGGCGACCGGCGGACCGGCCGCGATCCGCTGCGCGAGCGCGAACGCCTCCTTCGCGAGGTCGGCGTCCGGCACGACGCGGTTCACGATCCCGAGCCGCTCGCACGCGCGCGCGTCGAGCCGATCGCCGGTGAAGAAGATCTCGCGCGCCCGGGCGGGGCCGACCAGCCGGGTCAGGAACCAGCTGCCGCCGTAGTCGCCCGAGAGACCGAGCTTCACGTAGGCGGTGGTCACGAAGGCGCTCTCGGCGGCGATCCGCAGATCGCAGGCCAGCGCGAGCGAGAAGCCGGCCCCGGCGGCGGGCCCGGGCAGCGCGGCGAGCGTCGGCTTCTCCAGATCGAAGAGCGACGCGACGACGCCGTGCTCCCAGCGCAGCTGGCGCTTGCGCTCCTCGGGCGAAGCCGGCCTGCCCTCGCGCGCCATCAGCTTGGTGTCGCCGCCGGCGCAGAAGGCGCCGCCGGCCCCGGTGAGCAGCACGCAGCCCACACCGGGATCCGCACCCAGCGCGGGGACCAGGCGGGCCAGCGCCTGCTTCATCTCGAGGGTGAGCGCGTTGCGCGCCTCGGGCCGGTGCAGCGTGACGGTCGCCACGCGCTCCTCGAGCCGGCAGAGGATCTGCTCGCTCCCGGTCTCGATCGTCGCGCTGTCGCTGCTCGCCGCCACGGCAATCTCCCGCGGCACAGGCTATCACCTCCGCGGGGAACGTCTCGGAGGATCGCGCATGGGAGTCCCGGAGCCGCCCGCGCTGGGCGCGAGCCTGCTGGCGCAGGGGAGCTTCGACGGCCAGACCGTGATCGTGACGGGGGGCGGCACGGGCCTGGGCAAGGCCATCGCGCTCGAGTTCGCGCGGGTCGGCGCGAGCATCGCGATCCTCTCCCGCGGCGAGGAGCACCGCGCCGCCGGCGTCGCGGCGGTGCGCGCCCTGGGCGCCCGCGCGCTCGGGGTCGCCTGCGACGTGCGCCAGCCCGAGGCGGTGGCCGCGGCCTTCGGCGCCGTCGAGGCCGAGCTCGGCCTGGCGAGCGTGCTGGTGAACAACGCGGCGGGGAACTTCCCGGTCCCCGCCGAAGACCTCTCGCCGAATGGTTGGCGCGCCGTGGTCGACAGCGTGCTGAACGGCACCTTCTACTGCGCCCGCGAGTTCGGCCGCCGCCACATCGCCGCCGGCTCGCCCGGCTCGATCATCAACATCGGCGCCGCCTACGCCTGGACGGGCGGCCCCGGCTTCGCCCACTCGGCCGCCGCCAAGGCGGGGGTCAAGAACCTGACCGAGACGCTCGCCGTCGAGTGGGGGCCGTACGGGATCCGCGTGAACGGCCTGGTGCCGGGCCTCTTCCCGCACGAGGACGAGGTGGCGGCGATCCGCGGCGTGCCGGAGCGCGGGCAGGCCGAGGACCGGCGCGCGCCGGCGGGCCGCGTCGGGCGCCCGCGCGAGCTCGGCTGGGCGGCCACCTTCCTGGCCTCGCCCTTCGCCTCCTACATCACCGGCCACACCCTCGTAGTGGACGGCGCCAACTGGCAGCGGCGAGCGATGCTGATGCCCGAGTTCGTCCCGATCCGCGAGCAGCTCGGCAAGGGCCCCTTCTCGCCGACCTGAGCTCCGCCGCCGTCCCCGGAGAAGCCGTGACGCAACGTCCGATCGCGCTGCTGGCGATCCTGCTCTTCGCCGGCCTGCTGGCGCGCGCTGCCTGGCCGCCGGACGAGACGCGGAACGCGGACGTCGCGCGCGCCATCGCCGCGGGCGACGGCTGGCTGGTGCCGATGCTACACGGAACAATGTACCGGGAGAAGCCCCCCGTCTTCTTCTGGCTGTCCGCCGCCGTGGTACGCCTCGGCGCGCCGGTGCAGGCGGCCCCGCGCGCCGTCGCAGGCGCCGCCGCGCTCGCCACGCTGCTGCTGCTGCCGGCGATCGCGGCCGCGCTCGGCCTTCCGCGCGCCGCCGCCACGCGGGCCGGCTGGGTGCTCGCCGCCAGCCCGCTCTTCCTGGTCTACGCCCAGATCGGAATGGTCGACACCACCGCGACCGCCTGCGTCACGGCCGCGATCGCGGCCAAGCTCGCGCGCGCCGACCGGGCCGGCGGGGCGCGTGCGCTGCTGGTCGCTCTCGAAGGCGTGGCGCTCGCCGCCGCGCTGCTGACGAAGGGCCCCGTGCTGCTGCTCTTCCCGATCGGGCTCCGCCTGGGCGCCGCGCTCGCCCGCGAGCGCAGCCCCGCCTCGGCGGACCGGAGCGACCTCGCCGCGTTCGGCCTCGCGCTCGGGATCGGCGGCGCCTGGCTGCTCGCGGCGGCGAACGTCGCCGGCAGCCAGTACGTGCAGGCGATCGGGCCTCGCCAGGTGTTTCGCCGGGTGACGGGCCGCGCGCCGCACCTGCGGCCGCCGGGATTCCTGATCGGCGTCACCCTGCTCGGGCTGCTCCCGTGGCTGCTGCTCGGCGCACCGCTGGGCCGCCTGCGTTCGCGCTGGCGGGAGGCCGGGAGCGCGCGGCCGGGCGCCTCGCAGGCGGCTCTCCTCGGGTGGATCCTGCTTCCCGCGCTCCTGCTCTCGCTGCTGCGAACGCAGCAGCCCCACTATCTGCTGCCCGCCTTGCCGGCGGCCGCCTTGCTGCTGGGCCAGGCGGTCGACCGGCCCGAACGCTGGGCCACGCGCGGCACGGCGGCGCTCGCGCTGCTCGTGAGCGGCGTGCTGCTCCTGCACGCCATCGCGGCTCCCCTGTTCCCGGACGCCCCCGCGGAGCTCGCGAGCGCGACCGATCTCGCGACGCGCGCCGTCGCCGCGCTCGCCGCGACGCTGCTGCTCGCGCTGGTGCTGCTGCCGGCCGCCGCGCGCCTGGCTCCCTGGGTGCGCGCCGCGATCGGCATGGGAATCCTCGCCGTCTGCGTGCTCTTCGCGCTCGCGCGGCTCGACGCCTGGATGCTGCCGCGGGCGCTGCTCGCGAGCGGAGCCGTCGTCCGCGCGGATCGCCTCGCGGCCCCGCAGAACGTCCGCAGCACCGTGCGCATCCTGAGCGGGCGTTCGGAGGTCGACAAGTCGGTGCGAAAGCGGATCCGCGCCTGGCTCGCCGAGGGACCGGGCCGCGTGGCGCTGATGTGGGAGAGCGAATACCTGCGGCTCGAGAGCGAGGCCAGCGTGGCCGGGCGCGAGAGCGACGTCATCGAAATCGGACGCGGCACCCTGCGCGGGCGCAGCCTGGTCGCCGTGCGCGCCGCGCCCACCCCCGCGACGGAGCCCGATCGGATACGCTGAGCCGCATGCAGCACGAGGCGCAGGCGAGCCAGGCGCTCACGGGTCCGCGGGATCCCGTGTGCGGGATGACGGTCGCCGACACCAGCGCGCGCCAGCTCGAGCACGCAGGAAACCGGTACTTCTTCTGTAGCGATCGCTGCCTCGAGCGCTTCCGCGCCGAGCCCGGGCGCTGGCTGAAGCCTGCGGCCGAGGCGCCGCCGCCGCCGGCGGCCGCGGCGGCCCGCTACACCTGCCCGATGCATCCCGAGATCGTGCGCGACGCGCCCGGCAACTGCCCGATCTGCGGGATGGCGCTCGAGCCGCTGGCTCCGACGCTCGACGACGAGGCGAGCCCCGAGCTGCTGGACATGGAGCGGCGCTTCCGGGTGAGCGCCCTGCTCACGCTGCCGCTCTTCGCGCTCGCGATGGGGGAGATGGTGATGCCGGCCCGGGTGGCGCACGCGCTGCCGGCGGGCGCGCTCGCGTGGATCCAGCTCCTGCTCGCGACGCCCGTGGTGCTCTGGGGCGGCTGGCCGTTCTTCGAGAGGGGCTGGCGCTCGCTTCAGACGCGGAAGCTCAACATGTTCACGCTGATCGCGCTCGGCACCGGAGCCGCCTGGGGTCACAGCCTGCTCGCGACGCTCGCGCCCGGTCTGTATCCCGCCGCCTTCCGCGCCCACGGCGGCGGCGTTCCGGTCTACTTCGAGGCCGCCGCCGTGATCGTGACGCTGGTGCTGCTCGGCCAGGTGCTCGAGCTGCGCGCGCGGCGGCGGACGGGCGCTGCGATCCGGGCGCTGCTCTCTCTCGCGCCCCCGACGGCGCGGCGCCTGCTCGAGGACGGCCGCGAAGTCGACGTGCCGCTCGCCAGCGTCGTCGTCGGCGAGCGCCTGCGCGTGCGCCCCGGCGAGAAGCTTCCCGTCGACGGCGTCGTGCTCGAGGGCGAGAGCGCCGTCGACGAATCCATGCTCTCGGGCGAGCCCATGCCGGTTTCCAAGCGGCCCGGGGACCGCGTGGTGGGCGGCAGCGTGAACGGCACTGGCAGTCTGTTGATGCGCGCCGAGAAGGTGGGCGGCGACACCCTGCTGGCGCGCATCGTCGCGCTGGTCGGCGAGGCCCAGCGCAGCCGCGCCCCGATCCAGAGCCTCGCCGACCAGGTGGCGGCCTGGTTCGTGCCCGTCGTGGTGCTGGCGGCCGCCGGCACCTTCCTGATCTGGGCCTGGATCGGCCCCGAGCCGCGGCTGGCGCTCGCGCTCGTGAACGCGGTGTCGGTGCTGATCATCGCCTGCCCCTGCGCGCTCGGCCTCGCGACGCCCATGTCGATCGCGGTCGCGATGGGCCGCGGCGCCGGCGCCGGGGTGCTCTTCCGAAACGCCGAGGCGATCGAGAAGCTGCGCGGGATCGACACGCTGGTGATCGACAAGACGGGAACGCTCACCGAGGGACGGCCGCGGCTGGTCGACGTGGCGCCGGCGGAGGGCGTCGACGAAGCGACCCTGCTGCGTGTCGCCGCGAGCCTCGAGCGCGGCAGCGAGCACCCGCTGGCCGCGGCGATCATCCGGGGCGCCGAGGAGCGCGGGATCCCGACCGCGCCGGCGGAGGGGTTCGAGGCGCATCCCGGCCGCGGGGTCTCGGGCCGCGTCGACGGGCGCGCGGTGGCGCTGGGCAGCGCCGCCTGGATCGGCTCGCTCGGCGCCGGGCTCGGCCCGCTCGCGGCGCGCGCCGAAGCGCTGCGCGCGGAGGGCAAGACGGTGGTCTTCGCGGCGCGGGACGGCCGCGCGGCCGGGCTGCTGGCGGTCGCGGATCCCGTGAAGGAGAGCAGCCTGGCGGCGCTGCGCGAGCTGCGCGACGAGGGGCTGCGGATCGTGATGCTCACCGGGGATGGGCGCACCACGGCGCGGGCCGTGGCGAAGCGGCTGGGGATCGACGAGGTGGTGGCCGAGGCGCTTCCCGAGCAGAAGGCGGAGGCGGTGCGCGGGCTCGCGCAGGCGGGGCGCCGCGTCGCGATGGCGGGCGACGGCGTGAACGACGCGCCCGCGCTCGCCCTGGCCGAGGTCGGCATCGCGATGGGCACGGGCACCGACGTCGCGATCGAAGCGGCCGGCGTCACCCTGGTGAAGGGCGACCTGCGCGGGATCGTGCGCGCGCGGCGGCTCTCGCGCGCGACGCTGCGCAACATCCGGCAGAACCTCTTCTTCGCCTTCGCCTACAACGCGCTCGGGATTCCGGTCGCCGCGGGCCTCTTCTACCCGGCCTTCGGCTGGCTGCTCTCGCCGATGCTGGCCGCCGCCGCCATGAGCCTCTCCTCGTTCTCGGTGATCGCGAACGCGCTGCGGCTGCGGCGCGTCAGCCTCTGACCCCTGCTTCTTTCCGGTAGCGCCGCCAATCCACGCCGAGCTTGCGCATGCGCGCCCGCAGCGTGTGGGGGTTGATCCCGAGCAGCAGCGCGGCGCCGTGCTCGCCCTCGATCCGGCCGTGCGTGCGCGCCAGCGCGGCCTCGATATGCCCGGCCATGGCGGCGTCGAGGCGGCGCAGCGATGACTCCCCGGCTGCGGAGATCTGCGCGCTGGTGGCCGCAACCGGCGCACTGGCTGCCGGCGGCGGGCTCGGCGGCGGCAGCGGCCCGAGCGCCCGGGCTACCTCGAGCCGATGGCCGTCGCTCAGGATCACCGCCCGCTCCATCACCGCGGCGACCTCGCGGACGTTGCCGGGCCACGGGTAGCGCACCAGCAGATCCAGGTCGTCAGAGGTCGGGACGAGCGGCGGCATCCCGAAGCGCGTGGCGGCGCGCAGGGCGAAATGCATCGCCAGCGCGGGGATGT
>DATBRV010000125.1:0-21227 GCA_036560145.1 Myxococcota bacterium
ACCAATCCGGACGCGCCTCCCTACGCGCGCGCCAGCATGATCATCGTGCCGACGGACACTCCCGGCTTCATTCACGTGCGCCGCATCTCGGTGATGGGAGAAGCGGGCTCGGGTTGGGCCAGCCATTCGGAAATCAAGTACCAGGGCTGCAAGGTGCTTGTAGAAAATCGCCTGGGCGACGAGGGAGCGGGATTTCTCATTGCCCAGGAGCGCCTGGGCCCCGGCCGCATCCACCACTGCATGCGCGCGATCGGCATGGCCGAGCGCGGCTTCGAGATCATGTGCCGGCATGCGAATACGCGCGTGGCGTTCGGCGGTCCGATCGGCGAGAAGCAGTTCGTGCAGGATTGGATCGCGACCTCGCGCATGGAGATCGACCAGGCGCGCCTGCTCGTGCTGTACGCCGCCTGGAAGATGGACACCTACGGCAAGCAGGTCGCGCGGCAGGAAATCTCGATGATCAAGGTGGTCGTGCCCAACATGCTGATGCACGTGCTCGACCGCGCGATCCAGTGCCTGGGCTCGCTCGGCATGTCCGACGACACGCCGGTCGCCGCGATGTGGCGCGAGGGCCGTTCCCTGCGCATCGCCGACGGCCCCGACGAGGTGCACAAGATGGTGGTGGCGCGGCGCGAGCTGAAGCGGTTCGCGTGAGGCGCCGGGCGAGGGCTACGGCGTCGCTTCGGGCGGCGCCGCCTCCTTGCCCTGAAGCGTCGCGGCCCGATGGGCCTGGGCCGCCGCGGTGACCTCGGACTTGTCCTTCTCGTAGCTCGCGAGGGCTGCCTGGTCGATCACGACCTGCTCGGCCCGCAGCTTCTCGAGCTCCGCGGCCAGGACCGTCTCGGCTCGAACCGCGGCGAGGTCCTGTTCCACCCGCCCCCGGACCGACTCGAACGGGAGCGGCTCGGCCGGGCGGTAGACGTCGAGCTCGAACAGCGTCCAGGTGCTGCCGCGATTCACGATCTGGCGGTCGCCCGGCTGCTTGAACAGCGGGAGCAGCGGCGCCAGCTCGACCGGAAGCCCCTCGGCGGGAACCGGACCGAACTTCTCGCTGGTCGCGGGATCCAGCCGCCCGGTCGCGCCGAGAGCCTCGGACGCGGCGCGGGCCTCGGCCTCGCTCGGAAAGTTCCGGCCCATCAGCTTCCACTGCGGCTCGACGTAGCGTTGCTCGGTCTTCGCGAAATGGGCGCGCAGCTCCTCCTCGCTGAACTTCATCTCGAGGCGGATCGAGTTGAAGAGGGCGTTGCGCAGCAGGTTCTCTTCCCAGGTGAGTGCGCTGTAGCGGTACTGCGCGAGCTTTGCGCGGACGCTCGGATCCTCCGCGAGCCCCCGGCGCCGCGCCTCTTGGGCGGCGAGCTTGCGCGTCACGAGCATCTCGAGGCGGTTCGCGGGCTTCACCCTCGCCGGCACCCAGCCGAGGTCATCGACCGTCACCGCCTCGTCCCCGACCCGCGCCAGCACCACGGCGCCGGGATGCGCGGGCGGCTCGCCGGCGTCCTGCGGCGGCTGCTCGCAGGCGAGAGCCGATAAACCAACCAGCAGGGCCACCCACCCGGCCCATCCGCTTCCCGACGCCATCATCTTGCTTGCTCCCCAGGGAGGGTCGCTCCGCGACCTGCCGCCCATCGGCGATTCGAGGGCTCGACGATAGCCCGTTTCATCCGGCTGTGCGGCGCGCCGAGCCGGTTGCCGCGCGCGCAGCGCAGTGCGATCGTGCGCGGCGCCGGCCGGGAGGGATCGATGCGACGCAGCTTTGCGAGCCTCCTGTCGCTGTGCGCCGCGCTCCCTGCGATCGGCTGCGCCTGGCTGCGCGAAGAATCGCCCGAGGCGCTGGCGCGCGCGCACGAGGTCGAGCGCGCGCTCGCCGTCCTGCGCGAGCGCCTCGATCTCCCCGTCGATGCGGTCGCGCGCGAGATCGAGCGCGTGCTGCCGCCCGTCGAGGGGAACCTCACGCCGGCCGGCCGCCAGCTCCTCTTCGACAACGAGATGGTCTGGCTCGGCGTGCACCAGCTGATCGGCTTCGGCGAGGACCGCGCGCGCATCGAAGCGATCCTCGCGCGGCTCGCCTTCGACGAGCACGGCCCGTACTTCCCGGCCGGGATGGAGGGCCATCCGGGCCAGGTCACTGCTGCGCTCTCGCGCCTCGGCGTGGATCCCGACGAGCGCTTCGCCGTCGGCGACCGCAGCGTGGCGCCGGCCGATCTCGTGCAGTCGGCGCGCGATCGCTTCGATCACACGAGCCTTCGCGAAGACCCGGCCTGGCTGATCGAGGCCGTCGGCTACGGGCGCGATCCCACGCAGGGCTGGGTCAGCCTGCGCGGCGAGACGACCTGGGTGCACGGCTACATCCTGGGGCGCCTGCGCGTGCTCGGGACCACCAACGACCTGAACGCGCCGGGCCTGGCCGAGGGCGGCCTCCACTTCGCGGAGAGCATCGGCCGCCTGGTGCCGCGGCTCGCGGCGCATCCCGACTTCGCGGAGGACGGCACCACGCGCGAGGCGGTCACCGTGTACCTGCGCTTCCTCGAGTTCTACCTGCACACCGTGATGGAGCCCTGGCTGGAGCAGGCGTCGCGCAACCTCGAGCCGGCGCAGGAGGCCTTCCGCGCGGCGCCCAGCGAGGAGACGGCGCAGCCGTTCCTCCGGCGCCTGCGCGATGCCGGTCACATCCTGGAGATCATCCACGACCCCAAGAGCTGGTTCGACGGCCGGATCTCGCCGGTCGAGCAGGGTCTGGCGGCCGAGAAGCTCGCGCAGGCGGTGCTGCGCTGGTACGGGCCGGAATACGAAGCGGCGCGCGCGGCGCTCGAGCGGATCTACGACGCGGAGGGACGCCCGCGCTCGCTGCTCTGCGCCGGCCAGATGCTGCACGCGTATCACGGGCTCTCGCTCTGGCTCGCGAGCAGCCGCGAGTCAGCGCTTGGGCCGGCTCCCGTAGTCGCCGAACGGATCGTCCCGCTCGCGGACGGCCTCCCGGAAGCCGACCGCACCCGCGCGCGCGACGAAGTCCAGGCCTTCCTGCGTGTGCCGCGCGATGCCGTCGAAGAGCGTGCCGAGCGTCCGGCTCGACGCGAAGCCCATGTTCTCGACGGTCTGGTTGCAGAGTAGCTTGAGCATCACGAGCTGATTGACGGGCACCTGCGCCATCCGCCGGGCGAGCGCGAGCGAGTGCGCGTGCAGCGCGGCGTCGGGAACCGCCTCCAGGATCAGGCCGATCTCCGCCGCCGTCTTCGCCGGGATCGCGTCGCCCGTGAGCAGCCAGCGCTTGGCGCGCTCGAGGCCCATCCGGTAGACCCACATCGCGGTGGTGGGCGTGCCCCAGACGCGCGACGGGGGATACCCGAAGGTGGCGCCTTCGCCGGCGATGATCAGGTCGGCGCACAGCACCAGATCGGTGCCGCCGCCGATGCACCAGCCCTGCACGGCCGCGATCACCGGCTTGCGCGCGTACCAGAGCTTCAGATAGGTGTCGACAAAGCGTCCCATCATGCGCAGGTCGGCGACCGAGTCCCAGACCCGGCGCGGGGGGCCGGGCGCCGCCGCGCGCTGCTCGCCGGCCTGCGCGGCCGTCGCCCAGTCGAGCCCATAGCCGGCGCAGAAGGCGGCGCCCTCGGCGCGCAGCAGGATCACGCGCACGCTCTCGTCGGCGTCGGCCGCGTCGATCGCGGCGGCGAGCTCGTCGCGCAGCTCGGGCGTGATGGTGTTGTAGGCCTCGGCGCGGCAGAGGACGATCTGGCGTACACCGGCCTCGGTCTCGGTGCGGAGCGTCTTCATGGGGACTCCTCTGGTGTGAAGCGGGGCGGCCGCGAGACGGCCAGCTTGTCCTCGACGGTGCGGCGCAGGTGGCGGACCAGCTCCTCGCGCCAGGGCCCGCGGTCGGCGTCCCCGCGCCGGATGCGCTCCGCGAGCGCGCGCGTGCGCTCGCTCACCGCCTCGCGCAGATCGGCACGCAGCGCGGGCGCCGGCTCGCGCAGGCCGAGCAGCCCGCCGAGGCGCTCCCATTCCGAGCGGAGCTGCCCCTCCTCCGTCTCGATCTCCCGGGCGACGATCGCGACCAGGTTGGCGGCCACCCGCGCGTGGTAGCGGCGCGGGCCCTCGAGACGGGGCACCACCTCCTGCTCCAGGAATCGCTCGACGGCCCGCAACAGCTCGACTCCCGTCGGACGGTCGTTCACGGCGCGCCCTCCATCAGCGCGAGCAGCTCCAGCTCGGCCTCGGCCGTGCGCCGCCCGAGCGAGGCGAGCTCGAGCGAGGGCACGCCGTCCAGCCAGGCCCGGCACTGCGTGATGAAGACCAGGGCCAGCTTGAAGTTCCCGCACACCTCCCAGAAGCGCAGGGCTTCGGGATCGACCGGCGCGCCGCCCGCCTCCTGGTAGGCGTCGACCAGCGCCTCGCGGGTTCCGACGCCGCCCACCGGCAGCGCGTCGTTGCCGAAGCGCCAGGCGCGCACGCACAGCCAGCCCAGGTCCTCGACCGGATCGCCCAGGTGCGCCAGCTCCCAATCGAGGATGGCGCGCACGCCGCCCTCGTCGAACATCACGTTGCCCACGCGATAGTCGCCGTGCACCAGCACGCGGCGGCGCGGCGCGGGCGCGCGCTCCTCGAGCCAGCGGGCGGCCAGGTCGAGTACGGGGTGCGGCTCGACGGCGAGCCGCCGGGCCGCCTCCGCGATCCGCCGGGTCTCCTCGAGCGCCGATCCGACCCCGGTCCCCGCCGTGGCCAGACCCGCCAGCTCCGGGCGCGACGCGTCGATCGTGTGGATCCGCGCCAGGATGGCCCCGAGCGCCGGCGCCAGCCCGGCGCGGGTGGCCGCGTACTCGGGGTTGCGCAGCAGGCGCCGCGGCAGGGTCTCGCCCTCGAGCCGGTCCATCAGGAAGAACGGCGCACCGAGCACCGTGGTGTCACTGCAACACCAATGGACGCGCGGCACCGGCACGCCGGCCTCGGCGGCGGCGCGCAGCACGCGGAACTCGAGCCCGCGATCGCTCTCCCCCACGCGGCTGGGCGGATCGCGGCGCAGCACCAGCGAGAGCCGGGCGGGGGCCGTCCCCCCGAGCTCGACGTCGAGCGACCAGAGCTCGCGCGAGGCGCCCCCCGCGAGCCGGCGCAGCGAGCCCACTTGCACCTCGCCGGGCGCGAGCGAGGATTGCGCTGCGACGAAGTCGCGCAGTCGCTCCGTGATCTCGCCCTCGGAGAGGCCCGGGGCGGTCCCCGGTCGTGACTCGCCCATGCGCCGGCGCAGCGTACCGCAAGAAAGGCTTCATTCCGCACCCTGCGACGGACGATAATCCCGCGAGAGGAAACTCCCGAAATGCTCCGCTCGTCGCTGCTCGCGTTCGCCTGCGCGGCCCTGCTGGCCGCCGGCTGCGCATCGCCGCCGCCGCCGGATCCGGGCGCCGTCGCCGCGGAGTACGCCAAGGCCGGTCGTCTCGACGAGGCTTCGCGCGAGATCGAGATCGCCGTGCGCACGCACCCGAAGGATCTCGCGCTGCGGCGACAGGCGGTCGCGATCTACGAGCGCGCGGGCCACCTCGACAAGGCGGTCGGCCATCTCGAGGACTCCATCGAGGTGGCGCCGAACGATGCAGAAGCGTGGATCCTGCTCGCCGAGATCGAGAACGGGCGCGGCAATCTCGACGACGCCTACGTCGCCTATCGCCGCGCCGAGAAGCTCGCGCCCGACGACGTCCGCGCCGTCTCCGGGCTCGCGCTCACCGCCGACAGCCTCGGCTTCAGCGAGGAGGCGCAGCGCGCCTACGCGCGCTGGGCCGAGCTCGAGAAGACCGCCCGCCCCCCCGGCGAGCCCGCGCCGGCAGACTGAGCTCCGACCTGGGTGAACTCCGCTCGCCTGCAGCTCGCTGCGCACTTTGCTTGCGGGGGTGAACTCCGCTCGCCTGCGGCTCGCAGCGCGCATCGCTTGCGGGTCAGCCGGTAAGACGACCCGGATTGCTGGTCAGATCCCGCGTCAGGTTCTTGTGGTGGGCCTCGAGCGTGCCGCCGCCGATCTCGAGCAGCTTGGCGTCGCGCCAGAGCCGCTCGACCACGTTCTCGCCCATGTAGCCGTAGCCGCCCAGCACCTGGATCGCCGCGTCGGCGGCGCGCTTGCCGGCCTGGGCGGCGAACAGCTTGGCGGCGTCGGCGTCGATGCGCTGACCGGCGGAGGCGAGATCGAAGCGGCGCGCGGTGTCGTAGACCAGGCAGCGCGCGGCGCGCCACTCGGCGTAGCTCTCGGCGATGTATCGCTGCACCTGCCCGTGCTCGCGGATCGGCACGCCGAAGCTCTTGCGCTGGTTCGCCCAGTCGATCATCACGGCGAGGCAACGCTGCGCAATCCCGAGCGACATGGCGGCCAGCGTGAGCCTCTCGATCTCGAGGTTGCGCATCATCGCGAGCGTCCCCGCGCCCTCTTCCCCCAGGCGGTTCTCGACCGGCACCCGCACGCCCTCGAAGATCAGCTCGGCGGTGAAGGAAGCCCGCATGCCGAGCTTGTCCTTCCACTTCTGGCCGAGCCGGAAGCCGGGCATCCCCTTCTCGACCAGGAACGAGGTGAGGCTGCGCTCGCCCGTCGCCGCGTAGACCACGAAGGCGTCGCCCAGGGTGTTCTCGTCGACGCCGCCGTTGGTGATGAAGGTCTTGGTGCCGTCGAGCAGGTAGACGTCGCCCGCGCGGCGCGCGCGCGTGCGCATGGCCAGCACGTCGGTGCCGACGTCGGGCTCGGTCATGCAGAGGCCGCCCACCCATTCGCCCGAGACCGAGCGCGGCAGCACGTGCTTCTTCTGTAGCTCGCTGCCGTTGACGTTCACGTTCTGCGCGAAGAGCACCGAGTGGGCGAGCACGGCGAGCGCGAAGCCCGGGTCGGAGGTCGAGAGCGCCTCGAAGAGCTGCACGGCCGCGGCGGCGTCGAGGCCGGCGCCGCCGTACTCCTCTCCGATCGTGAGCCCGAGCAGGCCGATCGCCCCGGCCTTCTGGAAGAGCGCGAGATTGAAGGTCTCGTCGCGGTCGTGGCGCGCGGCCTGCGGCTCGACCTCCCGCGTCACGAACTCGCGCAGGGTCTGGGCGAGCAGCGCGTGCTCCGGCGTGGGCGCGTAGAGATCGAAGCCTCGCCGCTCGCTCTCGTGCATGGCAGCTCCCCGGCCGGATGGCGGGAGTCTACACGCTCGCGCGGGAGGCCGTCAGAGAGCGGCGAGCGCGGAGCTGACGAAGCTGCCGATCGCCTCGCGCACGCCGGGCGAGGTGGCGTTGAAGACCACGCCGAGGTCGGGGATGAGCTGGTAGGCGACCTCCGCGTCGAGTTCGATCTGGCCGCTGCGCGGCAGCTCGAAGCCGAGCGAGAGCCGGCTGCCGAGCAACAGCGTCTCAGGCGTGCGCAACAGGCAGCCGTTCTCGGAGAGCGAGAGCACGGCGCCCCGCCACTCGCGGCCGTCGCGCCGGCACCGCGCGGTGAGATGGGTGGGCACGCGCGGCGTGCTGCGCGGCGTGTCTTCCAGCACCTGTTGCACCAGGCGGTAGATCTCGTGCAGCCCGGCCGGCCGCCGGATCGCGCCCACGATGCGGGGATCCGCACCGGTGACGCCATGGCGCCCGCACAGCACCACGATCGGAACCGGCGGGTCCTCCTCGTCCTCGACGTCGGCGAGCGAGCGCTCGTCGACCAGCCGCAGGTGCGGGCGTTCCAGCCCGAGCTCGGCGGCGACCGCTGGGCATTCGCCCGGCTCGACGATCCGGTAGCCGAGCTTGAACAGGATGGCGCGGGCCATCGGCGCGTAGGCTTCGGCGGCCGCGTGGGTCACCAGCAGGCGCTGCGGGAGCTTGTTTCCTTCCATGCGCCTTCTCATCGGCAGCGGAGCGCGCCTGGTTGATCGCAGCCCGCGGGCGAGCGGTTAAACTGACGGGCGTGACGCGAGAGCCCGAGATCGCCGCCTGGCTCGTCTCGAGGCGGCAAGAGATCGAGCAAACGATGGCGGACAAGCTCGGCCCCGCCCGGCCCGACCCCGGCGCCGCGGAGGCCGAGGTGCTGCGTCGCTTCCGGTCCTTTGCCGCCTCGGCGCTACAGCGTGGGACCGTCGTGGAGCCCGCCCTCGACGGCCTGCGCGCGAACGAGCGGCGTGTGCTCGCCTTGCTGGCGGCCTGGTCGCAGGCCGCGGCCGAGGTCGCCGGGGAGCGCGGCGCGGCGGTGAGCGAGGCGCTGGCGCCGCTGCTCGAGCGCTTCCGCATCGCGCTGCGCTCGACCGGCACGGCGCGCCGGGCGCGCGGAGCGCCGCGCGGGAGCCGCCGGGCGGTGATGGCGGCGATCGACCGCGTCTGCGACGCCTTCCTCGCGATCGACGCCGATTCGGGGCGCGTGGTCGACGCGAATCCCGCCGCCGGCTCCCTGCTCGGCGTCGCGCGCGACGCCCTGCTCGACGTGGACGCGAGCGCCTTCATCGAAGCGGACGCCCAGGCGGAGTGGTCGACGGCGCTCGAGGCGATCACGGAAGGCGCCGAGCCGCGGCGCTTCCCGCTCCGGCTGCGCGACGCGAGCGGCGCGACCATCGCCGTCGACTGCACCGTCACCCGCTTCGCGACCCGCGAGCGCACCCTGGCGCTGATCCTGGCGAGACCGGCGTAAGAGCGGAGACGAGAGGCGGGGACGTTGTTGGGTTTACGTCCTCTCCTTAACTGAACTTCTGAACCAACGTCCCCTTCAGGAAGGCGATGCTGCGGGCCCAGGCCTGCTTTGCGATCTCGGGGCGGAAGGCCGCCGGGCGCGTGTCGTTCATGAAGGCGTGGCCCGCGCCGGGATAGACCACCACCTCGGCAGCCGCATCCGCCTCGGCGAGCCGCTGGCGCAGCTGCTCGATGTCGGCGAGCGGGATGAACTCGTCCTGATCGCCGAAGAGGGCCAGCAGCGGGCAGTGCAGATCCGGCGCCGCCGCGAGCGGCTCCACCGGCTTGAGCCGGCGGTCGAGCCCCTCCGGCGCGTGCAGGATGCCGTGCTGATGCGAGAGCAGGCCGTAGAACGGCACTGCCGCGGAAAGCCCGCGGCACTGGCACGCCGCTAGCAGCGCGTACATCCCGCCCATGCAGAAGCCGACCACGCCGGTGCGGCGCGCGCGCGTCGGCCTCGCGAGCGCCAGGAAGTCGATCCCGGCCTGGACGTCGCGCAGCGCCTCGGGATCCGAGAGCGAGCGCATCCACTCGCCGGGGTTGGTGATCTCGTATTCCCCCTTGGCGCGGTAGAGGTCCAGCGCGAGCACGCCGAATCCCTCGCGCGCGAAGCGGCAGGCGAGATCGCGCGCGTGCGCCGAGAGCCCCCAAACGTCGTGGATCATCACCAGGCTCGGGGAGGGGCCCGCGTCGGGATGCGCGAAATAGCCGAGCTCGACGTCCTGCGCCTGCACGCGCACGAGTATACTCGCCCGCCATGGCGTACGAGCCCGAGCTCGAGGTGGCCCTGTCCGCGGCGCGAGAGGCCGCGGACATCCTGCGCGCGCACTACGCGCGCGAGACGAAGAGCTGGGACAAATCCGAAGACAACCCCGTGACGGCGGCCGATCTCGCATCCGATCGGGCCATCGCGCGCCGCTTGCGCGCGGCCTTCCCGGGCGATGCGCTGCTCTCCGAGGAGACGCTGAGCGATCCCGCGCGCCTGCGCAATCCGCGCGTCTGGATCGTCGATCCGATGGACGGGACCAAGGAGTTCATCCAGCGCATCCCCGAGTTCGGCGTCTCGATCGCGCTCTGCGAGCGCGGGGAGCCGGTGGTCGGCGTGATCTCGAATCCCGTGCAGGACGTCACGCTCTGGGCCACGCGCGGCGGCGGCAGCTTCCGCGACGGCGCCCGCGTCCGAATTTCGGGCTGCGCGGATCTCGCCTCGGCCGTCGTGATCGCAAGCCGCACCGAGATCTCGCGTCACCAGTTCGATCCCTACCAGGGCTGGTTCAAGGAGATCCGTCCGGTGGGCTCGATCGCCTGGAAGCTGGCCTGCATCGCCAGCGGCGAGGGCGACCTCAACATCTCGGTCGCGCCCAAGAACGAGTGGGACGTCTGCGCGGGAGATCTGCTGGTCCGCGAGGCCGGCGGCGCCTACCTCGCGTTCGACGGCGCCCCGCGCGTCTACAACCAGGCCGATCCGCTGATCGGAGCGGGCATGGCGGCCGGGCGGCGCGAGCTGCTCGAGCGCTTCTTCGCGCGCCAGCGCGAGGCGGGCGGCTGATCAGGGCTCCGGCGGGGCCGGCTCGACGCGGATCCTCTCCACCGCGAAGCCCTGCTCCGCGAGCTGCGCCGGGATGCCCTTCGCACCCACCATGTGCCCGGCCCCGAGCACCACGAAGCGCGTCCGCCCGTCGCGCGCGAGCTCGACCAGGCTCGCGGCCATGGAGGCGTTGCGCTTCCAGATCAGCGCCTCGTAATAGGCCTCGAGCGCGGGGACCTCTTCGAGCGGCTCGAAGATCTGGCGCTCCAGCTCGCCCTCGTCGCCGTGGGACCACGCCTCCATCAGCTTGCGGGTGCTGCCTTCCAGCTCGTCGAGACGCAACAACGTGTCCTTGAGCATCAGCTCCTGGAGCTCGAGCGAGAGGCTGTCCAGCATCGCGAACTGCGAGGCGATCGTCTCGAGTCCCACGATCTGCTTGTCGCCGCTCGCCTCGTCGATGAAGGCGCGGTCCACGCCCAGGTCGGCGTCGAAGCCCACGTCCTTCAGCTCGGTCACCAGGACCAGCTGGGCGACGAACCACGGCTTGTAGCGCTGGATCTGGTCGGCGGGGAAGCCGCGCGCTTCGACGTAGCCGGCCAGCAGCTCGCGCGTCTCGGGCGCGAGCAGCGCGTCCAGCGTGAGCTGGGGCGGCAGCATCGCATAGCGCTCGGTGAGGGCCTTGTTCTCCTCCGGCGTCGTCTGCGTGAGGTCCACCTCGACCACCAGCTGGTTCGAATCCTGGTAGGCCTGATGGATCTCGGGGCCGAGCGTCTGGGCGTCGAGCGCGCGCAGGTGGACGGAGCCGAGCAGGTAGAGACCGCCGCCTCCCGGAGCCCTGGCGTGCCAGAGCAGCGGCGTCGCGGCGGGCGCACCCCCGGCTGCCGGCGCGAGTCGATCCTGCGAGGCGCCCGCGCAGCCGAACGCCAGCGACGCGGCGGAGCCCAGCAGCAGCGCGGCCCAGCGCCCTCTTCGCACGGCCCCTCCCCGTCCGGCGCTCATGACGGGCCGGCGGCGGGTCGATGGTACAGGGGCCAGAGCAGCGGGGGACCCCATGGGTAAAGCCTTCAAAATCCTCTTGATCGGCCTGGGGATCTGGGCCGGACTCGAGATCTACCTCGAAGGTCCCCAGAACGCCTTCGGAGGCATCTTCGCGTCCCACCAGGCCGAAAGCGGAGCGCCCCGAGACACGCGCACGACGCCGCAGCGCGCCGGCGACTCCGTCAAGCATTCCCGGGAGATGGAGGTGGAGCGGAACGAGCGCCTGATGGAGGATTGAGCTCCGGCCGCTTCCCGAACTCCGCCAGCAGCGCGAAGGCGACCGAGAGCACCACCGGCCCCACGAAGAGGCCGAGCAGGCCGAGCGTCGAGAGCCCGCCCAGCACGCCGAAGAGCACCAACAGGAACGGGATCTGCGTCGGGCCGCTGATCAGCAGCGGACGCAGCACGTTGTCGACCGTGCTCACCAGCAGCGCGCCCCACACCGTCATGCCGATCGCTGCGCCGGTCTCGCCCGCGAGCACGAGCCCCACCACGGCCGCCATCCACACCAGCGTGGGACCGAAGGGCAGGAACGAGGCCAGCGCCGTCAGCATGCCGAGCAGCACCGGCGAGGGCACGCCGAAGATCACGAAGCCGATCGCGGCGATCGCCCCCTGCGCCAGCGCCGTGCCGAGCAGACCGAAGACCACCGCCCGCACCACGGCTCCGATGTCGTCGACGAAGTCCTCGGGCGCGGCGGGAAAGAAGATCCCGGCCAGTCTTCGGGCCTGCGCCAGCACCCGTTCGCCGTCGAGATAGAGCACGAAGAGCGCCATCAGCGTGACGGCGAGCTGGAGCACGTTGCGCGCGAGGCCGCCGGCGAGGCTGAGCAGCCGGCTCGAGATCTCGCTCAGATTCTGCGTGAAGAGATCGCGCACGGCGTGGGAATCGGCCAGCCAGGTCGCGCGCAGCTGCTCGATCGGCTCGCGCAGCCAGCTCCGCGAGGAGATCCAATCCGGCAGCGTGAGCGGCTGGCTGGCGGAGGCCTGGAGCAGCAGAACGAGGTGCGAGGCCTCGTTCGCGACGGTCGCGAGCACCCACGCGAGCGGCACGCCGAGCCCGAACGCCACCGCGGCCGTGAGCAGCGCGGCGGCGATCCGCGGCCGGCCGGTCCGGCGGCTGACCCAGACGAAGAGCGGCCAGGTCGTATAGGCCGCGATCGCCGCCCAGGCGACCGGGATCAGGAAGGGCTGGAGCACGATCAGCGCGGCGACCGCCAGGCCGATGCCCGCGCCCACGCGGGCGACGACGAGGCCCGGACGGCGCTCTTCCACGTTCATCGCGAACCCCGCTGCGCGCCCTGCCCCGGCCCCACCCCGGCGCGCGAAGCCGCGCCCCGCCGGGACCGGCCGGACGCGGCATGGGCGGCGAGTCTCGCAGGCGCCGGACGCCCTGGCTACCGCCGGGGGCCGCCCGACGGGAAACGCGTGGCTTTCGGCCGCGGCTCGCTTATCCTGCCGCCCTCGCGCAGAGGGATATCGTGATCGTAGGCGTTCCCAAGGAGACCGCGGCGGGGGAGCGGCGCGTGGCGCTGGTGCCCGACGCCGTGAAGCCCCTCAAGGCCAAGGGGATCGATCTGCTGGTGCAGGCCGGCGCGGGCGAGGGGGCGGGCTTCGCCGACTCGGCCTACGCGCAGGCCGGCGCCGTGATCGAGCCCGAGCTGTCCGCGCTGATCGCAGGCGCCGAGCTGATCGTGAAGGTGCAGGGCCCCCGCGCGCTCGCCGGCGGCGGGCACGAGGCGGATCTCCTGCGCGCCGGTCAGACCCTGGTCGGCGCGCTGCGCCCGCTCGACCAGCCCGAGCTGGCCGCCCGCCTGGCCGAGCGCCGCGTCACCGCCTTCGCGCTCGAGCTGATGCCGCGCATCACGCGCGCGCAGTCGATGGACATCCTCTCGTCGATGGCGACCATCGCGGGCTATCGGGCCGTGCTGCTCGCCGCCACCGCGCTTCCGAAGATTTTTCCGCTGCTGGTGACCGCGGCGGGCACCGTCTCGCCCGCGCGCGTGCTCGTGATCGGCGCCGGCGTGGCGGGGCTCCAGGCGATCGCCACCGCGCGCCGGCTGGGCGGCGTGGTGGAGGCCTAC
Source organism: Myxococcota bacterium (assembly GCA_036560145.1). Taxonomy (GTDB): domain Bacteria; phylum Myxococcota_A; class UBA9160; order UBA9160; family SMWR01; genus DATBRV01. The sequence goes on from DATBRV010000125.1 coordinate 13,296, forward strand.
GACACCCGCCCCGCCGTGAAGGAGCAGGTCCAAAGTCTTGGCGCGAAGTTCGTGGAGCTCCCGCTCGAGACCAAGGACGCCGAGGACGCCGGCGGCTACGCGCGCGCGCAGAGCGAGGAGTTCTACGCGCGCCAGCGCGAGCTGCTGGGCGAGCGGGTGCGCGCCAGCGACGTGGTGATCACGACGGCGCAGGTGCCGGGCGCGCGCGCGCCGGTCCTGATCGACGAGGCGACCGTGCAGGGCATGCGGCCCGGCTCGGTGATCGTCGACCTGGCCGCCGAGGGCGGCGGCAACTGCGCGCTCACGCGCGCCGGAGAAGACGTGCGGGTCCACGGCGTCCAGATCCTCGGGCCGCTCAACCTGCCGAGCGCGCACGCGCTGCACGCGAGCCAGCTCTACTCCCGCAACCTCCAGAACTTCCTGATCCATCTCGCGCCGGAGGGCAAGCTCGTGCTCGATCTCGGGGACGAAGTGACACGCGGCCCGCTGCTCACCCACGAAGGCCAGGTGATGCACGAGGGCGTGCGGGCGCGGCTCGCGAAGGGATCCTGATGGACACGGGCGCCCTGCTCCAGATCTACATCTTCGTGCTGGCGGGCTTCGTCGGCTACCAGGTGATCACCAAGGTGCCCGCGTTGCTGCACACGCCGCTGATGTCGGCGACCAACGCCATCTCGGGCATCTCGCTGGTGGGATCGATCGTGGTCGCGGGCCATGATTTCAGCCCGCTCGCGACCATTTTTGGCCTGATCGCAGTCACCGCCGCCACCATCAACGTGGTCGGCGGCTTCCTGATCACGGACCGCATGCTGCGCATGTTCCGGCGCAAAGAGAAGCCCTCCTCGTGACCGAATCCTTGATCCAAGCCGCGTATCTGCTCGCGGCGGTCCTCTTCATCCTCGGCCTGCGGGGCCTGACCGCCCCCGACACGGCGCGCCGGGGCATGAACCTGGCCGCGCTCGGAATGCTGGCGGCCGTGGTCGGCACCCTGCTCCACCACGACATCGTCCGCTACGAATGGATCCTGGTCGGCGTGGTGGTCGGCTCGGCGGTCGGCGCCGCCATGGCGATCTTCATGCCGATGACGGCGATGCCGCAGCGGATCGCCCTCTCCCACGCCTTCGGCGCGCTGGCCGCCACGCTGGTGGGCCTCGCCAAGTACGACATCCTGATGGCCGAGGACGATCTCGCCCGCTGGCGCATGGGCGCGATCGCCTTCGAGGTGATGTTCGGCTCGCTCACCATCACCGGCAGCTTGATGGCGTTCGCCAAGCTCCAGGAGCTGATGAAGGGCTCGCCGATCACCTACCGCGGCCAGAACGCGATGAACATCACGCTCTTCGCGCTCACTTTCTGCCTGTTCGTCTACCTGGTCTTCGATCCGTCGCAGCGCGAGCTGCTCTACGTGATGGCGGCCATGGGCCTCGCGATCGGCGTGCTGATGGTGCTCCCGATCGGCGGCGCCGACATGCCCGTGGTGGTGTCGCTGCTCAACTCCTACGCGGGCCTGGCCGCCTCGGCCACCGGCTTCGCGATCGACAACAACGTGCTGATCATCGCGGGCGCGCTCGACGGCGCTTCGGGCTTCCTGCTCTCGATCCTGATGAGCCGCGCCATGAACCGCTCCTTCGCGAACGTGATCTTCGGCGCCTTCGGCACGCCCCAGGAGACGGCCGGCGCCAAGAGCGCCGCCGGCCTCACGGTGCGCTCGGTCACCGTCGAGGACGCCGCGATCCAGATGGCCTACGCGCGGCTGGTGATCGTGGTGCCCGGCTACGGGATGGCGGTGGCCCAGGCGCAGCATCAGGTGCGCGAGCTGGCCGAGCAGGTCGAGAAGCGGGGCGGAGAGGTCAAGTACGCCATCCACCCCGTCGCCGGGCGCATGCCGGGCCACATGAACGTGCTGCTCGCCGAGGCCAACGTCCCCTACGACAAGCTCCACGACATGGACGAGATCAACTCCGAGTTCGCGAACGCCGACGTGGCGCTCGTGATCGGCGCCAACGACGTCGTGAACCCGGCCGCCAAGAACGACAAGTCGAGCCCGATCTACGGCATGCCGATCCTGAACGTCGACCAGGCCAAGGCCGTGATCGTGATGAAGCGCAGCATGAACCCCGGCTTCGCCGGCATCGAGAACGAGCTCTTCTACGATCCCAAGACCTCGATGCTCTTCGGCGACGCCAAGGCGAGCCTCGGCAAGCTCGTCACCGAGATGAAGAACGTCTGAGCCCGACCGCGCCAGGGGAAGCGGCGCCTACTCCGGCGCGACTTCGCTGAGGGCTGGGTCTGGCAACCCGCCGCCGCCAGGGCGAGCGACACCAGGAAGACCAGGACACGGCCACGGCTGCATCAGTATCCTCCGGCCATGAGCCCTGGCTGCGGAACCGCTCGACGCCTGCTGCCGGGGATCGCCTGCGCGGCGCTGCTCGCGGCGTGCCAAGTGGTTCCCGTCCAGAACGTTCCGATCTCGCCGCAGAGCTCGCTGCTCGCGGTGGACGTGGTGCTCCCGGTCTTCCTGCGCCGCGATCTCTCCCTCGTGCAGGTCTACTTCATGAAAGATCCCATCCCCGATGCCGCGGGCGAGCTCCCGGAGCTGATCCCCGCCAGCTTCGTGAAGTGGTCCCGCGGATATCTTCTCGACCCCGCGCCCGGAACCTATTCGGTGGTGGCGGTCACAGCCGAGTACGCCCCGCCCTGGAACGAGCAGCCGATCGCCGGCGTCACCGACACCGTCTTCAGCGGCATCAGCTCGGACGCGGTGATCTTTCCCACGGAGCTGATCCAGCGGACGGCGACCGCGGTCGGCGCGGGCGACGTGGCGTTCATGGGCGCCCTCGCGGTCCGGCGAGGCCCCAACATCAGCGCGAACGCGCTGCCCCGCGACGATCTACAGAGGCGGATCGCCGAGCGGATCCGGCCGGGCGTGACGTCCGAGACCGGCATCAGCGCCTGGCTCCGGCGAGCCCGGGTCGTCGATCTGGGCGAGACCACGCTCAGCAACCAGCCCGCCGATCGCGAAGCGTTCACGAAGGCCGCGCTGGCGGATCTCGGCTACTCGCCCTGGGCCGACGTCGTCGCAAGAGGAGCAAAGTCCGGCGGGAGCCCGGCTCCGGCTCCCGTTCGGGCTCCGGCTGCGGCTGCGGCTGCGGCTGCGGTCCCGACTCCGGTTCCGGTGCCGATTCCAGAGGTGGAGGCCACGGCCGTGACGGCTGCGGCCACGCGCCCCGAGCCGGCGCCTCCGCCTCCTCCGCCGAGGCCCGAGCCGATCCCGGGCATTCCGCCCGACAGCCCGCTAGCGAAGATCGAGCTCGGGATGAAGCACGACCAGGTGGAGGAGATCCTGGGAAGCCCCGACGGCCGGATCGATCGACTGACGGCCCGGGCCTGGATCCCGTTCTACGACGCCCGGGGCGCCAACCTGCGCGAGTGGATCTACGAAGGACGCGGCCGCGTCGTCTTCTCGCTCTACCAGGGAAAGCTCGAAGTGGTCGACGTCGTCTACGACCCGGCCCAGGGGAAGTAGGCGGACGCGGATTCCGGCGAGCGCGGAGCTACTGCGGTCGCGGCGGCGGCGGCGCCGCGACGGGCGGAAGCTCGTCGCCCGCGCGCGCGATCGAGATCTCCGTCCCGATCACCCGGGCGAGACGCTGCACGCGCTTGTTGTAGCCAGGGTGGATGACCGGCGTGCCGTTCTTGTCTGCGTACTCGAGATTCTCGCTGCTCACGTAGCGCACGGCGACCTGATTCGAGTAGTCGACCGCGACCACCATGTTCCACTTGGATCGGCCGTAGCGCGCGATGATCCGGCCGGCCTCCTCGGACTCGACCGTATAGTGGCTCTCGATCAGCGCTCGCAGGATCGCCGCGCGGGTCTGCCCCGAAGACCCGGCCGCTGCGATCGGGGGCGGATCGACGATCGGCTGGGGGGTCCTGCAACCCGCCGCCGCCAGCGCCAGCAACACCGCGAGGATCACCACACGAACACGCCCGGAAGCAGTCTGGTTTTCCATGGCGCCATTCTCCTACCGGTTCCGATCCGCGTCAAGCCGATTCGCGTTAGAGCAACGTACCGGTGAGAAGCACGGTTGCGACGCTGAAATAGATCACGATTCCGGTGACGTCGGAGAGCGTCGCCACGAAGGGCGCCGAGGCGCTGGCGGGGTCGAAGCCCAGGCCGCGCAGCAGGAACGGCAGCATGGCGCCCACGATCGCACCCCAGAGCACGATCCAGACCAGGCTGGTGGCGACGGTCACGGCGAGCAGCACCTCGTGCTCGTGCGTCTGCACGGAAGCCGCGGGCATCAGCAGCACGCGCGCGAGGCCGATCCCGCCCAGCACCAGACCGAGCACCGCGCCCACGCCCAGCTCGCGCCGCAGCACGCGCCACCAGTCGCGCAGCCGCACCTCTCCCATGCCCATGGCGCGGATCACGAGCGTGCTCGCCTGCGCGCCGGAGTTGCCGCCGCTGCTGATGATCAGCGGGATGAAGAGGGCCAGCACCAGCGCGCGCGACATCTCCCCCTCGAAGTAGCTCATGGCCGCGGTCGTGAGGAACTGCCCGACGAAGAGCACCGTCAGCCAGGGCAGGCGCTTGCCGACCATCGAGAACAGTCCGACGTGCAGGTAGGGGGCCGCGAGGGCCACCGTGCCGCCGATTTTTTGGATGTCCTCGGTGGCCTCCTCGCGCACCACGTCGACGATGTCGTCGACGGTGACGATGCCCTGCATTCGACCCTCGGCGTCGACCACCGGCACCGCGGCCAGGTCGTGGTCGGCGATCACCTGGCTCACGCTCTCCTGATCGAGGTCCGCGCGCACGCGCACCGGCTCGGCGTGCATCACGTCGCGCACGGTCTGGCCGGGCTGCGCGGCGAAGAGCTCCCGGAAGGAGACGACCCCGAGCAGGTGCTGGGCGCCGTCGAGCACGTAGACGTAGTAGATGGTCTCGACGCGCTCGCGCGCCTGGCGCCGCAGGTAGGCGATTGCCTCGTCGACGCTCATGTCGGGCCGCACGCGCACGAAGCGCGGCGACATCAGGCCGCCGGCGTCGTCCTCGGCGTAGGCGAGCAGCGCCACGATCTCCTTGCGCGACCGCTCGTCGAACAGCGCCAGATAGCCGCCGCGCAGCGTCTCGGGGAGGGTCTGTAGGAGGTCGGCGGCGTCGTCCGGCGCGAGCTGGCGCATCCAGATCTGGCGCTCCGCGGGCGGCAGGCCGGCCAGCAGGTCCGCCTGCGCCAGGGCGTCGAGGCCGAGGAAGAAGTCCTCGGCCTCGGCGGGAGCCAGCAGCCGGAAGCCCTCGACCTTCTCCTCGCGATCGAGCAGCGGCCAGGCGTCGAGCAGCTCGGCGCCGACCAGTCCGCCCGGCGCCTCCGCGCCCGGCTCCGCCGTCGTCATCACGTCCCCCTCCAGCGTCCGAGGCGCAACGTATACTCCGCCGCCGTGTCCCGCGCCCTGACCACCCGCATGCTGATCGGCCTCGTCGCCGGCGCGTCGCTCGGGGGCGCCGCCCACCTGGGCGCGGCGGGATCGCCCTGGCTCGATGCCCTGATCCGCTACGGGACCGAGCCGATCGGGCGCGTTTTCCTGCGGCTGCTCTTCATGCTCGTGATCCCGCTGATCGTGACCGCCCTCTCGCTCGGCGTCGCGGGCCTCGGCGACCTGCGCCGGCTCTCCCGGATCGGCGTGCTGACGCTCGCCTACACGGCGATCGTTTCGTCGATCGCGGTGCTGATCGGCGTCACGCTCGTCAACTGGGTGCAGCCCGGGCGCGGCCTCGACCCCGAGGACCTGGCCGCGCTGGGAGCCCACGCCGCGGGGGCCCCCGCGGCCGCGGCGCCGGTGGCCTCGGGCGTCGACCTGCTGGTGAACATGGTCCCGAACAACGTCGTGAAGGCGATGGCGGAGGGCGACATGCTCGCCCTGATGTTCTTCTCTCTGTTCCTCGGGATCGGCCTGGCGGCCACCCCGGGCGAGGCGGCCCGGCGGCTCGAGGAGGGGCTCCAGGGGCTGAACGACGTGGTGATGCGCCTGCTGGGATTCGTGATCCAGCTGGCGCCCGTGGCGGTCGCCTGCCTGCTCTTCACGCTGACCGCCCGCCTGGGCTACGACGTGCTGGCGCGGCTCGGCGTCTACGTCGCCGTGGTGGTCGGCGCGCTTGCGATCCAGCAGTTCGGGGTCTACTCGGCGGCGGTCGCCTGGTTCGGCGGCATGAGCCCGCTCCGGTTCTTCCGCGGCGTGCGCGCCGCCATGCTGACCGCCTTCTCGACCGCCTCGAGCAACGCCACGCTCCCGACCGCGTTGCTGGTGGCCGATCGTGAGCTGGGCCTCCCGCCGCACATCTCGCGCTTCGTGCTCACGCTGGGCTCCACCGCCAATCAGAACGGCACGGCGCTCTTCGAGGGCGTGACGGTGCTCTTCCTGGCCCAGGTCTTCGGCGTCGAGCTCTCGCTCTCGCAGCAGGTGACGGTCGTCTTCATCTGCATCCTGGGCGGGATCGGCACCGCCGGGGTCCCCGCCGGCTCGATCCCCGTGATCATCATGATCCTCGGGCTGATCGGCGTCCCCGCCGAGGGGATCGGGATCGTGCTCGGGGTCGACCGCTTCCTCGACATGTGCCGCACCACCATCAACGTGACGGGCGACCTGGCGGCGGCGGTGGTGGTGGCGCACCAGGAGCGGCCGGTGTCGCATTCGACGGGCGCCTGAGACCCGCAAGCCGTACCCTTTCCGACGTTCCTGGTTCTGCCTCGCCCCGAGTCAGGCCTGGCCGGTGCCGGCGGTCGCGCGGATCGGACCCTATCGCTTCTTCTTCTTCAGCAATGAGGGGTCCGAGCCTCCTCACATCCATGTCGAGCGAGACGGCTCGCTCGCGAAATTCTGGCTGCGTCCCATCGCGCTAGCATCTTGGTCCGGGTTCACGAGCCGCGAGCTTCGACGGCTGACAGTGATGGTCTCCGAGAATCGGAGCCGCTTCGAGGAGGCATGGGATGAGTTCTTCTCTCCCGAGCGTTGAACCGAGGGCCAAGGAAGTCCGTGTCACGGACGATGAGCTCTGCGTCCTGCTCGCGGACGGCCGCCGAATCAGCGTTCCGCTGACCTGGTACCCGCGGCTGCTGCGAGCAACTCCGCAGCAGCGCTCCAGGTTCGAGATCCTGGGAGAGGGACAGGGGATCCACTGGCCTGAGATCGACGAGGACCTCAGTGTCGATGGCCTGCTGCGCGGTGCGAAGCCCGCAGGTCGATAGAGTGGCACCCTCTCTCCCACTTTCAGCCCGGATTCGTGCATGATGAGGCGGGGCCGCAGATGGAAGCCAACCAGAGGCTGCTCGGCAGCAGCGTGATCCTGCGGCCGGACGGCCGGATCGATCTGTCGAACGCGGACCTGTTCAAGGACGAGCTGCTGGCGGCGGTGGCGGCGGCGAAGACCGCGGTCGTCCTCGACCTCTCTCGGACCCTGTACGTCAGCAGCGCCGGCCTGCGCTCGCTGATGATCGCCTCGAAGACCGGGACCGGCCGCGGGGTAACGCTCGGCGTGGCGGCGATGCAGCCGATCGTGAAGGAGATCTTCACGATCAGCCGCTTCCACCTGGTGCTTCCCTGCTTCGAGACGGTGCGCGAGGCGCTCGCCAGGCTGGATCCGCCCGCGCTCGCGGGCTACGACGCTCCCTGAGCGGAGGCCACATGCGGGTGATCTTCTGGGGAACGCGCGGATCGCTGCCCACGCCGCTCTCGGCGAAGAGCGTGCGCCAGAAGCTCGAGGCCGCGCTGGTCAAGGCGGCGCACCGCGGGCTCGACACGCCGGAGAAGGCGGCGGCCTTCTGCGAGCAGGAGCTGAGCTTCGCCGAGTCGGCGACCTTCGGCGGCAATTCCTCCTGCGTTCAGATCGACACGGGCGGGCCCGAGTATCTGCTCTGCGATCTCGGGTCGGGC
>DATBRV010000126.1:0-21731 GCA_036560145.1 Myxococcota bacterium
CCGCTGCGCGTCGCGCCGGCCCCCTCCGGCACCTGGCCGCCGCCGTCGCGGCAGAGCTCGAGCGCGCGCGCCATCGCCGCGTCCGGCGCGTGATCGGCGGATTCGAAGCCGAGCACGAGCACCGCGGCGTCGCCGTTGCCCGCGCCGGAGTTCGCCGCCTCCAGCGCGTCGAGCAGCCGGCAGTTCGCCGGGTGCAGGCCCGACTGCGAGAGCGCGCGCACCGCCTGCGCCGCGCGCGAGAATCCCTGCGCGCCCGGGAAGCTCACGCTCGCCGAGGCCCGGAAGCGGGGCCGCTGCTGGAGACGCATCCAGCTCTCGACCACGATCCCGAGCGTCCCCTCCGAGCCGATCCAGAGGCGGTCCGGACTCGGCCCCGCGCCCGAGCCGGGCAGGCGGCGCGTCTCGACGATCCCCGTCGGTGTCACCACCCGCAGGGACTCCACGAACTCGTCGATGTGGGTGTGCAGTGTCGCGTAGTGCCCGCCGGAGCGGGTCACGATCCAGCCGCCCAGGGTCGAGAACTCGAAGGACTGCGGAAAGTGGCGGAGCGTGAGCCCGTGCGGCCGGAGCTGGCTCTCGAGGGCGGGGCCCAGGATGCCCGCCTGGATGCGCGCCGCGCGCGAGACGGCGTCGATCTCGAGCACGCGATCCAGCCCTGCGAGGTCGATCGAGACGGCGCCGCGCAGGTCGCCGAGGTCGCGCGCCTCGACGCCCCCCACCACGCTCGAGCCGCCGCCGTACGGGATCGCCGCGAGGCGCGCCTGCGCGCACCAATCGAGCAGCCGCACGACGTCGGCCTCGGAGCGCGGGAAGGCGACCTGGTCGGGCGGGTGCGGGAACTCCCCGCGCGCGCCGCGCACGATGTCGCGGTAGGACTTGCCGTAGCTGTGGGAGGCGCGGTGGTAGGGCGCGCTCGAGAGCAATCCCGCCAGGGCGGCCGGCGCCGTCACGCGGGGGGGCGGCAGCTCGATCCGATCCAGGCTCGGCGCCGGCGCCACGCGCAGGTCGGCCCGTCCGAAGCGCGCGGCGAGCGTGCGGCCGATCCCGAGCGCCTGCTCCTCGCTCGGGCCGGCGCCCTCGAGCCCCCAGCCCCAGAAGCTGCGCCGCGCCGCCACCGCGCTCAAGCCTGGCGCGGCGCGAGCGCCTCGAGCACGCGCAGATCGGGGCCCGGCTTGCCGTCGGGCCGGAAGGGCTGGATGCAGACGTGATCCGCCCCGGCGTCGTGATGCGCCTGGATGCGCGCCGCGATCGCCCGCTCGTCTCCCCACGCGACGATCGCGTCGACCAGCCGGTCGCTGCCGCCGCCCGCGAAGTCGGCGTCGGAGAAGCCGAGCTCACGCAGGTTGTTCTGGTAGTTCGGGAGCCCGGTGTAGATCGTCATGTTGCGCCGCGCGATCTCGCGCGCCTTGGACGGGCTCGTTTCGAGCAGCACCATTTGCTCGGGGCAGAGCCACGGGCCGCGGCCGAGGATCTCTCTCGCGCGCGCGGTGTGCTCCGGCGGCACGAAGTACGGGTGCGCTCCGCGGGCCTTCTGCGCCGCGAGCGCGAGCATCTTCGGGCGCAGCGCCGCGAGCAGGATCGGCGCGTCCTCCTTGGGCTGCGGGCCCAGGTAGAGCGCCTTCTCCATCGCCTCCAGGTAGGCGCGCATGGTCGCGACGGGCTTCTGGTAGTCGTGTCCGCGCACCTTCGAGACCAGGTGCGCGTGCGAGACCCCGAGGCCGAGCACCAGCCGGCCGCCCGAGAGCTCCGCCAGCGTCTTCTGCGTGGCGCGCATGGTCATGGCGTCGCGCGCATAGATGTTGGCGATGCCGGTCGCCAGCAGGAGCGTGCGCGTGTTCGCCGCCAGGTAGCCGAGGAAGCTGAAGGGATCGCGCCCGACCGCCTCCGGGATCCAGAGCGCGGAATAGCCCCAGGCCTCGATGCGCCGGGCGAAATCCGCGGCGTCCGCGGCCGGGAGGCCGTCGATGTGCGTCCACACGCCGAGCCGTCCGATCTGCATGCCGCCTCCCTGCACCCCGCCGCACGGCAGAGTACCCTACGCGGCCTGCCGATGGGACGCCCCGGCCTCGCGATCGTCGCCTTCTCGACCGCGGCGCTGGGCGCCTCGCTCGGCGCCCTGGGCTGGATCGTGACCGACCACTTGGAGCAGGACGACGACTTCTGCAACGCTTGTCACGTGAGCGCAGACCTGCCGCTGCACGCCGGGATCCGGCGCGACTACGACGCGCGGCCGGCGGCGTCGCTCGCCGCGCGGCACGCGGCGGCCGGGCTCGCGGCGCGCGAAGACGGCGCCTTCCGCTGCATCGACTGCCACGGCGGCAAGAGCGCCGTCGGCCGCTTGCGCGTGAAGGCGCTCGCCGCCAGGGACGCGCTGGTCTACCTGAGCGGCCGCTTCGAGGAGCCGGAGCGGATGCGCTGGCCGCTCTGGGACGAGGATTGCCTCGCGTGTCACGCGAGCTTCGAGGCGGCGGGCGCGGAGGCCGGCGGTTCGTCTCGCTTCCACGAGCTCCCGGTCCACAACGTCGATCTCGGCGTCGACTGCGTCGAGTGCCATTCCGCGCACGAGTCGGGAGGGGATCCCGGCGCGTTCTTCCTGCGCGCAGCGCCGGTTCGCGCGCAGTGCGCGCGTTGTCATTCCGAGTTCGCAGAAGGAGGTTGAGCATGCGTTCATGGGGTTGCTTCCTGATCCTCGCCGCGCTCGCGGCCCCCGGCCTCTCGGCCGCGTATCCGGGCGGAACGCCCGACTTCCAGACGGACGTGGCGCCGTTCTGCGCCGGCTGTCACTCCTCGCGCAGCGAGGCGGCGCTCGCCGGCGCGGGCGAACGCGCGGCCAAGGAAGTCGCCGAGCGCAAGCACCTCTCCGTGGTGCTCTCCGGCCAGAAGGGCTACGCGAGCCTGACCGAGAGCGACCGCCGCACGCTCGCCGACCAGATCCGCGCGCTCGACGAGGCGTCGACGGTGACGCTCGCCGCGCCCGCCAACGTACTCCCCGGCCAGAGCTTCGACGTCCGCGTCGACGTCACGGGCGGCGCGGGACCCGTGGTGGGGGTGGCGCTCGTCGACCGGGATCATCGCTGGTTCGCGAAGCCGGCGGCGTCGGTCGGTTGGCGCGTGATCGCGCCGCCCCGGATCACCGGCCCCGACGGCCAGCCCCAGACGGATTGGCTCGCGCGCCGTCCGGAGGGCTTCGACCGCAACCTCTCCTTCGTGAACGTCGAGAAGATCGCCTCGGACTCGTCCGCGAAGAGCTGGTCGAAGGCGAGCGTCGTTTTCACGCTGCGCGCGCCCGAGAAGCCCGGCGTGTATCCCCTCGCGGCCGTCTACCTGTATGGAACCGAGAAGTCCACCGTGCTCGGCTACACCACCAACCCGGTCGGCTTCAAGGAGCCGCGCGGCGGCTACACGGGGAGCTCCGGCCGGGTGCTCTTCACGCCGGTCCAGCACATCTCCGTCAAGTGAGGAGGAGGCGACCATGGCGCTCAAGCTCTTCGAGCACCCGCTCTCGCCCTACGCCCGCAAGGTCAAGCTGGTGATCTACGAGAAGGGGATCCCGCTCCAGCGCGTCTTCGTGAATCCGAACGCGAAGAGCGACGATCCCAGCTTCCAGGAGTTCGTGCTGGCGAGCCCGCGGCTCGAGGTGCCGGTGCTGACGGATGGCGACGTGCGGATCTTCGATTCGACGATCGCGCTGGAATACCTGGAGGAGCGCTGGCCGCGGCCGGCCATGCTGCCCGACACCCCGGCGGATCGCGCGCGGATCCGGATGCTCGAGGAGATGTGCGACACGCAGCTGGAGGCGATCAACTGGGGGCTGATGGAGCTGCACTACTTCAAGCGCGCGGACGCGAAGCAGACGGCCGAGATGACGGCGCGCGCCGGCGAGCAGCTGCGGCGCATCTGGCGCCGTCTCGAGCGCGAGCTGGAGGGGCGCGACTTCATGAACGGCGCGAGCTTCGGGCGCGGCGACGCCTCCGCGCTGCCCCACTTCGGAACCTCGGAGCTCTTCGGCATGCCGCTCGGCGATCGCTTTCCCAAGCTGAGCGCCTGGCTCGCCCGCTGCCGCGAGCGCGCCAGCGTCCAGAAGGAGGCGCGCGAGCTGGCGGAGTGCCTGAAGTCGGAGCTGGCCGGCGGCCCGGCCAGCGGGCGCATGCCGATCGTGCGCCAGTACCGCGACCATCGCCTGGAATGGATGATGAAGAGCGGCGGGATCAACATCGTGCTCACGGGCCTCGAGCAGGGCACGATCCGGTTTGCGCAGGAGTTCGAGTAGCAAGCGGGCGAAGCCCGCGCGCAGCGAGCCGCAGGCGAGCGGAGTTCACGCGAGCCGGTCCGCCCGGCTCAGAGCAGCTTCGCGACGTCCAGGATGGGCCGGGCGGAGCGCCTGACCCGCGAGAGGATCAGCGCGCCCTCCATCGCGGCGATCACCAGCTGGGCCCGGCTGCGCGCTTCGCGCCGGTCGATTCCTGAATTCCCGAGCACGCCCGCGACGATCTCGATCCACCCGTCGACGGCGCGGCGTCCGGCCGCGGTGATCGCGGGGGACTGCGGCGCCGTCTCGAGCAGCGTGGTGGCGACCGGGCAGCCCGAGCGGAAGCCCGACTCCTGCATCCAGCCCGCCATCACCCGGCAATACGCGCGCAGGAACGCCTTCGGATCGCGGTGCCGGGCGGCGAGGCCTTCGAGCATCTCGCGGATCAGGCCTCCCGCCAGCGCGACGGCGGCCTCGCCGAGCGCCTCCTTCCCGCTCGGGAAGTAGTGATAGAGCGAGCCCTTGGGGGCTCCGCTCTCGTCGACGATCTGCTGAAGCCCCGTCGAGGCGTACCCCTGGCGCCGGAACAGGCGCATCGCGGTGCGCACCAGGTTCTGCTTGTGGACGGCGGCCCTGCCCACGCTGGCTCCTCCGGTTTGCCATTATAATGATCGGTCTATATAGTGCCAGCAGCGCCCGGAAGGCAGGAGCCCCCATGAGCCTCGAGACGCGCAGCCCGAAGCCGCAGCTCGCCATCGAAGACGGAATCGCGTGGATCACGCTGGACGACGGGAAGGTGAACGCCCTCTCGCGGGAGCGGATCGGCGAGATCGGGACGGCGCTGGACGCGGCCGAACGCGCGGCGGCGGTCACCGTGCTACGCGGACGCGAGGGCATCTTCTCGGCCGGCTTCGATCTCGCCACCTTCCAGCGAGGGGCCGAGGCGAGCCGGGAGATGGTGCACGCCGGCGCGCAGCTGATCCTGCGCCTGCTCAGATTTCCGCTTCCGGTGCTCACGGTCTGCACCGGCCACGCCTACCCGATGGGCGCCTTCCTGATGCTCTCGGCCGACGCGCGCCTGGGCCTCGCGGGACCCTGGCGGATCGGGATGAACGAGGTCGCGATCCAGCTGACGGTTCCGAGATTCGCCGTCGAGCTGGCGCGCCATCGCCTGACGCCGCCCGGCTTCGCCCGGATCGCCACCGCGGCGATGTTCTCTCCGGAGGAGGCGATGCGCCTCGGCTATCTCGATCGGGTGCTGGGCGCGGACGAGCTCGCGGGCGCCGCGCGCGAGGAGGCGTCGCGGCTGCGGAAGCTGCACATGCCCAGCTTCGCGGCGACCAAGGCCCGCAGCAACGAGCCCGCGCTGCGCGCGGTTCGCGCGGCCGTCGAGGAGGACTTCAGAAGTAGCGCGGAAACTCCCCCGCCCGCAGCTTCCGCCAGTAGACGTCGAGGTCGGCCTTGATCTGTCCCGAGAGCAGCATCACGCCGATCAGATTCGGGAAGGCCATGCCGAGGATCATCATGTCGCCAAAGTCGACGACGGCGGTGGCCTCGAAGATCGCGCCCAGCCACGTGAAGACGAGAAAGATCGTCTTGTAGAACAGGATCGAGCGCACACCGAACAGATACGCCCAGCACTGCTCGCCGTAATAGCTCCACGAGATCATCGTGCAGTAGGCGAACAGGAAGGCGATGAACGAGAGCATGGTTGGAAACCACGGGAAGACCGTGGCAAACGCCCAGGACGTCATCGCGATGCCCGTGCCCGCCTCCGGATTCGCGTAGGCGCCCGTCACGACGATCACGACGCCCGTCACATTGCAGACGATCAGCGTGTCGACGAAGGGCTCGAGCAGGGACACCATGCCCTCGCGTAGCGGCTCGCCGGTGCGCGCTGCGGAGTGCGCGATGGCGGCCGACCCGGCGCCCGCCTCGTTGCTGAAACAGGCGCGGCGGAAGCCCTGGATCAGCACGCCGACGAAACCGCCGAGCCCCGCCTCGAAGGAGAAGGCCTCGCGCACGATCGTGGCGAAGGCCGCGGGAACGACCGCGGCATGCGTCGCCACGATCAGCAACCCGCAAAGGATGTAGAGGAGGCACATGAAGGGAACCAGCGCGGAGGCCACCTCTCCGATGCGCCGGATCCCGCCGATGATCACGACGCCCACCAGCAGCGCAAGCGTCAGGCCGAAGAGGACCGCACCGGCGCCGCTCGCGAGGCTCGGGAAGACGGTCGCCGCCTGCGCGTAGGTCTGGTTCGCCTGGTACATGTTGCCGCCGCCGAGGCTGCCGCCGATGCACATCACGGCGAAGACCACGGAGAGCACGACGCCGAGCCGGGGCATTCCCAGGCTGGCGAGGCCGTCGCGCAGGTAGTGCATGCCGCCGCCCGAAACGTGTCCGTCCGAGCGCTGCACGCGGTACTTGAGGCCGAGCGTGCACTCCGCGAACTTCGAGCTCATCCCGAGGAAGCCCGCGATCGTCATCCAGAAGACGGCGCCCGGCCCTCCGATCCCGACCGCGAAGGCGACGCCCGCGATGTTGCCGAGCCCGATCGTCGCCGCGAGCGCGGCGGAGAGCGCCTGGAAGTGGCTGATCTCGCCGGCCTCGTTCGGCTGCGTGTAGCGCCCGCGCACGCAGTCGAGCGCGTGGCGGAAGCCGCGCAGGTTGATGAAGCGGAAGCGCAGCGTGAAATACGTCGAGCCGATGATCAGCCACAGCACGACGAGCGGCAGTTGCACGTCGGGCTGGCCGGGCCCGCCGTCCCAGAACCAGACGTCGAAGAAGATCACGGCCTCGAGCGCCGCCACCACGCTGCCCGTGAAGAACGCCTCGAGCCCGCGGATGAAGCCGCCGGATCCGTCCATGCAGGGCCCCCCTGGCGGTAGGCCTCGGGGGGTGGGCCGGCCGTTCGAAGTCGGTAGCATATGCAAACGTGCACGACACCCGAAGGAGCTGAACATGCGTGAAGCCGTCATCGTCGCGAACGCGAGAACCGCGCTCGCCAAGTCGAACCGGGGCTCGTTCAACATGACCCGCCCCGACGACCTCGCCGCCCATGCGATCCGGTCGGCGCTCTCCCAGGTTCCGGAGCTGGACCCGGCCGAGATCGAGGACGTGATCCTCGGCTGCGGCCTGCCCGAGGGCCCCTCCGGGCACAACGTCGCGCGCGTGGCGCTGCTGGCGGCCGGCCTGCCGGCTTCGGTCTCCGGCACCACCGTGAACCGCTACTGCTCCTCGGGGCTCCAGGCGATCGCGATGGCCGCGCACCGGATCCTGGTCGACGGCGCCGACGTCGCGATCGGCGGCGGCACCGAATCGATCACGCTGGTGCAGAACGACAAGATGCGCTTCCAGGACATGGTGAACCCGGAGATGAACGCGAAGCTGCCCGGGCTCTACATGGGGATGGGCATGACCGCCGAGATCGTGGCCGAGCGCTACAAGGTCTCGCGCGAGGATCAGGACGCCTACTCGCTGGAGAGCCAGAAGCGCGTCGCGCTGGCGCAGGAGAAGGGCTGGTTCGACGAGTGCATCGCGCCGATCACGGTCAAGCGCGCGGTCAAGGCCAAGGATGGCTCGACCCAGATCGAAGAGAACGTGGTGGTGCGCAAGGACGAGTGCAACCGCCCCGACACCACGCTGGAGGGCCTGGCCAAGCTCAAGCCGTCCTTCAAGCCCGACGGCACGGTCACGGCCGGCAACGCCTCCCAGCTCTCGGACGGCGCCTCGGCGACGGTGCTGATGGAGGCCGGCTACGCCAAGAAGCACGGCTTCCAGCCGCTCGGCATCTTCCGCGGCTTCCAGGTGGCGGGCTGCAACCCCGACGAGATGGGGATCGGCCCGGTCTTCGCGGTGCCGAAGCTGCTGGCTAGAACAGGAGTGAAGCTGGCCGACATCGACATCGTGGAGCTGAACGAAGCCTTCGCCTCGCAGCTGCTCTACTGCCAGCGCCGGCTCGGGATCCCGGACGCGAAGCTGAATCCGCTGGGAGGCTCGATCTCGATCGGTCACCCCTACGGCATGACGGGATCCCGTCAGACCGGCCAGCTGCTGCGCCACCTGCGCCGCACCGGCGGGCGCTTCGGGATCGTCACCATGTGCGTGGGCGGCGGCATGGGCGCGGCGGGGCTGTTCGAAGCAGTCTGAGCAAGCACCGCGAAGCGGTGCGCGCAGCGAGCCGTAGGCGAGCGAAGGCGGGCCCCCGCAAAGACGGGCCCTATTCCTCGCGGACGCGGCCGGAAGGATCGACGGAGAAGCGGGCGGCCTCGCGGCTGGGTCCGAGCCAGTGGAGCGGAGCGGCGGGTACGCGCATCAGCGTCACCACCAGCCGCTGCGCCTTCCCCTCGCCCACCAGATCGACGCGCGCATAGCCCGCGGCGGCCAGGCCCGCGCGGCGGCGTGGGTTCGCGTCGTGCAGGCTGCGCGCGCCGGATCCGCCCCCCGACACCACGTGGAGCGGCGGCGCGGGCGGGTCCATCACGAGGATCTGGAGATTGTGCTCGTGGCCCGAGAGGTAGAGCTGCACGGGAACGCCGGCGGCCGCGATCTCCGCCAGCACGCGGGCCCGGAAGCTCGCGTACGCCTCCCGCTCGCTGGTGCCGACCACGGCGATCGGTTGATGCGCGGCCAGGATCCGCCAGGGCCCGGCCGCCTCGCGCAGCGCGCGCGCGAGCCCGTCGGGAGCGGCGCCCTGGAACACCGGATCCGAGTCGAAGAGCACCAGCGAGACGCCCTGGCCGAGCTCGGCGACGGCCGCCTGCTGCTCCGGCATCCGCCAGTTGGCGAGGAAGAGCGGCAGCGTTCCGCGCTGGAGCGCGTCGCTTCCGGGTGTCATGTAGTCGTGGTTTCCGAGCACCGCGTGCAGCGGCACGGGATGCCGCTCGCCTGCCGGCAGCGGGCAGGCGGCCTCCACCTCGGCTGAGCGCGGCGCCGTGAGGGCCAGGAAGCGGCAGTAGGGGCGCACCAGGTTCGCGCGCACGCGCGCCACCAGCTCGTCCTGGCGCAGCCCCTCGTCGTAGAAGTGGTCGCCGAGCATCAGCAGCGCGTCGACCGGGAGCCGGCGGTCCTCGGCCTCGAGCGCCGCGCCGACCGCGAGCTGCGCGCGCACCCGCGGCGGATCGTCCGGGCGCGCGCCGGTATCGCCGAGCGCGAGCAGCGAGAGCGAGATGGGCTCGTCGCGCTCCGGGGGGCCGCAAGCCGCGGCGAGCAGCGCGAGCACCGCGAGCGTGTGGGTGACGCCCCGGGCCCGGTTGCGTATGCTGGCCCGCCCCATGGCCGAATCCCCCGCCGGCACGACCCTCTCCGAGCACGAGTCCAAGCGTCTGCTCGCCGGCTACGGCGTTGCGCTCGCGCGCGAGGCGCTGGTCGATTCCGCGGACGCGGCGGTCCGCGCCGCGGCGACGCTCGGCCACCCGGTGGTCGTGAAGCTATGCGGCGCGCAGATCGCCCACAAGACGGAGCGCGGGCTGGTGCGGCTGGGCCTCGCCGACGACGTCGCGGTGCGGCGCGCGGCGCAGGATCTGCTCGCGCGCGCGCGGCCCGAAGACGGCGAGGTGGGGCTGCTGGTCGGCGAGATGGTGCGCGGCAGCCGCGAGCTGATCGCCGGCCTGGTGCAGGACCCGCAGCTGGGCCCCTGCGTGATGCTCGGGCTCGGCGGGATTCTCGCCGAGGCGCTGGGCGACGTGGTCTTCGCGGCCGCGCCGCTCGCGCAGTCCGAAGCGCGCCGCATGCTGCGCGGCCTGCGCAGCAGCCGCCTGCTGCTCGAGCCCTTCCGCGGCGAGCCCGCGGTGGACGAAGCCGCGCTGGTGGCGCTGCTGGTCGGCCTCGGCCGGCTCGCGGCCGAGCGGCCCGATGTGCGCAGCGTCGATCTGAATCCCCTGATCGTGCGCGGCGCCACCCCGATCGCCGTCGACGCGCTGGTAGAGCTCGGTGAACTCCGCTCGCCTGCGGCTCGCTGCGCGCCGGCTGCGCCGGCTTGCGAGGGCGCGGAGGCGCGTGCCGACGATGCCGCAATCCTCGCGAGGTTCGCTCCGCTCTTCCATCCGCGCGGCGTGATCGTCGCGGGGGCGTCCTCGCATCCCGGGAAGTTCGGCTTCGTGGTGCTCCACAACCTGCTGCGCTTCGGCTACGCGGGAGAGGTCTTTCCGGTCAACCGCGACGGCGCCGAGGTGCTCGGACGCAAGAGCTTCCGCGACGTCTCGGAGATCCCGGAGGGCGCCGCCGACCTGGTCTTCGTCTGCACGCCGAACTCGGCGAACGTCCAGCTGCTGCGCGCCTGCGCCGCCAAGGGCGTGCGGGCGGCCTTCATCGCCAGCGCGGGCTACGGCGAGGCGGGGCCCGAGGGCCAGGGCCTCGAGCGCGAGCTGGTGGCGGTGGCGGACGAGCTCGGCATGCTGGTCGCCGGGCCGAACGGGCAGGGCGTGATCTCGACGCCGCGCTCGATGTGCGCGCAGATCGTGGCGCCCTTCCCGCCGCCGGGCCGGATCTCGATCGCGAGCCAGAGCGGGAACCTGGTCTCCTCGTTCCTCAACTACGCCGTCGAGAGCGGGATCGGCGTCAGCAAGGCGATCTCCTGCGGCAACTCCGCGCAGACCGCGCTTGCCGACTACTTCGACTACTTCACGGCCGATCCCGAGACGGCCGTCGCGCTCGGCTACCTCGAAGGGGTGGGAGACGGGCGGCGTTTCCTGGACGCGGTGCGGGGCCTGACCGCGCGCAAGCCGCTGGTGCTGGTGAAGGGCGGCGTCGCCGCCGAGGGCAAGCGCGCCGCGGCCAGCCACACCGGATCGCTCGCCAGCGACGACCGGGTCTTCGACGGCGTCTGCCGGCAGCTCGGCGTGCTGCGCGCGGCGAGCGTCGAGGAGGCCTTCGAGTGGGCGGCCACCTTCGCCACCCAGCCGCTTCCGCGCGGCCGTCGCGTGGTGGTGTTCACGACCGCGGGTGGCTGGGGCGTGCTCGCCGCCGACGCCTGCGCGGCGGCGGGCCTCGAGCTGGTGCCGCTCCCCGAGGATCTGCGCGCCGCCATCGACGCCCTGGTGCCGGCGCGCTGGAGCCGGAACAACCCGATCGACCTCGCCGGCGGCGAGACGCGCGACACCGTCGCCGAGGTGCTCGACCTGATCTGCCGGCATCCGGAGGTGGACGCCATGATCCACCTCGGGATCGGCATCCAGGCCGCGCAGGCGCAGGCTTTCCGCACCGGGACCTTCTACCCGGGCTTCGGGCTCGACCGCATCGTCGCCTATCACGAGCGCCAGGACCGCCGCTACGCCGAGGTCGCCCGCGAGGTCTCCGAGCGCCACGGCAAGCCCGTTCTCACCGCCAGCGAGCTGGCCGCCACCGACCGCGCCTACGGCAACGCAGGGCCCCAGGGCGTCAAGGCCGAGGGGCGGCTGTGCTATCCGAGCGCACACCGGGCCGTGTCGGCGCTGCGGGCGCTGGTCGAATACGCGGAGTATCGGCGCGAGAAGGCCTGATCGCACGTCCAGGGGAATCCGGCATGGACATCGTGATCCCCCTACTCGCCTCCGACCTCGACCGCTACCTGCGCCTTCAGCGGCCGACCTTCGAGCGGCACTACGCAGATCTGCGAACCAGCTGGGTGATCGCGCGGCCGCAGGACCGCCCGGAGGTCGAGCGCGCGACGGCCGGGCTCGCGGGCGTGCGCGTCCTCGACGAGCGCGAATTGATCCCCGAGCTCGCGCTCGCGAGGGCCCTGCGGCGGGACCATCGCCGCGACTGGTACGTCCAGCAGCTGATCAAGCTGGCCGCCGTCTCCGCGGTCGATACCGAGTTCGCGCTGGTGCTCGACGCGGACGTGCTGGCGGTGCGATCGGTCTCCGATTCCGATCTGGTCGTCGACGGGCGTGCCCTGCGCGTGCCGGAGCCGCTCGCCACCCACCCGCAGTGGGTGGCCCAGGCGGCGGAGGCGCTGGGGCTCGAGCCGCTCGACTACTCGGCTTCGGTCACCCCCAGCGTGCTCGCGCGCGAAGCGGTCCGGCTGCTGGCGCGCTACGCCGAGGAATGCGTGCGGCCCCGGCACTGGCGGATGCGCGCGGCGTCGCTCGTCCCCGGGATCCGGGGGCGGCTGTCGAGCTGGCGCGGCCGTCTGCTGGCCGCCCTGCCGTGGACGGAATACCAGCTCTACGACACGTTCCTGGTGCGCGGCGGCCACTTCGACCGCTTCCATCGCTACAGCATCGATCCGGTGCTCTACGAGAACTCCGTCTGGCGCGCCAGCCACTTCGAGGACTGGAGCCCGATCCCTCGCGGCGACACGCCGATCCACTTCTTCAGCGTCGTGCAGGGCTTTGCCGGGATCCCGGTCGAAGTCGTCCGCGAGAAGCTGGAGGCGGGCGGGTTGCTGCCGCGCAGCCGTTGAGCGGTCCGTCTGGCTGCCCCGATCGCGAGCGGATACGTTTCGTCCGTGGACGGCGTCTGGATCGATCCGAAGCCCGCCTGGGAGCTTTCGAGCGACGTGCTCGGCTGCACGGAGGGAGTCGCCTTCTCGCGTTGCGGGAGGCTGCTCGCGCTCGCGCACGCCTCCGACCAGCGGGTCTCGGTGTTCGAGCGCCTGGGCGACGCGAACGCGTACTCCGACCGCCCCGTGTCCGTGATCGAGGGCCCGGAGAGCGGCGTCGACTATCCGCACGACGTCGACTTCTCGCCCGACGGCCGGCTGCTCGTGGTGGCGAACCGCAAGGGGAAGTCGCTCACGGCCTACCTTCGCGAGCCGGGCGGCGCAGCCCGATTCGAGGGCCGTCCGCTCTGGACGATCCGCGGGCGGCTCAGCCGGCTGCGCCACCCCGACGGCGTGAAGTTCGTGCCGCCCGACGGCGCCCATCTCGCGGCCGTGAATCTGACCCGGAACACGGTGACGTTCTATCGCCGCAGCCGGCTGCGCAGGTCTCGCTTCGCGTCGCGGGCCTGCTTCGTGCTCGAGGGCCCCGAGACGCGCCTGATGGAGCCCGACGGCCTGGCGTTCTCCGACGACGGCGAGCTGCTCGCGGTGACCAACCACGGCGCCGGCACGGTCACGGTCTATGCGCGCGGCGCCCGCGCGCCGCGCTACGGGCCCGCGCCGATCGCCGAATTCGGAGCGGATCCGCACCCGCTGCGCTGCCCGCACTCCGTCGCCTTCTCGCGCGGCGGCACGCACCTCGCGATCAGCAACGCCGGCGGGCGGACCGTCGCGGTCTACCGCCGAGGCCCCGGTCCCGATCCGCGTTCGAGCCCCTGGTCCCAGGCGCCCGTGCTCGAGCTCGAGGCCTACGACCCCACCACCTACGGCGCTGCCAACGGGCGCGACCGCCGGGAAGGCGGCTCGAAGGGCGTGGCGTTCGGGGCTGGCTGCTTCGGCGTCTGCAGCCCCTTCTTCGGCCTGCGCGTGCACCGCGTGTCGCCAGCACCGAGCTGCGAAACCGATCAGCCCGACTCCGCATCCTGAGGCGAGCGGCCGTGCATCAGCCCTCTCGACCGGGATCGACCGTCGAGGCGGCGACCTCCTTCCAGGCGACCTCGAGGGCCGCGGCGAAGCGGGCGTGCACGGCGTGGCGCGCGCTGCGCGCGGCGGTGGGGCGCACGATCATCGGATTGGTGTTGATCTCCCACACCTGGATGCGGCCGTCCAGCAGCGCGTAGTCGATCCGCCCGTAGTCGATGCGCGCGAGCGCGAAGATCTCGCGCAGCTCCTGCTGATGCGGGTTCCCCAGCAGGTAATCGAGCTCCTCGGCCAGATAGTCGTCGCCCGCGAGATTCCAGCTCTTCACGTTCCACCATTCGCTGAAGAAGACGTGCCGCGGAATGACCCGATCGCCGAGCAGGAAGGCTCCGTACTTGCGGTAGACGCGGTCCGCATCGGCCGTGTCACAGAATTCGGTTGCGATCACCTCGCCGAGTGCCTCGCCCGAGCGGCGCCAGCGCTCGACCTCGGCGGCGAGCTCGGCCGGTGTGCCCAGCAAGGGGGTGCGCGGGCCCCGGTGGTCGTTCTCGCGCCGCAGGAAGACCGGAAGGCGCGGCGGCTCCGCGCCGGCCGCCAATCGGTGCACGGCGAAGTCGTTGCTTCCCCGCTGGTGGAGCGCGCGCAGCAGCTCGAAGCGCCGCATCGATCGGGTCGGATGGTTGAGCAGCCGGCAGCCCCGCCCCGCGAGCTCCTGCCAGGCGGATTCGGCGCGCAGCCGCTCCGGCTCCGAGAGCCGCTCGATATCCGAGAAGACGTACGCGCCGCGCGGGCGCTCGCGCGCCTGGAGGAATTGCGGATAGGTCATCGGCTCGAGAACGCCCTTCAGCGCGGCTCCGTGCGACTCGAGGTACTCGCGGATCGGGCGCTGATGGTCCGGTGTGCTCAGGTAGACGATCATGTCCGAGGATCCGTGGCCGACCGGTGCGATTCGCCGGACTTTTCTTGTGGCCTGCGAGCGTACCGTGATAGCGTGAGGCCCCGCGAGGGAAGCCACGAGCGTGCCCACACGATCGCCGATCGATCAAGACGGCATCCTCGCGCAATGGCCCTCCTGGCCGAGCGCGGCCGTCCTGCGCGCGATCCGCGATTCCGACCTCGACGCGGCCGGCGAGATCCTCTGGGGAAACGCGGATTCCCTGGACGCTCCGGCCGAGAACGCGCTGCGCGTGCTGGCGGCCGTACGCGGCGCGGTCGCCCGTCACCGGTTGGCGGGCGAGGCCGCCGAGCCGTTCCTCTCCCTCTCGGAATCCCTCTTCGATGGGGACGAAGCCTCGCTGCGGATCGTGGGGTCGGATCCCCGCGCATATTTCTGGACGCGGATCGCGCAGCAGCTGGTTGCCGCGTGCCGGTTCGGCTCTGCGCTTTCCGAGACGGCGTTGCGCGCCTGCGAAGCGTGGGGGGAGTCCGATCCCGGTCGGGCGCTGGCGCATCACCTCTCCGCGTTCGAGCCGCTCGTCCGCGGCCTCGCGCACCCCCCGGACCTGATCGCGCGCCATCGGGGCTGCTCGCTGCCGGTGAGCCCGCGCCCGTGGGACCTGCCCGGCTTCGCCGCCGGCCTGCCGGTGCTGCGCGCGGGGGCTGCCTTCCACGAGGCGAACCTCGGGTTGGTGACGCGCACGCTCGAGGCGATCGAGCGCTTTGCGCCGGAGAGCTTCGAGGCGCTGCGCCGGAGGATCCGCTTCATCGGGCTGATTCCGCCCGACCCCGGGCGCGTCGACGATTGGAGCGACCCGGAGCTGCCGGGCTCGTTCATCGCCCGCGCGATTCCGAATCCGCTCGAGCTGGCGGACCACTTCATCCACGAGCTCCAGCACAACCGGCTTTCCTTCGCGGAGGAGTGCGGTTCGCTCTTCGATGCCGTCTTCGGGGACGCCGTGCGCGACGCGCGCCACTTCTCTCCCTGGCGCGACAAGCCCCGCGCGCTCTACGGGATCTTTCACGGCGTCTACGTGTTCGTGGCGGTCGGCCGCTACTGGCTGCGCGTGCACGGAGCGGCGGACCTCCCGCCCGAGGCGCATGCCTACGCCGTCGACCGCCTGCTGCGGATTCCGCGCCAGCTCGCGCTCGCGCTGGGCGTGCTTCGGCGGGGCGCCCGCTTCGCGCCGTTCGGGCGGATCCTGTTCGAGCGCCTGACGCTCGACGTGGGCGACCTCTCGGAACGGATCGAGCGCGCCGGGCTGCCCGCGGACGCGCCGGCGCTCGCGGTCGACGAGCGCGGGGACTACGTCGCCGAGACGGGCCCCTTGCACGGCCGGCCGCTCGGCGTTCGCGAGTCCCTGCTCGACCACTTGCGCCGCAACGATCCGGACCGGCGCTGCGCGGGCCTGGTCCCGGATCTCGCGTGGTAGCGCCGTCGCCGGACCCGGGCACGCGCGCGGCGTTCGCGCTGGGCTTCCGCACCTTCCAGGCGAATCACCGGCCGGAGCTGGTGCGCTCCTGCGGCAGCATCCTGCATCGCGCGGACGGCGCGAAGCTCGGCGTTCCGGACGTGCTCCGCCACGCGCTTCCCGACCCGCTCGAAGACTGCGCGCGCGGAAAGGTGGCGGCGATCGCCCGCCGGGGCAGCCGGGCCGAGGTGGCCTGCTACCAGGTCTCGGACTCCCGCTCGGACGCGAACCTGATCGCCTGCTGCAACGCCACCGCCGCCGCGGCGGCCTTCGAGGCGGAGCGGTCGGGCCTTCGCTGGCTCTCGCTGCGGGTCGGGCTGCCGGGGCGCAATCGGGTGCGCGTCGAGAGCTGGGTCGGATCGCAGCGGGCGGGCGGGGAGCGCCCGGTCGGGCAGATCTGGCACGGCGTCCCGCTCGCCCTGCGCGCGGAGACCGATGCGGGCGGGAGACACCTGGCGGTGTGCATGAGCCCGCTCAACCGCTACCTGGTGCTGCGGGTCCGGGCCGGGGAGGAGGTTCACGAGTTCCCCGCCTCGGAGGCGCAGTCGCTCTGGCGTCGCTTCGGGTTGGCTCGCGAGCCGCTCGCATCCCGGATGGCGGTGGTCGGGGGCGACGCGAACGCGCCCCGCGTCAAGTTCTTCACCTGCGGCGAGCGCGCGCACCCTTCGGCGCCGCCCACCGGCCTGGCCGTCCTCGCCATCGCGGCGCAGCGCCTCGGCTGGGAAGCCGTGCGCGCAGCCCGGCGCGTGATCACCCCGGCCGGGGAGATGGAGATGCCGCGGTTCCACCTGCTGGCGGACGGCAGCGCGACCTTCGAGTTCCCGACCATCCTGGTCGCGCTCGACTCCGCGCCCGCAGGTGGCGCGTGAGCGCACACGCGAGCCGCCTGCTGCGCCTGGTCTTCTCGGCCGGGAACGACATCGAGGAGTGGCAGCTCGGCGATCCCGAGCAGGCCGCCGCCAAGGGCTACCCGCGGCGCCTGGCCGCCGGCGCGCTCGACGCTCGCGGGATCCTGTTTGCGGACGTCACGGTCGACGCGGCCTGCGGGAGGATCGTCTGCTTCGAGGTGAACGGGCCGAACGCCGTCGGCTCGGACGCGCTCACGGGCGAGAGTTCCTCGCGGGCCGCGAACGAGGCCAGCCACGCCGTGCAGCGAGCCCGCGAGCTGGGGCTCGTCCGGCCGGAGGGGAGGCTCGCGCGACCGGTCGTGACGGTGCACGCCCACCAGCACTGGAAGGCCTTCCGCACGGGCGGCGAGTTCTATCCGCGCGTGGCCCTCTTCGCGGAGCGGCTCGAGGCGGAGCTTCCGGGAAACCAAGTGCGCGTGCGCGGGCCCGGCGAGGCGCTGGGCGAAGAGGCGATCAGCGTGCTCGCCGGAGACGTTCCGACGATGGCGGCGGGTCTCGACGTCGATCGCGCCTCGGGCCGCTGCGAGGTGCAGGGCCGCCCGGCGATCTTCCTCGGCAACCCGAATCTCGTCCCGGAGCTGATCCGGATCCGGAAGCTCTCGCCGGACGCGCTGCTCGGCCGCGGCCTCGACCTGCGCCCGTTCCACGCCGGGCGCCTGCTGCCGACCTTCCACGACAAGGCGCTGCAACAGCGCCTGTTCGCGGGAACCGGGATCGAGCCGCTTCGCTGCTTCGAGGCCCGCTCCGAGGCGGAGGCGCTGGTCGGGGCCCGGGATCTCCTGCGCCTGGGACCGGTGGTGCTCAAGCCGAACGCCACCAGCGGAGGCGCCGGCGTCCAGGTGGTGGTGCCGTCCATGAGCGACGCGGAGATCCGCGAGCGGATCGCCGCCCTGATCGCGGAGTGCCGCGCGAAGTACGGCGAGAACGCCGATGCAACCCTCTGGCCGATCCGCGGCTTCGAGTTCGTCCGTTCGACCGGCTATCCGATGGCCGACGGCGAGCACCTCTGGGACCTGCGGATCGCGCTGCTCTTCGAGCCGGGACTCGCGCAGGTCTACCCGGTCTCACTGCGCGTGACCCCTCGCGCCTTCGATGCGAGCGGCTTCCACCGGGACCGCGACCAGTGGGTCTCCAACGTGAGTGGCCGCGACGGACACTGGCTGCTCTCGGGGATGGACGACAAGGTGCTGCTCGCGGTGGGCCTGCCTCCGGCGAGGCTCGAGGGCCTGCTCGAGGCGTGCCTGCAATGGACGCAGCGCGCCTGGGACGGCGCGGGCCGCGATGCGAGCGGCCTCGGCTCCTGCTACGAAGACGAGTGCGAGCGGAGCGACCCCGGCTTCTATCCGGCCGGGAAGTTCCGGGTCGCGCAGCCCGCGGCCTGGAAGCGGGTCGAGACGCGCCACCCGGTGCTGCCGATCATCGAGGACCGCTGGAGCCCGCGCAGCTTCGCGGACCGTCCGGTCGACCCGGAGGCGCTTCGGAGCCTGTTCGAGGCCGCGCGGCTCGCGCCCTCCGCCCACAACACGCAGCCCGCGCGCTTCCTGCTCGGGCGCAGAGGGGTCGGCGACAGCTACGCGCGTCTCTTCGATTGCCTGAGCGAAGGCAATCGCGAGTGGGCGCACAGCGCGCCCGTGCTGGTGCTCGCCGCCACCCTGCGCGAGCGCTTCAGCCCGGTGGCCTCCGCGCTGGTGCCGTATCCGCACGGCACGCACGACCTCGGGCTCGCCGTGATGTCGCTGCTGCTCCAGGCGCAGGCCCTGGGCCTGCACGCGCACCCGATGGCCGGCTTCGATCCCGAACTGGCGCGCGCGAGCTTCTCGATCCCGCCGCTCTTCGAGCCGATGGTGGTGATCGCCGTCGGCTATCTCGGCAGTCCCGACTCGCTGCCTGATGCGCTGCGGGTCCGCGAGCTCGCGCCGCGCGCCCGGCGCCCGCTCGAAGAGCTGGTGTTCGAGGGGGATTGGGGTCTCACCTCGCCGGTCTTCGTCCCTCCCGCCTGACGCCAGAGCCGGCCGAGGGCTCGCAGCAGGCGGGACCTTCGCCGGACGCCGGGCTCGCGGAACGTGAAGATGCGGCGGCCGGGCTCGAGCGGCGCCGGGACGCCCGCGAAGCGCTCGACCCCGACGTGCAGCTCCGGGCGCTCGACGTCCTCGCAGGCGATCTCGACGAATCCCGCGCGCTGGAAGAGCGAGCGGATCTGGGACCTGGTGTTCGAGCGGGCCCGCCCCCTCGCCCACACGACGATCGCGCCGCCGGCGCAGAGCTGCGGGAGCGATGCGACGGTGCGGGCCAGGTCGGCCTCGTCGAGGTAGCTGAAGAAGCCGGCCAGGATCACGAGCGAAGCCGGCACCGCGCCGAGGTATGCGTCGCTGAGGCCGGCGTCGGCTTCCAGCACGCTGATGCCGGCCAGCCCGAGCTCGCGCGCGATCGATCGCGCGATCTCGGCGTTTCTCGGATCGAGCTCGATCAGCCGGGCCACCACGTCGTGACGGCGGGGGTGCTCGGCCAGCACGCCGAGCAGATCGTCGCCCTGCCCGGCGCAGGGGCTGACCACCGTGATCGGACCCGGCGGCGCGCGGTCGAGCACCGGGCGGAGCTGCCTCTGGAGCGCCGCGAGCCGGCGCGAGAAGCGCGAGTCGGGATCCTGGTACTGGCGATGCCACGCGAGCCAATCGGTGCCCCGCAAGAACGCTCCCGTGTCGCGCTAGAGCAGCTTTTCGATCTCGCCTTCCAGCTCCGAGGGCTTGGTGGTCGGGGCGAAGCGGGCCGCCACCGCGCCGGACTTGTCGACCAGGAACTTGGTGAAGTTCCACTTGATCGCCTTGCTGCCCAGCAGCCCGGGCTGCTCGTCCTTCAGGAACGTGTAGAGCGGATCGGCGTTCGGCCCGTTCACCTCGATCTTCGCGAACATGGGAAACGTCACGTCGTATTTCAGCGAGCAGAAGCTCGCGATCTCCTTGGCGTCCCCCGGCTCCTGCTTGCCGAACTGGTTGCAGGGAAAGCCGAGCACCGCGAAGCCGCGGTCCTGGTACTTGCGCCAGAGCGCTTCCAGGCCGGAATACTGCGGCGTGAATCCGCATTGGCTGGCCGTGTTGACGATCAACACGACCTTGCCGCGGTACTGCGAGAGCGGAGCGTCCGCGCCCGCCAGGGTCTTCGCCGAATAGCCGTAGAGGTCGCTCATGGAGGTCTCCTTATCTCATTTCCAGCGCGAGAACCAGCTCGCGTGGATTCCGGTCGGCCAGGGCTGACAGGCCCGCAGCGGGGCGATCTCGGTCTCGCCCGATTCGAGCACGCCGGTCTTCGCGTCCGCGATCCGCCAGGCCATCGTGTGTCCGAAGAGCGGCTGCGACTCGACCATCACGACGCGCAGCTCGCCCGCCTCGAAGCCGCACTGGGCCTGGATCGCGCGGAGCAGCTGGAGATCGTTCAGGTGGCCGTCGCCGAAGTTCCAGCCCAGCGCGAGCCCGGCGACGATCTCGCCGTCCATCCAGTCGTAGCGGTCGATCTGGTCGACCGCGCGCGGCAGCGCCTCGTAGAGCACCTTGCCCTGGAGATGAAGCAGCCGGTTCACCGAGGAGAGCAGCATCGCGTTCTCGACCAGGTCGGGGTCCGGCGCGATGCGCTCCAGCTGCTCGCGCATCAGGCCGGCCGCCTTCACGAGCTGGTGGAGCTTCTGGGCCGCGCCGTCGCGGAAGAGCCAGATGTTGTAGGCCCAGTTTCCCGCGTAGTAACGCATCGCGAGCAGGAACGAGACCCGGGAGGGAACCAGGTTGCCGTAGAGCGGGACGCCGATCAGGCAGAACAGCAGGAACGCGGCGAGCAGCGGCTGCGAGGCGACCGCGAGCAGGCTCGCTTCGGGGTGGAAGCCGAACAGGAACCAACCGCCGTAGATCATCAGGATGTTCCACTCGATCGGCATGCCGGCCGGGTTGTTCAGCGCGACGAAGCCGTGGAAGCTGGTCATGACGATCAGTGTGGCGGTCGTCAGCAGCGGATCGCCGCTCGAGAGCAGCACGATCGCGATCCCGTATTCGGTGGCGGTGCCCATGTGCGCCATCGTCTTCGCGAGCGCCGACCCGCCGCTGACGCTCGGCATGCTCGTGGTGATGACGGGCTTCCACGGCTTCGTCGCGCTCAACAACCCGGCCGGCATGCCGATCGAGTGGAACATCCTGATGGTGTATGGCGGCTGGTTCCTGTTCGGCTTCCACCCCGAAGCCAGCGTGCTCGCCGTCGCCTCGCTGCCGTGGCTCGCCGCGTTCCTGTTCCTGTGTCTGGTCTGCATACCGCTCTACGGCAACTTCGTGCCGTCGCGCGTCTCGTTCCTGCTCGCGATGCGCTACTACGCGGGCAACTGGGCCTACAACATCTGGCTCTTCCGCGGCGACGCCGTCGCGAAGCTCGGCCGGCTGGTGAAGGCGGCGGCGCCGATGCGCGATCAGCTCGCGAAGCTCGTGCCCGATCCGGACGTCGTCGCGAACGCCATGCTGCTCTCGTCGGTGAACCGACTGCTCCATCTGCAAGGCAAGGTGCTCTACGAGGCGCTGCCGCGCGCGGTCGACCAGATCGACCGCTACGAATGGATGGACGGCGAGCTCGTCGCCGGCCTCGCGCTCGGCTGGAACTTCGGCGACGGCCACCTGAACGAGCTCCAGCTGCTGCGCGCGATCCAGGCGCAGTGCGGCTTCGAGGCCGGCGAGCTGCGCGTGGTGATGGTC
>DATBRV010000127.1:0-75397 GCA_036560145.1 Myxococcota bacterium
CCCCGCCCTGATCCTCGGCGCCGTCGCCGAGCGGATGAAGTTCAGCGCCTTCGTGGTCTTCATCACGCTCTGGGTGCTGCTGGTCTATTGCCCGATCGCGCACATGGTGTGGTCGGCGGAGGGCTGGATCTTCAAGGCCAGCGCGATCGACTTCGCGGGCGGCCTGGTGGTGCACATGTCGAGCGGGTTCTCGGCGCTCGTCGCCGCGATCATGCTCGGAAAGCGCCGCGGCTTCGGCAAGGAGCCGATGGCCCCGCACAGCCTGCCGCTGTGTCTGATCGGCGCCGGGCTGCTCTGGACGGGCTGGTTCGGCTTCAACGCCGGCAGCGCGCTCAGCGCCGGCGGCCTCGCGGCCCTCGCGTTCACCAATACCAGCACCGCGACCTCTACGGCGGTCGTTGCCTGGGCGCTGATCGAGTGGTTGCACCGCGGGAAGCCCACGGCGCTCGGCGCCGCCACCGCCGCGGTGGCGGGTCTGGTCGCGATCACGCCCGCCTGCGGCAACGTCTCGCCGCTCGGCTCGATCGCGGTCGGCGCCGGCGTGGCGGTCGTCTGCTACGCGGCGCTCACGTTCCTGAAGCCCGCCTTCGGCTACGACGACTCGCTGGACGCCTTCGGCGTGCACGGGCTCGGCGGCGCCTGGGGCGCGCTGGCGTCGGGCATCTTCGCCACCACGCTGGGCGCGGGTATCGAGAGCAACGGCGCGCAGATCCTCGTGCAGCTCAAGGGCATGGGGTTCGTCGCGGTCTTCGCTCCCGTGATGACGGTGATCATCCTGACCGCTCTCAAGCTCGTGTTCGGCTCGCTGCGGGTCGATCCCGAGGCCGAGGCCGATGGCATGGACCTCTCGGAGCACAGCGAGGCCGCCTACACCACGATTGGTGGGGGAAGCTCGATGAGCTCTGCGAGCTCGGGCGCTCACGGCACGCACGCGAGCGCGGGCAGCCTGGTGCACGCGCACTCTTCGGCTGAGTAGCCGCGAAGCGATCGTACGGAGGCCGCCGTCGAGGGTTCACCCCCCCGGCGGCGGCCTCGCGGCTCTTCGGACCACCTCTTCCGCATCCCGCGCGATCTCATGGTAGATGGCGCCGTTCGGATGCCCCGCCCACAGCCACTCGTGCTTCTCCGGCGGGACGCGCGCCTGCGACGCCGGCGAATCGACCACCGGAACGGCGAGGCGCTCGCCGATGCGGCGCATGGCCCGATTGGCGGCGGCGAACATCCCCGCGTCGAGGGGGTACTCCACGAGCACCAGCGCCGCTCCGGCCGCGCGCGCGATGCTCGCCATCGCGGCGTAGTCGGCCTCGGCGCGCGCTTCGACCTCGGCGTCGGGGGCGTACTGGTCCGGACCCAGGCGCTCGTGCGTGATGCGCTCGATGCGCCCGTCGCGGCGCACGGTCCAGGTCTCCTCGAGCGAGAGGGCGCCCTCGACCCTGGCGACCTCCCAGACGCGGCGCCCGCGCTCGGCGTCGCGCTCGAGCGCGAGGTCGTGCAGCTTCACGCGCAGCAGCCGGAAGACCCGCGAGCGCAGCGCGAGCTGCTCGAGCGCGAGGCGCCAGCCGCCCTGCGTCTCGTCCAGCTCCGAGACGTTCCAGGAATCGTTCACGCCGCTCCAGGCCACCACCACGTCCGGCTGGTAGCGGGCGAGCCAGACCGGCAGCCGGTTGCGCACCTGGGTCGAGCTGAGCCCGGGGACGCCGAGATTCACCACCGACCAGACACCCGGCTCGCGCTGCTCGAGCAGGCGCCCGAGCTGGGCCGGAAAGGACTCCTCCCGCCGGACCAACGCGCCGTAGGTATGGGAGTCGCCGACGCAGAGGACGCGAAGGGTGGCACCGGCGCGCCAGGCGCCGGTGCGGTCGCCGACGAAACGGGAGGCGAGCTGGAGCGAGAGCTCGAGCAGGAGCAGCGCCGCGAGCAGGATGCCCAGCGCGAGGCCCGCGCCTCGAGCGAGCCGCCGGCCGGCGCCCCTAGCTCGCTGCTCCTGCGCCATGCTCTCCGCCCACCTGGCTGCGCTCGGGATCCGGCAGTCTACCTTCCCGGAGCAGCGCTTGGAGAATTCCATGCAGGACCCCCTGGCGAGCCTCGACGCGGTCGCCCAGGCCGAGCTGGTGCAAAGAAGAGAGGTGACGCCGCTCGACCTCGTCGACGCGGCGATCGCGCGCATCGAGCGGCTCGACCCGCTGCTGGGCGCCGTGGTCTGCCCTCTCTTCGAGGAGGCGCGCGGGGCGGCGCGTGGCGTGCCGCCCGGCGGCCCTTTCCGCGGCGTTCCCTTCCTGATGAAAGACGTGGGCGCGACCCAGGCCGGCCAGCCGCAGTGGATGGGCAACCGCGCGCTGCGCGACGCCGGCTACAAGGCCGCGCGCGACACCTACCTGGGGGCGCGGCTCCGCCGCGCGGGGCTGGTGACCGTCGGCAAGAGCAAGGTCCCCGAGTTCGGGCTCCAGTCGACCACGCAGCCGCTGGCCTTCGGCCCGACCCACAATCCCTGGGACCTGGCCCGTTCGCCGAGCGGCTCCTCGGGCGGCGCCTGCGCCGCGGTGGCGGCCGGACTGGTGCCGATCGCGCACGCCAACGACGGCGCCGGCTCGATCCGGCTGCCGGCGGCCTGGTGCGGCCTGGTCGGCCTCAAGCCCTCGCGCGGCCGGATCGCCCTCGAGCCGACCTGGATCGGGCGCTCCTTCGTGGGCTTCGCCGTGACCCGCAGCGTGCGCGATGCGGCCGTGCTGCTGGACGCGGTGCACGGCAACGAGCCGGGCGATCTCTTCGTGCTGGCGGAGCCGCGGCGTCCATACCAAGAAGAGCTTGGCGCGGATCCGGGCTCGCTCCGGATCGGCCTGCTGGCCGAGATGCGCGGAGGCAGCCTGCACCCCGAGTGCCGGCTGGCCGTCGAGACGGCGGCGCGCCGGCTCGAAGCGCTCGGCCACCGGGTCGAGATCGCCTGGCCGGAGGCGCTCTTCGAGGAGGAGCGCGCGCTGCGCATGCTCGCCTTCGGCCCGCTCGAGTACCGGATGTGCCTGCGCACGCTCGCCGGATTGCTCGGCCGGCCGGTCGAGCCGGGCGACGTGGAGCCGTATTTATGGACGCTCGCGGGTCTCGAGTGGCCACCGGTCACGGCGGAGGACTACCTGGAGGCCGCCGAGTGGCGTCAGGGCTGGGCGGTGCGGGTCGCCTCCTGGTGGGCCGGCGGCTTCGATCTGCTGGTGACGCCTACTCTTTGCGAGCCGCCGGCGCTCCTCTCGGAGCTGGCGGTGGACGCCGAGCGCCCCTGGGATCTGCTCGAGCGCATCGGGCCGCACATGGTCTTCACCGAGCCGTTCAACGTGACGGGCCAGCCCGCCATCTCGCTTCCGCTGCACTGGACGCCGGAGGGATTGCCGGTCGGCGTCCAGCTGGTCGCCGCGATCGGCCGCGAGGACCTGCTGCTGCGCGTCGCCAGCCAGCTCGAGCGGGAGCTGCCCTGGAGCGGGAGACGCCCGCCCGTGCACGCTTAGTCGGATCGAGAGAGGCGCCGCCGCCAGGCGCGCGCCTTGCGCTCGAAGGCCTGCCGGATCGCGTCGGCCCCCGCTTCGGAGCGCAGGAATGCGGCCCAGGCCTCGAAGCCGCAGGGAACCGCCAGGCCCGGGGGCGGTGGTCCCCCGGCCAGGAAGAAGTCGCGCAGCTCCGCCTGATACGCGAGATCGTGTCGTTCGTACCAGCGCTCGAGCGTCGCGGCCGGGATGCGCTGCTCGTCGGCGCTGTCGAAGGCCCAGAACGAGTTCTGCGTCTCGGGCTTGAGCTCGCCGTGCAGGCGGGTCCACGGCGCCGGGGCCGGCGCCGCGAGCGGAGCCACCGGGTTCAGGTCCCCGAGGTCGCGCAGCACGATCACGCCGGTCGGGCGCAGATCGCGCCCGAGCTGGACCAGCAGGTTCTGGGGGTTCGGGGTGTCGTACTGGAGGCCGTAGCGGGTCAGCAGCTTCGCCTTGGCGCGCCCGACCGCCTCGGCGTAGCAGGCGGCCCAGAACTCCTCGAAGCCGGCGCCGTGCAGGCTCGCGATCTGGCGTCCCCACCAGGGCAGGCTGAGCGCCGGGAGGTAGAAGCTCCCGTCCTGGAGCGGCGAGAGGTCGCGCACCAGGAAGCCGCTCTCGGAGCCGGGCACCATCACGGCGATCATCTCGCGGATCAGCAGCAGGGCGGGGTCCGGGCCGATCGCCGCGTCGACCCGCTCGAAGAGCGACGTCCAGCGCAGCGCGTCCTCCGCCTCCTCGCGCAGCTTGGTCTTCTCCGGCTGAAGGAAATCGTGGTGCGGGTGGTCGGTCGGCAGCTTGACGGAGCACAGCGCGCTGCCCGGCGCGCCGGCCACCACCAGCGTGCGCGAGGAGGTGAAGCGCGCCTGCCAGGTCTCGGACGCCGGCTCGTCGAAGTAGGCGACGCTCGCGTCCGTGTTGAGCGGGTGCTTCGGGTAGAGCACGAGCCCGCGCCGGAAGAAGCGCCGCTCGAGCTCGCGCGGCGCGGCGTCGGCGAGATGCACGTCGAGGCGCTCGGCGGGAATCGCGGCGACCGGGAGGTCGACGGGCAGCATGCTGGTGCGGAAGCCCGGCAGATTCGCCTGCTCCTCCCAGCGCAGCCACTGCTCGATCGGATCGGGATCGACGTCGAGCGGGGGGCTCGGTCGGCAGCCTCGAGGGTCGGCGTTCGGGCTCGACATGGGGGACGCGCCTCCCGCGCGTCAGGGGTCCGAGGGCGAGTCGCGCCCGCGGCCTCACGGCCGGATCTCCGGCCTATCGGCACACGTTGAGACGGCGTTGACCGGAGCGCGATTCGAACCCCGTGGGGTTCGCGTGGGAGTCGAAGCTTGCAACCCCCGGGCTCGCATCGGCCCCACGACCCCTCGCAACTGGGACGGGCAGACCGGCGCGGGATGTTGGGTTTCCTCTCGACAAGCGGATGGCTCGGCATACAATGCGCGCGAAGTCGCGAGGACCGCGGCTCGCTCGGGTGAGCGAGCCGGCGCGGCCGGCGGTAGAGGGGGGTTCCGATCCGATGTCGTTGCAGGCCGAGCTGGCCGCACCCAGCGCGCCGACGGGCGCTCAAGCGGCACCCGCCTCCGTCCCAAACCGATCCGCCCTGCCATCTCCGCGTCATCCCGCCTGGGCCGACGTCCCAGAATCGAGCTGGAACGACGTCGCCTGGCAGCTCAAGAACGCGATCCGCAACGCCGCCGATCTGGCGCGCTTCCTGGATCTCTCCGAGGACGAGCGGCGCGCGACCGATACGCTCGGCCGTGTCTTCAGCTTCGCGGTGACACCATACTATTTCAGCCTGATCGATCCGGCCGATCCCGAGGATCCGATCCGGCGCATGATCCTCCCCTCGCTCGAGGAAGAGCGCAGCACCGCGTTCGGCGAGGTCGACCCGCTCGGCGAGAAGCCGGATCAGGTCGCCCCCGGGCTCACGCACCGCTACCCCGACCGCGTGCTGTTCGTGGTGACGAGCTTCTGCACCTCCTACTGCCGCTTCTGCATCCGCAAGCGGAACTGGCACGACTCGGACGCCGCGCGCAGCCGCGAGGACGTCGACCAGGCGCTCGCCTACATCCGCGCCCATCCCGAGATCCGAGACGTGCTGGTCTCGGGCGGCGATCCGCTCACGCTGCCCGCCAAGCAGCTCGACTACGCGCTCAGCGGACTCCGTGCGATTCCGCACGTCGAGATCGTGCGCTTCGGCTCGCGCGAGCCGGTGCAGCTCCCGATGCGCGTCACCCCCGAGCTGACCTCGCTGCTGGAAAAGCATGCGCCGGTCTGGCTCAACACCCACTTCAACCACCCGCGCGAGATCACGGCCGACGCGGCGCGCGCGGTCGATCGCTTGCTGCGCGCGGGGATTCCCGTGAACAATCAGTCCGTCCTGCTGCGCGGCGTGAACGATTCGGTGGAGGTGATGCGCGAGCTGGTGCAGGGCCTGCTCCGCATCAAGGTGCGCCCCTACTATCTCTATCACTGCGACGACGTGGTGGGGGCCGCGCACCTGCGCACCAGCGTGCGGCGCGGGCTCGAGATCCTGGAAGGGCTGCGCGGGCACACCACCGGCTTCGCGATCCCGACCTTCGTGGTCGACGCGCCGGGCGGAGGCGGCAAGATCCCGTTGATGCCCAACTACCTGGTGAGCCAGGGCGAGAGCAGCCTCGTCGTGCGCAATTTCGAAGGCGTGCTGGTGCGCATCGACGACGGCCCGGCGGCCGCCATTGGAGAGAGCAAGGCGTCGCCGAGCGCCGGCCGGCGCAGCGGCGGACGCGCCGCGCGGGCCGCCCAGCCGCCGCAGAGCGTCGCCGATCTGCTCGCCGGCGAAGGCCGCCGGCTGGTGCCGCAGGGTCTCCAGCACTACGCGCGCCGCCGCGCCGTGGCCGGCGCGAAGCGCGCCGGCCGGCGGCGCAGCGAAAAGCCGGTCTCTTGAAGGCCGCGGTCGTCTACAGCCGGCTTCCGGAAGGCCGACTCGCTCCGGACGACGACCGCTTCGAGGAGTTCGACGCGCCCGACGTGCCGGCCGCGGTGGCGGGCGCGCTGGAGCGCCTCGGCTACGCCGCCTGCGCGATCGAGGACGACCCGCGCCTGGTCGGGCGCCTGCGGCGGGAGCGGCCGGATTTCGTGGTCAATCTCGCCGAGGGGCGCAGCGGGCGCGGGCGCGAGGCGATCGTTCCGTCGATCTGCGAGCACCTGGGCCTGCCCTACACGGGCTCCGACGCGCTCACCCTGGCGGCGAGCCTCGACAAGGACGTCGCCAAGCGCCTGGTTTCGCCCTTCGTCGAGGTGGCGCCGGGCGTGCTGGTGCGGCCCGGCGAGGCGCTGCCCGAGGTCGCCTTCCCGGCCATCGTGAAGCCCGTCTGCGAGGGATCGAGCAAGGGCATCCGCGACGGCGCCAGCGTCGTCTCGGATCCCGGCGCGCTCGCCGAGCAGGTGCGCCGCGTGACCGAGCGCTACCGCCAGCCGGCGCTGGTGGAGGCCTACGTCGAGGGCGCCGAGCTGACGGCGGCGGTGCTCGGGAGCGAACAGCCCCGGGTCGCGGCCCTGATGCAGGCGATTCCGCTCCAGGGCGATCCACATAAGTTCGTGTATAGCCTGGAGGCCAAGCGCGACTGGCGCAACCGGGTTCGTTACGCGGTGCCTCCCGAGCTGCCGCCGGCGGCGCTCGCCGCGCTCGAGCGCGCCGCCCTGGCGGCCTTCTCGGCGCTCGGCTGCCGCGACGTGGCGCGCATCGATTTCCGGGTGACGCGGGATGGCGAGCCGGTCTTCCTGGAGGCCAACCCGCTGCCGGGGCTCTCGCCCGAGAAGGGCGACATCGTGATCGCGACGCGCGCGACGGGCCTCTCGTACGATGCGCTGATCGGCGCGATCGTGGCGCGCGCGGCCGGGGAAGCGGCGCGCGCTCAATCCTCGCGCGAGATCGCGGGGCCGCCCGGCTTGCCGAGCGCCTGGTCGACCAGCCACCCGATCAGCGAGGTGTAGTCGATTCCCGCGCGCGCGGCGGCGAGCGCCATCTCGTGGTGGGG
This sequence comes from Myxococcota bacterium, assembly GCA_036560145.1. Taxonomy (GTDB): domain Bacteria; phylum Myxococcota_A; class UBA9160; order UBA9160; family SMWR01; genus DATBRV01. Next base: position 7,526 of record DATBRV010000127.1, read on the forward strand.
CGCGAGATCGGGGTTGGGGTTCACGTCCACCACGATCATGCCGCCCTCGCCGGTGAGGCGCAGATCGACGCGCCCATAGCCGCGCAGGTCGAGCGCGCGCCAGGCGGCGCAGCCGGTCTCGATCACACGCCGGGCGAGCGCCGGCCCCAGATCCCGCGCCGGTACCAGGGGCGTGCCCCGGTACTCGTCGCTCCCCGGGTGCCACTTCGCGGCGTAGGTGACGAGCTTCGGCCGGCCGGCCGGGAATCCGGAGTAGTCGATCTCGAAGATCGGGAGCGGCGTCGGCTCCTGCGCGGGGCCGATCAGCGAGACGCTGAGCTCGCGGCCTTCGATGAACTCCTCGACCAGGGCCGGCTGTCGGTATTGCCCGATCAGGGCGCGCGCGAGGCGGCGCGCGGCCGCCTCGTCCGCGACGACGCTCTCGAGATGGATGCCGTGGCTCGCGTCCTCGCGCGCGGGCTTCACGATCCAGGGCGGGGAGAGGCCCGCGAGCGACTCGTCGCCGCGCGCGAGCACGGCGCCGCCCGCGACCGGAACGCCCTGCGCGGCGAGCAGGGCGCGCGCGACCGGCTTGTCGAGGGCGTGCGCCAGCGCCAGCGGGGGCGAGCCCGTATAGGGCAGCCCGATCCAATCGAGCAGCATGGCGACGCTGGCCTCCATGCGCGCGTCGCCCCCGACGGATTCGGCGAGGTGGAAGGCGACGTCGGGCCGGGCCCGGTCGAGATCGGCGAGCAGGCGCTGGGGGTCGCGGGTCACGCCGACGCGAGCGACGCTCCAGCCGAGCGCGAGACAGGCTTCTTCGACGTGACGAGCGACCTCGCGCACGCCGGCGACGGCGAGCGCGTCGTCGTCCACGCCGTGCGCGAGCGTGGCGTCGTCGCTGGTGAGCACGGCGATCCGGCGCGGCATGCGTCCTCCCGGATCGCGAGGCATAGCAGATGACGGAGAACGATCGCCCGGCGACGCTGCGCCGCGACCTGCGCGCGATCGTCGGCGACGGCGTCGCCTTCAGCGTGATGGTGGGGGCGGGCGAGACCTACATCCCCGCCTTCGCGCTCGCCGCCGGGCTCGGCGAGATCACCGCGGGCCTGGTGGCGACCCTGCCGATGCTGGTGGGGGCGGCCTTCCAGCTGGTGTCGCCGGCGGCGGTGCGCCGGCTCGGATCCCGGCGGCGTTGGGTGGTGCTCTGCGCGAGCGCGCAGGCCGCCAGCTTCGCGCCGCTCGTCGTCGCCGCGCTCGCCGGCCGTCTCTCGCGCCCGGTGCTCTTCTTCGCGGCCGCCCTCTATTGGGGCTTCGGGATGGCGACCGGGCCGGCCTGGAACGCCTGGATCACGCAGATCGTCCCGCGGCCGATCCGCTCGCGCTTCTTCGCGGTGCGGGCGCGCTGGTCGCAGGCGGCCGTGCTGGCGGGCCTGCTCGCGGGGGGCGTGTCGCTCCAGGCCGGGGTCGGCGCGCAGCGCCCGCTGCTGATCTTCGCCGCCCTCTTCGGCACGGCGCTGCTGGCGCGCGCGGTCTCTTCGCGCTTCCTCGCCAGCCAGAGCGAGCCGGAGGGCCCGGCGCCGGACACGCTGCGGATCTCGCCGCGCGCCTTCTGGGCGACCTTCCGGGATCCCGCCCATGGCCGGCTCCTGCTCTTCCTGATCTGGCTCCAGATGGGGGTGCACGTCTCGGCGCCCTACTTCACGCCCTTCATGCTCGGGCCGCTGAAGCTCTCCTACGGCGAGTACGCGGTGCTCACCGGGATCGCATTCGTGGCCCGGATCGCGGCGATGCCGGCGCTCGGAAGCCTCGCGCACCGCGCCGGCAGCCGGCGTCTGCTCTGGATCGCGAGCGTCGGAATCGTGCCGCTGCCGGCCTGCTGGCTGATCTCGCAGCACTTCGCCTGGCTGCTGCTGGTCCAGGTCGCGGCGGGCATCGCGTGGGGGGCGTTCGAGCTGGCGACCCTGCTGGTCTTCTTCGACGACATCCCCGATCGCCGGCGCACCAGCGTGCTCTCGATCTTCAACCTCGCCAACGCGATCGCGGTGGTGATCGGCGCCGGCGCCGGCTCGCTGCTGTTCCGGGCCTTCGGCCCCCAGCTTCCGGGCTACGCCGTGCTCTTCGTGGTCTCGTCCTGCCTGCGGATCGCGGGCTTGCTCTGGCTGCGGCGATCGATCGGCTCGTACACGAGGCCGATCGGACCCGCGTAGCGGCCGCGCGGCCGGTAGATGCGGTTGTTCTGGTACTGCTCGAAGACGTGCGCGCACCAGCCCGAGACGCGGCTCATGGCGAACACCGGCGTGAACAGGTCCACGGGGATCTGGAGGCTGTGGTAGACCGTCGCCGAGTAGAAGTCCACGTTCGGGAGCAGGCCCTTCTTGTTCTGCATCACGTCATCGATGCGCGCGCTCATCTCGAACAGCTCCGGCCGGCCGATCTCGCGCGTGAGCTCGCGGCTCATCTCGCGCAGGATCCTGGCGCGGGGGTCGCCTTCTTTGTAGACCCGGTGTCCGAAGCCCATTATTTTGGCCTTGGCCGCGAACGCCTCGTCGAGCCAGGCCTCGATCGCCTCCAGCGAGCCGATCTCGAGCAGCATCCGCATCACCTGCTCGTTCGCCCCGCCGTGCAGCGGCCCCTTGAGCGTTCCGATCGCGGCCATCACGCTCGAGTAGAGGCCCGAGAGGGTGCTCGAGGTCACGCGCGCGGAGAACGCCGAGGCGTTCAGCTCGTGGTCGGCGTGCAGGATCAGACAGGTGTCGAGCTGCCGCACGCGGCGGGGATCGGGCTCGTGGCCCAGCAGCATGTAGAGGAAGTTCCACGCGATCGAGCGATCCGGGATCGGCTGGAGCGGCCACTGGCCGCTGCGGACGCGGTGGTAGGCCGCGATGATCGTCCCCAGGCGCGCGGTCAGGCGGATCGCCTTCCGCTCGTTGGCCGGATCCTCGATCACGTTGGCGTCGGGGTCGTGGAGCGACAGCCCTGCCACCACCGCGTGTAGGAAGTCCATCGGGTGCACCTGGGTCGGCAGCCCGTGGAACCAGGGGAAGGCTTCCGGCGGCAGCGCCATGTTGCGGTGCAGGGAGCGCTCGAAGGGCTCGAGCTCGGCGCGGGTGGGAAGCCGTCCGTGCCAGAGCAGGTAGACGACCTCCTCGAAGCTCGAGTGCGTCGCCAGATCCTCGATGGTGTAGCCGCGGTAGAGCAGGGTGCTGCCCGAGATCGTGCTGATCGAGGTCGTGCAGGCCACCACGTTCTCGAGTCCGCGATCGATGGCACCGGCAAATTCACCCGCGGGCTCGGTCATCGCTCGTCCTCCTGGTCGCCGGGGCGCCGGCCGGAGCCGGCGGCGCCCTTCCTCGCAGCGACCATACCCTCCGGCCCGCGGCGCGCCCATGGGCGATTTTCGGCATCCCCGTATATTTCCGGCCGCGGTGTCCACCCTTCGCATCCCAGCCGGATTCCCCTGGCGGCGCCCGACGTTCGTCGTCGGAGCGCTGCTGGCTGCGTTCGCGTATCGCGATCTCCTGCTCTTCGAACCGCGCCGGGCGATCCCGGACCCGCTCGAGCGGATGCTCTTCGAGCCGGCGGACACCACGCCCGCCCTGATCGTCGCGTTCGCGCTCTGGCTGCTCTGGCGCCGTCGCGAGCGGTGGCGAGCCCTACCGGCCGGGCCCGGGCCGCTCGTCCTGACGCTTCCGCTGCTGGCTGCGGGCGCCGCCATCCTCGTCTGGGCGCGGCTCACGGAGGCCCACGACCTGCTCGTGTTCTCGCTGCTCGCAGCGGCCCTCGGCGTGGCTTCGATCTGGAAGGGCGCCGCGGGGATCCGGCTGCTCCTGCTTCCGGTCCTCTTCCTGCTCTTCGCGCTGCCGCTGCCGCCGGCGTTCGCGAACGGGCTGATCTTCCGCTTCCAGCTCTGGACGGCGGAGATCGTGGGCCGGCTGCTCTACCTGTTCGCGATGCCGGCCCGCGTGGTCGGGGAGACCATCCTCCGTTCCGACTTCACCTTCTCGGTGGTCGAGGGCTGCAGCGGCCTGCGTTCCGTGGTGACGCTCAGCATGCTCGCCGTGCTGATGGTCGATCTGTTCCGTCGTCACGGGCTGCACGCCGCGCTGTTGGTGCTGGCGGCCCCCTTCGTCGCCTTCGCCTTGAACGCGGTGCGCGCGATCGCGCTGATCGCGAATCCCCTCTCGACGCTGGCCGAGGTGCACATCGCACAGGGGGTCGCGATCCTGCTCTGCGGGCTGATCGCGCTCTACGCCCTCGACGGCGTGCTCGCGCGCCTGATCCCGCCCCGGGCGGCCAGCCCCGCGGCGCCGGTCGCGCGCGTCCCCGTCGTGCGAGGGCTCGGGGTCGCGACGCTCGTCTTCTTGTGCGCTCTCGCCGGGCTCTCCGCCCTGGTGGCGCCGTGGATCTCGCGCGATCCGGTCCCGCTCGGTCTCGCGTACCGATTCGCGCACCCGATCGGCGGCTGGCTCGCTACGCCGCTCGAGTCCGACCGCCTCTTTCTCGGCAGCGTGACCTTTCGGGATAGCGTCTTCCTGCGCTACCAGCGGGACGGCGATTCGGTGGACCTCTTCCTCGGGATCGGCGATCGCGGCCAGCGCTTCCTCAGCCCGCTTTCCCGCAAGACCGAACGGCTCGGCAGCGGCTGGATCATCGAGGAGCGGGCCCGGACCAGCCTCGGCGCCGGCGAGCCCGAGGTCGACGCCCTGATCGAGCGCTCGCCCACCCGGCGGGTGCTCGTGTACCACTGGGTGGACGGGAGCGCCGGTCCGCTGCCCGAGGCCCTGCGCAGCCTGTTGGCCCTCGACGCCACGCCCTGGGCCCAGCTGCGGGACCCGTTGGTGGTGAGGCTCGCCACCGAGATTGGAGGGCTGGGAGCCGAAGATCGCCAGCGAGCCGAGGCCCGCCTGCGGCGTTTCCTGAGCGACGTGCGGAGCGATTTAGACAAGCTGCTCCGTGATATGGATCACTTCTCGACCCATACCCGGCGGAAAGGATTTTCCTGAATTGCTGAATCTAGGAAAAGATTTTCCCGCTCGGAGCCGGTCTCTCGATCAATGGACCCAATGAAATCAAGCACTTGAGTACGATTCTGGGCTTGGCCCATGTCTTGCAATCCTATTGGATCAGCACTAGGGCACCCTGCGGGGGTCACGGCGACTTCCATGCCCTGAGAGCGACTTGACACGGAGTTTGCGCATCAGGCCACTACTCGAATGGGGGCGGCCTCTTGTAACTGGACGGAAGTGGACTTCTAGGGCCTAATGCAACCGCTTCGACTTACCGAGGAGAATGAATCATGAAGATCAGTTTGATGGCACTCGTCGCAGGGTTCTGTCTGGTGGTGGGTCTCCCGCTGGCAGCGACGGCCGGCCCTACGCCGGGAGGTCCCGATAGCGATGGTGACGGTGTCGAGGACACCTTCGACAACTGCTACCTCGCTCCGGACGTCAACCCCGACCAGAAGGACGTCGACCACGACGGGTGCGGGAACATCTGCGATTCCGATGCGAACAACGACGGCGTCGTGAACGCTTCGGACTTCAGCGCCTTCAAGGCATCGTACCTGAAGGGCGAGGGAGACCCGGGCTACAACGGGAGCTTCGACGCTACCTGCGAGGGTGTCGTCAACGCTTCGGATTTCTCGGTCTTCAAGGCGAACTACCTGCAGGTCACTGGGCCGTCGGGCTTCCCCGCGTCGCAGCGGTCTGGCGGCTGCACGGGGCCGTAACTAGCGACGTAAGGTTTCGGATCTTTGGATCACGGATCTCTCAATGGACTCTCTGAATAATCGAGGAGACAGGATAATGCGGAAAGTGCTCTCAGTTGCGATGATGGCGGCCATGCTGGGCCTCGTCGGTATGACGAGGGACGCAGGCGCGGCCGTCACGGTTGCGATCGAATGGGGTGCCTGCCAGGGTGTTTGTACCGGTCTGGGTACGAGCGCCGTGACGGTCTCGGCTGCCAGCGGGCAGACCCTCCGACTGGACGTGTTCCTGAGTCACGACCTGACCCAGGGCCTGGAATCCCACACGTTCTCGGTGAACTTCGACATGAACGCCGCCGGGACGTCCCTTGACAACGAGCTCAACTTCACGGGCGGCATGGCGCCGACCGAGTGGGCGGGTTCGGACGTCGATCCGGGCACGGGCGTGTCCACCTACGGGCCGTTCACGGCTGGCTTGACGATTCTCGAGTCGTCCGGCGCTGCCGGTGGCCGCGTGAACTCGTTCGAGAGCGGTGGCCTCACCGGCGTTCTGCCGCGCAACGGCGCGGCGTACACGGTCGGCACGAGTTCGGCGACGGCGCCCGCTCGCTACCGCGTTGGCCAGGTGTTCTTCACCACCAACGCCGTGGGCAACGACGGCAACGACGTGTTCGCCGGGCTGTTCAACGGCCTCTTCGACCTGATCGTCGACGGCCTCAGCGTCACGGTTCCGCCGGGCACGATCACGTTCGGCTCGGGGAGCGTGAACCTGGTTCCGGAGCCGGGCACGGTTTCCCTCCTGGGCCTCGGCCTCGTCGGCCTGGTCCTCGCGGGTCGCCGCAGCCGCCGGTCCTAAGCTGAACTGACGCTCCTGCGAGCGTCTTCAGGGCGCCCCGGGCCTCACGGCCCGGGGCGCTTCGCTTTTGGGGCGCTGATTCGATTGACACCAGGGTGCAGCACGGGTCTACTCGTCGGTAGGCGATCGGAGGCAGCATCGTGAAGAACCGGATTGCGTTCGGGTTGGCGGTCGCGGCGCTCGTGTGGCTGGCCGGGGCGACGAAGGACGCGACTGCGGCGGTCACGATCTCGCTCGAGTGGGGCGCGTGCGGCGGCGGCGCGGGCGGCTGCACCGCCACGGGAGGCAATCTCATCGCCGTGGGTGCCGGAGGTGGGCAGACGCTGCGGCTCGACGTCTACCTGAGGCATGACCTGACCCAGGGTCTCGAGTCGCACACGTTCTCGCTGAACTTCGACACCGCCCTCGACAATGAGCTGAGCTTCACCGCCGGCATGGCGCCGGTGGAGTGGGCGGGCTCGGACGTCGACCCGGGCACGGGCGTGTCCAGCTACGGGCCGTTCACGGCTGGCTTGACGATCCAGGAGTCGACGCCCAGCCAGGCAGGCCGCGTCAACTCGTTCGAGAGCGGTGGCCTCACCGGTGTTCTGCCCGCCAACGGGCTTGCTTACACGGTTGGGACGAGCACCGCGACGGCGCCTGCACGCTACCGCGTCGGGCAGGTGTTCTTCACCGCCATCAACACCCCGATCGATGATGGCAGTGACGTGTTCTCCGGGCTGTTCAACGGCCTCTTCGACCTGATCGTCGACGGCGTCAGCGTCACGGTGCCGCCGGGCACGATCACGTTCGGGACCGCGGGCCTCTACCCCGTCGCGATTCCCGAGCCCGGGACGAGCTCGCTCCTCGGTCTGGGCCTTCTGGGCCTGGTCCTGGCGGCTCGCGGGCGCCGCCGGTCCAAAGCCTTCATTCGCGCTCGGGCAGACTGAACTCGAGCACGCGGGGCAGGAAGCGGCCGCGGGGGACCTCTCCCCGCAGCTCGCGTCGCTCGCCGCCCGGCGCTTCCACGGTCACCAGGAACGGCTGGGAGTCAGCGCCTCCCGGGCAGGTCTCGGCGCTGTCGACGCCCACCCGGTAGCGGCCAGGAGGCGCGCTCGCGAACACGACGGTCTCGACCCGGGGCGCCGGGTCGTCGCAGCGGAGATCGGCCTCGAGACGGCCGCCGCTCGCCTGCGATGGGCTATTGGCGTAGTAGACGGTCTCCTGCGAGGGATCCGTCAGGTAGAGGTCGAGATCCGCGCCCTCGCCGAAGACGAGCGAGACGCGCAGCTCGCCCGGGGCCGGCGGCGTTCGCGGCGGCGCCAGCAGCGGCGCGGGGCCCGAGGCGCAGCCGGCGGCGAGCGCGAAGCCGCAGAGCGCCGACAGCGCCCCAACCCGGGCGGCGTTAGCATCGAGCCGCCGGGCCCCTCGCGGAGACCTTCGCATGCGATTCCGATTCCCCTTGCGCGCAGGGCGCTCGCTCTTCGCAGCGGCGCTCGTGATTCTACCGGCGCTGGCCGCGAACGCCGCGCCGGGCGGGCTGCGCATCCAGGGCGAGCTGCGCGACGCGAGCGGGAATCCGGTTCCCGGCGCGATGATCCGCTTCCGGGCCGGCGACCCCGCGCATGGGCTGAGCGTCTTCGCCGACGAGACCGGCCGCTTCCGTTCGCCGCCGCTTCCGAGCGCCGGCCCCTGGGACGTGCGCGTGCGCCGGATCGGCTGGCGAGACCTACACGCTACCGCGACGGCCAGCGACCCCGCCGCGGCGCTCGCGCTCGTGCTCGCGCGCGAGGACGATCCCGCGCAGCTGGCCGCGCAGCTTCCGGCGAACCGCTGGTATCAGCTGGTGCTGGCGAGGATCGAGGATCCGGCCCAGCGCGAGGAGCTCAAGCGCCAGTGCACCTACTGCCACCAGCAGGGCTCGGCGGCCACCCGCGTGGTCCGCGACGAGGCGCAGTGGCGCAAGCTGCTCGCGCTGATGGGTCGCATGGGCGGCATGCTCTCGACGGACCTCCGCGAGCAGCTGCCGGCGCTCTTCACCGCCGCCTACCAGCCGGAGAGCGCGATCCCAGCGCTCACGGCGCGCATGCACGAGCCCGATTTCGAGCCGCCTCCGGTGCCCGAGGCGCGGCGCGCGGTGATCGAGGACTGGGAGCTCGGCGACCGCGCCTCCATGCAGCACGACGTGACCATGCACCCGGACGGGCGGCTCTATTCGGTCGACATGAGCCATGATCGGCTCTACCGGCTGGATCCGAGCGTCCCGGGCGGCGCGCGCGAGGCCTGGGACATCCCGCGCGGCGAGCTTCCCCTGGGCGGGGTCTTCGCGAGTGTGGGCTCGCCGCAGCCGCCGACCTCGGACGCGCACGTCGGGCCGCATTCGCTCCAGGTCGCGCCCGACGGCGCGATCTGGATCACGCTCGCGCTCGGCAACCAGCTGGCCCGCTTCGACCCGGCCAGCGAGCGCTTCGAGGTGGTGGCGCTCGAGCACGGCTTCTATCCGCACACGCTGCGCTTCGACGCACGCGGCCGCATCTGGTACACGATCGCCGCGTCGAATCACCTGGGCATGTACGACCCCGCGACGCAGGAGCAGCGCGAGCTGCGGCTGCCGGCGCGCGATCTCGGCCAGGCGATGATCCTGCGCATGCTGCCGATGCTGCTCTGGATGAATCGGCATCTGGATCTGCGCGGCGCCGCCGCCGAGAGCGACGGCGTCACGATGCCGGTGCCCTACGGCGTCGACGTGGCCCCCGACGGCTCGGTCTGGTTCAGCCAGCTCAACGAGCACCGGATCGGTCGCGTGGATCCCGACAGCTTCGCGATCGAGATGATCGACACCCCGTTCGCGGCGCCGCGCCGCCTGCGCTTCGACGCGGAGGGCCGGCTCTGGATTCCGTCGTTCTCCGAGAGCCTGATCGCGCGCTTCGACCCCGGCACCCGCGCCTTCGAGCGCTGGGAGCTGCCGATCGAGCCGCGCGGCAGCGAGACCCCCTACGCGCTGCACGTCGACGCGGCGAGCGGGGCGGTCTGGATCTGCGGCACCAACAGCGACACGCTGATCCGCTTCGAGCCCGCCAGCGAGCGATTCACGGTCTACCCGCTCCCCACCCGGGTCACCTACACGCGCGAGATCGCCTTCGACGCGCAGGGCCGCGTCTGGACCTCGAACTCGAACTCGCCCGCCTGGCAGATCGAGGGCGGGATGCCGCAGGTGCTGCGGCTGGATCCGGACGGGGAGGCGGTGCGCCTGGCCGCCAGCGCCGCCCCGCCGCCGTCGCCGGTCGAGCCTTAGTGAACTCCGCTCGCCTTCGGCTCGCCGCGCGACCGCTACGCGGTCTGGCACGAGTGAACTCCGCTCGCCTCCGGCTCGCTGCGCGACCGCTATGCGGTCTTGCGCGAGTGAACGCTCCTCGCCTGCGCCGCTTCTTCGCGATCGCGCTGGCCGCGCTCGGCTGCGGCCCCTCCGCGGCGCCGGTGGACGACTCGGGTCCGGTCGCCGGCTGGCCCGCCTGGGGCGGCGACGCCGGCGGCTCGCGCCACTCTCCGCTCACGCAGATCACCCGCGAGAACGTCGGCCGCCTCGAGCTCGCCTGGAGCTTCCACACCGGAGACGTCGCCGACGGCAGCGCGACGCGCGGCAAGAGCGTCTTCGAGGCGACGCCGATCCTCGACGGCGACACGCTCTACTTCTGCTCGCCCTTCAACCGCGTCTTCGCGCTGGACGCCGAGACCGGGCGGCAGCGCTGGGTCTTCGATCCCAAGGTCGAGCTCGCCCACCTCTGGCAGCTCACCTGTCGCGGCGTCGCGCTCTGGAGCGACGCCGCGCGCGCCCCCGGCGAGCCGTGTCAGCGCCGGATCTTCACCGGGACCATCGATGGGCGACTGCTCGCGATCGATGCCGCGGACGGCGCCCTCTGCCGCGACTTCGGCGAAGCCGGCAGCGTCGACCTCACCCGGGGCCTGGGAGACCTCCAACCCGGCGAGTACGGCGTCACCTCCCCTCCGACACCGATCGGGGACGTGGTGGCCGTCGGCGCGCTGGTGGGAGACGGACGCCGCACGAATGCGCCGAGCGGCGTGGTGCGCGGCTTCGACGCGCGCAGCGGGGCGCTGCGCTGGGCCTTCGACCCGGTGCCCCCCGGCACGCCGCCGCTGCCGCCCGCCGCGGACGGCTCGCCGCGCTGGCGCCCCGGAACGCCGAACGCCTGGTCGGTCTTCTCGGCCGACCCCGCGCGCGATCTCCTGTTCGTTCCGATGGGCAACGCGAGCCCGGATTTCTACGGCGGCCTGCGCCATGGGCTCGATCACTTCTCGAGCTCGGTGGTGGCGCTGCGCGGCTCGACGGGCGAGGTCGTCTGGCGCTTCCAGACCGTGCACCACGATCTCTGGGACTACGACGTCTCGTCGCAGCCGACGCTGGTCGAGCTGCACCGCGACGGCCGCGCGCTGCCGGCGCTCGCCCAGGCGACGAAGATGGGGCATCTCTTCCTGCTCGACCGCGAGACGGGCCTGCCGCTCTTCCCGGTCGAGGAGCGGCCGGTCCCGCAGGCCGGCGGTCCCGGCGAGACGCTCTCGCCCACGCAGCCCTTTCCGACGATCCCGCCGCCGCTGCATCCGCCGGGGCTCACGCCCGACGACGCCTGGGGGCTCACGCCCTGGGACCGCGGGAAATGCCGCGAGAAGATCGCCGCGAGCCGCTCCGAGGGCATCTTCACGCCGCCGAGCCTGGAGGGCTCGATCCAGTTTCCGGGGGTCGCGGGAGGCTTCAACTGGGGGAGCGTCGCCGTCGATCCGGAGCGCCGCCTGCTGGTGGCCAACACCAATCAGATGGCGAACGTGGTCACGCTGGTCCCGCGCGACCGCCTCGAGTCCGTGGTCCGCGACAAGCATCTGCGGCGGGGCGTGCATCCGCAGCAGGGCGCCCCCTACGCCGCGACCGTCGACGTGCTCGTCTCCCCGCTCGGCGTGCCCTGCACGCGGCCGCCCTGGGGAACGCTGCTCGCGGTCGAGATCGAGACGGGCCGCGTCGCCTGGCAGGTCCCCTTCGGCAGCACACGCGATCTCGCGCCGTTTCCGCTCTGGCTCGACTGGGGTCTGCCGAGCATGGGCGGACCGATCGTGACCGCAACCGGCGTCGTCTTCATCGGCGCCGCGATGGACGATTACCTGCGCGCCTTCGACGTCGAGACCGGCGCGCTGCTGTGGAAGGCGCGCCTCCCCGCCGGAGGGCAGGCCACCCCGATGACCTACCGCCTGCGGCCGGACAGCCGCCAGTTCGTGGTGATCGCCGCCGGCGGTCACGGCACCATGGGGACGACGCAGGGCGACCAGCTGCTGGCCTTCCGGATTCCCTAGATACCCGTCAGCGGTTGCCGAAGGCGTCGGCGAAGATCGGGGCGCCGGCGTCGAGCAGGATCTCCTGCCAGGTGAGGGCAGACGGAATCGAAACCGGCCGCCGGGCGGCGCCGGACCACAGCAGTTCCTGACTCTGCGCGTCGATCAGGGCGAGGTCGAGCTGCACCAGCAGCAGGCCCGAGCCGGTGAGCGTGAAGCGGCGCAGCGTGCCGGCGAGCACGGGGCCGGTGAAGCCGGCCGGCGCGCCGGCCGTGGCCGCCGCGCCCGTCTCGCCGGCGAGCACGCTGCGCCGCTGCTCCGCCGGCACCACGCTCACCCGGTAGCCGCGTCGCTCGAGCTCGAAGCCGGCGCGCTGCTGGAGCGCATCGGGGACGCTGTAGCTGCGCTGCGTCGGCGGGTTGCCCAGCGCGCGCGCAACCACTGCGTCGAGGAAGCCCTGCGGAATCGTCAGCGCCTCCCCGGTGGCGTTCTGGAAGGGCAGCACCGCGATGGGACGAGCGAGGAGCGCTTCGGGCAGGCTGCCGCGCGGGAGCGGCGCGGCCGCGCGCTGCGCGGCGGCTTCGAAGCGCGACGCGCAGCCGGGCGCGATCGCGAGTCCGGCGACGAGGATCACCAGCGCGGCGGCGCTGCGCCGGGCGCGCAGGCGCATGCCAAGGCTTGCCGCCGCCCAACATGCGCCGGCCACCGCGACGCAGGCGGGGCCCGCGGGCAGATCCGCCTGGTACGCGATCCAGAATCCGCCGAGGAAGGAGAGCGCCGCCACCCCCGCGGAGATCGCGAAGGCCGCGATCAGCCCGGGCGCGACGCGCAGCGCGGCCAGCGCCGGCAGGACCAGGAAGCCGAACACCACCAGCGGCCCGGCCAGCATCACGCCGAGCGCGATCCCGCCTCCGATCAGCAGGTAGAGCAGCAGGTCGTAGCGCAGCGGGTCGCGGCCGAGCGTCCGCGAGAACTCCGGGTCGAACGAGGTGAGCAGCAGGTCGCGGCGGAAAAGGAAGAAGAGGGCGCTCACGGCGATCAGCACGCCGGCCACCAGGCGCAGGTCGGCGTCGGTGATCGCGAGCAGCTCGCCGCGCAGCAACCCCGCCATCTCGATGTCGCCCTTCGGGTTGATCGCGACGAACAGGATGGTGGCCGCCGAGCTGATCGCGAAGAGCGCTCCCACGCCCCACTCGGCCGGGCTGCGGGAGCGCCGCTGCCCCAGCACCAGCAGCCCGAGCGCGACGAAGGTGGCGCCGAGCGACGCCGCCAGCGCGAGCAGATGCGTGTCGGCTCCGCCCGCGTGGCCATGCCCCGTCAACCAGAAGACCGCCGCGATGCCGGCGGCGCTCGCCTGCGGCAGCGCCACGCCGATCAACACCAGCCGGCGCAGCACCAGATAGATCCCGAGCAGGGAGCAGAGCAGCGCCACGCCGAGGCCGCCGAGGATGGCGTTGCGGAACAGGAAATCCGGCGAGAAGAGCTCGCTCATGCCGCGGCCTCCGGGCGCAGGCGTCCTTCCGAGACGGTGATCGTGCGATCGGCTCGCCCGGCCAGCGCCTGGACATGGTGTGTCACCATCCAGATCGAGAGGCCGCGCGTGTCGCGCAGCTCGCCGAGCAGGTCGAGGATCCCGCGCTCGGCCTCGGGATCGACCCCGGCGGTGGGCTCGTCGAGCAGCAGCAGCTCCGGCTCCGTCGCCAGCGCGCGCGCCAGCAGCACGCGCTGGCGCTGTCCGCCCGAAAGCTCGGAATAGCGGCGCGAGGCGAAGTCCGAGGCCCGACACGCCGCGAGGGCGGCTCGCGTGAGGGTGCGCTCGCGCGCGCCCGCGAGGCGCCAGAAGGGCAGGTCCCGCCAGCTCCCGGTGCGGGCCACCTGGTACGCCGAGAGCGGGTAGAGCGGATCGAGCGTCTCGCGCTGGGGCACGTAGCCGACCCGCAGGTCCGGACCGCGCAGCACGCGTCCCGCGAGCGGCGGCAGGAATCCCAGCAGCCCGCGCAGGAGCGTGGTCTTCCCGCTCCCGTTGGCGCCCAGCACCGCCACCAGCTCGCGGCGCCTCGCGACGAGCGACGCCCCCCGCACGACGGGGCGCCCGTCGTATCCGAAATCCGCCCTATCGACCGTCAGCAGGGGGGCCGGGTCCGTCAATTCGAGGTCCCCCCTTGCACCGCTCGGAGCAGCGCCTGGAGATTGGCGTCCATCGAGTCGACGTACGTCTGTGTTCCCGGCAGCCCTCCCGCCAGGGTGGAGATGGTGGCCACCCGCGCGCCGGTGCGCTCCGCCACGGTCTGCGCCAGGCCGGACTCGTAGGCGAGCTCGCGGATCACCAGCTTCACCTGCTCCCGCTGCATGCGGTCGACGAGCTCTTCCAGGTGTCCCGGCGTCGCCGGTACGCCGGGCTTGGTTTCGATCGTGCCGACCAGCTCGAGCCCGTAGCGGTCGGCCAGGTAGACGAGATCCTGGTGGTACGAGACCGCCTTCACGCCGCGCAGAGGCGCGGCGAGCTTCTCCCACTCGGCGATCTTGCGGTCGAGCAGCGCCGTGTAGCGGTCGAGTCCGGCCTGGTAGCTCGGGGCTCCGGGCGGATCGACCCGGGTGAGCCCCTCGGCGATCGCCTTCGCCATGAGCTTTGCCTGCACCGGATCCAGGTTGAAGTGGGGATTCCCGAGCGGGTGCAGATCCCCCTGCGAACGGTTCTGGCTGGTCGGCACTTCCAGGGGCCGGACGTAGATCGAGGCGTCGATGTAGGCGGGCCCGGTGGGGAGGATCTTCGGATTGCTCGCCACCTCGAGCAGCGCGGGCAGGAACGCGTGCTCGAGGCCCAGCCCCTGGACCACGAGCGCATCGGCGCGGTTCAGCTTCGTCACGAAGCTGGGCTTGACGGGGACCTTGTGGGGATCCTGGCTGCCGAGCGCGATCGTCTCGACCGCGACGCGCTCGCCGCCGATCTGGCGCGTCATGTCGGCCACGTCCGGCAGCGTGGCCACCACGCGCAGCGCGGCCCCGGCGGCGCCCGCCGAGAGCCCGACGAGGATCGCGGCGAGCGCCGCCCGGCGGAGGCTAACGGGTCGAAAAGCCATGGCTGTGACTCCCCAGGAAGGCGGTCCACTGAAGCGTGAAGCGCTGGTCGTTCGGTCCGTGCACGGGGTCGATCTGGTCGAACTGGAAGCGAAGGCGCTGGAACTCGGACGGGAACCAGGTCGCGAAGGCCGAGTAGGTGCGCTGTCGATCGATGGGATCGATCGGCTCCTCGGCGTAGTCGAACCTGGCTCCGAGCGAGTACTGGCGGCCGAAGAACGCTTCGAGATAGGCATAGCCGCCGTCGTGTTTGAAGCGCTGGCTCCCGGGGATCACCTCGCCGAATTCGTCGACGTTCCGGTACTTCGCGTCGTTCCACAGCCACTCCGAGCCGATCACGAGGCCTTGATAGAACTCGCTGGTGCCGGGCTGGTGACGCAGCGTCGCGTCGACCCCGTAGAGGAAACGCGCGCCGTGCTGGGCGACGGTGAAGAAGGTCCCGCCCACCTCGAGGTTCAAGGTGTCGGTGAGGTCGAAGTAGGTGGTCGGATGGACCAGCCAGGTCAGCTCGTCGAAAGCGCGCTCGCCGCCGCTTCCGACCAGCGGCGGCAGCTCGTCCTGCTCGCCGATCGAGTCGTAGATGCCGCTGGTCACGCGGAGGTAGTGCTCGGTCGGCGCCAGCCAGGTGATCTCCGCGCCTTCGGCCCGGCTCTCGCCGGGGATCAGGCGCTCGATCGAGGGCGGGCGATCGACGAACGGGAGCTGCTCCACGTGCCAATGCGGGAAGCGGCCGACGTCGGCGAAGAAGCGCCCGCCCTTCACGGTCAGGTTCCAGGGCAGCGAGGTGGTGACGAGCGCCGCCTCCTCGATGTCGATCCCGCTTTCGCTCGAGCCCACGATCGCGGCGTAGCCGCGCAGGAAGGGATCGATCGGCGCCGAGAGGAAGAGCTCTCCCTCCTGGAGCTCGAAGTCCCAGCCCGAGCCGTGGCGGTCATATTTCACCAGGCTGTCGACCACCAGGCTGATGGCCGGGTTGTCGACGTTCACGGGCGGGATGCGCGGTCCGCTCGGCGCCGGCGCCGGAGCCGCCGGGGCCGACTCGAGCTGGTCGAGGCGGCGCTCGACCAGGTCGAGGGTTTTGAGTGCGGTGGCGAGCTTCTCGCGGGTGGCGGCGAGCTCTTCCTTGACCTCCGCCAGCTCGCGCTCCGCGACGATGGCCGAGGCGGGGAACGAGAACAGGACCAGGGGCGCTGTGCAGAGCAGGGCCCCGGCGCGATGCAGGTCCACGTGCGGCTCCTCCCGCCGGCCCGGAGGGCGCCGGCGGATCCTCGCTGCGGCAGCGGAACGGGCGCGATCCCGAGCGCGGCGCGCGCACGCGCCGCTGCACGCAAGACGGTGTTGATTCAGGCTGTCAGGCTGGGAGCAGCGGGAGGGAGGCCGGCGGAGCGCGCGGCTGCGCCTCGCGCAGCTGGGGCGCCGCCTTGGCGGGCGCGAGGGCCGCCACGTGCAGGGGCAGAGACGCCCCGTCCGGCGCGATCGCGCCCGCGCGCTGCGCCGCGCGCAGGCCCAGGCGCGTCTGCGCGGTCGCGCGGCACATCGAGCAGAGGTCGGCGTCGTGCGCGCCGCCCGGGCTGGCCGCCGGGCTCGCGACCCATGCCGTCGACGAGGCGGAGCCCGCGGGTGCGTCGAAGCGCGCCGTGGCATGGAAGGGCTGGCTCAGGAAGAGCGCGATCAGCGACGCGATCACGGCCCATGCGCTGGCGCGGCGACGCGGCGCGACACGCGACGGATGCAGCCGGCGGATCTCACGCATCGGGATCACACCCTATCCGAGCTCCCGGAAAAGAGTCAAGCCCGCGCCTCGCTAGCGAGGCGCCGCTCAGGTCGCCGCCTGCAACGCCGCGAGCACCTGCTCCGGGTGCGCTTCGGCGCTCGCGACCTTCTTCCAGTGCTTCCGGACCTCGCCAGCGGGGCCGATCCAGACCGTCGAGCGGATCACGCCGAGCTTTTTTTTGCCGTACATCATCTTCTCGCCCCAGGCGCCGTACTTCGTCATCACCTTCTTGTCGGGATCCGAGAGCAGCGGGAAGGGAAGCTTGTACCTGGCTGCAAATTTCTGGTGCGAGGGGCCTGCGTCGGGCGAGACGCCGATCACCACGGCGTCGAGCTTCTGGATCGCCTTCCAGGCGTCGCGGAAGCCGCAGGCCTCCTTGGTGCAGCCGGGCGTATCATCCTTCGGGTAGAAGTAGAGGATCACGTGCTTGCCGGCGAAGTCGCCCAGCGAAACGCTCTTGCCGGCGGCGTCCTCGAGCGAAAACGCGGGCGCCGGCTTGCCTTCCACGATGGCCATCGGGGGGTCTCCTTCCCCGAGCAGGCTAGCGTGCGCCGGTGACGTGGAACAGGATGCGGGAGGGCAGCGGGCGCTCGCTGGTCGCGAGCATCGGCTGGCCCACGATGCGCATCGAGACGTACTGGATGAATCCCTGCGTGGTGAAGCGCGCGGGCTCCGGGAAGTCGGCCGCGTCCTCGACGCGGATCGTGAAGTGGCCGATCTCCGCGCCCTCGCGCTCGAAATGCCAGCTCGTGAAATTGTAGATCAGGCCGGCGACGGTGATCACGATGCGGCCGGTGCGCACGCCGAGGGCTTCGGCGCTCGCGTCGAGCTGCTGGTAGACGCCGGTGCCTGCGATCCTCTCGCCGGCCTTCTCGCCGCGCGCGATCAGGTACGCCTGCGCGTTCCCCTTCCCCTCCTTGTCGCAGAGCAGCTGCAAGAGCCGGTGGTAGCTGGCGATCGGGTACCAGGCCGTGGGCTGCACCTTCTCGTCGAGCGCGCGCAGGTCCTCCGCCGGGAGCGCCACCTCGAGCCCGGCGCGCGTGATGGCGCGCCGCTCGAGCAGCGCGTTCACGTCCGCGTGCGCGGAGAGATAGGCGGTGCCTTTGATCGACGGGATGCTCATGCGGTCCTCGGGCTGCCGGTTTGATCGGCCTGGCCACCCTCGCGCTTGATCCGGCCGCGGGCGCGAGGTCCGGATTCCGCTGGGGACGCAATCTTGCGTTCCGACCTGAGTGAACTTCGCTCGCCTGCGGCTCGCTGCGCGCTTGGCTTGCGTCGAGTGAACTTCGCTCGCCTGCGGCTCGCTGCGCGCTTCGCTTGCGTCAACGGTACTTCGAGAAATCCGGAGGGCGCTTCTCGGCGAAGGCGCGGCGGCCTTCCTTCGCCTCCGCGGAGCTCCCGAAGCTGGCGAGGCCGGCGAAGGCGAGCTGGCCGATTCCCAGCACGTGCGCGGTGTCGGCGTTGAAGGAGGTCTTGAGGAAGCGCAGCGCGGTCGGCGAGAGCGCAGCGACCTCGCGCCCCCAGGCGCGCGCCTCGTCCAGCAGCTGCGCGGCCGGCACGATCTTGTTCACGAGCCCCCAGCGCTCGGCGGTCGCGGCGTCGTACTGGCGGCAGAAGAACCAGATCTCGCGGGCGCGCTTCTCTCCGACCACGCGCGCCAGAAAGGCCGTGCCGTAGCCCGCGTCGAAGGAGCCGACCCGCGGGCCGGCCTGCCCGAAGCGCGCGTGCTCGGCTGCGATCGTGACGTCGCAGACCACGTGCAGCACGTGGCCGCCGCCGATCGCGAGCCCGTTGACGGCCGCGATCACCGGCTTGGGCAGGTCGCGGATCACCTGCTGGAGCCGCTCGATCTCGAACAGTCCGTTCTCGCTGGTGCCGTAGCTCCCGTGCTCCACGTACTCCTTCTGGTCGCCGCCCACGCAGAAGGCCCGCTCGCCCGCGCCGGTCAGGATCGCGCAGCGCACCTCGGGGTCCGTCCAGGCCCGGTGGAAGGCGTGGATCAGCTCCTCCACGGTGCGGCCGCGGAAGGCGTTCAGCCGCTCGGGTCTTGCGATCGTCAAGATCGCGTTCGGCGCCTCGACGGCATAGCGGATGTCCCGGTACTCCATGCTCTTCTCCTTCTGGCCCCGAGCGCGCGCGCCGCGCGGAGCGGTTATCCTGGCGCGCCGCGTGGGCGCCGAGGAGCGTTGCTGGCCGAATGTCCGACGAGCCCCGACCGATCGAGTTTCGCGGCCACGACGGACTCGTCCTGCGCGGCGACGACTTCGGGAGCCCGGACGCTCCGCCCGTGGTCCTGTTGCACGGCGGCGGCCAGACGCGGCACTCCTGGAGCGGCACCGCGCTCGCGCTCGCGCGCGAAGGCTGGCGGGCCCTCTCCCTCGACCTGCGCGGCCACGGCGAGAGCGACTGGTCGCCCAGCGGCGCCTACGATCTCGAGGACTTCGTGCGCGATCTCGCCGGGGTGGCGCACGCGCTGCCGAGGCCCCCGGTGGTGGTGGGCGCCTCGCTCGGGGGAATGACCGCGCTCTGCGCGGAAGGCGAGTCGCAGGACGGGCTGCTCGCCGCCGTCGTACTGGTCGACGTGACGCCGCGCCTCGAGCCGCGCGGGGTGATCCGCATCATCTCCTTCATGACCGATCGGCCGGAGGGGTTCGCCTCGCTCGAGGAGGCCGCCGACGCGGTGGCGGCCTACCGCGAGCATCGCGCGCGTCCGAGCGATCTGGCGGGGCTCGCCAAGAACCTGCGCCGCGGCGACGACGGCCGCTGGCGCTGGCACTGGGATCCGAAGTTCCTGAGCCGCGATCGCCACGTCGGCAATACCCTGACGCCGGGGCGGCTGCTCGGCGCGGCGCGCGGGCTGCGCGTCCCGACGCTGCTGGTGCGCGGGAAGCAGTCCGACGTCGTGAGCCTCGAGGGCGCCGCCGAGTTCCGGGAGGCGGCGCCGCACGCGCGCTTCGTCGACGTGTCGGGCGCCGGCCACATGGTCGCGGGCGACCGCAACGATCTCTTCACCGAGGCGGTGATCGGGTTCCTGCGCAGCGACGTCGCGCGCTGACCCTCTCATGCGGTCCCCAGCCCCTTGAGCGGACTGGTGGAGCCGAGGTGCTCGATCACGGAGGCCGCCTGCGCGCGCTCCTCCACCAGCGAGCGCGCCACCGCCGCGGCCAGCCGCGGCTCCGCCAGGAAGTGCATGCTGTAGGTCGGGCGGGCCTCGAAGCCGCGCAGATACTTGTAATCGCCCCCGGCGCCCGGCTCGAAGCGCGCGATCCCGTGCGCGATGGCCCATTCGATCGCGGCGTAGTAGCAGACGTTGAAGTGCAGATGGCGAAGCTCGCGAAGCGCCCCCCAGTAGCGCCCATAGAGCGCGTCGTCCTTCACGATGTTGGCGGTCGCCGCGACCAGAACGCCATCCTGGCGCGCCACCAGGCAGCACAGCCGGTGGCGGAAGCGCCGGGCCAGCAGCTCGAAGAAGGCGAGGTTCAGGTACTGCCGGCCCCAGACATGCTGCTCGACGGTGGAGAGATAGCAGCGGTAGATCGGCTCGATCAGCTCGTCGCCGATCTCGTCGCCGCGCAGCACCTGGATCTCGACGCCCTGCTCGGCGAGCGCGCGCCGCTCGCGGCGGATCTGGTTGCGCCGCTTGCTGCGGAACGCGCCGAGGTAGTCCTCGAATTCGCGATAGCCGGCGTTGCGCCAGTGGTACTGGAGGCCGATCCGGAGCAGGTAGCCGGACGCTTCCAGCGGCGCGATCTCGTCCTCGCGGCAGAAGTTCACGTGCACGCCCGAGAAGCCGCTGCCGAGGCAGAGCTCGCGCAGCGCGCCCGCCAGCGCGCGCAACGCGGGCTCCCGGTCGCGGCCCTCGGCCACCAGCAGGCGTCCGCCCGTGACGGGCGTGAAGGGCACGCCCACCAGCAGCTTCGGGTAGTAGGGGATCCCGGCGCGGGAAGCGGCGTCCGCCCAGGCGAAATCGAAGACGAACTCGCCCTCGCTGTGCTGCTTCACGTAGAGCGGACAGGCGGCGATCAGCCGGCCGGCCTCGCGCAGCACCAGCGGCCGCGGCTCCCAGCCGCTGGCGCCGCCCAGCGTCCCGGCCTCCTCGAGGCTCGCGAGCCAGTCCCACTCGAGGAAGGGCGATCCGGCGCCCACCAGGGCGTTCCACTCCTCGCGCGGGACCCCGGCGATCCCCTCCAGCAGCTCGAACTCGGCCATTCCAACCCAGTCTAGCGAGCAGCACCTGCTAATCTTTCGGTCATGCCGAAAGACCCGGTCGGACCCGGCCCGGGGGACGGCGGCGGGCTCGCCGGCCTGGCGGATCCCCGGCGAGAGGGAGCCGTCGCCACCGAGACGCGCCGCAAGGTCGCCCGCCCCGCGCGCTTCAAGGTGCTCTTGTTCAACGACGACTACACGCCGATGGAGTTCGTGGTGGACATCCTCGAACGCATCTTCGAGAAGAGCCCGTCGGCGGCGACGCGGATCATGCTCGAGATCCACAACGGGGGGATCGGGGTGGCGGGGGTCTACGTGCTCGAGGTGGCCGAGACCAAGGTCGCGCAGGTGCACCATGCCGCCGAGGAGCGCGGCTACCCGCTGCGCGCCGGGGTGGAGAAGGAATGAGCGAGATCGGGCGCGAGCTGCACCTCACGCTCCAGGCGGCGCTGCGCGAGGCCGTCTCGCGCCGGAACCCCTACCTGACGGTCGAGCACCTGCTCTACGCGCTCGCGCACGACCGGCGCGGCGAGGAGATCCTGGTGCATTCCGGAGCGCACGTGCCCGCGCTGAAGGCGGCGCTCGAGAAGTTCCTGGCCGACGACCTCGAGCGCGTGCCGGGGGACGAGCCGGTCGAGACGCGCCAGACGCTCGCCTTCCACCGCGTGATCCAGCACGCGATCACGCACTGCGAGAACGCGGAGAAGGCCGAGGTCGATACCGGCGACCTGCTGGCGGCCCTGTTCCAGGAGCCGGATTCCTACGCGGTGACGCTGCTGCGCTCCCAGGGGGTCTCGCGGCTCGACCTGCTCCACTACGTCTCGCACGGGATCTCGAAGCGGCGCGACGGCGCGAGCGAAGGCGCGTCCGCCGGCCCGGGCATGGGCGAGGGGATGGGCGGCGAGGCCAGCGAGCTCGCCGCGGATCCGCTCACCGCCTACGCCAGCAACCTCTCGGAGCGCGCCGCCCAGGGAAAACTGGACCCGCTGATCGGCCGCGCCGCCGAGCTCGAGCGCACCGTCCACATCCTCGCGCGCCGGCGCAAGAACAACCCGCTCTTCGTGGGCGAGACGGGCGTCGGAAAGACCGCGCTCGCCGAGGGGCTCGCGCTGCGGATCCGCGAGGGGCGGGTGCCCGAGGACCTGCGCACGGCCGAGATCTTCTCGCTCGACCTCGGCGCGCTGCTCGCCGGCACGCGTTACCGCGGCGATTTCGAAGCGCGCTTCAAGGCGTTGATCGCGGCGCTCCAGGCGCGCGAGAATCCGATCCTGTTCATCGACGAGGTGCACACGATCCTGGGCGCCGGCTCGGCCCAGGGCGCGACCGTGGATGCCTCGAACCTGCTCAAGCCACTCCTTCAGTCAGGCGAGCTGCGCTTCATGGGCTCGACCACCTACCAGGAGTACCGCCACTTCGAGCGCGACCGCGCGCTCTCGCGCCGCTTCCAGAAGGTCGACGTGCGCGAGCCGTCCGCCGACGAGACGGTGCGCATCCTGCAAGGGCTGGCGCCCCGCTACGAGGAGCACCACGGCGTGCGCTACACCGAGCCGGGGCTGCGGGCCGCCGTCGAGCTTTCGGTACGCCACCTGACGGACCGCTTCCTCCCGGACAAGGCGATCGACGTGATGGACGAGGCCGGCGCCGCCGTGCGGCTGCGGCCGCTCGGCAAGGCGCGCAAGACGGTGGGCGTGCGCGACGTCGAGGACGTGATCGCGCGGATCGCGAACATCCCCGCCGCGCGAGCCTCGCTCTCCGACCGCCAGCGCCTCGAGAACCTGGAGGCGGAGCTGCGCCGGACGGTGTTCGGCCAGGATCCGGCGATCGCCTCGGTGGTGCGGGCGGTCAAGCGCGCGCGCGCCGGCCTCGGCGGCGAGGGGCGCCCGATCGGCTGCTTCCTGTTCACGGGGCCCACGGGGGTCGGGAAGACGGAGCTCTCCAAGCAGCTCGCGAAGGCCCTCGGCGTGCCTTTCCTGCGCTTCGACATGAGCGAGTACATGGAGAAGCATGCGGTGGCGCGCCTGATCGGCGCGCCGCCCGGCTACGTGGGTTACGACCAGGGCGGACTGCTGGTCGAGAAGGTCCGCAAGCAGCCATACACAGTTTTGCTGCTCGACGAGATCGAGAAGGCGCACCCCGACCTCTTCGACATCCTGCTCCAGGTGATGGATCACGCGACGCTCACCGACAACCAGGGCCGCGAAGCGGACTTCCGCCACGTGACGCTGATCATGACCTCGAACGCGGGCGCGCGGGAGATCGCGGGCCGTGCGATCGGCTTCGCCGGCGGGAACAAGGGCGACGGGCGCAAGGAGATCGAGCGGCTCTTCAGCCCCGAGTTCCGTAACCGGCTCGACGAGATCGTCTCGTTCGCGCCGCTCCAGCCCGAGGTGATGGGGCGGGTGGTGGACAAGTTCGTGCGCGAGGTGGAGGAGCAGCTGCGCGAGCGCCGCATCGCGCTGGAGCTTTCGCCCGAGGCGCGCGACTGGCTCGCCCGGAAGGGCTACGACCCCGATTTCGGCGCGCGTCCGCTCGCGCGCGTGATCCAGACCGAGGTCAAGGACCGCCTCGCGGACGACGTGCTCTTCGGGGCGCTCGCCAAGGGCGGACGCGTCCGCGTGACCGTCGCGGACGGCGCCCTGCGCTTCGAGGTCCAGCCTCCCGCCTGAGGCGGATCACCGGCTCCGGAACCGCTTGCCGAGCAGCAGCGCTTCCGCCACCTGGAGCAGGGCGGCCCCGTCGCGGTGCTCCTCGCGCAGACGAGGCGTGAGGGGCGTCGGCACCAGGCCGGAGCCGTCGGGGCCGCGCTGGAAGGCGAGCTCTTCGCCGTTCTCGAGGAAGATTCCGAGCCGGGGACCCCGCAGCAGGGCGATGCGCTTGCGGTCGTAGACCATCGGCGCGAAGCCCTCGCCGTCCGGCCGGGCCAGCACGTCCTCGCCGAAGGCGGTGGTCGGATGGGCGCCGCCCAGGATCCCCATCAGGGTAGGAACGACGTCGAGCTGGCTGGTCACGCGCGCGATCCGGCGAGGCGCGAGGTGGGCGGGCGCCAGGAACAGCGCCGGCACCCGGAACTCGTCGATCGGCACCAGCTCCCGCCCGCGCAGGTGTACGCCGTGGTCTCCCACGAACACGAAGAGGGTGTCGTCGAAGAACTCCTTCTCTCGCGCTTCGCGGATCAAGGCGCCCAGCGCCCAGTCCGCGTAGAGGAAGTTGTCGAGCTCGGCGAGCTCGAAGCCGGGCGGGACGGGCGTATCCCGCGGCAGCGGGTCGACGCGGCCGGCCGGAAACTCCCAGGGCGAGTGGAGCGAGACGGTGAGGATCACGGCCAGCACCGGCCGGCCGGCGGCGGAGCGGCGCTCGACCTCGGAGAGGGCGCGCCGGAAGACGTCCTCGTCGGAGGCGCCCCAGGCGCCGCGGAACCGGGCGTCTGCGAAGTCCCGCTCCTCGAGGAACACGTCGAAGCCGTTGCCGACGAAGAATCCGCGCATGTCGTCGAAGATCCCCTGCCCCCCGTACAGGAACAGGGTGTCGTAGCCCCGCTCGCGCAGCGTGGTCGCCAGCGTCTCGAAGCCGTGCTGCGCTTGCGGCCGGCGGATCGCCGCGACACCCGGAAGCGACGGGAACGAGGACAGGATCGCCTCCAGACCCTGCACCGTGCGCTCGCCCGTGGCGAAGCAGTTCGCGAGCAGCACGCCTTCCCGGGCGAGGCGGTCGAGCTCGGGCGTGAGGGCGGGCGAGCCTCCGAGCGCGCCCACCAGGCGGGCCGTGAAGCTCTCCATCACCACCAGCACCACGTTCAGCGGCTTCTCGCGCGCCGGCGCGTCGATCCGGCGCGCGAGCGGGCTGGGCGCGCCCTCGAGCCAGGTTCCCGCGAGCTGGGCGCGGGCGCGTGCCAGCGCCTCCGGCTCGGGCAGCGGCGGCAGCACCGACGCGAGCGGGCGGTAGACGTCGCTCCGCCGCAGCCACGCCTCGCTGGCCAGGTTCAGGACCCCGGAGGCGGCGATCTCGTTGGCCACCCGGTTCGAGGTGCGCGCGGCGAAGGCGGGGTTGAGGGCGCGGTGGTCGAGTGTCCCGCGCATGGCGAGCCCGGCGAGGACCCCGCAGAGCAGGGCGCCCGCGCGGTCGGCGAGCGGGCCCGGCCGGCCGGCGGGCGCGCGCCGGGCGAGCCTTCGTTGCAGCCAGGCCGCGAGCAGCGCGCCGGCGAGCGCGAGCGCCAGGATGCGGCCCACCGGGTAGCCCGAGAGCAGCGTCGCCACCACCTCGGGATCGCCGGCGTGCTCGAGCACCAGGTAGTTCGGCCGGAGGTCGTAGTAGTCGAAGAAGTACCAGCCCCCGATCTCGGCCGCGCAGAGCAGGAAGAAGACCAGGCCGGCGTGCCAGCCGAGCGCCGCCAGGCAGCCGGAGAGCCAGCGCTCGGGCGTCAGCAGCAGCAACACCGAGATGGGTAGAACGATGGAGCCCGCAATCACGCCGTCGAGGCGCAGGCCGGTCAGGAAGAGGTCCGCGACCTGGCTCGCGCGGAGCCCCGCGAGATCGCCGGTGCGCGCGAGCGCGAGGCCAGCGCGGGAGAGGCTGGGGATCGCCAGGCACAGCGCCGCCAGGACCCCGCACCATGTCGTTCGGCGCATCGAGACTCCACGCCGCCGCGTCGGGAGGACGCGGCGGCGTGGGTTGCATGCTAGCTCCGGAGGCGGGAGCCCTTCGGGCGCCGGTCGCTACCAGCCCCGGCCGTGTCCGCCGCGGTTCTTCTTGCCATGGCCGCGGTGACCGCGATCGTCGTCGTAGTCGTTGTTCCAGCGCTCGTTGTAGCCGTAGCGCTGGTTGTAGCCGTACTGGTTGCCGTAGTAGCCGTGGCTCGAAGCGCAGCTCCTGCCGTGGCGGTGCCCCTTCGGGTACTTCACCACCACCGTGCGCGGCCCGTAGTAGGCCCCGTAGCCGGGCCCGTAGTAGGCGACCGGTGCGACCGGCACCGGTACCACGGCCGGGAAGTACCCGCCCGTGAGGATCTGGAGACCCACGTTGACGGCCCCATAGGCCGCGATCCGGCCCAGCTGGTCCTCGAACCCGTTCTGGAACTCGTTGTTCGCGCGGGCGGGACCCGCGGCGATCAGCGCGACCGCCCCGGCCAGCGCCGCCAGCGCGACGAACCCGGAATTCCGAGCCAGGATGGCCTGATCCGATGTCTCTTGCCGCATCACGAACCCCCTTTTCTGCGCCGGGCCGGGCTTCCGGACCTCGGCGAACCGGTCGTGAGACGCCGCTGCGGGGGGCGGTATTCAGCGGATCCGGCCGCGCCGGAACGACCAGGTGAGCCAGACGGTCCGGGCCAGGTGGTCGATCGTGAGGGCGTACCAGACCCAGATCACGTCCGTGCGCAGCACGAAGGCCAGGAAGAAGGCGATCGGCGTGCGCAGCAGCCAGTTGCCGACCGTCGCTGCGATGAAGGGGGTCCAGGTATCGCCCGCGCCCCGATGCGCTCCGCCGAGCGCGAAGTGCGCCTGGAGGAAGGGCTGCGAGAGCGCCAGGCAGAGCAGGAACGGCCCCAGCGCCTCGATGATGGCCGGGTCGTCCGTGAAGAGTCTTCCGAGAGGCTCGCGCGCCAGCGCGCAGAGCGCCCCCAGCGGCACCGCGATCCCGATCGCCATCCGGGTCGCGCGCCAGCCCGCCTGCAACGCCTCGACCGGTCGGCCCGCCCCCAGGGCCTGGCCCACCAGCGTGGAGGCCGCGACCCCGAATCCCGTGCCCGGGATCCAGGAGAACGCGAGGATCCGAATCCCCACGGTGTAGGCGGCGATCGCGACGGTTCCGTAGACGGAGAGCACGCGGAAGTAGGCCAGCAGCGCGAGGTTCATCGCGAGGCGCTCGCCGACCCCGGGCAGCGCGATCCGCACCACCTCGCGCAGGACTCCGCGCGCGGTGCGGAAGTCGCGCCGCTCGAGCGCGATCGGCGAATCGCGCTTCGAAGTGGCCAGGATGCTGGCGTAGAGCGCCAGGCCGAGGGCCTGCGAGGCGAGCGTCGCGAGGCCCGCGCCCACCAGGCCGAGCTTGGGCACGCCCAGGCCGCCGAAGATCAGCACCGCGTTCAGGCCGATCTTCGCGGCCGTCACCACCACCGCGATCAGCATGGGCAGCCGCGTGTTGCGATCGGCGCGCAGCGCGCTCTCCAGCGTGATCGAGACGGAGAGGAACACGGTCGAGAGCAGGATCAGGAACAGGTACGGGATGGCCTCGTCGATCACGGCCGGCTCGGCGCCCAGGCCGCCCAGGTACCAGCGCGGGGCGGCCAGGATGATCGCGAGGAAGAGCAGGGCGGTGGCGAGCGCGACGATCAGCGACCCCGCCAGCGCCACGCGGGCGCCGGGGCGGTCGCCGGCGCCGATCGCGCGCGCCATCAGCGCGACGCAGGCGGTGCCGATCGCGAAGAGCACGGCCTGCGCGAGGTTGAAGAACTGCGAGGCGTAGCCGACCGCGGCGACCGCGTCCGGCCCGAGGCGCCCGACCATCGCGATGTCGACCAGACCGACCGCGCTGACCAGCACCTGGGCGAGCATCACCGGCCAGGAGAGGATGAGGATTTCCCGGTATCCGCCCGCCTGCGGCACTCAGCGCAATTGTGCGGGAAGCTGGAAGGTGACGCCCTCGTCGACCGGGGGCAGCGCGCTCACCTCCGCCCGGCCGCCGGCGAGCCGCTCGAGCCGGGCGACCACCTCCTCGACCAGCACCTCGGGCGCCGAGGCTCCCGCCGTGACGCCCACGCAGCGCGCTCCCTCGATCCAGGCCGGATCGATCTCGGCGGCGGTCTGCACCAGATACGCGCGCGCGCCGCGCTTGCCGGCGAGCTCGACCAGGCGGCTGCTGTTGGAGGATTCCGGGGCGCCGACCACGATCACCACCTCGGCGCGCTCCGTCAGCTCCTTGACCGCGTTCTGGCGGTTCTGGGTCGCGTAGCAGATGTCATCCTTGCGCGGCAGGCGGATCGCGGGGAAGCGCAGCCGGAGCGCTTCCAGGATCTCGCGCGTGTCGTCGACGGAGAGGGTCGTCTGCGTCACGCAGCCGAGCCGTTCGGGATCCCGCACCTCGAGCGCTGCCACGTCGCCGACCGATTGCACCAGGTGCATCCGCTGCGGCGCGTGCCCCATCGTGCCCTCCACTTCCACGTGTCCCTTGTGTCCGACCAGCACGATGTCCATGCCCTCGCGCGCCATCCGCGCGGCCTCGACGTGGACCTTGGTCACCAGCGGGCAGGTCGCGTCGATCACGCGCAGGCCCCGCTCCTGGGCCGCCGTGCGCACCGCCGGCGAGACGCCGTGGGCGCTGAAGATCAGCAGCGCGCCGCTCGGGACCTGGCTGGGGTCGTCGACGAAGACGGCGCCCTTGGCGCGCAGCGCTTCGACGACGTGGCGATTGTGGACGATCTCGTGGCGGACATAGACGGGCGGCCCGTAGCGCTCGAGCGCGAGATCGACGATCTCGATGGCCCGGTCCACGCCCGCGCAGAAGCCTCGGGGATTGGCAAGCAGTACGCGCATCGACGGGAAGTTAGCGCTAGAATTTGCCCCCTCGCCGCCGGGCCGGCGGCCAACCGAGGACCCCCATGCCGAGCATCGAGACGTTTCGCTCCGAGATCAGCGCCTGGCTCGACGAGAACGCCCCCCAGACGATCGCGGGCATCCAGCTGGGCGAGTCGGGCGGGAACTGGGGCGGGCGCCATCCCAGGTGGGACCATCCCGACATGAAGCCTTGGCTCGAGCGGGCGGCGGCGCGGGGGCTGACGGCCCCCAGCTGGCCCCGCGAGTACGGCGGCGGCGGGCTCGATCCGGAAGAGGCGAAGGTGTTCACGCAGGAGCTCGCGCGGCGCCGCCTGCCGCTCCCGCTGACCGGCTTCGGCCTCGCCATGATCGGGCCGACCCTGCTGCGCTTCGGCAGCGAGGCCCAGAAACGGGAGCACCTGCCAAAAATCTGTCGCGGCGAGATCCGCTGGTGCCAGGGCTACTCCGAACCCGATTCGGGCTCGGACCTCGCCTCGCTCCAGACCAAGGCCGAGCGCGACGGCGAGTTTTTTGTGGTGACGGGGACCAAGGTCTGGACCTCCTACGCCGACCAGTCGGACTGGATCTTCGCGCTGGTGCGCAGCGACCCGAACGCCAAGAAGCAGGAGGGGATCACGTTCCTGCTGATCGACATGGCGTCGCCGGGTGTCTCGGTGAGCCCGATCCCGCTGATCAGCGGCGCCTCGCCGTTCTGCGAGACGCGCTTCGACCACGTGCGTGTGCCGATCGCGAACGCGGTCCACCACATCCACGCGGGCTGGACCGTCGCCAAGGCGCTGCTCGGACACGAGCGCAACATGATCGCGGACGTCTTCGGCGTCTCCGAGCGGAAGAAGGGCTCGCGCGGGAGCCCGCTCGCGGGCCTCGCGCGCGGCTATCTCGGAAGTGACGCCGGGCTGCTCCCCGACGCCGCGCTGCGCGAGCAGATCGCGCAGTGCGAGCTCGACGAGCGCGCCTTCGGCCTCACCGTCCAGCGATCGCGCGACGCCGCCAAGGCCGGCCACCAGCCGGGGCCCGAGAGCTCCCTCTTCAAGGTGTATGCGACGGAGCTCAACAAGCGCCGCACCGAGCTGATGGTCAAGATCGCCGGCCCGGCGGGGCTCGGCTGGGAAGGCCCCGGCTTCGACGAGGAGGAGATCACGCGCACGCGCGGCTGGCTGCGAGCGCGCGGCAACTCGATCGAAGGCGGCACCAGCGAGGTGCAGCTCAACATCATCGCCAAGCGCGTGCTCGGCTTGCCGGATTAGGAGACGGTCGTGCAGCTGATTCTGACCGAAGACCAGGAGCTTCTCGCCAAGACCGCCGCCGACTTCGCCGCCGAGCGGTCGCCCGTCTCGCGGATGCGGCAGCTGCGCGACCGCAAGGATCCCGACGGCTTCTCGCGCGCGCTCTGGAAGGAGATGGCCGAGCTCGGCTGGCTGGGGATCCCGTTCCCCGAATCGGTCGGCGGCGCCGGCATGGGGCTCGCGGAGCTGGCGGTGGTGCTCGAGGCGCTCGGGCGCAAGCTGGCGCCCGAGCCCGTGCTTCCGTGTGTGCTGCTGGCGGGACAGGCTCTGCTGTTGGGAGGCAGCGACGCCCAGAAGAGCCGCTGGCTGCCGCCGCTGGTGGCCGGCGAAAAACTGATTGCCCTCGGCTTCCAGGAGCCGCGCAGCCGCTACGACCTGCGCCGGGTCGCGACGAAGGCCGAGCGCGCCGGGGAGGGCTGGCGCCTCGCCGGCGAGAAGATCCAGGTCGAAGCGGGAGCTTCCGCGGACGCCATCATCGTCTCCGCGCGCACGGCCGGCGCCGAGCGGGACGCCGCCGGGATCACGCTGTTCCTGGTGCCGCGCGACGCGAAGGGGCTCGAGATCGTGCGCCAGCACCGGATCGATTCCCGGAACGCGGCGCTCGTGAAGCTGGCCGGCGTGACGGTGACGGCGGCAGACGTGGTCGGGACGCTGGGCGCCGGCGGCGATCTGCTCGAGTCCGTGGTCGACCGCGCCACTGTCGGTCTCTGCGCCGAGATGCTCGGCTCGATGTCCGAGGCCTTCGAGCGCACGCTCGACTACATGAAGCAGCGCATCCAGTTCGGCGTTCCGATCGGGAGCTTCCAGGCGCTCAAGCACCGCGCGGCGGCCTGCTTCATCGAAATCGAGCTGGCTCGTTCCACGGTGATGGCCGCGGCGCGCGCGGTCGACGCCGGCGACGCGGAGGCCGCCAAGCTGGTGTCGCTGGCGAAGGCGCGCTGCTCGGACGCCGGGGTGCTGGTCGGCAACGAATCCGTGCAGCTCCACGGCGGCATCGGGATGACCGATGAGCACGAGATCGGCTTCTACCTGAAGCGCGCCCGCGTGGCCGAGATGACCTTCGGCGACGCTGCCTTCCATCGCGATCGCTGGGCGCGCCTCTCCGGCTACTGATGCCCGCAGGCGCGCTCGACCCGACCGCGCGTCTGCTGCGCGCCTGCCGGGGCGAATCGGTGGACCGGCCGCCGGTCTGGCTGATGCGCCAGGCCGGCCGCTACCTGCCCGAGTATCGCCGCGTGCGCGAGCAGCTCTCCTTCCTGGAGCTCTGCCGCGACGTCGACCGCGCGGCCGAGGTGTCGCTCCAGCCGCTGCGCCTGGTCGGCACCGAGGCGGTGATCTTCTTCTCCGACATCTTCGTGCCGATCGCCGGCCTCGGCGTCGAGTTCGACTTCCGGCCCGGCCCGGTGGTGGCCGAGCCGATCCGCTCGCTCGCCCAGGTCGAACGCCTCTGCGAGGCCGATCCCCGCGAGTCCGTCCCGTTCGTCTTCGAGATCCTGCGCCGGCTGCGCCGCGAGCTGGCGGACGAGCGCGTGCCCCTGATCGGGTTTGCCGGCGCGCCCTTCACGCTCGCCGCCTACCTCGTGGAAGGCCGCGGCAGCAAGGAGTTCTCGGCCATCAAGCGGATGATGCTGCGCGCGCCCGAGGTGCTGCGCGCGCTCCAGGCGCGGCTCACGACGCTGGTGGTCGACTACCTGAACGCTCAGATCGAGGCCGGCGCCCAGGTGGTGCAGCTCTTCGACACCTGGGCGGGCCTGCTGGGCCCCGAGGAGTACGCGGAGTGGGTGCTGCCGGTCCACCGAGAGATCGCAGCGAAGCTCGACCGCGCCCGCGCCCCGCTGATCCTCTACGTGAGGGGTGGCGCGCATGTGCTCGAATCCCTGTTCGATTCGGGCGCCGACGTGGTCTCGCTGGACTGGCGCGTGGAGCTGGCCGCGGCCGCCCGGCAGGCGGGGCGAAGGGCGAGCCTGCAAGGCAACCTCGACCCGGCTTTTCTGTTCGCGCCGCCCGAGGCGATCGCGGCGCGCGTGCGCGCGATCGCGGCCGCTGCGGCGCCGGCGCGCGGACTGGTGCTGAACCTCGGCCATGGCTGCCTGCCCGACACCCCGGTCGAGGGCGTGCGCGCCTTCACCGATGCCGCGCGCGCGCTGGGCAGCGCATCCGCGTGAGCGACTTCGACGCGCTCGACTGGGGCCACGTGGCCGAGATCCTGCCCCGCTACAGCGGCGAGGGTCCGCGCTACACCAGCTATCCCACCGCGCCGGTCTGGCAGGAGAGCTACGGACCCGAGCAGCACCGCGCCGAGCTCGCGCGCGAGGACGCGAGCCCCCGCGATGGGCTGGCGCTCTACGTGCACGTTCCGTTCTGCGAGAGCCTCTGCCACTTCTGCGCCTGCAACAAGGTGATCACCCGCAAGCACCAGCCGGCCATTCAATTCCTGGAGGCGGTCCGTCGCGAGATCGCGACCGTCCGCGAAGCGCTGCGGGCGCCGCGCGCGGCGACGCAGCAGCACTGGGGCGGGGGCACGCCCACCTTCCTGTCGCCCGAGCAGCTGACCCAGCTGCATCGCAGCGTGACGCAGGCCTTTCCCATGCAGAAGGACGCCGAGGTCTCGATCGAGGTGGATCCGCGCGTCACCACGCAGGAGCAGGTGGCGGCGCTGGCCGAGTGCGGCTTCAACCGCATCTCGATGGGCGTGCAGGATTTCGATCGCCGCGTCCAGCAGGCCATCCACCGCGAGCAATCGGTCGAGCAGACGGGGAGGCTGGTGGAGTGGTCGCGCGCGGCCGGATTCCAGAGCGTGAACTTCGACCTGATCTACGGGCTTCCCTACCAGACCGAAGCCACCTTCGCGGAGACGCTCGCGCGTGTGCTCGAGCTCGCCCCCGACCGGCTCGCGCTCTACTCCTACGCCCACGTCACCTGGCTCGCGAAGCAGCAGCGCGGCTTCGAGCGCCACGACCTGCCCGATCCCGCCAGCAAGCTGCGGATCTTCCTGTCCGCGCTGCGGCGCTTCCTGGAGGCGGGCTACCACTACATCGGCCTCGACCATTTCGCGAAGCCGGAAGACGAGCTTTCCCGGGCGCTTGCGGACCGGACACTGCGCCGGAACTTCATGGGCCACACCACCCAGGCGGGCGCCCTGCTGCTGGGCTTCGGCCCGAGCGCGATCAGCGAGCTGCGCGGCGGCTACGCGCAGTCGTTCCGCGAGCTCGAACGCTGGCAGGAAGCGGCGCTCGCCGGGCGCCTGGCGACCCTGCGCGGGCACTCCTTCTCGGCGGACGATCTCGAGCGGCGCTGGATCATCGGCCGCATGCTCTGCCACGGAGAGCTGCGCGCCGCCGAGTTCGCGGCCGAGTTCGGGAGCGCCCTTGGCGAGCGCTACGCGCGCGAGCTGGCCGCGCTCGAGCCCGCCCTCGCCGACGGGCTCCTCACGCGCGAGCCGGACGGCAGTCTGCGGCTGACGGCGCTCGGCCGCCTGCTGGTGCGCAACGTGGCGATGGTCTTCGACGCCTATCTGCCCGAGCAGCAGCGCTCGGGGCGGCCCATCTTCAGCCGGACGGTCTGATGACGGCGGCGGACGTCGGCGCGGTCGTGGTGGGGGCGGGGATCGCGGGGCTCGCGGCCGCGCTCGAGCTCCAGGACAGCGTGCGCGACGTCTTCGTGATCGACGCCGGCGACCGCCCCGGCGGCGTGATGCGCACGGACCACGTCTCGGGCTACGTGATCGAGCGCGGGCCGAACACCATCCAGATCAAGGCGCCTCTCTTGCGCCTTCTGACCCGGTTCGGCCTGCGCGACGCACTGCTGGCCGCCCAGCCCGCGAGCCGGCTCCGCTTCGTCTATCGCGACCGCGCGCTGCTGCCGGTTCCGATGACGCCGCTCGGCTTCGCGCGCACGCGTCTGCTCTCGACGCGGGGCAAGCTGCGCCTGCTCTCCGAGCCGCTGCGCTTCCGGCGCGACGCCACCGGCGAGAGCGTGGCGGCCTTCGCCGGGCGACGCTTCGGCGACGAGGCGGTGGCCCGGCTGATCGGTCCCTTCCTCACCGGCGTCTACGCGGGCGACGAGCACGAGCTCGGCGCCGAGGCCGTGCTGGGAAGCCTCGTCGAGCACGAGCGGCGCTTCGGATCCGTCGCGATCGGCCTGCTCGGAAGCGCACTGGCCCGCCGCCGCGAGCGCGGCCTCAGCGGCAGCTTCTCGGCGCTGCAAGGGCTCGGCCCCTTCGCGCGGCGCCTGGCCGAGCGCCTGTTCGATCCGCCCGCGCTGGGGGCGCGGATGGTCGCTCTGGCACGGGATGGCGCGCGCTGGCGCGTGTCGGTCTCGAGCCCCAGCGGCGAGAGCGAGATGCGCACGCCGCGGGTCGTGATCGCGACGGGCGCCGGCGAAGCGGCGGAATTCCTGCGCGCCACCCACGCCGAGCTGGCGGACGCGCTCGCCGGGATCGCCTATGCCCCGATCGTCGGCGTCCCGGTGGGGGTGGATCCCGCGCGGGTCGCGCGCAAGATCGAGGGGTTCGGATTCCTGGTGCCCGGCGACCAGGAGATCCCGCTGCTCGGCTGCCTCTTCATGAGCAAGCTGTTCCCGGGCCGCGCGCCGGCCGGCCGCGAGCTGCTGCACTGCATGCTGGGCGGCCGCCGCTATCCCGAGGCGATCGACCTCTCGGACGACGTCCTGCACAAGCGCGTGCACGCCGACCTCGAGAAAACGCTCGGCCTGCGCGAATCGCCGCAGCTGCTCGGCGTCACCCGCTGGCCCCGCGCGATCCCGCAGCCGGACGGCGGCCATCCGCGCCGGGTCGCCGGCATTCGCCAGCACCTCGAGGGGCTCCCCGGCCTCGCGCTGGCGGGGGCGTATCTGGATGGCGTGGCGGTGTCGGACGCAGCGGCCTCGGGGATCGCCGCGGCCGCGCGTCTCACCGCCCGGGGCTAGCTCTCGAGCATCACCTTGCACTGGGTGGTCGGCTGCTGGAGGGCCGCGAAGGCCGCGGGCAGCTGCGCGAGAGCCACCACGTCGGTGATCATCGGCCCGCCCGCGATCCGCCCGGCGGCCAGCATGTCGAGCGTGAGCTGGAAATCCTGCCGGCGATAGCCGACTACGAAGCGAAGACTGATCTCCTTCACGATCGCGAACATCGGGAAGATCATGTCGGGCTGCATGCAGACGCCGACCACCACGATCCGGCCGCGCGGCGGCGCGAGCAGCACGCATTGCTGGATCATGCCCGGGACGCCGACGCATTCGAAGATCACGTCGGGAGGCGCTCCGGCGGCCTTCAGGAAGGCGGCGCCCGGGATCTCCTGCGCGGGGTCGATCACGTGGGTGGCGCCGAAGCGCTCCGCGAGCGTGCGCCGGCCCGGAGCCTTCTCGCTCACCATCACCGTGCGCGCGCCGAAGAAGCGCGCCCACACCGAAGTGGCGAGCCCGATCGGACCGGCGCCGAGCACCAGCACGTTCGCGCCGGGCTCGAGCCGCGCCTCGTGCACGGCGTGCAAGCCCACCGAGAGCGGCTCGACCAGCGCGCCCTCGCGATAGCCCACCGCTTCCGGGAGCCGCAGCGTCTCGCCCGCGCCCACCTTCACGAACTCGGCGTAGGCGCCGGGCGCCACGCCGAGGCCGGTGGGCACGATCTGCGCGCAGCGCATCCCGTCGCCCGAGAGGCAGGCGTGGCAGCGGCCGCAGCCGATGTAGGGCAGGGCGCAGACGCGCTCGCCCACCCGCCACTCGCGGGCTGCCTCGCGGCCCACCTCGACCACCTCGCCCGCGAACTCGTGCCCCATCACGCTGCCGGCCGGGAGGCCCGGAGGCAGCGAAGCCGCGTGCAGGTCCGAGCCGCAGATGCCGCAGGCCTTCACGCGCAACACCAGCTCCGAAGCGCCCGGCTTCGGGTCGGGAAGCTCGGCGATCTCGAGCGGCTTTCCGAGCGCCCGGAAGACTGCGGCCTGCATGCGGGCTCCATCCTCGCGGGCTGCGGAAACTTGACAGGCGGGTGCATCCCAAGTCTAGTTTCGGTCCGCGCGCCGCGCATGCTGCGCTGGAAGGAGCTCCCATGGTCGGCCCGCGCCTTCGTTTCGGCATCTTCCTCGCGCCCTTCCATCCCGTGCACGAGAACCCCACCGCCGCACTCGACCGCGATATGACGCTGGTCGAGCACCTCGACCGGCTCGGCTACGACGAGGCCTGGATCGGCGAGCACCACAGCGCCGGCTACGAGATCATCGCCTCGCCGGAGATCTTCATCGCGGCGGCGGCCGAGCGGACCCGCCACCTCAAGCTGGGCACCGGCGTCTCCTCGCTCCCCTATCACCACCCCCTGATGCTGGCCGATCGGATCATGCAGCTCGACCACATGACGCGCGGGCGCGTGATGTTCGGGATGGGGCCGGGCGCGCTGCCCAGCGACGCCTTCATGATGGGGATCGACGTCCAGAAGCAGCGCGATCGCATGGACGAGGCGATCGGCGTCCTGGTGCCGCTGCTGCGCGGCGAGACCGTCACGCACAAGGCGGACTGGTTCGAGCTGTGCGACGCCCGGCTCCAGCTGACTCCCTACTCGCGGCCGCACGTCGAGATGTGCGTCGCCTCGCAGATCTCCCCCGCCGGCGCGCGCGCGGCCGGCAAGCACGGGCTCGGCCTGCTCTCGATCGGCGCCACCAGCGCGGGCGGATTCAACATGCTCGCGGGCAACTGGCAGATCGCCGAAGACAAGGCGCGTGAGCACGGCAAGCAGATGCAGCGCGAGGCCTGGCGCCTGGTCGGCCCCATGCACGTCGCCGAGACGCGGGAGAAGGCGCGCGAAAACGTCCGCTTCGGTCTGGCCGACTGGCTGCGCTACTTCCAGGAGGTGGCGGCGCTCCCACTGGCGCCTCCTGGAAAGCTCGAGGACGCCGTGGACGCGCTGATCGCCTCGGGCTTCGCCGTGATCGGCGATCCCGACGACGCGGCCGCGCAGCTCGAGCGGCTGGTCGCGCAGTCGGGCGGCTTCGGCTGCTTCCTCCAGATGGCGGTGAACTGGGCGGACTTCCCGGCCACGCTGCGCAGCTACGAATTGATCGCACGTTATGTCATGCCGCGCTTCCAGGGCAGCAACGACGCGCGCCGCGAGAGCATGGAGTGGGCCACCAAGAACCGGCCCCGCTTCATGGGCGCCATGGTGCAGGCGATCGGGAGCGAGCTCCAGAAACACACCAACGAGCTGGCTGCGCGCAAGAAGCCGAACTCCGAGAGCTGAGTCGGGCGTGCAGGCTCACCCGGAGCACGTCGTCGTGATCGGCGGGAGCGTCGCCGGGCTCGCGGCTGCGCTCGCGCTGGCGGGCTCCGGGCGCCGCGTGACGGTGCTCGAGCGCGACGCGGCGCCGCTCCCCGCCACGCCCCTCGAGGCCTTCCAAAGCTGGCAGCGGCCGGGCGCACCGCAGACGCGCCACGCGCACGCATTCCTCTCGCGGCTGCGGAACCTGTTGCGCGACCGGGCCCCCGAGCTGCTCGCGAAGCTGCTCGCCGCGGGCGCGGAGGAGCTGCGTTTCGCGCAGATGCTGCCGCCGGCGCTGCGCGGCATCCCGCTGCTCCCCGAAGACGAAGATCTCACCCTGCTCGCCTGCCGGCGCAGCACCTTCGAATGGTGCCTGCGCCGGCACATCGCCGAGGCAGGACTGGCCGAGCTCGAGGACGGCGTCAAAGTGACCGGGCTGCTGGGGACCGCGGGCCCGGCGCCGCGCGTGACCGGGGTGCGCCTGCGCGGGCCGGACGGGAGCCAGCGCACGCTCGCGGCGGACCTCGTGATCGACGCCTCGGGGCGTCGCTCGCAGCTCCCGGCCTGGCTCGCCGCGCTGGGCGCTCCCGAGCTCGCCAGCCAGTCGGCGCCCTGCGGCATCTTCTACAGCTCGCGCTTCTATCAGCTGCAGGGCGGAGTCGCTCCGCCCGCGGCCCTCGGCCTGATCGCGGCCGACCTCGGCTATCTCAAGTACGCGATCTTCCCCGGCGACTCGCGCATCTTCTCGCTGACGCTCGCCGCCAGCCCCGACGATGCGCCGCTGCGCGCCGTGATGCGCCCGGAAGCCTTCACGGCCGTGGCGGAGGCCCTGCCCGCGATCCCGGAGTGGATCGATCCCCACGTCTCGCAGCCCGTCTCGGACGTGCACACCCTCTCCAGCCTGCGCGGGACGCGTCGCTTCCCGGTGGCAGGCGGAGAGCCGGTGGCGCTCGGCGTGGCGGCGATCGGCGACGCGCTGATCCACACCAACCCGATCGTGGGGCGCGGCTGCTCGCTCGCCTTCGTGCATGCCTGGCTGCTGGCGGACGCGCTGTGCGAGCACGCCGGCGACGCCCGGGACTTCGCGCTCGCGCTCGACGCCGCGGTGACCCGGGAGATCGTCCCCTGGTACGAGGCGCAGCGCGTGCAGGACGCCGACGCCATCGCGGTCGGCGAGCTCCAGCGCCGGGGCGGCGATCCGTTCCGCTTTGAGCGGCCCGACGGCAGCGTCGATCTGCAGGCGTACATCCGGGCCGTGGTGCGCGATGGGCTGATCCCGGCGCTCGGCGAGGACGCCCTCGTGCTGCGCGCGTTCCTGCGCATGTTCAACCTGCTGGCGCCTCCCCAGGAGATCTTCCAGAGGCCGGAGATCTTCTCGCGGGTGCTCGCCAGCTTCGCGCGCCGCGGCGAGCGCCAGCCGGTCGCCGTCGGCCCCCCGCGCGATGCGCTGCTCGCGCGCCTCGAGCGGGTGGCGGCCTAGCTTTGGTGAACTTCACTCGCCTGCGGCTCGCTGCGCGCTCCGCTTGCGGCTGAGGCTTCCTGGATCCAGCCGGCGAGCGCGCGCACCCACACAGGCTGGGCGTTGAGCGAGGGAACCAGCAGCAGCTCTTCGCCGCCCAGCGAGCGCCACTGGTCGCGAGCGCGGATTCCGATCTCCTCGAGCGTCTCCAGACAATCGGCCACGAAGGCGGGGCAGAGGACGGCCAGCCGGCGGTGCCCGCGGGCGGCCAGTTCGGGGAGCAGCAGATCGGTGTAGGGCTTGATCCAGGGCGTGCGCCCGAGCCGCGACTGGAACGAGGTGGTGTAGCGCTCGCGCTCGAGCTTCAGCTCCGCCGCCAGCGCGCGGGTGGTGGCGAAGCAGTGGGCGCGGTAGCAGTCGCGGTTCGCGGAGCCGACCGCGTCGCAGCAGTCCGCGCTCGCGAAGCAGTGACGGCCGCTGCGATCCAGCTTCGCCACCTGCCGCTCCGGGAGCCCGTGGTAGCTGAAGAGCACGAAGTCCGGCCGGAAGGAAGCGAGCCGCTCGCGCGCGATCTGGTTCCAGGCCGCGCTGAACTCGGGCCGATCGTAGAAGGCGCCGAGGGTCTCGAGCGCGGGGAGGCTTCCCAGACGCGCGTGCTCACGGGCGAGCTTCTCGAGCGCCGAGCCGGTCGCGGCGGTCGAGTATTGCGGGAAGAGGGGCAGGGCGATCAGGCGCGCGGGCGCGCGGGCCGCGAGCTTGCCCAGGGCCTCGCGGATCGCGGGCGCTCCGTACCGCATGCCGAGCTCGACCGCGTAGCCGGGCCCCAGCTCGGCGGCGAGCGCGCCCGCCAGCGCTCGCCCATTCACGAGCAGGGGGGAGCCCTCGGGCCCCCAGATCTTCTGGTAGGCCTGCGCGGAGCGCCGTGGCCGGAAGGGCAGGATCACCAGCTCGAGCAGCAAGAACCGGAGTGGCGCCGGCATGTCGAGCACCAGCGGATCGCCGAGGAACTCGCGCAGATACCGGCGCACGTCTCTCGGCCTGGGCGAGCGCGGGGTTCCCAGGTTCACCAGCAGGACGCCGATCGGGCCCATCATCAACGCTCTTCGCCCTGCATCAGCGGGCCGGGCGGTGCAGGCCACCCAGCCAGAACGAGAGCACGAAGTAGTAGGCGACGTAGCCGAGCGCGATCCAGGGCAGGTAGAGCGCGCGCCCGCGCTCGGGATCGAAGATCGCGTAGACGACGACGGCCGCCGCGATCGCCGTGAGCACGGCGGTGGTGCGCTTGAGCACGCGCAGGTAGCTGGGATAGACGTACTTGAAGGGAACGAAGACCAGCACCGAGAAGAGCGTCACCCACGCCGTGCAGGCCGGCGCCGAGACCTGGAGCAGCCAGGCGAAGATCGCGATCACGTTCCAGTAGGACGGGAAGCCGAGGAAGAAGCCGTCGTCCGTCTTGGCCTTTTCCTGGGAGAAGCCATAGGCGCTCGCGAGCACCGGCAGCGCCGCCCAGGCGGCGTGGACCAGGTAGCCGCCGGCCACCAGGAAGACCGCGGGCACCAGCACGTAGTTGAAGAAGTCGACCACGTCGTCGAGGCGCCGGCCGTCGATGCCCGGCAGCACTCGCCGCACCCCCACCGCGCGCGCCATCGTCCCGTCCACCGCGTCCACCGCCATCGCGGCGAGCATCCAGAGCGCGGCGGCGCGCAGGTCGCCTCGGGTCGCCTCGAGCAGCGCGAGCAGGCCCGCCAGCGCGCCGCTCGCCGTGAACAGGTGCACCCCGTAGGCGAGCACGATACGCAGGGGGGACCGGCCCGAGCCGGACCCGGCTCCCAGTCCGTCCCCGACGCCGTCCCCGACGCCTTCCGCGCTCTCCGCGTGGCCGTGCTCCATGACCGCGCCAACATACCAGAGCCGCTATAGTTCAGCGGTCGGCCCGTGGGGACGATTCGAAAGCGGTAGGAGAGCCATGAGCACCCCGGATCGCACGGCAGTCGCCAAGCAACACAGCCAGCGGGCGCTCGAATTCCTGCGCCAGGGGGGCGATTCCTTCCTCACCACGAAGGTCGACACCGTCCTGAACTGGAGCCGCAAGTACTCGATGTTCCTCTATCCCTTCGTGACGGCCTGTTGCGGGATGGAGTTCATGTCGGTCGCGGGTCCGCGCTACGACCTCGACCGCTTCGGCTGCGCGCTGCCCCGCTTCTCGCCGCGCCAGTCCGACCTGCTGATGGTGGTGGGCACCATCACCCACCGGCAGGCGCCGATCCTCAAGAAGGTCTATGACCAGATGGCCGAGCCGAAGTGGGTGATCGCCTTCGGCGCCTGCACCTGCTCGGGCGGCCCCTACAACAACTACGCCACGCTCCAGGGCATCGACACCATCATCCCGGTCGACGTCTACATCCCCGGCTGCCCGCCGCGGCCCGAAGCCGTGCTGGACGGCCTGATGAAGCTCCAGGCGCGCGTGCAGCTCGAGCGGATTCCGGCGGATGGCCGTCACCGCGAGACGTCGGAGCTGTCGGTCCCCGTGATCGAGAAGCCGGTCGCCTAGGGACGCGCCATGCCGGTCGCAGTCGAGCTTCCCAGCCTGGGTGAGAGCGTCGTCGAGGGCACGGTCTCGCGCTGGCTCGTGAAAGAGGGCGACCACGTCGAGATCGACCAGCCGCTGGTCGAGGTGACCACCGACAAGGTCGACGCCGAGATCCCGGCCCCCGTCGCGGGCCTGATCCAGAAGATCCTGGTTCCGGAAGGGCAGACCGTCGCGGTGGGCGCGCCGCTCGTGATGATCGAAGCCGACGCCGGAAGCAAGGCGCCGAGCAAGCCCGCCGCCGCGCCCGCCGCGGCTCCGGCCGCCGCGCAGCCGCGCGGCGCCGAAGCGCCCACGCCCGCGACGCCGCTCGCGCGCCGGCTCGCGGAAGAGGCGAAGGTGGATCTGCGCAAGGTCACTGGAACCGGCGCCGCGGGGCGCGTCACCAAGCAGGACGTCGAGCAGGCGGCCAGCGGGCGGAGCCGGCCGGCGGCCGAGCCCGCATCGCCGCCCGCGGCCGGCCGTCCCGCCTACCTGGGCTACAGCCTCCAGGAGGGCGATCGGGTGGTTCCGATGACCCCCCTGCGCCGGCTGGTCGCCGAGCACATGGTGCTCTCGAAGCGCGTGAGCCCGCACGTCGGGACGGTGGCCGAGATCGACATGTCCGGTGTGTCGCGGGTCCGCGACGCGCACAAGCGAGGCTTCGAGCAGGACCACGGCTTCGGCCTCTCCTTCTTGCCCTTCATCGTGCACGCCACCGTGCGAGCGCTGCGCGAGTTCCCGCGCCTGAATGCCTCCGTGCTGGAGGACGCGATCGTCGAGAAGAAGGACATCCACATCGGGATCGCGGTCGAGACGGAAAAAGGGCTGGTGGTGCCGGTCGCGCGCCACGCCGACCGCCTCTCGCTGGCCGGGCTCGCGCAGGCCGTCGAGGATCTCGCGAACCGCGCGCGCACCAAGAAGCTCTCCGCCGACGAGCTCAAGGGCGGCAGCTTCACGATCTCGAACCCGGGCCGCTTCGGGAATCTGTATGGCTTCGCGATCATCAACCAGCCGCAGGTCGGCATCCTGCGCATGGGCGAGATCGTGAAGCGCCCGGTGGTGCGCACACTCGAAGGCGAGGACGCGATCGTGATCCGCCCGATCATGCACCTGGCCCTCTCCTACGATCACCGGGCCGTCGACGGCGCCCCCGCGAACGGCTTCCTGCACCGCATCCGCGAGCTGCTCGAAGAAGCCGAGTTCGATCTCTAGCCCGTGCCGGCGCCGCTCCAGATCGAGTGGCTGGGGCGGATCGGATGGCGCGAGGCGCTGGAGGCGCAGCGCAAGCGCGTCGAGGCTCGCCGCGCGGACGCCGGCCCGGACAGCCTGCTCCTGCTCGAGCACCCGCCCGTGATCACGCTCGGCCGCAGCGCCGATCCGGCCCATCTGCTCGAGAGCCGGGCCGCGCTGGCGGCGCGCGGGATCGAGGTGCAGGAGGCGGCGCGCGGCGGCAGCGCGACCTATCACGGGCCGGGCCAGCTGGTCGGATACCTGATCGTCGACCTCGCGGCGCGCGGCGTGCCCGACGTGCACCGCTTCTTGCGCGGCATCGAATCCGACCTGATCGCGGCAATCGAAGAACTCGGCGTCGCGGCGCGCGCGCTGCCGGGTCTGACCGGCGTCTTCGCCGACGCCCCCGGCACCCCGCGCAAGCTCGCCTCGATCGGCGTCGGGCTGCGCGGCTGGGTGAGCTTCCACGGCTTCGCGCTCAACGTGAGCCTGGATCCGACGGCCTTCGCCCCGATCGTGCCCTGCGGCCTCGCGGGCATCGAGATCGGCTCGCTGGCGCGCGAGCTCGGCGCCGGCGCAGGCGAGGATCTGGACTCGCGGGCCCGCGCCGCGGTGGCCGCGGCCTTCGCGGCGCGCTGGGACGCGCCGTGAGCCGCCCGGCGCTCGGACCCGCCGGCGAGAAGCCCGCCTGGCTGCGGGTGCGCGTGCGCATGACGCCGGCCTTCGAGGCGGTGCAGCGCACCGTCACCGAGAACCGCCTCCACACCGTCTGCCACTCCGCCGCCTGTCCGAACCTCGGCGAGTGCTGGGCGCGCGGGACGGCGACCTTCATGATCGGCGGGAACCTCTGCACCCGGCGCTGCGGGTTCTGCGACGTCCCGACCGGGCGGCCGGCCGCTCTCGACCCGGACGAGCCGGAGCGGGTGGCGAGGGCGGTCGAGCAGCTCTCGCTCGCCTTCGCCGTGATCACCTGCGTGGCGCGCGACGATCTCCCGGACGGCGGGGCCGGGCAGATGGCCGCCACCGTGCGCGCGATCCGGCGCCGCTGCCCTGGCGCCGGGATCGAGGTGCTGATCGCGGACTACAAGGGCAGCGAGGCCGCGCTGCGCTGCGTGCTGGACGCCGGCCCGGACGTGCTCAACCACAATCTCGAGACGGTCGAGCGGCTCACACGCCGCGTGAGGGTTGCCGCCCGCTACGACCGCTCGCTCGCCCTGCTCCGGCGCGCGGGCG
The DNA here is from genome assembly GCA_036560145.1 of Myxococcota bacterium. GTDB lineage: Bacteria > Myxococcota_A > UBA9160 > UBA9160 > SMWR01 > DATBRV01. Next base: position 51,009 of record DATBRV010000127.1, read on the forward strand.
AGCTGCGCCCGGAGATCCCGACCAAGAGCGGCCTGATGCTCGGACTCGGCGAGAGCGAGGCCGAGATCGATCGCGCGCTGGCCGATCTGCGCGGGGCCGGGGTCCGGCTGCTCACCCTCGGCCAGTACCTCCAGCCTTCGGCCGGCCATCTCGAGGTCGAGCGCTGGGTGACTCCGGCCGAGTTCGACGCCTGGGCCGCGCGCGCCCGGGCGCTCGGCTTCCGCGAGGTCGCCGCCGGGCCGCTGGTCCGCAGCTCCTATCACGCCGAGCAGCTCGCCGGGATGCTCGCCTGACGAGAGGCCCTGTCATATATTGCGGCCCATGCCGGGCCAGGTGATCAAAGTGAAGCGCCACGAGCACACCGGGCTCGTGGAAAAGCTCTATCTGCCCGCGATCGTGAAGGGCCTGGTCGTCACCAGCAGGCATTTTTTCCGCAACCTGCGCGGCTTCGTCTCGGGCAAGAACAGGACTGATTTCGTGGTCCAGTATCCCGAAGAACGAGTCGACTACCCGGACGCCTTCCGCGGCATGCCGGTGCTGGTGCAGCTCGAGAACGGGCAGCCCAAGTGCGTCGCCTGCGGCCTGTGCGAGTTCGCCTGTCCGACCGATTGCATCAGCATCGTCCCGGGCGAGCTCCAGGGAGCGCGCATCGAGCGCTATCCCGAGGCGTTCGACATCGACATGTCGCGCTGCATGTTCTGCGGCCTCTGCGAGGAAGCCTGCCCGGAGGAGGCGATCGTGATGAGCCGCGAGGTCGAGATCGCGAGCTTCGACCGGCCGTCGATGCTCTTCGAGAAGGAGCAGCTGCTGGTTCCCGAAAAACTACTCGACCGGCGCCTCGGCTTCCTGCGCGGCGAGTACGACCGCGTCCACGCTCCGCCGGAGAAGCGCGGCTGATGGAAAATTTCGGCTCTCCCGCGCTCCGGCGGCTGCTCGAGTTCTTCCCCAGCCAGGTGGAGGCGACCCACGCCAATTTCGGGGATGCCACGGCGCGGGTCGCGCCCGGCAGCCTGCTCGAGATCATGCGCCTGCTGCGCGACGAGCCCGGCCTCGATTTCGAGATGCTCACCGACGTGACGGCGGTCGACTACCTGGGAGAGGAGCCGCGCTTCGAGCTCGTCTACCACCTCTACTCGGTGAAGCGGAACCACCGCGTGCGGATCAAGTCGCGCGTTTCCGAGCAGGCTCCCGAGATCGCGAGCCTGGTCTCGCTCTGGCCCTCCGCGGATTGGATGGAGCGCGAGGTCTGGGATCTCTACGGCATCCGCTTCCGCGGACACCCGGATCTGCGCCGGATCCTCTTGTACGAGGAGTTCGAGGGTCATCCCCTGCGCAAGGACTATCCCAAGGAGAAGCGCCAGCCGCTGGTGGGGCCGAGGAACTAGCGTGATGGCGATGCGACTCCCGCTGCCGGGCAGCCAGCCCACGCCGCTCCGCGACGACGACTTCGAGCGCGACCTCCACGTCGAGCACCAGCTGCTCAACATGGGCCCCTCGCACCCGGCCACGCACGGCACGGTGAAGTTCCTCATAGAACTGGACGGCGAGAACATCGTCGATCTCGACATCCAGGTCGGCTACCTGCACCGCGGTTTCGAGAAGGAGTGCGAGAGCGGCACCTGGTACCAGGCGATCCCCTACACCGATCGCCTGAACTACAACTCCGCGATCCTCGCCAACCTCGGCTACGTGCTCGCCGTCGAGAAGCTGCTCGGGATCGAGCCGCCCGAAAGGTGTCAGTGGCTGCGCACCATGGGCGGCGAGCTCTCCCGGATGGGCGACCACCTGACGCGCTGCGGAGCGGCCTGCCTCGAGCTGGCGGCGATGACGCCCTTCCTCTACGGGATCGAGGCGCGCGAGCTGACCTGGGATCTCCAGGAGATGCTCTGCGGCGCTCGCGTCACCTCCAACTACATCCGGATCGGCGGCGTGAAGCACGATCTCCACCCCTCGTTCCCGCAGAAGTGCCGCGACGGGATCGCGAAGATCCGGGCCCTGCTGCGCGACTTCGACGACGTGGTGACCGGCAACCGGATCTTCGTGGACCGGCTCCGGGGCACCGGCGTGATCTCGAAGGAAGAGTGTCTCCGCTACGCGGTGACCGGTCCGATCGCGCGCTCCGCCGGGATTCCGCTCGACCTGCGCAAGCAGGAGCCCTACCTGGTCTACGACCAGCTCGACTTCGACATCCCGGTGGGCGAGGTGGGCGACAACTACGATCGCTATCTCGTCTGCGTCGAGGAGATGCACCAGAGCCTGCGCATCATCGAGCAGTGCCTGGCGAAGCTCGAGAAGCTGGGCCCCGGCCCGGTCAACACGCTCGACCCGCGCGTGCGCTGGCCGGCCAAGGGCCGCGTCTTCAACCGCATGGAAGAGCTGATCCAGCAGTTCAAGTCGGTGACGGAGGGCCCGCGCGTACCGGCCGGCGAGGCCTACCACGCCATCGAGTCCGCCAACGGCGAGCTCGGCTTCTACGTCGTCTCCGACGGCACGGCCGTACCCGTGAAAGTGCGCTGCCGGCCGCCCTCCTTCATCAACCTGCCCCCGATGCGTAAGATGTTGAAAGGCGCCCTGCTCGCCGACCTGATCCCGACCTTCGACTTCATCAACATGGTCGGCGGCGAGTGCGATCGATGAGCGCGGACCGCGGCCGGGTCTGGAAGCTGCTCGGCGCGCCCACCGACCAGGAAGGGAGCGTGAACGATCCGCGCACCAAGCTCGAATTTGGCGTGCGCTGGAACGAGAAGTGGATCTACCGCGGCGAGGACGGGCGCGAGACCATCCGCGTCGTGCTCTGGAACCGCTACGACCTGGCGGGCGTGTTCCGCGTCAAGCCCGACGGCTCGGCCGAGCCCGAGCCGCTGCCGGGCGCCTGATTGTCCGGGGCGCCGCGGCGCAAGCGGGCGCAGCCCGCGCGCAGCGAGCCGAAGGCGAGCGAAGTTCATCAGACGCGCAAGCGGGCGCAGCCCGCGCGCAGCGAGCCGAAGGCGAGCGAAGTCCATCAGACCGGCCCGCCGCCGCTGCGCCCCTTCGGGCTGATCCTCCACCACGACGGGCGCTGGAGCCACGAAGGCGCTCCAATCTTGAACGTGCGCCTGCGCGCCGCCTTCGACCGTTCGGTGCGCTTCCTGCCCGCGGAAGGCGTGTACGTGGTGCAGCTCGGGCGCTTCCGCGGCCAGATCGAGGTCGAGGAGGCGGGCTTCTTCGTGCGCTCGTTCGACGCTGGCAGCGGGCGGATCTCCCTCTCGGACCGCAGCGAGGAGCCGCTGGCTCCCGAATCGCTGCGCGTCTCGCCGCGCGACGGCGCGCTGCTGTGCCTCGTGAAGCGCGATCTGATGCCGGCCGGCCTGCTCGCGCGTTTCTCGCATGCCGCCCAGGCGCAGCTGCTGGGCGCCGTGGAGGAGAGCGGCGGAAAGGCGTGCTTGCGGCTCGCGGGCCGCGCCGTGGCGCTTCCCGAGCTCTGACGCCGCGCTCTGCGCCGCGAAATTGACGCCGGCCTCCCCCCGCGGTACCCACTCGTTCTCGCGTGGGCGCCGGTCCCGGCGCCCCTCCTGCGGCGGCGTAGCCAAGTGGTAAGGCATGGGTCTGCAAAACCCTGATCCCCGGTTCGAATCCGGGCGCCGCCTCCAATCCATCCACCGGGAAGGCCCGGGCTCTCTTGCGCCGGTTTCCTCAATGCCGCGCGGCAATCCGCCGATACGCCGTCGATGCAACTCCCGCCCCTCCGCTTCGCTCCCTGCCTGCGCGTCCTGCTGGTGGGCGGCATCCTGATCGGCTTCGGGGCGCTTCCCGCCCGCGCGGTTCCGATCGACCCGGCCTCCTCGACCGTCGGCTGGACTCCGATCGCGTACCCGACGCTGCTTCCGGATTTCTCCGACGACCAGCGAACCGGCATCCCCGAGGCCGACATCGTCGGGGATACCACGAACGCGGCCTTCTACTTCCGGTTCGACGACGCCGGCACGCCTTCCACCACCGATGGCGCGATCGGGTTCCGCGTGCGGATCGGCGCCGACAAGAATCCGAGCGGGTTCGATCACTTCATGGGCGTCGGCATCGACGCCAATGCGGACGGCGCGCTCGACCTCTTCCTGGCGGTGGAGAACTCGGGCAATCCGGATCAGCTGGGGATCTTCGACGCAGGCTCGGACGCCAACACCTCGCCGTCGACGACGTCGATCAACAGCACCCCGCTCGTCGGCTATGCGCTCTCGGTGAGCAACTACGATTTCGAAGCGGTGACCGCCGCGCTCGATCCCGGGGCGACAGACTTCGACATCGACGGGGATGGCGACACGGACCAGTTCCTGACCTGGGTGATCCCCTTCGGCGCCGTCGTGACCGCGCTGGCGGGCCAGGGCATCGCCGGATTCGGAGACAACGTCGCGATGCGCTTCGTGATCGGCAGCTCGACGCAGCCGAACGCGCTCAACCAGGATCTGGGCGGGCCCGACGGCGGCACCACCTCGACTTCGAGCTGGTCGTCGCTCGGCGCGATCTCGAACTTCGCCACGGCTGCCGGCGGCTTCACGCCCATCCCGGAGCCGAACACGGGTGCGCTCTTCGCGCTCGGCCTGTTCGGGCTCGCGGTCCGAGCGCGAACCCGAGATTGACCCCGCCGCCAGGGCGTGACAGAGTCTCCGGCAGACTCTCAACGGAGGCGTCATGTCCCGAAACGAGAAGCTGCTCACGCCCATCCCGCTCGATTGGTCGCGCCTGCTCGGCTTCGATCAGGTGACGCACACGGACGCGAACCAGCCCGCCGCGCTCCGCGATGCGCGCCTCACCAAGGTGGGGGCCAAGCCCTGCCAGATCCGCAACCCCGCGCTGGGGGACGAGCCGAGCCTCCCGCCCAGGCGGCGCTAAGTCCCGCCCTTGCCCGCGCGGGAGCCCGGCGCCGTCGAGCCGAGCGCAGAGCGCGCGGCCGCGCTCGACCGCCGCATGCGGGAGCGGCTCGAAGAGAGCCTTCGCTACCTCGTTTCGGAGGTGTCGGGGCCGCTCGACCTGGATCCCGCGCTGCTCGAGGGCTTCTGCGAGCGCCTGCGATCGGGCCCCGTTCCGCCGCTCGCCTTCGGCGCCTACTTCGAGCTGGTGCTGGCCCTCGAGAACGGGGACTGGGAGGCCGCCCGGGAGCTGCTTCAGGAGATCGCCGCGGCCCCCAACCACGCGGGCGGTCCGGTCGTGCTCGACCTCGCCGATCCCGCCAGCGATCGCGGCGCGAGCCGCTACCACCGCCTGATCGACACCGATCCGAACGAGCCCTTCCAGGTGCTCCCCCCGCCCCCGGAGCTCGCGCGGGCGTGCCGGGAGCGGATCTCCGAGGCCTTCGAGCTGCTGGGGCGCGGCGATCCCGAGCTGGCGCGCGAGATCCGCGGCCTGCTGCGCGAGATCGTGCTCGCGGTCGGGCCGATCCGCCCCGGCAGCATGACCTTCGACGGCGCCTCCTCGTTCATGCTCTGGGGCGCCATCGTGCTGAATCCGCGCATGTTCCAGAGCGCGCTCGAGGTGGCGCAGGCGCTCGCGCACGAGAGCGGACACAACCTGCTGTTCGGCCTCTGCGTGGACGGCTCGCTGGTGGAGAACGACGACGAGCCGCGTTACACGTCGCCCCTGCGCCGCGATCTGAGGCCGATGGACGGCATCGTGCACGCGACCTTCGTGACCGCGCGCATGCACCGCTCGCTGCTCCAGCTGCGCGCCTCTGGCGCTCTCTCCGGCGTCGAAGACGCGGAGGCGGGCCGCCTGCTGGCGGACCACGTGCGGAACTTCGCGATGGGCTGGGAGATCGTCGATCGGGACGCGCGCCTCACGGAACGCGGCAAACACGTGATGGCCGATGCACGGCGCCACATGCAGGCGCACGCAGGCGCCTAGCTCAGCGCGGCCGCGGGGCGTTGGCCTCCAGCCAGTTCATCGGAATCTGGCGGTGCAGGTCGTACTCGCGCGCATGGCGCGCGATGCTCTCGCGCACCGACACCGGGGCGCCGTCGTCGCCGCGGTATGGCTCGAAGCCCCCGTCGAACGACATCGCCATCGTCTCGGCGTCCCAGGGGACGCCGAGGCTTCCCGCTTCCGCGGCCATCGCAGCGAGATCAGCGCGCAGCTGAGCGACCAACCGAGCGCCCTCGCTGGTCAGGCGCGCGTGTCGCTCGAGCTGGCCAAGCGCGAGGTCGATCACCACCGGCTGGCGGATCAGCTGCGCCATCACGAAGTCCGCCAGCGTGCCCTTGGTGTCCGGCGCCTTCGCCACCGCGAGCCAGAAGCGGAGCTGCGCCGCGGTGACGTAGGCGCCGTGCAGGACCCCGCGCAGGGGACGCAGGTTCTCGCGCCAGGGCGAGTAGTATCCGGCGTGGTCCTCGGTTCCGAGCGATTCCCCCATCAGGATCGGCTCGCATTCCTCGAGGCAGAAGAGCCGGTCGTGGTGGAACTCGTGGACGCTGGATTCCGCCACGCTATAGGCGTGCGGAATCCCCTGGAAGGCGAAGGCTCCGGGCAGCTCCGAGTAGCTCACGTAGTTGAGCGGGTTGTCATCGGAGATGGGATTCACGGCGATCCATCGGATCCCCTCGCGCATCTGGTCGAAGACGTCGGGCTGGTGGCGGGCGATCAGCGCCAGCCCGGTTTCGACGAGCTCGCGGTGGCTCTCCTGGAAGGCGTGCGAGGTGCCGGACGCCGGCGGCGCCCAGCCGAGCCCCGGCACCCGCCAGCCGTCGCGCTGGAGCGGAACCGACCAGCCCCCGACGCAGGCTCGAGGGCACGCCTCCAGGCGGGTCTCGTCGCCGTCCACGAGGAGCTGGCCGTCTGCGACGCCGAGGATTCGGGCCACAGGGGGTCCGGTCAGCGAAGCGCCGGCCGCCGGGATCGCGAAGGGCAGCGCGAGCACGAGGGGCGTGGTGAACTCGAGCTTCGCGTCGGCGCGAAGGGCTGCGGCCAGCGCCAGCCGCTTGTACTGCTCGAGATGCGCGCGCAGGAGCGCTCGCGCGTCCTGGCTGTCCAGCTCTTCCGCCAGGGCCCGGGCGGCGGCCGGAACGCCGTCGCCTCGCAGGACGCTGCCGCAGAGAGCGAACGCCAGACGGGTCCACACGCGTGCGTAGGGGTCGCCGAGCACGTCAGACAGGACGTCCTCGTCCTGGCCGCTGAGGAAGCGGTGCAAGGCGAGCGCTTCGATCTCGCCGCCGTGTAGCGGACGGTGCTCGTCCAGCGCGCGGAACACCGCGACCAGTGCCGCCGCCTGTCGATCGGCGCGCAGTTGGAAGATGGACCGGTCCTGCCAGAGCCGGGTGCGGTGGTCCACGAGCGCGAGAGGGGCGCTCTAGCTTCGGTTCGGCGCGGCGGGGACGGTCGTATGCTTCATCCCCGAGGCGCGATAGGGATCGCTCCATCCCGTCGCGGAGCTCGCGTCGCCCTGCGGTTCGGCTGCGAGCTCGCGGCCGAGCTTCTCGGTCAACTTCTCATCGACCCGAGCCAGATTCACCCGAATCGCCCGCTTCTTGTCCTGCTTCATCGCAGTCTCCTTCCGAGTGATGCGGCGACTCTAACCATCGGGCCATTTCGCATCAAGCGAAATCTCGTCCGGTGACTACGCGTGTTGGGACATCCCCCCGGCTTGCGCGGGCCTCGTTCGGCTGCGTAGGCTGCGGCGTGGACGTGGAACGGCTTCTCTGGGTCAGCCTCGGCAGCGCGATCGGTGGAGCCCTTCGCTACGCCACCCAACAGCTCGCGGTCGCGATGCTGGGCGCCTCGTTTCCCTACGGAACCCTGGCGGTCAATCTGCTCGGTTCGTTCGGAATCGCCCTGATCATGCACCTCGGGCTCACGCCCGCGCTGGCCTCTCCGAACCTCCGCCTGTTCCTGACCACGGGCGTGATGGGCGGCTTCACCACCTACTCCGCGTTCAACCACGAGACGCTGTTGCTGCTGCGCGAGGGGCCCTGGGAACTCGCGCTGCTCAACGCGGTCCTCATGTTGGTCGGCTGCCTGGCGGCGGGGATCGCGGGGCTGGCGATGGGAAGGGTCCTGGTGGGTCCGTGACGATCCCGACGCCGGGCAGGCTCCCCGTGCCCTGGTTCGTCCCGGCCCTCGCGGCGCTCTGGCTGGCGCTCCGCTTCGCCCTGCTCGAGCACAGCCCCCCAGGCTTCTACGGCGACGAGTTCCGCGGCGCGCTCCACCAGATCTGCCTCGGGGAGACCGGCGCGTCCGCCTACGGCGAGCGCTGGCCGAGCTTCGTGCGCGGCGCAGGCGGCGGGCTCTACACACCTCCGTTTCTCTACTTCGGCGCCCTCTGGGCGAAGCTCTTCGGATACTCGATCGCCGACTTCCGGGCGATGGCCGCGTTCTTCGGCGTGCTCACGATCCTGGCTCTGCATGGCTGGGTCCGGCGCGCCGCCGGCGGAGAGATCGCCGCCTGGACCGCGTTCGTGGCGGCGCTCTCTCCCTGGTCGTTCCAGTTCTCGCGGATCGCCTGGGACCCGCCGCTGGCGCCGGCGTTCCTGATGCTCGGCCTGTGGGCCTGGGGAATTTCGCGCGCGGCGACCGCGGGGCTCGTCTCCGGCGCCCTGGTGGCGCTTGCGATGTATGCCTATCCGCCCATGCGGATCCAGGCGCCGCTCGTGTTCGGAGCGCTGCTGGCCCTCGAGCTGGCCCAGCGTCGCCTGCGCCCGCGCGCCCTGGTCGCCTTCGCCCTGAGCTCCGGCCTGATCGCGCTCCCGCTGCTCGTCGCCACCTTCAACGGCGCGCTCAACCAACGCGGCATGGCGGAGGCCGTCTTCTCGCCCGCGTACGTGGCCGCGAACCGCGGAACCGATCTGCCGGTCGTGTTCATCGCGAAGGCCACCTTCGCCAACTTCCTCTCGCACTTCAGCCCCGGCTACCTGTTCTTCACGGGGGACGCCAACGCCCGGCATTCGACCCAGCGGATCGGCGAGCTGGGCTTCCTCGAGGTGCTGGGCGTCGGAATCGGGGTGATGCTGATCCTCGAGCGGTGGCTCGGCAAGGACGCGCGCACGCCCCCGAGCGCGCCCGCCGGCGCCTGGGGCGCGCGGCAGCTGGTCGGCTTCTGCGGCTTCGCGGCGCTCGCGGGAATCCTGCCCGCCGCGCTCTGCTTCACCGGCGTCCCGCACGCGCTCCGCTCGATCGGCGCCTGGCCATTCCAGGCCGCGATCTTCGGATTCCTGCTCTCGCGATTCGCCCGGAATGGAGCGCGAGCCGTGGGCGTGATCGCGGCGGTCGCACTGCTGCACAGCGCCTGGTTCGCGCACGCCTATTTCGTCGCGTACCCAAGGATTGACGACCGCTGGTTCCACGGAGCGCTCGAGCGGATCTTCCGGGCGAGCGATCTCGACACCCGCGAAGCCCACCGCGCCGCTGCGATCGCGCCGGAGGGCTATCGCTACTTCCGCATCCTCGAGGATGGACTCGACTGCCGCAGCAGCGCCGAGAGCCTCGTGCGGTTCCAGCAGGGCGCTCAGCGCCCCGGGCGGTAGGGTCTTCGCGCCGCGTAGCCGGCCTCGCGCTGGCGCAGCGCCGCGAGGTCGGCGATCTGCTGCCGCTCGGCGGCCTCGAGCGCGCGGCGGATGCTGGCGAGCGCATCGTCCCAGTGGCCCTGCTCGGCCTGGGCCGCCGCCAGCACATCGAGGGCCGCCACGTCGTCGGGCCGGGCCCGCGCGATCGGCTCGGCGAGGGCGAGCGCCTCGGCTCCGTTGCGAAGCGCCGCGTCCGGGCAGGTGGCGAGCAGGAAGGCGAGCTGTAGGGGCGCCTCGCCGTCGGCGGGATCGAGCTCGCGCGCCCGGCGCCAGGCTTGGATCGCCTCGCGGTAGCGTCCGGAGTTCTGGCTGGCCGATGCGAGCGCTCGAAACGCCTCCGCTCCGGCGCCGTCGAACGCGACGGCGTCCGCCAGCGCGACACGGGCTCGCTCGAATTCCCCCTTCTCCATCCAGACCAGCCCGATCTTCCAGGCGTGGCGCCAGCTCTGCGGCTGTAGCTGCTTCGCCTGCTGGAAGGCGTCCAGCGACTCGTCGAATCGGCGCAGGCTCCGGAGGTTCTCTCCGAGCTCCGCCCAGGTCTCCGCCATGGACGGGTGCAGGCGCAGCGCGGCGCGAAATTCGAGCGACGCCTCAGCGCGCCGCTCGAGCTGGATCAGCGCGACGCCCGTGTTGTGAAGCGACTGCGCCAGCTGGAAATCCCGGGCGAAGATCGTCTGGTTGCAGATCGGAAGCAGCGCGAGTCCGAGCGCGCCGGCGGGCAGCAGCTCCCGCCAGCGCCCGGCGCGGGCGCGCTCGAAACCCGCCACCAGGGCGGCGCCGGCCAGCAGCGCGAGCCCCGGAACCAGCGGATGCCGGTAGCGCGCCATCAGGTAGAAGACGAGCGGGCCCACGGCGGTCGTCGCGAGCACCGCGTAGAGCACCGCGAGCTGGCGCCGGCGCGCCCATTCGAGCGCCACGCCCGCCGCGGCCAGCGGCAGCAACACGCCGAAGTGCAGCAGGCGGCCGAGCCCGCGCAGCAGGCTCGACGAGCCTTCGAAGAAATACAGGTCTTCGGCGTCGGGGATCTCGTACCAGTTCAGCAGCAGGCGCAGCTTGCGGAGCAGGAGCGAGAGCCACTGTCCGGTGTGGGACCGGATGTGCTCGAAGCTGCGCTCGAACCAGTAGCGCGAGACCTGCTGGGCCGTGAGCTTGCGGCCGCGGGCGGCCTCCGCGAGCGCGACCGCGTCGGCGCGCTCGTAGAGCGGATCCCCGCGCCCCGGCAGCAGCGGCACGTAGATGCCGTTCGCCTCGGGACCGTTGCCAATGTAGAAGTTCGGGCCCGCCTGCGCGGTGGTCAGCACGAACTCGCCGCCGACCTTCGCGTTGCGCCAGACCACCGGCGCCAGCACCAGCGCGAGGCCGAGCAGGAAGGCGCCGAGCCGGCGCGCGCGGTGGGCGGCGGGGATCGCGCCCCCGGCGGCCAGGATCCAGAGCGCCAGCACCGGCGCCAGCAACAGGGTCTCCTCGCGGGTCAGCATCAGGAGCCCGAGCAGCGCGCCGCAGGCGCACAGCATCCCGGCGCCGGCGGTCTTCTGCGCGCGCGCCAGCGCCCACAGCAGCAGCGTCATCCAGAGCAGCCCCAGGTTGGCCTTCTGGATCAGCGCGTCCAAAAAGATGGCGGGCGGATACAGCGCCAGCAGCACGCCGGCCGCGATTCCCGCGCGGCGCGAGACGAGCTCCCGCCCGGCCAGGAAGAGGATTCCGCAGGCGAGCGACCCGAGGGCGATCTGGACCAGGCGCACGCGAAACAGGTCCGCGCCGACGGCGAGCTTCACCAGCGCCAAAAAGTATGGGTAGAGCGGCGCCTGGTAGAACACGCTGTCGCCCAGCCAATCGCCGGCGGCGATCCGATCCGACCACTCCCAGTACGAACGCGCGTCGGAGACCGAGGCATGGAAGAGGGGCGCCGCCTGCGCCTCGAGCAGGAAGACCAGGCGTAGCGCGAAGGCGAGCGTCACGATCCCGGCGAAGGCGAGCCGGCGCTGGCTCACGACCCGCTCTCGGCGAGGATCCGGCCGGCGACGGCTTCGGCGATCAAACGGTTTCCGAGCGGATTCGGGTGCACGGGCTCGACCATCAGGTAGCGGAGCAGGGCACTTCGCACCGGGTCCCGAGCCAGCTTTCGATAGAACGCCTCGTCGTAGTAGACGAGGCGGTAATGCTCCACGTCCTGGCTCCAGAAGCGCTCGATCTCGGCGCGCTCGGGCTGGAAGCGACGTCCGGCGAGCAGATCGTCGAGGCCCGCGCGCAGGATCTCGCGGCCGTCGAGCCAGGCAACCGATTCCTGCCGCGCGATCTCCGCGATCGCATCGCGGAAGACGGGTCCGATCAGGACCAGGTCGAGCAGGACGACGCGGGCGCCGGCGCCGCGCGCGGCGCGGATCATCGCGAGCAGGTTCTCGCGGAACTCGGCGGGGGACACCCGGGTGCTCTGCGCGGGGCGGTCCGGTTCGGTCCGCCGCGCGTCCTGCCGCGGCAGGAACAGCCGCGCGGTCGCCAGCTGGCTCAGCGCGGTGTAGAGGCGGAGCCGCACGGGGCTGATGCGCTCCGCCTTGGCGGCGTCGGAGGAGACGTCGAGCTCGAGATCGTTCGCCCCGAAGCCGAGCACCACGAAGTCGGGCCGCCGCCGCGCGAGGATTCCGGTCAGCAGCCGCCGGCCCTGGAAGCTGGTGTAGCCGGGCACCCCGTAGTTCACCACCGCGGCGCGGGGCAGCCCCTGCTCGCGCAGGCGCTGCTGGAGCTGCGCCGGATAGGTTTCGTCCTCGCCCACGCGGAAGCCGAAGGTGCAGGAATCGCCGAGCGCGACGATCACCGGCGAGGCCTGCTCCCCGGCGCCGGGGAAGGCGCGTCCGCGCTGACCTTGGGGTCCGATCCGGATCCGCCAGGTCGCGGGCCCCGTGCGCAGCTGGTAGACGCGATTCTCGACCTCCAGCGCGGTGTCGGGCCGCAGCCTCCAGAACAGCTCGGCATCGGGCAGGTAGAGCCCGGGCACGCCTGCGCCCGCCTCGAGATCCCGGTCGAGGATGTCGAGCCACGCCGTCTCGATCGCGCCCGAGCGGGCGTCGATCGCCGCGGGAGGCGGCGCGGTGAGCGCGAGCCAGAGGCGGGCCGCCCCCTCGATCAGCAGCAGGCCCGCCGCGACCAGCACGATCGCGAACGACACCTGCCTGCGTAGGGAGACGTTGGCGAGGGTGTCATCCCCCCGCGTCTTCGGGTCCGTCACTTCCCGCGTTTCACCCCCACCCTACGGGCAGGCGACCGGCGTCTTCTGCTCGGGGGGGAGTCCCGACGGCCCGGCCGGATGGCCGTACCCCGGCTTGAAGAATGCGAAATCCATGGCGTCCACGGCGCCGCTGCAATCCATGTCGGCGAGCGGGTCGTAGCCGGGCTGTCCCGATTCCGTCAGGTAGGCGGTCTTGAGGAGGCTGAAGTCGCTCGCCTCGATGGCGCCGTTGTTGTTGAAATCGCCGTCGCAGACGTCGCCGCAGCCGTCGCTGTCGATGTCCTTCTGGGCGGCGTTGGCGAGCAGGGTGCAGTTGTCGAGCGCGTCCTCGACGGTGTCGCCGTCCGTGTCCGGGCCCGGCGGACTCGGGCCGAATTCCGTTGCCGCGATCTGGTAGGCGACGGTTCCGGTCACGCGCACCGCGAGCGCGTACCAGGTGCCCACCTGGGGCTCGTCGAACTCGCAGGCGGCGAAGTTGCCGGTCGCGACGCCCGCGCAGTCGTAGACCGAGGTGGTGGGCGGCGCGCCGAATCTCACGTACAGGCTCACGTCCACCGGATTCGTGGTGCGCGAGATCCCGTTCAGGGCGACCCGGAGCCGCTGGGTGCCGTCGGGCACCTGGATCACGTGCTGCTGCTGGAGCAGCGCGGCGCTCAGCTCGCCGTCGAATCCGCAAACGCGCGTCGTCTCGTCCTCGCCCCAGGGCAGCGCGTTGCAGCTTCCCGCGACGACGTCCGAGGCGACCTGCGGAAGGCTCGTGCATTGCGTGACGGAGAGGGGCATCGCGCCGAGCTGCGCCGCGGTCTGCTCGATCCACTGGTGGTGGCGGAACACGTTGGTGTCGAACGCCTCGACGGGAGGGATGCAGGAGGCCATCGGCATGATGGCGCCCTTGGTGAGCCCCGCCACGATCCGGACGCCGCCTTGATCGATGAACATCGGCCCGCCGGAGTCCACGTTGCAGGTGCTGACGTCGTCGCCCGGATCGCCGAGCACCTCGGAGGGGTCCCAGCACAGGACGTCCCACGGGCTGAGCGTGGAATGTTGACAGGTCGCCAGGGTCATCGAGCCGGAGCGCTTGATCCCCAGGTTCTGCTGGGAGGACGACACCTCGGTGACGGGATCGCGCCCGAAGCCCACCACACGCCCGGGTGTTCCTGCGCCAGGGGTCTGCGTCGTGTTGATCGGCGATGGCGTGATCCCCGACACCGGCGTCGCCAGCTTGATCACCGCGATGTCCTCCTGACGGGTGACCGCGTAGAAATCGCCGATGCCCTGGTCGTAGTAGGCGGCGTAGGCCGGATGCCGGACGGCGCTCTCGATCGTGTAGAAGCCGGCGTGCTGGAAGAAGAGGGTGCGCCGCAGATTGGCGCTGAGGTTGAAGCAGTGGCCGGCCGTGATCGCCGTATCGCAGCCGATCAGGGTGGCGGAGCAGACGACGTTGGCGGTGGCCGGATCGAGCCCCTGGAGCAGGGCCGCGGTGGTGGGCTCGGCGAGCTCCGGCTCCCCGTTCACGATGTACGGCGTGATCTGGGCATCCGCCCGAGCCGCCAGCAAGCTGCTCCCGAGCGGCGAAACCAGCAGCAAAGTCACCAGAACCAGGCGGGTTTTCATCGATTCACGTCCTGCGGGGCCCGGCTCGGATGGGGATCCCGACGAAGTGTCCCACCCTAACACAGGCCGATGGTCATGGGGTGGCCTGCCCCCGGCATTCCGTGTCATCCGCGCCCGGGGAAGCGAGCCGCGATCGCCGCCGCGCCACGCCCGCGGGAGGTAAGCTCCCGGGCTTGTCGACGCTGCTGCTCGCGCTGCTCTCCGGGGCTCCCGCCCTCGTGTACCAGGTGGTGTGGACGCGGCTGGTCGCCCTGGCCGCCGGGAGCCAGGTGGAGGCCATCTCGGCGGTGCTGGTGGCCTTCTTCGGAGGCCTGGCGCTGGGCGCCCGCCTGCTGGGCCCGCGGGCCGATCGGACCGCCTCGCCGCTGCGCTGGTATGCGGTGCTGGAGCTGGGGGCCGGCGCGCTGGCGTGCGCCACGCTGATCCCGCTCGCGGCGCTGGCGAGCGGCTGGATCGATCTCGCGCCCGGGCTGGCGCTGCTGGTGGCCGCGGGCAGCCTGCTGCCTGCCACCACGCTGCTGGGCGGGACGCTTCCCGCGCTGCTGCGCGCGAGCTCGGGGGCGCCGGCGCAGCGCGCCGGCTGGATCGTCGGGGCCAATACGCTGGGCTCCGTGGCGGGGGTCGGCCTCGCGGTCTGGGCGATTCCCGCGCTCGGCCTGCGCGCGACGCTGGCGACGGCTGCCGCGGGGTCGGCGGCCGTCGGCGCGGCGGCGTGGATCGCGGCGCGGCGGGCTGCGGCGTCCGGTGAGCCCGGGCGCGACGAGGGCGCGATCCCGGCTGACTCCGCACACACGGCGGCGTCGCAGAGCCGCGCGCTCGGCGTGACCGCGGCGCTCGCGGTGGCGACCGCAGCCGGAGCGGCCAGCCTCGCGTTCGAGGTGCTGGCGGCGCGCATGTCGGCGCTGCGCCTCGGCTCGTCGCTGCTCGCGTGGGCCGCGGTGCTGGCGCTCTTCCTCGCGGGACTCGCCGTCGGAAACCTCGTCTTCGCGGGACCCGCCGCGCGCACGCGTCGCCCGCTTCTCGCGCTCGGCTGGATCGAGGCGGCGGTCGCCGGCGCGCTGCTCGCCGGCTCGGCGCTGCTCGCTCACTCGCCCGCGCTACCGGCCGAGGGGGTGACGCCGCGCGCGCTGCTCGCGCTGGTGGCGGGCGTGGCGCCGGCCGCGATCCTGATGGGGGGCGCGTTCCCGTTCTTCGTGCGCCTCGCCGTCCGCGACCGCGCGATCGGCCGCGCCTTCGGGCGCGTGAGCGCCTGGAATACCGCGGGCGGGATCGCCGGGGCCTTGCTCGCCCCGTTCGTGCTGCTCCCGATCCTGGGGCCGGCCCGGGGCGCCGCGGTCTGCGCCGGAGTCGGCGGAGTGCTGGCGGTCGCCCTCCTGCTGGCGGGCTCCGCCACGCTCGGCGGCGGCCTCGCCAGGGCGGCGCTGGTTTGTGCGGGCCTCGCGCTGGTCGCAACGCTGCCCGCCTCTCGCACCCTGACCCCCGCCGAGGGCGCTCGCGTCCTCTTCGTCGCGCATGGCAGGCAGGCGACGGCCGTGGTGGCGCAGGTGGCGGGACGGCGCGACCTGATCGTCGACGGCGATCCGGAAGCCTCGACGGGGGGCGAGGCGCGACGCACCGAGGAGCTGCTGGCGATGCTTCCGCTGCTGCTGCATCCCGCCGCCGAGCGCTTCCTCGAAGTGGGCCTCGGCTCGGGCATCACGCTCGCGACGGCGGCGCGCTTCCCGCTCGAGGAGATCGACTGCGTCGAGATTGCGGACTCCGTGATCCGGGCCGCGCGCTTCTTCGCCCCCGACAACGATCTCGGCGGCGCGCGCGATCGCGTGCGCATCCTGCCGGGCGACGCGCGCGTCTTCCTGGCGCGGCATCCGCGCGCCTACGACGTGGTGGTCGCGAACACGCTCCACCCGTGGTCGGTGGGAGCCACGGGCCTCTACTCGATCGAGTACTTCGCGCGCCTGGCGGGGGCGCTGCGGCCCGGCGGGATCGCGGCGCAGTGGCTGCCGGTCGAGCGCATCGGCGCGGACAGCCTGGCGGCGATCCTGCGCAGCTTCTTCGAGGTCTTTCCCGACGGCGCGCTCTGGTGGGGCGCGGGGAACCTGATCGCCCTCGGCTCGGACGCGCCGATCCCGACGCCCGACGAACCCGCCCTGCGGGCTCGGCTGGCGGCGGCCGGGATCGCGCCGGGCGCGCACGCCGCCGCCGATCCCGCCGAGCTGCGGGCCAGCCGGATCGCGAGCGCGGCGTCGGTGCGGGCCGGACTCGGGCCCGGCGAGATCCTCTCGGACGACCGCCCGTCGCTCGAGGCGCGAGCCGTGCGACGAAGCGCCGGCGAGGGGCCTGGCCGGACCTGGGGCCTGCTGGTCCGGATCGCGGATGTCGCGTCCGCAGAGAGCGGGAGCTCGCCGGCCGCACGCGCCTGGGTGCATGCGTTGGCGGCTCGCGAGGCGGGAAACTTCGCGAGCGCGGAGGCGCTCGAAGCCGAGGCGTCCGCCGCCGGGCTGGCGCTTCCGGTCGCGCGCGCGCAGGCGAAGCCGCGCGTCGACGAGGGGTTCCGCGCGCTCTCCGAGGGTCGTTACGCGGCGGCGGCGCAGGCGTTCCGGAGCGCGCTCGAGATCGACCCGGACCAGCGCGATGCGCGGTACGGACTGGCCGGCGCGGCCATGCTGGCCGGGCGCGACGCGGACGCAATCGCAGAGCTGCGGGCGCTGGTGGCGCGCTTTCCCGGCGACGCGGCTGCGCACAACGATCTCGCGGGGGCGCTGGCCCGCAGCGGCGATCGCAAGGGAGCTCGCCAGGCTGCCCAGCGCGCCCTCGACGCGAATCCGTTCTATCCCGAAGCGCTCGCGAACGCGGGGCTGCTGGCGGCGGGGGCCGGCGATCTGGAGGAGGCGCGGGGGATGCTCGAGCGGCTGCGCGGCGTCACGCCGCTCGACGACTCGCGCGAAGAGCAGGCGCTCAGCGAGGCGCTCGCCGCGGCTGGCGAGCGAGGCAGCGGAGAAGCGGCGGGGAGCTAGCTGCGGCGGCGGCGGCCGGCGATCGAGAGGCCAGCGAGCCCGACGCCCAGCATCAGCACCGTCCCGGGCTCCGGAGCCAGCGTCACGCTGGTCGTGAAGTCCGCGCCGGTCTCGGGGCTGACCATGAAGTTGAGGGTGGTCTTGTAGTCGAAGGTGATCTGGCCGGCCGTGTAGGCCACGAAGAAGCGGTCGCTGACCTCGCCCGGGCCCAGATCGCCCAGCGTGCCGACGTCCGGGCCGTCCGCGAAGTTGAAGACGCGGGTCCCGGCGGTCCCCGTGATGGTCGCGATGTCCACGTCCGTGCCGTTCGGGCCCCAGCCGGCGCCGGTGGTGGTCCGGCCCAGGAAGCTCGTGGTGCACTCGGTCCCGGGGCTGCCGTTGTACGGGCCCGGATCGCAGTACACGGCGCCGACGCCGATGCTGTCGATCACCCCGGCGGAGGGCGTGGCCGTGAAGAGCAGGACGATGTCCGTCGCGCCGATCGTGCCGACCGTCGCGACGGTGCCCGTAAGGGCTGCGCCGGTGGTGAAGCCGAGATAGGTGATGGTGCCGCTGGTGCCCGAGCCGTTGTTGTAGCTGAAGGTGTCGCCGCTGGCGTTGATCAGCGGGTAGGCGCTCGCGCCGCCTGCCACGCCCATACCCAAGGCGGCCACCACCAACCCGAGGAAAGCCAATCGTCCAGGTCGCATCACAACATCCCCTTGCCCAGCAGGCGCAGCTTCCCATGGCGCGTGAGAACGACCCACGTCGCCAATCCAGTCGGGAAAGCAATATCCGTTCCAAGCGGAATCGGGTAGCCGGGGATATTCAAGTATCTGGAATTCAAGGGCTTTTTTGTCTGATGCGCGAGGCCGAAACCGAACCATGGTAGTAGAATTTTTCCGTTCCGTCGGAAAAAGGGAAAAGGTTTTCTACTGGCTCCCTCCGGGGCGCGGCGCGCCGACGGATCCCTCGACACCGAGGCATGTCGCCCCGCTACACAGAAACACCTGCGCAGTCCGGCCGCGGACCTGCTTCCGTCGAGAACACCGATTTTTCACTGACACTCAACCGGCGTTTCATGCCACTATGCCCATCAGCAGTCGGTTGGTGTGGAGCGCTACGGGTCCGCCGCTCGAGCAGCTGTGCTCGGTGCGCGTTCTGCGCTCATCCCCCCGAACCAACAGGAGCCCCTACATGTTTTCACGCAGGATCTCTCATTACCTGGCGGTCGTGGCGGCGCTCGCGTGCGCCTTGTTACCGCTCAGCGCGGCAGCCGCGCCGGACTTCTCCGCCGAGACGGTGGTCGTCCAGCCGGACGGCGCCTTCACCGCCATCAAGCGCGTCGCGATCTACCTGGAGGGGAATGCCGAAGACCCCTTCCCGGGCGACGGCCTCAACACCTTCATCTACTCGATCGAGAACGACGCGGCGAGCTTCTTCCCGATCATCCGCTTCGCGATCGAAGTGCCGCCCCTGGCGGTTGCCTCGGCTGGGACCCTGGGCGCCGGCGTCACGCCCGACGCGCCGGGCGGCGCGGTGGTCGGCAACGAGGTCGAGTGGAACTACTTCAGCACCCCGATCCAGCCGGGGGAGACGACCCAGCAGATGTACATCCTCTCGGCGTTCGCGCCGGGCGGGACCTCCGACAACCTCGTGTCGATCAACGGCGACTTCGGCTTCGACGCGCCGACCGCCTGCATCGGCCCGATGATTCCGCCCACCGACTGCGCTCTCGAAGTGGAGAAGTTCTGCTTCGTGGAGCCGCCGGCCACGACCTCTGGCGACGACTGCCAAGGCAAGGCGAAGCGGCTGGTGTTCCAGTACACCGGCGAGGCTTGCGACGCGGGTGGCAACGATCAGGGCACCGCGGCGTACTGCAACGGCGACCCCGCTGGCGCGCAGCCTGTCTCGGCGCTCGTGACCGAGAACGGGCCGTCGGTCTCCGTGATTCCGGCGGGCCAGACCCTCAACGTCGGATCCCTGGTGAACTTCAGCGCGACCGGCAGCTACCTGCCCTCGACCCTGAAGCTCAAGCTCAAGAAGGACGGATCGACCCTCCAGACGCTCGAGATCGACGCCTCCTGCGGATCGCCGATCAACGTGGGCGACGAGTTCGGAGCCCTCAAGCTGGTCGAGATCAAGAGCACCATGGGCGGCGTGGTCTCGACGCCGGATCCGGACCCGGCACCGACGGACGTCTGCGTGGTCGAGGCGTATGCGCCGGGGACGCCGTGCCAGGACCGGCCGAGCGTGATCAACCTGCGCTACGTGGGCGGGAGCTGTTCGGACACCACGAACGACCAGCTCGGAACCGTCGAGTGCGCGGGTGACGCCGGCACCAGCGAGCCGGTCCGGATCACCGTGAGCCAGAACTCGGACGGCTCGGGCCACGTGTTCCTGGATACGGTGACGAACATCGTGGATCTCGGCGAGATGGTGGACGCGAACGCGGCGAACGCCGGGCAGAGCGAGCTCGACTCGAGCGTCTACATCCGGATCCGGGACGGCGGGGGCGTGACGCTCCAGCTGCTCAAGATCCGCACCGATTGCTACAAGCCGCTCGCGATCGGCGATCGGTTCGGAGCGATCCAGGTGGTCGGGCTCGACAACATGTCGATGGGCGACATCGTCACCTACTCCTACGTGGTGACCAACCCGAACAGCGGGACGGCCACCAACATCAACGTGATCGACAACCCGCTCGGCATCATCACCGTCGGGGAGTCGATCGCCGGCAACAGCAGCGAGACCTACACGCGCGACGAGTTCATCACCACGGACACCATGAATACGGTCACGGTGACGGGGCAGGTGAACAGCACGACCTGCGACGAGGCGATGGACGGCGCGACCGTCACGATCGAGCCGCAGCAGGTGATGTCGAAGAAGAAGAAGCACAAGAACAAGAAGAAGGTCTCGAAGCACAAGGGCCACAAGGCCAAGAAGAAGCAGCACCAGCACAAGCATGGGTGTGGCCATCACGGCTGGTAGTTGAGTGAAGTCCGGGGCCGGTGAGCCGGCCCCGGAGCCACGAGAACGGGTCGAGCGATGCGCGGCAGCCAGCGGGCTGCCGCGCATCGCGCCGTTCTGGGCCCGGCTATCCTTCAGCCGACGCCACGGTCCTCCGATCGGAGAGAGGCCCGATGTCCGCCATCAGCGCCGCCCAGCCGGCCTCTCAGGGAGTCGCGAGCAGCGCGCCTCGCGAGGCGAGCCGAGCCGGCCAGCTCTACATCGTGGGTCCGGTCTACGACTGGGTCTTCTTCCTGCTGCCCCCGACGCTCGCGCTGGGGCTCGGAATCCTGATCTCGGGCAGCCCCCTCTCGACGTCGCAATTCCACCTCTGGGGCCAGGAGTTCAGCGTCGCGGGGCTCCTGATCGGCGCGTTCATCCACGCCCACCTCGTGATCGTCTTCTTCCGCAGCCACGGCAACCCGCAGATCTTCGCGACCCACCGCCTGCGCTTCCTGCTGGCGCCGCCGCTGATCTACGCGGCGATGCTCAGCTCCGCTTGGGTGCTCGTCTCCGTCTCGGTGCTGACGACGTTCTGGGACGTCTATCACTCGGGCCTCCAGACCTTCGGCTTCGGCCGCATCTACGACTCCCGCCAGGGCAACGATCCGATGGCCGGGCGCCGGCTCGATTGGTGGCTCAACCAGCTCTTGTACGCCGGGCCCATCATCGGCGGCGCCACCATGCTCGACCACTTCGGGGACTTCGACGAGTTCGCGAGCGTGGGCGACACCTTCTTCACGAAGATCCCGGCCCTCATGACCGGGTACCAGGGAATCTTCGCCTGGGCGCTGCTCGGATTCGGGTCGGTGTTCATCGTCTACTACCTCGCGAGCTACTGGCGGCTTCGCGCCCAGGGATATCGGGTCTCGCTGCTCAAGGCCTTCCTGTATGCGAGCACGGGGCTGTGCTCGGTCTACAGCTGGGGCTTCAACAGCTGGGGCGAGGCCTTCTTCATCATGAACTTCTTCCACGCGTTCCAGTATTTCGGGCTGGTCTGGGCCTCGGAGCAGCGCAACCTGACCCGCATCTTCCGGGTCAGCGGCCTGCGGGCCGCCAAGCCGCTGGCCGCGGTGGGGCTGATCGCGGCAGGCTTCAGCTACGGATTCTGGGTCGAGTCGCTCGATTCGGAGATCGAGTGGCTGTGGGCCGTCACGCTGGTCGTCTCGATGATGCACTTCTGGTACGACGGCTTCATCTGGTCGGTCCGGAAGAAACAGGTATGAGCGTCCGCGGCGGCCCGTCCCAGGCGGTGCTCCCCCTGGACGGGCTCCGACGGCTGCTGGTGATCGTGCTGGCCTTCGTGATCTACGCCGGCCTCACCGTCGAGTTCCTCGACGACGTCCTCGGCCTCGGCGACCTCGGCGGGCTCCACTCCTTCTTCAGCCTGAGCCACGAGGACAACCTTCCGACCTGGCTCTCCGCCTGCCTGCTCTACTCCTGCGCCGTCGTGCTGGTGCTGATCGCGAGCGACCAGCGGCGCCGCGGATCGCGCTGGGTGCGCCACTGGTGGGCGCTCTCGCTGATCTTCCTCTACATCTCGCTCGACGAATCGGTCGGCATCCACGAGAACGCGAATCGCTGGTTCCAGCTACCGGGGATCCTGTACTTCGGCTGGGTGATCCCGGCGGGCATCGTCGTCGCGATCGTCGGCCTGTCCTACCTCCGCTTCCTCGCGGCACTGCCGGAGCGGACCCGCGGGCGCTTCGTGCTGGCCGGCGCCATCTACGTGGGGGGCGCCCTGGGCGTCGAGCTGGCGCTCGCCTGGTGGACCGATCGGGTCGGGGACAAGAACTTCGGCTACGCGCTGATCGACCTGGTCGAGGAGTCGATGGAGATGATCGGCGTGAGTCTCTTCCTGGTGTCGCTGCTCGAGTACTTCGGCGGTCCGGAAGAAGAAGTTCGAGTCGCGCTGGCGCCAGTTCGAATCAGCTCGGCGGCGGCGGCGGGGTCGGACCCGGGCGCGGGCGGACCAGCCGGATCGTGACCAGGACGGCGACCGGCAGGATCACCGCGGCGGCGAAGGTCCGCGGTCCCGGATCCCGATCGAACACTCGGCGGACGCCGACGTAGCGGTAGCGCTCGCCGCCGCGGATCTCCTTGGCCAGATCCTCGCCGATGTAGCGCTCCTGGTTGAGCCCCCAGCCGTCGGTGTCTTCGTAGCGGTGATAGCTCGTGGCCCCGCTCCGGTAGATCGCGAAGAGCAGCCCGGCGGTCACGGCCCACAAGAGCGCGAGCCACAGCCAGCGCGAGCCGGTCACGGTTAGGGCTCCGAGCCCGCCGGCAGCTGGGCCGCGGGCATCGGCAGCAGCCGTCGTCCCTGCGGATCGAAGATGCGAATGCTCGCCAATCCCTTGCGCTGCGCGAAGGCCTGAAGCGAGGTGCTGACGACGCCCAGCCCGTAGCGCATCGATCGTCGGAAGTTGATCGACGAGGCTTCCTCGAAGTAGGCGGCAGGGCAGCTCACCTCGCCCACCTCGAAGCCCGCCAGCAGGATCTGGGCCAGGATCTGGTTGTCGAAGACGAAGTCGTCGGAGTTCTCGAGCAACGGGAGCGAGTCCAGCACCTCGCGCGAAAAGGCGCGGTAGCCGGTGTGGTACTCGGAGAGCTTGGCCCCGCACATCAGGTTCTGGAACGCGGTCAGGCCGCGGTTGGCGACGTACTTGTAGCGCGGCATGCCGCCCGCGATGGCGCGCCCGCCGAGCACGCGCGAGCCGAGCACCACCTGGAAGGGGCCGTCGGTGATCATCGAGATCATCGCGGGGATCAGCTTCGGCGTGTACTGGTAGTCCGGGTGGAGCATCACGATCACGTCGGCGCCGAGCCGCAGCGCCTCCGTGTAACAGGTCTTCTGGTTCCCGCCGTAGCCCCGGTTCTGCTCGTGGACGAGCGTGCGCAGGCCGAGCCGCCGGGCGATCTGCACGGTCTCGTCGTGGCTCGCGTCGTCGGTGACGATCACGTCGTCGACCAGGTCGAGGGGGATCTCCCGGTAGGTTCGCTCGATGGTTCGGGCGGCGTTGTAGGCCGGCATCACCACGACGACCTTGTGATTGTGGAACACGTCAGCTCTCCCCAAGGGCCGGCTTCGAGTATAGACTGCTTCCGTTCAGAGCCCGGGTGGCGAAACCGGTAGACGCGAGCGACTTAAAATCGCTTGGCCAATGGCCATGCAGGTTCGAGTCCTGCCCCGGGCACCACCCATCCGTTCGGCCTGCGGATATAGCAAGCGAAGCGCGCAGCGAGCCACAGGCGAGCGGAGTCGGGTGGCGCGCGGCCGCCCGCGCGCCGGGACCCGAAAACTAGCTTTCGAGGGACGAGGTCCCGACCACCGCGCGGATCGCGTCCTCCGCCAGCAGCTCCTCGAGGGCGTCGCGGTCGAGCAGCGTGGTCCGCTGGTAGCCGAGCTGCGGCAACTCGAGCTCGAGCCGGAAGATCTCACGCGGCGTGCGGAACACCTGCCGGATGCGCAGATTCGGCCCCCCGCCGCCCTCCAGGATCTCCGTGCGCAGCGATTCGAGAATGCGTTGAACGCGGCGCTCGCTGCGGCCGAGCGGGTCGATCAGCCCGTCGAGCGCGCGGGTGCGATTGGCGATCTTGTACGAGCCGCGTGCCTTCATTCGAAACCAGAAGATACCGCCGAGCAAGAGCGCCGTTCAAGCTTGTAACTCTTTGGCCCGTGTGTTAGGCCTGCACGGCCGCGGCGTCCTCGCCGACGCCGGCTTCGATCAGCTTGTCGATGTAGTTTTCCAGCGCCGAGAACTGTTCTGCGGCGCCGCCGAGGAATTCGATTCCGATGCCGGCTTGCACGTCGCGCTCGCGCGGCGTGAGCACGCGCTTCGACCACGCGATGCGTCCGATCGCTTCGACGGGCTGTCCGTCGGGAAGCGTGATCTCGAGCAGGATCCGGCGGCCCGGAGCCAGCGGCTCGCCGGTCTGCACGTAGGCGCCGCCGCGCGACACGTTGGCGCAGGTCTCCTGGGAGGCGCGGAAGAACGGGCGTCCCGTCCAGGGATCGCGCTCGGGCTC
>DATBRV010000128.1:0-5625 GCA_036560145.1 Myxococcota bacterium
AGATCGCGCCTGCGGCGCAGGCTGTCGACGTAGAACGCCTCGTCGGGCGCCGACCCGGCCATCAGCTCGACGCGCGCCTCGATGGCCGCATCGATGTCGATGTCGTCGCCCTGCGCCTGCCGCCGATGGCGATCGAGGCCCATGCCGAGACGGGTGAGCGGTCGGCGCAAGCCGTACCGGTCCGACACCAGGAAGGGTGCGCCGTCCTTCAGCCGGGGCTCGATCTCCTGGACGCTGCACCAGTCCTGGCGATAGCGCCGTCGATGGACGTCCCATTCGGGATACTTCGTCCCCCCGCCTTCGTGGGTGGCCGCTTCGAGAGTCTCCGCCCTCGCCGTCGAGAAGGTGGGACTCGCGCTCCCGCGCGTTCCGATCTGCGCCCGGTGAGTCGGCGCGTCGGCGCCCGGAGCGCCACCCCCTTCGAGCCGGCGCACCGCCCTCAGCAGCTGCCGCAGCCAGCGGCCGACCGCGCCTCCGCCGCCGACGGGGCTCGAGACGAGATCCGTGCCGGCGCGGTCTTCGTCCTCGTCCCGTGCGAGCTCGGCCAGCACCGGGTTGCGCCGCTCGAGCGGAGCGTGCTCGCGCGTCGCCGCCGAGCCGTGGGCTGGCTGGACCCTCGCCAGCAAGGGCCGCGTGCGGATGGCGCCGAAGCACTCCGGCGGATCGGCGATCGCCTCCCGGCTCAGCGCGGAAGCCAGGGACGCGGCGGGCGAATCGGCCCGCGCTGCGACATCGAAGTCGATGAGCGTCCGCAGCGACGGGGGCAACAGGCCCTCGATCGCCGCCAGCGCGCGATGGCCCTCCACGGCGAGGTATCGCCGCGCCAATGCCGCGCGCCACGTCAGCTTGCGCAAGACCTCGGGATCCAGGCTTCCAGCTGCGAGGAGCGACGCCTGCACGGCGAGCGCCTCGATCTGACGACGCGCGCTGGTGTCGGGATCGACGTAGATCGTCTTCCCGTCGGTCCACGCCGGCTCGCCGAGCTCTCCCGGCGCCACCTGAAGCGCACGGCCGGAGATCGCAGAGGCGAGCAGGCCGAGCGGTGCCAGGCGCTCGCTGTCCATCTCGTCGCTCCTCGAGATCATCCTCTACCCGGCACCTATTTGCGGGCGGCGACTCCACGCAACACCGTGTCACGGGCGTGGATGAGCGCCGCGCGCTTGCCTGCCGCGCGCAGGATGTTCTCCGGGATCCAGAGGACGTCGAGGACGCAGCGCGCCAGCATTCCGGTGGACGGGCTGTCGATCCGGATCTCTCCGGATCGGATCCCTTCGGCGAGCAGGGACTTCAGCTGCCGCAGCCGCGTGGCGAATTTCCAGCCAGGGTTGCGGGTATCCGGGGGCGATTGTCGCAACCACGCCAGCTGGATCTTGAACTCCTCACCGAAGCGGTCCAGGGCATTGATGTCGAGCCAGGCCAGAGCGTCGAGCTTCTCGATCGGCGTCGCATCCGAGCGAAGCGCGCTGATCCAGCCCGCTGCGATCTTTTCCCCGAACGAGCGCATGATCGAAGCCAGCAGCTCTTCCTTCGAGCCGATCAACCGGTGGACGGTGCCGGTGCCGAGGCCGGCCGCGGACGCGATGTCCCGGATCGTGGTGGCTTCGTAGCCTCTGCGACCGAACTCGGCGCGTGCGATGGCGCGGACGTGCGCAGCCTTGTCCCCTGGATCGGCTTCGCGCGCGTCGCTCCATGTCTCGATGGCTCGGTTCACGGCCCGGAGCGCGCTCGAGCGATCGAGCTGCGCGTCGCTGGGCGGTCGGCTGGCAAGGCCGTGCAGCAGGATCGCACAAAGGATCGCGGCCACCCGTTCGGCAGCGGCATCGTTCCGGATCACGTCGAGCCCGACGTGCAGCATCGTCTGGCAGATCCGGTCCGCCAGCGTGGGAAGGTCGATGCCCGGCCGGATGTAGCCCCGCCGCCTGCCGGCACGCAGGGTTGCGAGCATCTCCTTTTGGAGCGCTGCGGGTGGCCGCCGGGCCAATTCGACCAGCTCCTGGTTCGCGCTGGTCGGTGGTTCATAGAAGGTCAGTTGAAGCGCGGCGCGATGGCGCACAGCGCAGTTTGCGATCATCGATCCGAGTTCGACGATCTTCTCGGAAGCGGGTCTCGCGTCTGCGTCCAGTCTTTGTTGGGCGATCTCCTGCTGGGCGATCTCCCCGATGCGATCCAGATCGGCGTGATATCGCCGGATCAGCTCGATCAGGATGGCTTCCTTGGATTCGAAGTGGTGATACAGGCTTCCCGGGAGGATCCCGGCGGCGTCCGCGATCTCCTGGAGGGATGTGCGCAGGCCCGAGGAGGCGATCAGCGAGGCCGCCGCTTCGAGGATCTCGGCTCGGCGAGTGCCATCGCCCTGTCCGTTTCCGACTCTGGCCACGGCGTGACGGTACGCCAGGCTACGCGGTGATGCCGAGGCGGCTGCAGACGCCGACGACTTCGTCGAAGATCGACATCGGAACGGTGAACGACTTCGTCGCCGAGACGTCGCCGAGATGAGCGGCGATGTCGTCGGCGGTCGGGCTGCTGCCGGGCTCCGCAAGCCAACCCTCGCCGAGGCCGATGAAGGCTCGCGCGTAGCGCCCGGCACAGGCCGAGTAGTTGTGATGGCTGAACCCGCAGGCCCGACTGGCCAGGAAGACGACGATCGGCACGACCAGCTCGGGCCGGATGGCGCTCAGAAAGCCCGACGCCTCGATCGCCTTCGGGTCGTTCACGGTTTCGGTGACCATCCGCGAATGGCCGAACGGGAGCACGGTATTCGCAAGGATCCCGTGCGGCGCACCCTCGACGGCAATCACATTGGCGAGCCCGAGGAGACCCGTCTTGGCCGCCGCGTAGTGGGCCGCCAGCGGCTGGCCGAACAGCCCCGCCGACGAGGCGATGAAGACGAATCGGCCGTAGCCCTGTGACTTCATCACGCGAAAGGCGGGTTGGCTCAGGTGGAATCCGCCGTCCAGGTGCACGCTGAGCATGCGCCGCCAGTCGGCCGGCGACAGTTCCTCGAAGGGGGCGGTGTGGAAGATGCCCGCGTTGCTCACGACCGCGTCGACGCGACCAAACCGGTCGATCGCGGCTCGAATGATCGCCTCTCCACCCTCGGGGCTGGTCACGGAGTCATGCGATGCCACCGCCCTGCCGCCCGCACGCTCGATCTCGCGGGCGACCTCGTCGGCAACGCGAGGGTCCGCGCCGTCGCCGTGCATGGTTCCGCCGAGGTCGTTGACCACCACGGACGCTCCGCGCCGCGCCAGCTCGATGGCGTAGAGCCGCCCGAGTCCTCGACCCGCTCCGGTGACGACGGCTACCTGGTTGCTGAAGTCGATCATGCGTCCCCGCGCGATTGACTGAGGCGGAGCCGGAATCTATGTTGGAACAGAAGTTTGGTCAAATGCGTACCGGGAGGCCACGGTGGAATTCAACCCCTACGATCGGGAGCTGCACCAGGACCCCTATCCGGTCTACCGCCGGCTCCGGGACGAGTTCCCCGTCCATCACAACGCGCAGCTGCGATTCTGGACGCTCTCGCGCCACGCCGACGTGCTCGCCGCGCTGCAAGCGCCCGATCTCTTCATCTCGGGCAAGGGCGTCGCCGTGGGCCTGCCGGACTTCGACGACGGGAAGGCCACGGCGGGCGTACCACTCCTCATCACGACGGACCGGCCCCGGCACACGAAGCTGCGCGCGCTCGTGAGCCGCGCCTTCACCCCGCGCCGCGTTGCGCACCTCGAGCCGCGCATCCGCGCCATCGCGCGCACGTTGCTCGACAACCTGAAGGGTCGGCAGGAGTTCGATCTGGTGCACGAATTCTCGGCGCCACTGCCGACGATCGTGATCGCCGAGATGCTGGGCGTACCCGCCGAGGACCAGGAGTGGTTCAAGGAGAAGTCGACCGCGGTGGCGCAGTTCGATCCGTCGAAAGCCCGCGGCGGCGAATCCGAGGCGAATGCGCTCGGGCCGGCCGTCGAGCTCGCACGCTACCTCGCGGAGGTCCTCGAACAGCGACGACGCGACCCACGCGACGACCTGCTGAGCGCGCTGCTCGCCGCGGAGATCGATGGGCAGCGCCTGAGCGAGCCCGAGCTGATCGGCTTCTCGTTCCTGCTGCTCGTGGCGGGCAACGAGACCACGACGAACCTGATCAGCAACGCCGCGATCCTGCTCGACCGCCACCGCGACCAGCGACGCCTGCTCACACAGGACCCGGCGCGCATCCCCTGCGCGATCGAGGAGTTCCTGCGCTACGACTCGCCGGTGCAGGGTCTTGCGCGCACGCTGACCGGGCCGGTGACGCTGCATGGGGTCACCATCCCAGAGGGCGGCAAGGTCCTCCTGCTCTTCGGGTCGGCCAACCGCGACGAGCGCAAGATCTCCGAACCCGAACGCTTCGACGTGCTGCGCGATCCCAACCCGCACGTCGCCTTCGGCTTCGGCGCCCACTTCTGTCTGGGTGCGAACCTGGCGCGTCTGGAGGCGCGCGTGGCGTTCGAGGAGCTGCTCGCGCGGCTCCCGGACTACCGGATGACGGAGTCGCGCGTAGAGCGGACCTGCTCGGGTCCGATCCGCGGCGCGCTGAGCCTGCCCGTCGCCGCGGCATGATCTCAGGCCTCAGGCCCGTTCTCCCGAAGATGTGTCGGGGGGGACGGGGGAATGGAGATCTTCGCCGGGCTGTCCGTCGGCTTCTTGATCCTGACCGCAGGGGTGGTGGCGACCAAGACGTTCGCCCTGTGGCGTCGCACCAGGGGCCTTCCCGAGCTCCTGCTGAGCCTGTACCTCTCGTGTGCCACGGTGCTGGGCTACCCCCTGATGATCGCCAGCACCCAGATCCCGGCCTCCGAGATGTGGCCGCTGCACCTCGCGGGGCAGGTGGTCACGAGCTTCGGCTTCGTCTGCCTGCTGTCCTTCACGCTGAAGGTGTTTCGCCCGGAGGCCCTCTGGGCCAGGGGCCTCGTCGGCCTCTGCCTCCTGCTGTTCGCAGCGGGTGGCGTCGCCTACTTCGTCGAGCTGACCGGCGACAACCCGCGTCCGGCGGGGGAGTTGATCGGCATCACGCTGATCAACTCCACGCCGATCGCGCTCGCGTACTTCTGGGCGATGCTCGAGTCCATGAGCTACTACCGGCGCCTGCGGTTGCGACTGCGCCTGGGACTGGCCGAGGTCGCCGTCGTGAATCGGGTCTTGCTGTGGGGGCTGATGAGCTTCGCCGCGGGAATCGCCGTGATCATCAGCCTGGCCGGGATGCTGGCGGGCTCCTTCCTGACGGCGCCGTTCGTGCTCGTGCTGAGCTGCCTCGGAGCCGTCCATGCATGCTGCCTATTCCTCGCCTTCCACCCGCCGGGCTGGTACCGGCTGTGGCTCGAGCGGCGAGCTCCCGTCGAGGCCAGCTAGGGGAGGCAATCTCCCCCGAACACCTGCTTGCTCAGGCGGGCAACCAACCGAACGCGCGCGCGGCGCCAGCCCGCGCGAAACCTGCGGAGCGGCCCGAAGCAGGCGTAGACCGGGCCAAACGGCAGCCGCGCGAGACCGACCTCCGCCACCTCTGTCGCGGAAGCCAGCACGGACGGCAGGGGCTGGCCCTTGTCGGCGAGGAGCTTGCGCAAGGCCGGAGTGTCCGTCGTGGCGAGGACG
>DATBRV010000129.1:0-42767 GCA_036560145.1 Myxococcota bacterium
CGGCGCTTCGGCTCCCAGGGCCGGAAGCAGGATCCCGGTCTGCGTGCGCGTGATGCGGAACGCGGGCTCGCGCAGCTGGACGCGAGCCAGGTTCACGGCGATCTCGCGCGGCTGGCTCGGATCGTTCGCGCCGATCAGGCCCGGCATCGCGAGCTCGCGGATGCCGACTTCGAGATCCTTCCACGCCGCGCCGAAATCCTTGGCGGTCTTCGCCTCGCCGACGTCGATCCCGGCCAGGCCGAGCGTCCCCTCGACGCGCAGATCGGTGGGCGGCGCGCCGTCCGTCGCTGCGCCGCGCGGCGCGAGCGCGATCTGGAGGTCCGCGCGCAGGGTCCCCTTGCGCAGCAGCTCCCCCCCCGGCGCGTCGATGCGCGAGAGCAGCGGCGGAAGCGCGAGATCCGTGATCCGCAGCTTTCCGTCGAAGGCGAGCGGCGAGACGCCGAGCGCACCATCGACGCCGAGCGATCCTTCGCCGGCATCCAGCGAGAGCGTGAGCGGCCAGCGCCCGCCGGCCTCGTTCGATAGGTCGCGCAGCTCCGCGTCGAGCGCGAGCGGGAGCGGCTGCTCGCCGCCCAGCAGGTCGATTCCGGCGCCCACCACCGCGACGTTCGCGATGCGCCAGGTCCAGGGCTTCGCAGCGCCGGGCTCCGGCGCCGCGGCGGGCTCCGCCGGCGCCTCGGCTTCCGCCGGGGCCCCGGTCCGTGCGGCCGCCGGCGGCGTGATCAGCGGAACCGGCACGTCCGCCTTCGCGTCGATCACGATGCGCGCGCCTTCCAGCCCGACCTTCGACAGGGCGACGTGCTGCTTCACGAGGTCGAGCTTCTCGACGCCGATCCCCAGCGTCTTCCACGCCAGCGCCGGACGCTCCTGGTTCGGAACGCGGACCACGACGTTCGAGATGGCGAGGCTGCCGTCGAGCTCGTGCGCGCCGCCCGTCTCGAAGTGATGCTCGATGTTGGCGTCGAGCGTTCCGGTGAGGTCGCTCCAGCCGAACATCTCGAGATACGCCCGCACGCCGCCGACCGGAAGGTTCGCGAGCGCGATCTTCGAGTGCGCCGCCGGACCCGCGGCCAGCGCCTCGACCTTCGAATCCAGCCCGAGCGTGCCCTCGCCGATCTGCGCGCTGATCACCAGGTGCCCCGGCTCGCGGCCGGAGGGATCGATCACCAGCGCGAGCTGGTGCGCGGAGACGTCCTTCACGGCCAGATCGAAGTGCTGCGGCTCGTCTCCGACGGTGAAATCGCGGAAGAAGATCTGCCCGTTGCGAAAGGCCACGCTGTCGGCGGCGAAGGACCAGCTGGCCGGCTGCTCCGGCTCGGGCTCGGCGGGCGCCTCGCTCGGGACGGGCTTGGGCAGGAGCATGCCGTCCTTCAGGCGGTCGAGGCGCGCGACGAAGCCGTCGAGCTCGAACTCCTCGATCTCGATCGTCTTGCCGAGCAGCGCGAGCCAGCTGATCTGCGTCCAGAGCCGCTTGGCCTCGAACAGCGGCGGCGTCGCCTCGGCGGCCGGAGCGCTCTCCGGCGCCGGCGGCGGCAGCTCGTCCACGTGCACTCCGAGCCCTTGCAGGGTGACGCCGCCGCGGATCAGCGAGAGATCGAGGTCCTCGAGCGAGATCCGCCCGACCAGCGCGGCGTCCGCCTGGGAGATGATCAGCGGCCGGAGCAGGTAGGGAAGCGCGGCGCGCACGGCCACGCCGACCAGGAGCACGGCGAGCAGGATCCGGCTGCGCCGTCGGCTCAGGATTCGGCGCAGCAGGTCGCCTGCGGGGGGGGCCATCTCGCGAGAATACCCCGCCTCCCGACCCGCCCGCCCCGGGGCGCCGCGCGGCTCAGGCCCGGTTCCGCCCGAGCTGCCGCAGGCTCGCGTCGAGCGCGGCGCGAAGCCCGCGCCCCAGCGCCTTCTGGCCGTCGTGGACGAGCGTGTAGACGATCGGGACGATCAGCAGCGTGAGGAAGGTCGACGCCATCAGCCCGCCGATCGACACCACGCTCATCGGATTGCGCCACTCCGAGCCGTCCCCTCCGCCCAGCGCGAGCGGAATCATGCCGAAGATGGTGGAGACCGCCGTCATCATCACCGGGCGCAGACGCACGGGGCCGGCCTCGAGCACGGCGTCTTGCACCGACACGCCGCGCCTGCGCACGGTGTTGGTGTAGTCGACGAGCAGGATCCCGTTCTTCATCACGACGCCCATCAGCATCAGGAACGCGATCTGGCCGAGGGTGTCGAGCTGGTAGCCCATCACCGCGATCGCCGCGAAGGCGCCGATGAACGAGAGCGGCGCCGAGAGCATGATCGTGAACGGATGCAGGAAGGAATTGAACTGCGCGGCGAGGATCATGTAGATGGCGACGAGCGCGAGGATGAGCGCGAAGGTGATCGCGGAGAGCGACTCGCGCAGGCGCTCGGAAGGGCCCACCGCCGCGAACTCGTACTCGCCGTCGATGCCGAGCTCCCGGGCGAAGCGCATGATCTCGACGTCGGCGTCGCCCGCCGCCTTGCCATCGAGGTTGCCGCGCAGCGTGATCGAGCGCGTGCGATTCTCGCGCTCGATCTGGACGGGGCCGTTGCCGATGCGGGGCGTCACCAGGTTGCGCAGTGGCACCAGCGCTCCGCTCGGAGCCCGCACGTGGACGAGCGAGAGCTTCTCCGGATCGTCGCGGTATTCCGGGAGCACCTGGACGCGCACGTCGTAGCGCTCGCCCCGATCCTCGAAAGTGGCGGCCTTGTAGCCCGCGAAGAGCGCCGAGATGGTATGGCCGATCTGGAGCGCGGGGACGCCGAGATCGGCGGCGCGCTCGCGCGTGATCTCGAGCGCGACCTCGGGCTTGCCCGTCTCGTAGGAGAGCATCAGGTCGGCGTAGCCGCCCGCCACGGTCATGCGTTCGACCAGGGAACGCGCGAAGAACTGGAGGCGATCGCTCTCGGGACCCCGGATCGAGTACATGAGCTGGGCATTGCGCGAGCCCGCGATGCTGAAGAAGCCGATCTCCTCCACCGCGAAGTCCTTGAGCGGGAGCCCCAGTGCGCGGATCCGCCCGCGCAGCGCGGTCATGAACTCCTGCTGGGTCGATGCGCGCTCGGCCTTGGGCACCAGCTCCACGAAGAGCTCGGCTTCGTTCACGCGCTGGGTGGCGCCGGCGCCGATCGTCGAGAAGACGGCCGCCACCTCCGGGCTGCGCCGCAGCTCCCGGACGACCTCCGCCGTCAGCGCCTCCGTGCTGTGGACGCTGCTGCCGAGGGGAAGCTTGAGCCAGACGTTGAACTCGCTGCGGTCCTCCGGGATGATGAACGTGACCGGCACCGCGCGCGCCACTGCGATCCCGCCGACCACGGCCAGCAGGCCGATCGCGAGCGTCGCCGGCCGGTGGCGAAGCCCCCATGCGAGCACGCGCCGGTAGGTGGTCTCGAGCTGGAGATAGACCGATTCGAGCATCAGGTAGACCCGGTGGTGCTTCGGGGTCGGATGCAGGTAGCGGGAACACAGCATGGGGACGAGCGTCAGCCCCACCAGCGCCGACATGAAGACGGTGCAGCTGGCGACGATGCCGAACTCCCGGAAGAAGCGTCCGACCACCCCCGACATGAACGCGATGGGAACGAAGACGGCCGCGGTCGCGGCGGCGCTCGCGATCACCGCGAGCCCGATCTCCTCGGTGGCCAGGGACGCCGCCTGCTTGGGGGGTTCGCCGAGCTCCATGTGGCGAAAGGTGTTCTCGATCACGACGATCGAATCGTCGATCAAGAGCCCGATCGACAGCGAGAGGGCCATCAGCGTCATCGTGTTGAGCGTGAACCCGAAGAAATAAAAGAACGTGAAGCTCGCGATGATCGAGCTCGGAATCGCGGCCGCCGTAATCAACGTCGCGCGCACGTCGCGCAGGAAGAGGAGCACGATCAGGGACGCCAGCAGCGAGCCGAAGATCAGCGCGGAGACGACGTCGAGGATCGAGCTGCGGATGAAGCGCGAAGCGTCGCGCGCCACCAGCATCTCGTAGCCGGGCGGGAGGTCCGCGCGCACGGCCTCGAGCTCG
The DNA here is from genome assembly GCA_036560145.1 of Myxococcota bacterium. Taxonomy (GTDB): domain Bacteria; phylum Myxococcota_A; class UBA9160; order UBA9160; family SMWR01; genus DATBRV01. The sequence continues at coordinate 4,035 of DATBRV010000129.1, forward strand.
CGTTTGACGGCGTCCACGACGGCCACCGTGTTCTCGCCCGACTGGCGCCGCACCTGGAGCGCCACCCCGCGCCGGTCGCCCAGCCGCGAGATCGTGCGCTCCTCGGCCATGCCGTCCTCGACGTTCGCGACGTCGCGCAGCTGGATCACGCTGCCGCCGCGCTCGGCCACCACCACGGCCCCGAACTGCTCGACGCTGGCGAGCTTGCCCTCGGTCCGCAGCCCCCACTCGCGGTCTTCGGTTTCCAGCCGGCCGCCCGGCAGCTCGACGTGCTCGCGCTCGAGGGCGCCGAGCACGTCGTCCACCGCCAGCCCGTAGCCGCCCAGGCGCAGCGGGTCGATCCAGATCCGGATCTCGCGCTTGCGGCCGCCAGCGAGCGCCACGCTGCCGACGCCTGGGATGCGCTCGAGCCGCGGCTTCACGCGCTTGTCGGCGAACTCGGTGATCGAGCGGATCGATTGCGGCCCGGCGAGCATCACGACCAGGATCGGCTGCGAGTCGGGATCGACGCGTTCGACCACCGACATCTCGGCGTCGCGCGGAAGCTCGCCGCGCACCGACGCCACCTTTTCGCGGACCTCCTGCGCCTTCTCCTGGATTTCGTAATCGAGATCGAACTCCACGTAGATGATCGAGAGCGAGTCGCTCGAGACGCTGCGCAGGCTGCTGATTCCCTCGATCGTGTTGATCGACTCCTCGAGGACCTGCGTGATCTCGCGCTCCACCGTCTCGGGCGCCGCGCCCGCGAGCTTCGTGCTGACGATCACCATCGGGAACTCGACGCGCGGCCAGAGATCGATGCCGAGCCGGGGAATCGAAACCACGCCCAGCACGACCAGGGCGCCCACCAGCATCACGGCGAAGACGGGGCGCTGGATCGAGGTGTCCGCGAGCTTCACGACGCGGGCCCGCCCGGCGCCGCGACCACGCGTACCGCCATGCCGGGGGCGATCTCACGGGCGGCCGTGCCGACGATCACCTCGCTGTCGACCGTGAGTCCCGACAGCACCTCGGCTTCCTTCTCGGAGACGACTCCGAGCCGCACGGAGACGGCCTCCGCGCGGCCGTCGCGCACGACCAGCACGCGGTTGCCGCCCTCCTCGCTGCGCACCGCCGCGCGCGGCACCAGCATCACGTCGCGCTTCGCGCGAGGCTCGATCTCGATGCGCGCGAAGATCCCCGCCTTGAGGGCGTGCTCGGGATTGGGGACGATCATCCGCACGCGGTAGGTGCGGGCCGCGGGATCGATCGTGTCGCTCACCGCGCTCACCTGCGTATGGATCGGCTGCGCCAGCCCCTCGACGTGGACGAACGCGGGATCGCCGACCCGCACGACCGAGAGCTGGCTCTCCGGGATGTTCGCCTCGGCCTCGAGCACGTCGGTCTCCTGGAGCACGATCACGATCGTCTGGGGCTGCACCAGCGCGGTGGTGCCCTCGTCGACCAGGCGCTGCGCGACCGAGCCGCCGAAGGGCGCGGCGACCAGCGTCTGGTCGAGATGGTGGCGCGCGAGGGCCACGCCCTCGGCGGCCTGCCGCTCGTGCGCCTTCGCGACGGCGACCTGCGTGCGCATGCGCTCCAGCTGCTCGGCCGCCACGATGTCGCTGCGCCGCAGCGCGTTGCCGCGCGCGAGGTCGGCCTCGATCTGGGCGCGCTCGGCGCGCGCGACGTCCAGCACCGCGGCGGCCTGGCGCAGCGCCATCTCGTAGGGACCGCGGTCGATCTGGAAGAGCGGAGCGCCCATCTCGACGCGATCTCCGTCGTTCACGAAGACCTTCCCGATGCGCCCGCTGACCTCCGCGCCGATCCGGCTCTCGCGGCGCGCCCGCAGGCTGCCGGGGGCGGAGACGCGCTCGGCGATCGATCCCTCCTGCACCCGCGCCGTCGTCACCTCGACGATGGGGTCGCCGGGACGGCCTTGCGCCTCGGCCGGGGGCGCCGCAGGCGGCGCCGGCTCCGACCCGCTCTGGGGGCCGCAGCCGAGCCAGGCGATGGCCAGAAGCACCGGTGCGAATGGGGCACAGCGTCGCAATTGACCACCTCAGGTGGGGAAGAACGCCCCCGAACGGGCCCGTTCCGCGTGCGTAGACAAGCTCCTCGGCCTCTGCCCCGTTCGGTTGCGAGCCCCATGCCAGCACGTGTGGTTCGGGAGCCTTGGCACCCTTCGTGCAGCCCCAGCGCCGCGCGACTTTCGGGAGGACGCCTTGGCGGAAGCGACGACGCCGATCGGACGGGAAGCGGAAGAGCTCTACGACATGGCGGTCGTGCGGAGCTTCGCGCTCTCGGCGCTGCTCTGGGGGGTGGTGGGGATGAGCGTCGGCCTGCTGGCGGCGCTCCAGCTCGCGTGGCCGGAGCTGAACTTCGGCCCCTATCTGCATTTCGGGCGGCTCCGCCCGATCCACACCAACGCCGTGATCTTCGGCTTCACGCTCGGCGTGGTCTTCGCGGGCAGCTACTACGGGGTGCAGCGCCTGTGCCGCGTCCGCCTCTTCTCGGACGCCCTCTCGCGCCTCCACCTCTGGCTCTGGAACGGGATCATCGTGGCGGCGGCGATCTCGCTGATGCTGGGTCACACGACCTCCAAGGAGTACGCGGAGCTCGAGTGGCCGCTCGACGTCGCCGTGGTCGTGATGTGGGTGACCTATGCGGTGAACTTCTTTGGCACGATCGCGCGGCGCCGCGAGAAGCCGATGTACGTGGCGCTCTGGTTCTGGATGTCGACGATCCTCACGATCGCGATGCTCTACGTCTTCAACAACCTCGAGGCGCCCGTCTCGTTCTGGAAGTCCTACTCGATCTACGCTGGCGTCCACGACGCCAACATCCAGTGGTGGTACGGGCACAACGCCGTCGGCTTCGTGCTCACCACGCCGATCCTCGGGTTGATGTACTACTTCCTGCCGAAACAGGTCGGACGGCCGATCTACTCGCACCGCCTTTCGATCCTCCACTTCTGGTCGCTGATCTTCATCTACATCTGGGCCGGCCCCCATCATCTGATCTACTCCCCGCTGCCGGACTGGGCGCAGTCCCTCGGGACGGCCTTCTCGATCATGCTGATCCTGCCGTCGTGGGGCGGCATGCTGAACGGATTCCTCACGCTGCGCGGCGCCTGGGACAAGGTGCGCACCGATCCGCTGCTCAAGATGTTCGCCGTCGGGCTCACCTTCTACGGCATGAGCACCTTCGAAGGACCGATGATGGCGCTCAAGACGGTGAACGCGCTCTCGCACTTCACCAACTGGACGATCGCGCACGTCCATTCCGGCGCCCTGGGCTGGGTCGCGCTCACCTGCTTCGCCACGCTCTACTACCTCGTGCCCCGCCTCTGGCACACGCAGCTCTACAGCCTGCGGCTCGCGGAAGCCCACTTCTGGGTCGCGACGCTCGGGATCGTGCTGTACGTGACACCGATGTGGATCTCGGGCGTGACGCAGGGCCTGATGTGGAGGGCGGTGAACCCGGACGGCAGCCTGACCTACACCTTCATCGAGACGGTGGCGGCGATCCACGTCTACGACGTGATCCGCGCGGGCGGCGGCGCGCTGTTCCTCTCCGGGGTGCTGCTGATGGTCTACAACGTCGTCCGCACCATCCAGCAGGGGACGTCGGAGGTTCCCGCGCCTCGGCTCGCGGCGGCCGCGGCGGCGGGGAGCCGCTGATGTCGTGGGAATGGCACCGGCCGCTGGAAGCGAAGCAGCTCCTGCTCGCGGTTCTCAGCTTCGTGTTCGTGATCGTGGGGGGGCTGGTGCTCCTGATCCCGCCCTACTTCCTCCAGGGCACGGTCCCCGCGATCGCGGGCGTAGAGCCCTACTCGGCCCTCGAGCTCGAGGGGCGCGATCTCTACATCCGCGAGGGATGCAACACCTGCCACAGCCAGCAGGTGCGGCCCTTCAAGTCCGAGACCGGACGCTACGGGCCCTTCTCGATGGCGGGCGAGGGCATCTACGACCGTCCCTTCCTGTGGGGCTCCCGGCGCACGGGCCCGGACCTCGCGCGCGTGGGCGGAAAGTACCCGGATTCCTGGCACTGGATGCACCTGGTCGATCCGCGCCAGATCGAGCCGCGCTCGAACATGCCGGCCTTCGCCTTCCTCACCCGGGAGCCGCTGGATCTCTCGCTCACGCGGCGCAAGCTCGAGGTGCTGCGGAGCCTCGGCACGCCCTACAGCGACGCCGAGATCGAGGACGCGGCGGCGGCGGCCCAGCGGCAGGCGGGCGAGATCGCCGCGTCGCTGCGCAAGGACGGCGTGGACCTCGGCGAGAGCGGCGCGGGCAGCGAGGCGATCGCGTTGATCGCGTATCTCCAGCACCTGGGCCGCGACATCCGCTGGCGCGAGCAGCCGATCGGGACCGCCAGCCTGGGAGCGGCGCGCTGATGGACTGGATCGCGCTCTACAAGTTCGGACGGCTCGCGCTGCTGGCCCTGACCCTGCTCGGGATCACCGTCTGGGCGTATTCCGGAAAGCGGCGCGAACGGCTCGAGCTGCCCGCGCAGCGCATGCTGGAGGACGACGAGGCATGAAGCCGACGCCGCCGACCGAGGAGATCGCCGAACGGCCGAGCGGGTCCGCGCCGCACAACGACGGCATCGGCGAGGAAGACCATGCGATCCCCGCCTGGTTCAACGCCAGCTTCCTCGCCACGATCGTCTTCGCGATCGTCTACGTGATCTACTACGTCGCGCTGGGCTGGAGCTCGCGCGGGCAGTACGAGGCGGAGGTCGCGGCGGCGGAAGCGGTCGCCGCCTCCGTGAAGGCGAGCCAGCCGAGCGTGAACCCGTACCACGGCGATGCCTCGGCGATCGCGGACGGACAGCAGGTCTTCCTCCAGATCTGCGCCGCCTGCCACAAGCCGGACGCCACGGGTCTGGTCGGTCCGAGCCTCGTCGATTCCTACTGGAAGTACGGCCACTCGGATGCGGAGCTCTTCCAGACCGTGATGGAGGGGAGGCCCCTGGGCATGCCGGCGTGGGGAGCGCAGCTCGGGAGCGAGAAGGTCTGGCGCGCGCTCGCGTACCTCGAGACCCTGCCCCGGCAGGACGCGCCCGGCGTCGGTGCCCCCGGCTACGCGCCGCCGGCCGCGCCGCCGCCCGGGGGCTGAGGCCGATCCATGTGGACCGCGCGCCCGGTGGAGGGCTTCTTCCGGCGCCTGCGCTGGGCGGCGGACGGCATCCTGATCGCGATCCTGCTGCTGGTGCCCTGGATCGAGATCGCCGGCGAGCCGTTGGTTCGCTTCGACGTTCCGGCGCGCAAGTTCCACGTCTTCGGGCTCGTGATCTTCCCCCAGGAGCTCTACTTCCTCTGGCTGATCGTGATCGGCCTCGCGCTCTCGCTCTTCTTCTTCACGGCGCTGGCCGGGCGGCTCTGGTGCGGCTGGGCCTGCCCGCAGACCGTGATCACCGATGTGTACGACGGGATCGCGCGCTTCATCCAGGGTTGGTCGCGCGGGGCGCCGCCCAAGCAGATGGCCGGCTGGCGCAAGCTCGCGACCCACGCCGTCTGGATCCTGCTCGCCGCGCTGCTCGGCTTCCACCTGGTCGCCTATTTCGTTTCGCCCGGACGGCTGCTGGAGGGCGCGCTCGCCGGAACCCTCTCGCCCGCCGCGACCGGCTTCCTGCTGGTCTCGACCACGCTGGCCTACCTCGACTTCGCGCTGGTGCGCCAGACGTTCTGCAAGTACCTCTGCCCCTACGCGCGCTTCCAGGGCGTGCTGTTCGATTCCGACACCCTCGTGATCGGGTACGACGCGAAGCGCGGCGAGCCGCGCGGCAAGCTCGGCAAGGCGGCGGGGGACTGCGTCGACTGCGGGCTGTGCGTCGCCGTCTGCCCGACGGGTATCGACATCCGCAAGGGACTCCAACTCGAGTGCATCGCGTGCACGCACTGCATCGACGCTTGCAATGGCGTGATGGAGAGCGTCGGCCGCCCGGCGAACCTGATCGGCTACCGCTCGCTGGTCGGCCTCGAGCGCCTGCGCCCGGTCCGCATCGTCCGCCCGCGGGTGGTCGTCTACGGCGCCCTGCTCGCGCTGGTCGGCGCCGCCTTCGCCTGGGCGCTCGAGGTGCGCGAGCCGCTCGATCTCCAGGTGGCGCACAACGCGAGCGTGCTCTTCGGCGCGACCGCCGATGGCCGGGTCTCGAATTCGTTCTCGCTCCACATCGAGAATCGCGACCGCGAGGCCCACGACTTCCGCATTCGCCTGCAAGCGCCGCCGGGCTTCGAGCTGCTGGTCGGCCAGAATCCGCTGCGCGTCGAAGCGCTGGGCTCCGTCCAGGCGCAGGTCTTCGTGGTGTCCGCCGCAGCCGGCGCCGGCGCGCCCCTGAGCGCGCTCCGCTTCGTACTCGAGCGCGCCGACCAGCCCGAACGCAGCGTGGCGCGCACTGCGAACTTCCTGTTCGCGCCCGGGGTCGCCGATGGGCGCTGAGGCCAGGCAGACCTCCCGCCTCCGCGGCCGGGAGCCCTGGCCGCTCGCCATCGTGGGGCTGCTGCTCGTGATGGCCGCGGTGCTCGCCGGCTTCCTGTCCGCCGCGCTCTTGCATCCCGACCCGGTGATCGTCTCCGACTCCTACGCCGCCAGCCAGCGCTACGACAGCGCGCTGCGCGCCGCCGATCGGGCCTCGCAGCTCGGACTGCGCGTCACGCTGACGGCGCAGCCCGCGCCGGGCGGGACCCGGGTCGCCGTGCGCCTGCTCGGCGCGGACGGGCGGGCCCTCCCGGCGGATCGCGTGCTCGTGCACCGCGAGCGGCCGACCCAGGGCGGCTTCGACGCCAGCGTCGAGGCGACGCCCGACTCGGACGGCTGGACGGCGTTCGTGGCGCTGCCGCTCCCGGGAAGCTGGATCCTCGAGGCCCGCGTCGAGCGCGGCGGGGAGTTGGTTTCCAGGCGGATTGCCGTCGAGGCCGGATCGTGAGCGCGCTTGCGCCGGCCGCGAGCGCGGAAACCGGGCTGCTGCTCGACGGGCTTCGCTGCGCGGGCTGCGTGAACCGGGTGGAGCAGGCGCTGCGCGGGCTGCCCGGCGTGGAGAGCGCGGCGGTCAGCTTCGCCACGCATCGCGCGTATCTGCGACATGATCCGGCGCGCTCCGGCGTGGCGGCGCTGGTGGCTTGCGTGGAAGGCCTCGGCTATCGCGCGACGCCCTACGATCCCGCGACGGTCGACCGGCCGGCGCGGGTCGCCGCTCGCGAAGCGCTCGTCCGCCTGCTGGTCGCCGCGTTCTTCGCCGGCAACGTCATGCTGGTGTCGCTGGCGCTCTACTTCGGGACGGACTCGATCGACGAGACGACGCGGCGCGCGCTGCGCTGGCTGGTGATCGCGCTCTCCCTGCCGGCGGTCAGCTGGTGCGCGCGTCCGTTCTGGCAGGGCGCCTGGGCGGGCCTGCGGCGGCGCGAGCTCACCTTCGACGTCCCCGTCGTGCTCGGCTTCGGCACCGCGTTCGTCGTGAGCGTCGCGGGAACGCTCGCGGAGACCCGGCACGTCTTCGCGGATTCGGCGTCCATGATCGTCTTCCTGATCCTGCTCGGGCGGACGCTGGAGGGAAGCGCGCGGTCGCGGGCCGCGAGCGCGGTGGATCGCTTCGTGCAGCTCTCCCCGGAGACCGCGGCGCGCCGGACGCAGTCGGGGATCGAGACGGTCCCGGCGACGGCGCTGCGGGCCCGAGACGTGGTGGTGGTGGCGCCGGGCCAGGCGCTACCCGCCGACGGGCGCGTGCTGCGCGGCTCAACGGAACTTGACGAATCGCTGATCTCCGGCGAGGCGCAGCCGGTGCTGCGCGGTCCGGGCGATCTCGTCACCGGCGGCACCCGCAACACGCTGGCGGAGATCGAGGTGGAGGTCACGGCCACCGCGGGCGGGGGCACGCTCGCCCGCATCGCGGCGCTGCTCGAGCGGGCGCAGGCCGAGCGCCCGCCCGTACAGCGGATCGCGGACCGCGTCGCCGGCGTCTTTGCGCCGGCCGTGCTGCTCGCCGCCGGCGCGACCGCGCTCGCGTGGACGTGGGCCGGAGCGCCCGCCCTCGACGTGGCGCTGATCGCGGCCTCGGTGCTGATCGTGGCCTGTCCCTGCGCCTTGGGACTCGCGACCCCGGTGGCGATCACCGCGGCGATCGGGCGTGCGGCGGGCCTCGGTGTGCTCTTCAAGAGCGGTGCCGCCGTGGAGGCCTGCGCGCGGGTCGAGAGCGTGCTGCTCGACAAGACCGGCACGCTGACGGAGGGCCGCCTCGCGGTCGCCGAGCTGCTGCCGGCGCGAGCCGGCGAGGTCCCGCTGCGCGAGCTGCTCGCGGCGGCCGCCGCGGCGGAGGGGGCTTCGCCGCATCCGATCGCGGCGGCGATCCGTGCGGCGGCGGAAGCGGCAGGCGTGGCGGCGGAGGAAGTGACACCGAGAAGGGTCGTTCCCGGGCGGGGTGTGATCGCGGGCGCGGCGGAGGCGGAGGCCGCGAGCTGGCGGATCCTGGTCGGCTCGCGCGGGCTGCTCGCGGAGCACGGGATCGGCGTCGATCCCGCCCTCGAGGAGGCGGCGCAGAAGGCGGCGGAGCGCGGCGAGAGCCTGGCCTGGGTGGCGCGGCGCGAGCGCGGGCGCGCGGAGGGGCTCGGCGTGATCGCGCTCGCCGACCGGCCGCGCGCCGACGCGAAGGCCGCGGTCGCGCGGCTGCGCGCGCTCGGCCTCGAGGTCGGGCTGCTGAGCGGCGATCACGCGGCGGCCGTGGCCTCCGCGGCCGCGCAGGCCGGAATTCCGGAATGGCGCTCGCAAGTCTCGCCCGAGGACAAGGTTCGCGCCGTGCAAAGCCGCCGCGCGCAGGCGCCGGGCGGAGCGCGCCGCGTGCTGATGGCCGGCGACGGCGTCAACGACGCGGCGGCGCTCGCGGCGGCCGACGTCGCGATCGCCTTCTCGCGCGGGGCCGACGTCGCGATCCACGCCGCCGACGTGATCGTGCGCTCTCCCCGGCTCGGCGCCGTGGCCGACGCCGTCGAACTCTCGCGCGTCACGCTGCGGAGGATCCGCGAGAACCTCGCGCTCGCGCTGCTCTACAACGCGGTCGCCGTGCCGCTCGCGGCGGCCGGCATCCTGCATCCGCTCGAGTCCGCGATCGCGATGGGCCTCTCGTCGCTGCTGGTGACGGCGAACTCGATGCGGCTGCTGCGCTGGCGGAACGGGGCGCGGCCGGCGGCAGAGGCGCCGTGAGCTTTCTCGCCCTGACGATTCCCGCGACGCTGCTGCTGGCCGGGGTCCTGCTGCTGCTGGTGATCCGCTCGGTGCGGCGCGGCGAGCTCGACGACATGGAAGGCCCCGCCGAGCGTCATTCCTTCGACGACGATCGCTGCCCGGAGAAGGCGGCGGGAGCCGTCCCGGCCGGGACGGACTCGTAGGCCGACAGATCGGCGCGCCTCGTCTCCCACCAGTAGCGCAGCGTCGAGCCCGACCAGTTGTTGGTGATGCGCCCCGACTTCGTCTTGTACCAGCTGTGGTCCGTGCGCGCCCAGACCGTGCCGGCCAGCTCCCGCTGGAGCTTCGCGTTGAAGGCGCGCATCGCGCCCTCGCGCACGTCGATCGCCGCGAGCCCGCGCCGGCGCATCTGCCGCAGGCAGTCGACGATGTAGCCGGTCTGGCACTCGATCATGAAGATGATCGAGTTGTGCCCCAGGTTGGTGTTGGGGCCGTAGGTCAGGAAGAGGTTCGGAAAGCCGGCCACCGAGATCCCCAGGTAGGCTTCCGCGCCCTCCTTCCAGGCTTCGTTCAGGCTCTGGCCGCCCGGGCCTTCGATCCGCATCGGCGCGAGGAACGACGTCGTCTCGAAGCCCGTCGCCAGGATCAGGACGTCCGCGTGGCGCAGGCGGCCGTCGCGCGTGACGACGCCATCCGGTGTGATGCGCTCGACCGGGTCGGTCACGACCTCGACGTTCTCGCGCTGGAGCGCCGGGTAGTAGTCGTCCGAGATCAGGATCCGCTTGCCGCCGATGGGATAGTCGGGGATCAGCGTCGCGCGGAGCGCCGGGTCCCGGACGCTGCTCAGCACGTGCCCGCTGGCGAGCTTCTGGCTCTGGCCGCTCAGGAAGGCGTTGCCCCGGAAGACCGGCCAGCGGATCTCGAAGCTGAGCCAGATCCACCAGCGATAGAGCCGCGCCAGCCACGGATGCCGCGCGAAGCGCGCCTTCTCGCGCTCCGTGAAGGGACGGTCGTTCTTGGGCACCATCCAGTTCGCGCTGCGCTGGAAGACGCGCAGGCTGCGCACCCGCGGCGCGATCTCGGGGATGAACTGGATCGCGCTCGCCGCGTTGCCGATCACCGCGACGTCCTTGCCCGCCAGATCGCAGGCGTGATCCCAGCGCGCGGAGTGGAATGCGGTTCCCGCGAAATTCGCGAGGCCCGGGATCTCGGGGAGGCTGGGGCGGTTCAGCTGCCCGGTCCCGCTGATCAAGATCTCGGCCTCGTGCTCCTCGCCCGATGCGGTGCGCAGACGCCAGAGGCTTCGCGCGGCGTCGAAGCGGGCGGAGGCGATCTCGCTGTGAAAGCGGATGTGAGGCAGGAGATCGTACTTGCGCGCGCAGTGATCGAGATAGGCGAGGATCTCCGGCTGCGGCGCCCATTTCCGCGACCAGTCGGTTTTCTGCTCGAACGAGAAGCAGTAGGCGAAGGAGGGGCTGTCGCAGGCGGCGCCCGGATAGGTGTTGTCGCGCCAGGTGCCCCCTACCCGGCCCGCCTTCTCGAAGATCGTGAAGCGCCCGAAGCCCGCCTTCTGGAGCGAGATCCCGAGACAGAGCCCCGAGAATCCGGATCCGATGATGGCGATGCGCGGCCCCGCGCCGGTCGACCCGTCCACCTGGCTGCCCCTCCTCGCGCGCCGGGTCCCTTGGATTCGGGTTGCGCCCGCGCGCCGCGCAGGTCCAGACTCTACCAGCCAGGAGGTCCGATGAGCTTCGCGCCCCGCCTGCTGCTCCTGCTCGCGCTGGCCGTGGCCTGCGGCGGCGAGCCGCCGCCGGGCGACGCTCCTGGCGCGGACGCGAACGGATTCACGGCTCCCACGGCGGAGACGCTGGCGGCGCAGGCCGCCGTCGCTCGCGCCCTTCCGCTCGCGGACGAGCAGGATTTCGAGGACGCCCGGCGGGGGCTGGTCGCGAGCGACCCGGACGTCGTCGTCGAGGGACTGCGCGGCGGTCGGATCTGGGACACCACCGCGTATGCGTTCGTCCAGGGAGACGCGCCGCCGAGCGTGAACCCGAGCCTCTGGCGGCAGGCCAAGCTGAACGGATTGCACGGCCTCTTCGAAGTCCAGCAGGGCATCTATCAGGTCCGCGGCTACGACGTCTCGAACCTGACCCTGATCCGGGGCCAGACGGGCTGGATCCTGGTGGATCCCCTCACCAGCCGGGAGACCGCGCAGGCCGCGCTGGCGCTGGCGCGCCGGCACCTCGGCGAGCTCCCGATCAGGGCCGTGATCTTCACGCACAGCCACCTCGACCACTTCGGCGGCATCGACGCCGTGCTCCCCGAGACAGCAGCGCCGGGATCGGTGCGCATCGTCGCGCCGCGCGGCTTCCTCGAGGAAGCCACCAGCGAGAACGTGCTGGCGGGCGTCGCGATGGGCCGCCGCGCGAGTTACATGTATGGCCTGCACCTGCCGCGCGATCCGCGCGGCCACGTCGACACCGGGCTCGGCAAGACGGTCGCCCGCGGGACGGTCGGGCTGCGCGCGCCGACCGACCTGGTGGATCACACGCCCCAGGAGATGCTGCTCGACGGCGTCCGCTTCGTCTTCCAGTACGCGCCGGATTCCGAGGCCCCCGCCGAGCTCACCTTCCAGCTGCCCGACGCCAAGGCCTACTGCGGCGCCGAGATCGTCTCGCACACCCTGCACAACCTCTACACCCTGCGCGGCGCCCAGGTGCGCGACGCGCTGCGCTGGAGCGGCTACATCGACGAGGCGATCGAGCGGTTCGGCGACTCCGAGGTGGTGTTCGCGAGCCACAACTGGCCGGTGTGGGGCCGCGAGCGCGCCCTCGACTACCTGAAGAAGCAGCGCGACATCTACCGCCTGATCCACGATCAGAGCCTGCGCATGGCGAACCTGGGGCTGACGCCGCAGGAGATCGCCGAGGAGATCGAGCTGCCCGAGTCGCTGGAGGACGTCTTCTCGACGCGGGGCTATTACGGCACGCTGCGCCACAACGCCAAGGCGGTCTACCAGTGGTACTTCGGCTGGTACGACGCGAACCCGGCGAACCTCGATCCCCTGCCGCCGGACGAAGCGGGCGCGCGCTACGTCGAGGCGATGGGCGGCGCTGCCGAGGTGCGCCGGAAGGCGCAGGAGGCCTTCCGGCGCGGCGAGTACCGCTGGGTCGCGACGCTGCTCAACCACCTCGTCTTCGCCGAGCCGGACGACGACGAGGCGCGCGAGCTGCTGGCCCGAGCCTACGACCAGCTCGGCTACCAGGCGGAATCCGGGCCCTGGCGCGACGTCTACCTGAGCGGCGCCTACGAGCTGCGCCACGGCGCCCAGGCCGGCGCGCTGGACCTCGGCGCCGCGATGGGCCTGCTGCGCCAGGTGCCGATGGACCGCTTCTTCACGTCGCTGGCCACGCGCCTGAACGGACCGCGCGCCGCCGGCAAGCGGATCAGGCTCAACTTCGTCTTCACCGATCTCGGCGAGAGCTACGTGCTCGAGGTCGAGAACGCGGTGCTCCACCACGCGCGCCGCGATCCGGACCCGGAGGCCGACGTCACGATCCGGCTCACGCGGGAGCTCCTGCTGCGGCTCGCGACCCAGCAGGCCGGGCTGCGCGAGCTGCTCTTCTCCGACGAGCTCGCCGTCGAGGGAAGCCGCCTCGAGCTGCTCGGCTTCTTCTCGCTGCTCGACCGTCCCGACGGAACCTTCCCGATCGTCACGCCCTGAAGCAAGCGGGCGAAGCCCGCGCGCAGCGAGCCGAAGGCGAGCGTAGTTCACTCAGACCAGGCGAAGCCCGCGCGCAGCGAGCCGAAGGCGAGCGTAGTTCACCCAGACTAAATGAAGCCCTTCGGCAGGATCCGCTTCTCGCGCGCCTCGCGTTCGAGCGCCTCGCGAAAGCTGGGATGCGCGATCTCGATCAGCGCCCGCGCGCGCTCGGGTACGCTGCGCCCCTTGAGACACGCGATCCCGTACTCGGTGATCACGTACATGACGTCGCTGCGCGGCGTCGTCACCACGTTGCCCGGCGTGAGCGTCGCCACGATCCGCGACGTGGAGGCCTCGCCGCGCTCGTAGGTCGAGGAGAGGCAGATCACGGATCGGCCGCCGCGGCTGGCGTAGGCGCCTCGCACGAACTGGAGCTGCCCCCCCGTTCCGGTCAGGTGCCGGAAGCCCGCCGTCTCCGAGCAGGCCTGGCCCTGGAGGTCGATCTGGGTGGTGTTGTTGATCGAGAAGACCTTCTGGTTGCGCGCGATCCGATCCGGGAGGTTGGTGTAATCGACCGGGTGGGCCGCGCAAATCGGGCTGCGGTCCAGGAAATCGTAGAGGCGGCGCGAGCCCGCCGCGAAGGTGTAGGCGATCTTGCCGGGGTCGCTCGTCTTGTGGATCCCCGTCACGGCGCCGCTCTCGTAGAGGTCGACGATCCCGTCGACCATCATCTCGGTGTGGACGCCCAGATCGCGCAGGCCCGAGCGCGCGAGCTCGGAGCAGACCGCGTTCGGCATGGCGCCGACGCCGACCTGAAGGCAGGCGCCGTCCTCGATCAGCGACGTCACGTGTGCGGCCACCTGGCGGTCCACGTCGCTGGCGGGAGGATTCGGGAGCTCGGGCAGGCTTTCGCCGCCCGGCTCCTCGATGATCCCATCCACCTCGCTGAGGTGCACGCCGGTCTCGCTCCCCGACACCACCGGGAGCAGCGGGTCGACCTCGACGACGATCGTCTTCGCGACGTCGCAGACCGCGCGCAAATAGGTGGTGACGGCCGAGAAGTTGAAAAAGCCCGCGTCGTCGATCGGGGCGACCTTCAGGCAGGCGAGATCGACCTCGTCGCGCAGGAACCGCCGGTAGAGATCCGGGCCCTCGCCGAAGTTGAACGGGATGTAGGAGGCCCGGCCGGCGTCGTGGTGGCGCCGTTCGTAGCCCGAGAAGTGCCACGACAGGTACCGGAACGAGCTCGAGTCGGGGTCCTGCTCGAGGACGGCGCGCGGGCGCATGGCCAGGCAGGCGCGGATCCGGACGCCTTCGAGCTCGCCCTTGCGCGCTGCGAGGGCGGCGTCGAAGCGGTCCGGCTGGCCGAGCCCGAAGCCGTAGTCGAGCCAGCTCCGGCTGTGCACGAGCGCCGCCGCAGCCTCCGCCGAGATCCGTTTGCGCTGGTACTCGCTCCGGTCGTACGCCAAGGCCGCTCCCGCACCGGCAACTCCGCCGGACCGCCGCGGAGCATATCCGCGGAGCGCCCGGCTTGTACACGCCCCCCGGGCTTCCCTTTCGCGCGCGCTTGGTGCCTAATGGCGGACCGCGGAAGCGGCGGCGGCTTGCGCGGAACCCGGGGGCCAGAGCGGCATGAGCGCGTTCGCAGGAAGCACGGTGATGGTCACCGGGGGGTGCGGGTTCATCGGCTCGCACCTGATCCGCCGGCTGCTGGCCGAGGGGGCCCGCCGTGTGATCGCGCTGGACAGCCTGCGCTACGGAAGCGAGCAGAACCTGGCCGGACTGCCGGAGGGCGGGGAGCGCGTGACGCTCGTCCGCTTCGCGCTGGGCAGCGACGAGCCCGCCCTGCTCGACCGGTTTCTCGAGGGGGTCGACCATCTCTTCCACCTGGCCGCGGAGAAGCACAACCAGGCGAAGCACGAGCCCGACGCGATCCTGCGCGCCAACGTCCTCGGCACCAACCATCTCTTCGCCGCGGCGGCGCGCGGCGGGGTGAAGAAGACGGTCTTCACCTCCTCGCTGTACAGCTACGGCCGCCTCTCGGGCCCGCCGAGCCGCGAGACGGACCTTCCCGCACCGACGACGGTGTATGGGATCTCCAAGCTGTGCGGGGAGCGCCTGCTGGCGCACCACGCCGCCGCGGGGACGATGCGCGGCGACTGCCTCCGGTATTTCTTCGTGTACGGGCCGCGGCAGTTCGCCGGAACCGGCTACAAGTCGGTGATCGTCAAGAACTTCGAGCGCATCCGCGCGGGCCAGGCGCCGGTGATCTTCGGCGACGGGAGCCAGCGCCTCGACTACGTCTACGTCGACGACGTGATCGACGCCACGCTGCGCTGCATGCAGGCCCCGGACGGGGGCCGCCTGCTCAACGTCGGGTCCGGGGTGGGAACCTCGATCCGCGAGCTCACCGCCGCCATGCTCTCCGTCGCCGGCTCGCGCCTGAGCCCGGTCCACGCGCCGCCCGACTGGACCGCGGGAAGCTCTCGGGTCGCGAATGTCGCGGCGATCCGCTCCGCGCTCGACTGGGCGCCGCGCGTCTCGCTCGAAGAAGGGCTGCGCGCCACCTGGAGCTGGCTGAACGAGGAGGCGAGCCCGTGAAGCTGCTCCTCTCCGTGGTGGCGCCCTGCTACAACGAGGCCCAGAACCTTCCGGAGCTGGTGGAGCGACTGAACCGGACGTTCCAGCGCAAGCACATCTCGGGCGAGATCATGCTGGTCAACGACGGCAGCCGCGACGCCACCGGAAGCGTGATCGACGAGCTGGCCCGCCGGAATCCGAACGTCGTCGGCGTGCATCACCCCGTCAATCGCGGAATCGAGGCCGCCTGGCGCTCGGGTCTGCAAGCCGCCCGAGGCGTCTACGTCTGCTTCATCGACGCCGATCTCCAGCACCTCCCGGAGGACGTCTACCGGCTCCTGCGCGAGATCCAGCTCTCGAATGCGGACCTCGTGCAGGGGTATCGCAGCTCCGTCGGACGGCTCAAGAATTCCCGGTACATCCTCAGCAAGGGGCTCAACTTCATCCTCAACGTCCTGTTCGGCATGAACATGCGCGACAACAAGTGCGGGTTCGTGATCGCCCGCAAGGAGGTGCTCGAGGACGTCCTCACGCACCGCTACCGCTATCGGTACTTCCAGACCTTCATCACGGTCTCCGCGACCGCCAAGGGCTACACGACCCGCTCGATCGAGACCCTGTTCGAGAGCCGGCTGC
Organism: Myxococcota bacterium; assembly: GCA_036560145.1. Classification (GTDB taxonomy): domain Bacteria; phylum Myxococcota_A; class UBA9160; order UBA9160; family SMWR01; genus DATBRV01. Next base: position 20,115 of record DATBRV010000129.1, read on the forward strand.
TCGGCGAGTCGTTCCTGGCGAAGTTCCCCACCCGCGTGGTGCTGTGGTCGCTGATCGATCTCCTGAAGGGCTTCGTCGAGTTCCGGCTGGCGCGCAAGAAGGAGAACATCCTGGCGGACTTCCTGGCCGCCAACCCGCCGCCGCGTCGCGTCCCCCCGCTCCCCCTCTGGCGCCGGCTCTGGCAGGAGGCGTTCTTCCTCACGATGCCGTTGCACAAGTGGATGATCACGCGGCGCGCGCGCAGCTACTACCACGAGCTGCTGGCGAGCCAATATCTCCCCCCGGAGAAGCTCCGGGATCTCCAGGAGAGGAAGCTGCGCCGGCTGATCACGCACGCCTACTACCACGTCGCCTACTACCGCGAGCGCATGGACGCGCTCGGGCTGACGCCGTCCGACGTGCGCAACCTCGAGGATCTCCGCAAGCTTCCGCTGCTCGGCAAGGACGACGTGCGCGAAAACCTGCACTTCGACCTGCTCTCGGACAACCACGAGAAGCGGAAGATCCTCAAGATCACGACCAGCGGCTCCACCGGCGAGCCCTTCGTCTGCTACGCCGACCAGCATCAGCTCGAGATCCGCTGGGCCGCGACCCAGCGCAGCATGGAGTGGACCGGCTACCGGTTCGGCGATCGCTGCGCCCGTTTGTGGCACCAGACGATCGGGATGAGCTGGCCGCAGATCGTCCGCGAGCGGATCGACGCCTGGTTCAATCGCCGCCTCTTCATCCCGGCCTTCGAGATGTCCGACCAGAACATCGCGACCTTCGTCGAAAAGCTTCGCAGCTACCGTCCCGTCCTCCTCGACGGCTATGCGGAGTCCTTCAACTTCCTGGCCCACTACATCCAGAACCACGGGCTCGAGAGCTTCCATCCCAAGGCGGTGATCTCGTCGGCCCAGGTGCTGCCCGAGCAGAGTCGCGAGATCATCGCGAAGACCCTCGGCTGCGGCGTCTTCGACAAGTACGGCAGCCGCGAGTTCTCCGGCATCGCCTACGAGTGCGAGCAGCACGAAGGCCATCACGTGGTCGCCGAGAGCTACGTCGTCGAGATCCTGAAGGACGGCGCGCCGGCGCAGCCCGGCGAGTGGGGCGAGGTCGTGATCACCGACCTCAACAACTTCTGTGCGCCGCTGATCCGCTACCGCGTCGGCGACCTCGCCGTCGCGATGGACGAGAAGGTCTCCTGCGGCTGCGGGCGCGGGCTGCCACGGATCGGGCGGATCGAGGGCCGAGTCCAGGCGATCATCATCGCCCAGAACGGCTCCTACGTTCCCGGCGCGCTCTTCCCCCACCTCTTCAAGGATTACGACCACGTGATCCGGCAGTTCCAGGTGAGACAGGACCGCCTGGGGTCGATCACGCTGCGCGTGATCAAGGCGCTGCGCTTCGACGAGCCGACCTTCCAGGAGCTGCTCGCGCAGCTACGGCAGTACCTGGGCCAGGACATGAAGATCGACGTCGAGTTCGTGGATCGGATCGAGATGGTCCGCACCGGAAAGCACCAGAGCTCCATCTCGCATCTGGCGCTCGATCTCCAGGATCCCACGCGGTCGCAGCCGCGCGATCCCTCGCACTGACGCGCTCACTCGATCCGGGTCGCCCTCAGCTGGAACAGCTCGATCTCGCGCACCGGCGCGCGGCCCCGGAGCGAGAACTCCGCGGGCGCGCCAGGCGCCAGCGTGACCGTGCCGGCGAAGCGCGGCCGCGCGCCCTCCGCGCTCCGGACCAGGATCTGCCAGCGCCCGGAAAGCGGGCTCGCCGAGATCACGCCGGCGCGCCCGTCCGGCTGGAGCCGGATCCGGAAGGCCGGATCCGTGGCGGCGACGAATTCGGAAGCGCTCTCCGCGCGGAACGCGAGGCGGCGCGCGGAGCGCACCTCCATCGGGGGCAGGCCGCCGGGTGGGAGACGCCAGACGTCGTAGTCGGCGTCCGCGCTGCGCAGCACCGCGTCGCCATCCTTCAGGACCAGGGCGAGCTTGTCGGGGTCGATCGGCCAGCGCCGCCGCCCCGCGTCGACGGGCTGGTCCATGAAGTAGGGGATGGCGAAGGCCGGGAAGTGATAGATGCCGAAGAACTCGTCGTACGGGAGCATCCCGACCCAGCGCGTGTGCAGGGTGTACCAGCGTCCGTGCCAGAGCAGACGCCCGTCCCCCCGGCGAGCCGCGAGCAGCAGCTCGGCCGCGCGGCGCTCGAGATCGGCGCGGTAGAGGGGATCCTCTTCGAGCCGGGCCTGGTCGAGGCCGACCCGCAGCGGCGCGGCGAGCCACAGGGCGCCGATCGCGAGCAACGCCGCGCGGCGCGGCCCGCTCCAGCTGCGCCAGCGCAGCCGCGCGGCGGCCAGCGCCGCCTCGACGCTGCGCAGCGCGAAGTAGATCAGGAACGGAACGGCGGGCAGCAGGTAACGCGCTTCGGTGTGGGTGACGAGGAAGAGCGTGGTCCCGCCGAGCACCACCAGGGCCGCGAGGCAGGGGAAGTCGCGCGTCTGCGGGCGCGCGACGGCCAGGCAGAAGCCGGCACCCGCCAGCAGCAGCGTCGGGAGCGACATCATCGTCACGAGCATGGGTCCGTGGTCGAGCCAGGACTCGCCCGGGATCTCCCCGGCCCCAGTCATGCTCGGAAGGTGCGAGAGGGTGCCGGCGAGGGCCGCGAACCCATCCGCTCCGACCACGATCCACATCAGCGCCAGCTGGACGGCGAGGAAGAGCCCGGCCCCCAGGGCGCAGGCGAGCGCGACTCCCTTCCAGGCCTGCCAGTCGATCCGCCGCGTCACCGCCGCGCGCCACCCCTCGGCGAGCAGCAGCGCCGGTCCGAGCACCACCAGCGGATACTTGGTGAGCACGCAGCAGCCGAGCGCCAATCCGCAGAGGGCGAAGGCGCCCGGGCTGCGCCGCTCTCCGGCCCGCAGGTAGAGCGCCACGGTGGCCGCGGCCCAGCCGGCGGAGGGAAGGTCGGCCATCACGTGCGGGGCGTAGTGCACGAAGTAGCGGGTCGCCACGAACAGCAGCGTGCCGAGCAGCGCGAGCGAGGCTCCGACCGTCCGCGAGAACAGCCAGAGCACGCCGCCCGCGCTGAGGATCGAGACCACGGCGCCGGTGAGGTGGGGCGCGATCAGTCGCACCGGGGAAGCCGGCGGGCTGGCGCGCGCGACCGCCATCGCGGGCGTCTGCACGATCGGAACGAAGGGAGGGCGCAGCGGCTGATACTCGAGCAGCGGATCGCCCACCAGCGCCCGCGCGCTGCGCAGATAGTCGTATCCGTCGTAGTACTCGACCCCGAGGTGCAGGGCGCGGTACACCGGGTGCGCGAGCCCGAGCACGAGGGCGATCCCCAGCGCCCACCGCAGGCCCCGTTCGAAGCGCGAGGCGCGCAACGCAGCGTCCACCGGCCGCGGGGATGCCGGCGCGCTCACCGCGGCGCCCGAGGGCGCGCGAGCTCCTTGCGGAGCGATCGCGCCATCAGCCGATCGTAGAGCGCGGGCCAGAGGCGACTGAGCAGGAAGGCCGCCTTGCCCGCCGCCGACAGCACCAGCAGCGATCGGCCGGCGCTGGCCGCCCGAAACACGGATTCGGCGACGCTCTCGGGTGTGGACAGGGCGCCCACCGTGGACTGCGGGTGCGAAGTCGGTCTCCCGTCTCCGTCCAGCGCCGCTGCGGCGATGCCCGTCGCCGTGAAGCCCGGACACACGATCAGGACGTCGACGCCGCGGGGAGCCAGCTCGCTGCGCAGCGACGAGAAGAAGCCCTGAACGGCATGTTTGCTCGCGGCGTAGCCGGTGCGTCCGTAGAGGGGCGCCACGCCGGCGATCGAGCTCACGGCGATCACGAGACCACGGCTGGCCAACAGCGCGGGCAGAGCCGCCTTCGTGCAATGGAGCGATCCGAAGAAGTTGACGTCCATCACCCGCCGATAGACGGCCGTCTCTGTTTCTGCGAAGGCGCTCCGGTGCGTGATGCCGGCGTTGTTCACGAGCACGTCGACGCCGCCGAAGCGCGCCTGCACGGAGGCGACGGCCGCGCGGCAGGCGCTCTCGTCCCGCACGTCGCAGCGGAGGGCCAGGCACTCGACGCCGTCCCGTGCCAGCTCGGCGGCCAGCTGCTCGGCTCGCTCGAAGTCGAGGTCGAGCAGCGCGAGCTTCGCTCCCGCCCGTGCGAAGCGGCGGGCGTAGGCGGCGCCCAGGCCGCTGCCGCCGCCGGTCACGACCACGGTCCGCCCCGCGAAATCGCGCCTACGCGCCACGGCCGGCCCCCGCGCGCCGCGCCGCCACTGCGAACAGCACCAGCGCCAGCACGAGGAAGGGCGCCAGCGTCCACCAGGGATTGCCGACGAGCGCCGCGGAGGTCTCGGGCCCGAGCAGCCGCTCCGACAGCACGAGGCCGAGGTGCCGCAACAGCGGCTCGGGGCGCGGGACGCCATCGGGCCCCACGCCGCTGCTCTCGATCCCCGCGAGCGCCGCGTAGAGCAGACCTGCGATCGCCCCGCCCGCGATCAGGCCGGACGCGAAGAGGACTCCGGGCGACGACTCCGCCTCGGGGCCGCTGCGGGCCGCCCGTCGATCGGCGAGATGACGCACGAAGCCGCCGAGCGCGATCGAGGTCGAGGTCGAGAGGGGCAGATAGGCGCCCACCGCGAAGGGCAGCGACGGCACGCCGCAGAGCTCCATCATCAGCGCGATCGCGACGCCGATCAGCACCAGCTCCCAGGGCAGGTTGCGGTCGAGCACGCCGTCGATGATCAGCCGGAAGAGCTGCGCCTTGGGCGCGTCGAACTTCGAGACCACCTTTTCGACGCGCCCGTCCGCCGACCGCTGCTCGGGCTCGAGCCCGCAGATCCCCGGGTCCACCAGATAGGCGATCCGGTCGTCGTCGCCGACCAGGTACTTGCCGGTGGCCACACCCTCCGTCGGCTGGCGCACGTAGAGCACGCGCCAGCTGGCGCCGCGCCAATCGCGGCGCCCCTCGGCGAAGGCGAGCCGCCCGGGATCGCTCGCGTCGCGCGAGCGCACGGCGGCCTCGCTGGCGACGAACTCGGGGTGGCTGCGCGGAACGAACGTGGTGGCCGCCTGGTTCAGGTAGAGCAGGGTCGCGCCGATCACGAGAGCGCTGGTGACCACCCCGACGGTGATCGCGATCTGCTGCGCGCGGGGGGTGGCGCCGACCAGGAAGCCCGTCTTGAGATCCTGCGAGATGGTCCCGCCGTTGCTCGCCGCGACACACACGAGCGCTGCGGTGGCGAGCGCCATCTCTTTATAGGGGACCCCCGTCCAACCGACCGCGGCGAAGAGCAGGCAGGTCGCGAGCAGCGTCGCGACCGTCATGCCGGAGATCGGGTTGGAGGACGAGCCGATCTGCCCCGTGATCCGGCTCGAGACCGTCACGAAGAAGAATCCGAAGAGCAGCACCAGCAGCGCCGAGGGGAAGCCGAGGCCGAGTCCGGGGGCGAGCGGAATCGCGAGCAGCAGCGCGAACGCGCCGCCGACCACCAGCGAGATCGGCAGATCGCGCTCCGTGCGCAGGCCGGCGTCGCCGCCCGTGAGCGAGAAGCTGCTCGTCGCGCCCCGGAACGCCGCCCACAGGCTCGGCAGTGCGCGCACCAGCGAGAGCAGGCCGCCGGCCGCGACTGCGCCGGCGCCGATGTACAAGAGATAGGCGTTGCGGATCTGGCCCGGCGTCATCTCGCGCACCGGCAGCCGGCCCCCGCCCACCAGCGGCGAGGTGAGCTCCGGCGCGAACAGCGAGATGGCGGGCGCCAGCACCCAGAACGAGAGCAGCCCGCCCCCCAGCATCACGAGCGCGATGCGGGTGCCGATGATGTAGCCGACGCCGAGCAGCGCGGGGTTCGTCTCGAAGGAGAGCGAGCCGCCGCGGTAGAAGGCGCCGAAGCTCCAGCTCGCCACCTCGCCCCAGAAGCGCGCGACCTGCCCCAGCAGGTTGAAGGCCGCGCCCAGGCCGAAGCCCGCGAACACGGTGCGCGCGGAGGAGCCGCCGCGCTCGCCCACGATCAGCACCTGCGCGCAGGCGGTTCCCTCCGGATAGGGGAGCGTCGCGTGCTCGCGTACGATCAGCCCGCGGCGCAGCGGGATCATCATCAGCACGCCGAGCAGGCCGCCGAGCAGCGCCACCGCCGTCACCCGCCAGAGATCCAGCTCGAAGCCCATCAGCAAGAGCGAGGGCAGCGTGAAGGCGACGCCCGCGGCGATCGATTCGCCCGCCGAGCCTGTTGTCTGCACGATGTTGTTCTCGAGCACTCCCGCCCGGCCGAAGGCGCGGAACAGCGTGATCGAGAGCACGGCGATCGGGATAGAAGCCGAGACCGTGAGCCCCACCTTGAGCCCCAGGTAGACGGAGCTCGCCGCGAACGCGATCCCGAGCAGGGACCCCAGCGCGAGCGCGCGCAGCGTGAGCTCCGCGGGAGCGGAGGAGGCCGGGACGAAGGGCGCCGGGGGAGGAAGCGGAGTCGGGCTCTCGGCGCCGTCCCGGGTCGACATCGCGGCTTCGACGTGCTCGGATCGGTTCAGGGCGCCGGACAGGGAGTCGACGTCCCCGCGCACGCCAGGCCCGAGGGCCCCGGCGGGAGGCCGAACCTGTTCAAGAAGAACGCAACCTCGCCGCCCCCGATCACACCGTTGTCGTTCAAGTCGAACTCCGGGTCGAACCCCGGCATGCCCGTCGTCGTGCCGAAGGCGCCGAGAAGCATGCCGTAGTCGGAGATTCCGACCATGCCGTTGTCGTCGTAGTCGGCGTCACAACGGTTGCCGAAGCCGTCGGCGTTGGTGTCGGTCTGGCTGGCGTTCGGCGCCACCTTGCAGTTGTCGACCGGGTCGCCGATGCCATCCGCATCGCTGTCGAGGTCGATCGCGACGCGGCCCACGCTGTGCAGGGACAGGCCGAGCCCCGGAGCGGCGCCCAGTAGGCCGTGCCAGACGACCGACCCCGTCACGCCCGAGGTGATACTCGCAGGCACCGTGGCGGTGAAAGTGCATTCGCCACCAGAGGGACACGACGAGCTCCAAGCGGCGTCGGGAACCACGCGGCTCGCCGCGCCGTTCACATACACAGCCAAGAATGAATTCGTGTTCAGGGGAGGAGCGACGTTCGCCGTGATGGCAACGTCGAACGACGATCCGGTGATCACGCGGGCCGGGCTCTGGATGCTGGACACGCGCGGGCCGAAGGCGTTCGCTTCGTCGATCTGAATCCGGTAGAGCCACGCGTCCCGCGTTTCACCCACCTCGAATCTGCAGAGATAGAAGTCGCACGGCAATGGATCATCAATGGGCTCGGTCGTCTTGATTGGGATCCACAACGCCCTTCGGGCGGCGTCGATAACACCCTTGGTGGGGCTGCGCTCCTCGAGCAGGCATTTTCCGCCTTGACTCGTGCAGTACCCGGAATTGCTGGCGTTGCACACGGTGCCATCATGGGTGCCGTTGCCGTCGGTGTCGCTGTTGCTGCAGACTCCCGTCCGCGGCTTGAGTGCACCGACGCCCAGGATCATCCGGGGTCGAAACGTGAAGGCGCTGCCATCGTCCGTCGGGTTGCGATCCACCATCGCGACCAAACCGTTGAACTGCACGGCGAACATCGTTCCACTCTCCTCGTCCTCCACGAGATTCGCCGTCCAGGGCTTGAGCGCCCAGCTGAGAACTCCGGACGTGGAGACGCTGGCGACTCCGGTCTCGAGGTCGGCGAGGCAATGGAAGCCCCATGGACGCGGCTGGCCCGAAGCATCCAGAACGCCGCAATCCGTCTCCATCTTGCGCTTCCCCGTCACGGGGTCCTTGAGGATGATGAGGATGGGACCACCGTCAGTGCCATCCGAGCGGGCGAACCACAGGTTCCCTCCATGATCATATTGCGCCACCGTGACCTGACGAGGCTCACCGCACGATGGTCCCGAGATGGGCACGGCCGGATGGCTCGCCGTGTATGGAAAAATCGGAGCCGAAACCGGAGCGAGGGTATGCGTTCCCTCGTCGTATCGGAATTCCTGCGTCGGCTGGCTCAGAGGAGCTTGGGCAGCGGAGTACATGTCGTAGACAACGACGAAGCGTTCGTTTCCGGGCGAGCTGGTCGGATCGACGTCGACTTCGCGCGGTGCAAAGATCATGTTCTCGTACGGAGGGTCGGTATCGCACGGATCTGGAAGCTCGGGGATGCTGTAGTGCGCGAGGATCGTCCCCTCGCCATCCATCACGGTGATACCGCCAAAATAATGCAACATCGCGATGCGGCCAGATACCGGAAGGCGTGCGATCTCGCCCAAGAGATTGCATTTTCCGCCCGGGCAGGCGAGCGGCCCCAACAATGGATTTGACTCCGAGAGTTGAAGCGGAGTTCGGGTGGAAAGCGGAGCCAGCGTCCAGACGCCATCCATATCCTTGCGCAGTGCGCCGAGCGCGGGGAACGCGTCCGGGCTGGCAGACGAAATCGACCCCAGGCCGGAGTTGAAGAGCACGCTCTCTCCGCTACTGGTATCCGAAATCACTTCGACATCCCCGACGTCGGCACCAGTGCTGCGGATTTCGCAATCGAGGTGCTTCGAACATTCCGTTTCGATCGAAGTGTTGGTGCATTTATGGTCAGTGCCGCACGTGCCCTGCAATTCGGCGCAGCCGCCGGCCGGGACATAGGTCGCGCCGCCGCCCGTGGGGATGCGGATCGTTCCGAAGCGATCGCGCCCGGTTTCCGGGTCTGGGTTGGGGCAGACATCGTCGTCGGGATTGAAGCACGTCACCCCCATGCTGCAGCTGGTCGGAAAGAACTGATTGAAGGTCTGCGTGATGTTGCCGAAGAACAGCGTTCCATCGGAGGTAACCGCGGGGAAGAAGAACGTCTGGCCGGGATCGAGCTGCCAGTTGCAGACCGAGTTCACGCTGAGAGATATCTGGCTGAACGGGAGATGCGTAAGAACAGATCCGCAGTCGGATGGGTCGCCGAGGGTTCCGAAGGTGTGCGGACGACCATACAAATCGACCGTCGCAGCGTGAACCGTGGTGCCAAGAGCGACGCTGACCAGCCACGCGACGAGAAAGCGTTTCATGACCACCTCCAACGAAGAGGACAGGCAGTCTCTCAGCTTCCCGCAAACTTGTCGACACGAACTTGACGTGCTCGAGAACGAGCCGCGCGAATTCTACTCCCGCGCCTCGGTCAGGCCCGCCTTGCCGAGACTCCGGTAGCCGCGCCCGCAGGCGCAGCGCAGGTGCGCGTCGAGCTTGCCGCCGCACACGCACATCCAGCCGATCCGGCGGGCGGGATTCCCGACCACGATGGCGTGCGGCAGCACGTCCCGGATCACGACCGAGCCGGCGCCCACGAAGGCGTGCTCCCCGATCGTGATGCCGGCCACCACGGTCGCGTTCGCACCGATCGAGGCGCCGCGCTTCACGAGCGTGCGGACGAACATCTCCGGCGTCGGCTTGAAGGCGGAGCGCGGGTTCACGTAGTTGGTGAAGACGGCGTTGGGGCCGATGAAGGCGTCGTCCTCGATGCGGACCGCGTCCCAGATCAGGACGGCGTTCTTGATCGTCACGCGGTCGCCCACCCAGGCGCCGTTCTCGATGTAGACGTGATCGCCGACGTTGCAGTCCGCGCCGACGTGCGCGCCCGCCATCACGTGCGCGAAGGCCCAGACCCGCGTGCGCGCTCCCACATCGTCGGACTCGCAGAGCGCGCGCTCGTGGATGAAGACGTCCTTGTCCCGCGGCATCAGGCGAGCGCCCGCTTGAGGACGGCGGCCGTGCGCTCCTGCTGCGCCGGCGTGATCTCGGCGTAGATCGGCAGCGAGAGCAGCTCGCCGGCCGCGCGCTCGGCGACCGGAAAGTCGCCTTTGCCGTGGCCGAGGTGCCGGAAGGCGCCCTGCAGATGGATGGGAACCGGGTAGTGGACGCCCGCGCCGATGCCGGCGGCCGCGAGCTGCGCGAGCACCTCGTCGCGCCGCGGCACGCGCACGGTGTAGAGGTGCCAGATGTGCTGATTGCCGGGCAGCGTCACCGGCAGCGTCAGGCCCGGCGTGCCCGCGAGCAGCTCGTCGTAGCGCCGGGCGGCCTGCCCCCGGGCGGCGTTCCAGCCGGCCAGCCTTTTGAGCTTCGCGTTCAGGACGACGGCCTGGAGCGTGTCGAGGCGGGAGTTGAAGCCGGTCTCGGGATGGTGGTACTTGACCTCGCTGCCGTAGTTGCGGAGCGCGCGCAGGCGCTCCGCGAGCTCGTCCGAGGCCGTGAGCACGGCGCCCGCGTCTCCATAGGCGCCGAGGTTCTTGCCCGGATAAAAACTCGTCGCCGCCACCGATCCGAAGCTGCCCGCCGAGCGGCCGTGCCGCGCAGCGCCCTGCGCCTGCGCGGCGTCCTCGACGATCGCGATCCCGCGCGCCTCCGCGAGGGGCGCCAGCCGCTCCATCGGCGCCACCTGGCCGAACAGGTGCACGGGCATCAGCGCGCGGGTGTGCGGTGTCAGCTTGCGCTCGACGTCCGCGACGTCGATCAGCAAAGTGGCATGGTCGCAATCGACGAGTACGGGTCTCGCGCCGGTGCGCGCGACGGCGAGCGCGCTGGCGATGAAGGAGTTGGTGGGAACCACCACTTCGTCGCCCGCGCCGATTCCGAGCGCGCGCAGCGCGAGCTCGAGCGCGTCGGTGCCGTTCGCGACGCCGATGCAGTGCGGCACCCCGACGAAGCGCGCGAAGCCCGTCTCGAACTCCGCCACCTCGGCGCCCAGGATGAAGCTGGTCCGCTCGAGCACGCGCGCGAAGCCGGCGCTCACCTCGTCCGCGATCTGTCGGTGCTGGGCCCCGAGATCGACCAGCGGAATCCTGTCGGTCGTCAGACCGTCTCCTCCCGACCGTGATTTCGGATCGAGCGCGTGATCGCCTCCAGCGTCTTCACCACGCGCACCCCCGACGGCCCGTCCGTGATCGGCTGCTTGCGGGCGCTGATGCACTCGAGGAAGTGGTCGCACTCGACCTTGAGCGGCTCCCCCGAGCTCACGCGCGGGATCGTGATGTCCCCGTCGCGCACGCTGGCGCGGAAGGAGGCGAAGGTGTCCACGAACTTCGGCTGCACGCGGGCGTCCGTGACCTGCTTGTCGTAGATCCGGACCGGCTCGCCGAGGTTCATGTCGTCGACCGTCAGCATGCGGCGTTCGCCGACCACCGTGATCTCGCGGGCCTTCTTCGGATTCAGCCACGACGCGTGCAGGTTCACCAGCACGCCGTCCGCGTAGCGCAGGGTCGCGAACACCGAGTCCTCGATGCCCTGGTTGATCCAGGTGCCCCCGGTGGCCGAAACGCTGCGGGCGGAGCCGCCCAGCCAGTAATCGACGATCGCGATGTCGTGCGAAGCGAGATCCCAGGCCGCGTTCACGTCCATCCTGATGGGCCCGAGGTTGGTGCGCACCATCGACACGTAGTAGACGCGGCCGAGATCCCCCGCGTCCAGGCTCCGCTTCACGAAGCGCACCGCCGCGTTGTAGAGGAAGATGTGCCCGACCAGCAGCACGAGCCCCTTCGCCTCCGCCAGCCGGCAGAGCTCCTCGCCCTGGTCCGAGCGCGTCGTGATGGGCTTCTCCACCAGCACGTGTTTGCCGGCTTCGAGGGCCGCCTTGGCCAGCGCGTGGTGCGTGATGGTCGGCGTGCAGATCACGACGGCGTCCACGGCCGGATCGCGGAGCGCGGCGTCCGGGGTGGAAGCGACCTGCACGTCCGGATACCGGGAGCGGACCTGGGCGATCCGGTCCGCGTCGAGGTCGACGATCCAGGCGACCTCGCTCGCTTCGTGGGTATGGAAGCTCCGGATCAGGTTCGGCCCCCAATGCCCGGCGCCGAACACGGCGATGCGAATCATCGCGACCTCATCGCTTGATGCCCAGACCGACAAATAGAACCGGCCGCAGGATCGACCACCAACCACTGATCGGCTTCATCTTGGTCTGCCCGATCCGCTTGGGCGGATAGACCTTGGTGACCGGCACCTCCGCCGTCCGCCATCCGAGCTGGATCGCCCGCAGGTACAGGTAGGGCTCGAGCTCGTATTCGTCGAGCCAGGGCTGCTCGAGGTGCAGGCGCGGGTCGACCAGCAGCTCGCGGCGGACGGCGCGAAAGCCGTTGGTGCTCTCGGTGACACGGCGGCGGGCCGCCAGCGAGAAGAGCAGCGGATGCACGCGGGTCGCGATCCGACGGTAGAAGGGCATCTGCCCGAAGTTGGCGCCGCGCTTCAGCCAGCGCGAACCCTGCACGAAGTCGGCCCGTCCGTCCGCGATCGGATCGAGCAGCAGCGGGATCTCCTCGGGAGAGTCCTTGTTGTTGCCCGCCATCACGACCGCGACGTCGTAGCCGCGCCGGACCGCATACGCGTAGCCGGCTCGCAGCGCGGCGCCGACGCCGACGGTGCGGCCCATCGGCAGCACGGTGGCTCCCAGCTCGCGCGCCACCTCGGGCGAGCGATCGGTGCAGCCATCGTCGATCACCAGCACCTCGTCGACGACGTCCCGGGGGGTGCGGCGCACGACCGGGCCGATCTTGACCTCCTCGTCGAGCACCGGCGCCATCGCGATCACGGAGAGGCCGCGGTACATGTTCAATGGGTTCGCAGTCGGTAGACGCCGCCCGGCCCGTCCCAGGGCAACGGCTCGAGGTAGCGGGTCGAGAACTCCTCCCAGAGCGCCCGGTCGCGCTCGAGCTGGCGAGCAGGGTAGAGCCGGTCGTCGAGCAGGTCGAAGCCCATCTTGTTGCCCAGGTACACGTCGCGAGGATACGTCCCCACGACCACGTGGGTAAAGCCGCGGGCCTGGATGGCGCGGGCGAACGCCCCGGGATCGTCGAGCTTGCGCAGCCAGGCGAGGCCCGAGGGCGCTTCGTAGGCGGGGTCGGCCTCGAAGGGGCGCTCCAGGAAGAAGAAGCGGTTGTACCAGAGGCCCAGGACCTTCGCGTCGGGGGGCAGCTGGCGATTCAGGAACTGGGCCAGCTTCCAGCCGCCGTTGCGCTGGATCAGCTCCTGGCGCGAGACCGAGAAGACCTCCGTCGCCGGGAACTCGGTCACCGGCTGGAGCGTGCGCTGCGAGACCGCGATCCCGATCGTGAGCGCGGCGACCGCCACCAGCGAGCGGCCGCCTTCCAGCAGGAACATCGCCGCCAGGACGATCAGCGGGATCAGCGCCACCAGGTAGCGGCCACCCTGGATCGTGAGCGCCCAGGCCAGCATCCCGCCGATCGCCATCGCCTGCACGTGCGCGCCGGCCCGACGCCAGGAAGCGGGGTGGAGCAGGGCCGCCAGATAGACGGCCATCAGGCTGCCCGAGAAGGTCGCGGCGAGGAACCGCTCGTTGTCGGTGACCAGGCGCAACGGGATCATCAGATAGGTGGCGAGGTCCTTGTGCAGGCCGCCGTTCGCGCGCAGCGACTTCCAATGGTGTAGAACCTGGATCTCCGACCAATCGGGGCCGCCGAAGATTCCGTAGAGATTCGGATAGACGGGATTGCCGGTCGTGACGGCGTTCCTCACGACCCAGGGGAGCACCAGCGCGGCGCAGGGCAGGAGCAGGAGCGCGGCGGCGCGCAGGCGCCGGGGCGCGCCGCGCTCGAGCCGCAGGATGCCGGCCGCGGCCGACGCGAGGATCACGGCGGCGAACAGCCAGGCGGTGTACTTGGACGCGCAGGCGGCGCCGCAGGCGATGCCGACGATGGCGAGGTACGCCCCGCGCCGCGTCTCCCACCAGGTGAGGAACGCCAGCGCGGCGCCCAGCAGGAAGAAGCCGAGGATCGGCTCGTTGTAGGCGCGGCCGAGATGCCACTCGACGTTCTGGCCGGACAGATAGAGGAGCGCGCCCACCCCGACGCCCAGCCGGCCGATCCGCGGCAGCGCGAAGGCGCCGATCCCCGCCAGGATCCAGAAGTGGATCGCGAGGGCGAAGACCTTGGGAGCGACGAAGTCCCCCAGCGAGAGCGGGACGACGTAGAGGACCTCGATCAGGTGCGGCATCGCGCCGTACAAGCTGAAGACGGGCGCATCCAGCGCGTGCGACTCTAGATAGTGTCTCGGAAGCTCGAGGTGATAGACGTTGTCGTCGTGGTCGAGCACCGGGTAGAGCGCGTTCGGCAGGTGCGCTAGCAGAAAGGTGACGGCGATCGCGAGCGGCAGGTCCCGGAGCGAGGCCCGCAGCCCGCGCCAGGGCCGCAGCCGCGAGAGCCGGCGCGCGCCCAGCGCGGCGAGCGCCAGCACCGCGGCGACGACGAGCCAGGCGTGGAGCAGATGCAGGATCGCGAGCAGCAGCGCCGCATTCGCGAACGCGGTGAGGCCGAGCAGCGCGGCGAGCGTCGCGCGCAGGGGCGCGTTCAGCGCCGGATCCGCGGTGGGCGTGAGCCGCGACAGCAGCCGCTCGCCCGCCTCCCAGGCGGCGAGCTGGATGGTCGCCACCCAAAGGATAGGCGTGAGCAGCTCCGTTGCGGTCACCGCTCGCGCGCTCAGCGACCGGTCTGGGCGGGGGAAACGGCCAGGCCGGGCGGCGCGCGCCAGCTCAGGAGCTCGCCCGCGTCGTCGAAGTTGACACGCCCCCCTCGCAGGTCGGGGTACTCCCAGCGCTCGAAACCGTCGTAGCTGGCGACCTTGCCCGGCTCGCCGAGGATGCGCAGCACGTCGAAGCGGCTCATCCCCTTGGCCAGGCGCTCCCAGCTTTCACGGGCCTGCCACGCCTGCGGGCTGCCGGCCGGCTCGGCGCGAGCGGGCAGGACACCGAGAAGCAACGCAGCGGTGCAGATCAACGCTCGCAACACGTTCGGCAGTATTGCATCTCGGTGGGACGCGGTGCCAACATGCGGATCGATGCGCGCATGCCCGCTCCCGCGTGCCGCCGCGGTGGCGGCGCTCGCGCTCTTCGCGGTCTTCGCACCGCTGGCCCTCACCGCCCTCGACCCGGCGGTCCTCTCGAACAGCTACGGCCGCGGCTCCGCGCGCTTCGAGCTGTTCGCCGCCTTCGCGTCGATCGCCGCCGCGGTCACGGCCGCCCTCGAGCTGCGCGCGCGCAGGGGCCGTCCGGCCGCCGAGCTGGTGCCCGTGGCGGCGCCGCTGCTGGTGACGCTCGTCTACGCCTTCCTGATCGGCGAGTACTCGCGCAAGCCCTTCGACTACGACTGCTACGAGTACGCGGGGCGCGCGATCCTGCTCGGCGAAGACCCGTACCGCGTCGGTCTGATCTACCTGTATCCGCCGCTCACCGGCCAGGCTTTCGCGCTCGCGCACCTCGCGCTCGCGAAGACCGCGGGGCTGATCGGGATCGCGCAGGACCCGGAAGCCGTCTGGCTCGCCGTCTTCTACCTGTACCAATGCGCACAGCTGGGCGCGATCCTGCTCCTGTACGCCCTGGCAACCCGCTTCGCGCGCGCGGTCGGGATGCAGGCGACGTCCGCCGCCGCGCTGGTGGCCCTGCTGCTGATCGTCGACAACCCGCTGCTCCGGACGCTGCGACACGGGCAGGTGAATCTCTGGGTCCTCGATCTCGCGTTGCTCGCGATCCTGTTCGCGCGGCGGATTCCGGCGCTGGCCGGGCTCGCGCTCGCGCTCTCGGTCCACGTCAAGCTCTACCCACTGGTCCTGCTGCTTCCGCTCGGCCTCGCGCGCTGCTGGCGCGCGATCGCCTGGACGGCAGCCGCCTGCCTGCTGATCGTGCTCGCGCAGACCGACCTCGGCCGCGACTGGACGCCCTGGCGCCAGTTCGCGGATTTCTACTCGCGCGCCTATCCCGGCGAGATCGCCTTCCGCAACAGCAGCTTCCACAGCGTCGCGTTCAACACGCTGCGCTTCCTGTTCGACCTGCCGCCCGGGAGCCTGCGCGCGCCGGTCCGGCTGGCGGCCAGCGCGTTCTCGCTCGCGATGGCGCTCTGGCTGCTGCTGCGCACGCTGGCGCGCGAGCGCGCCGGCGGGCCGGCGCCGGACCGCCTGCTCGCGAACGCGGCCGACGCCCTCGCCTTCTCCCTGCTGATCTCGCAGTCGGTCTGGGAACACCACTTCCTGTTCGCGCTGCCGCTCGTGATCCTGGCGATCGCCACCCGCTGGCAGCAGCGGCCGCTCGCGGTGGCCGTCTCGGTGTTCCTGATCCTGGGGATGCCGACCTTCGACCTGTTTCCGCTCAGCTACCACCGCGCGGCCGGGCTGCTCTGGCTGCTGGCCGTGACGCGGCCCGGCCGCTCGTGACGCAGACCGCTCCGGTGCCGGATCGCAGCCCCCGGGTTCCGGCCGGGATTCGCGACGCGCGCAGCTACTCGCCCGAGCTCGAGTCGCTGCGCGGCGTCGCGTGTCTGCTGGTCTTCTTCTTCCACGCCTCGGGCACCGTCGCCTCCGGCGCCGCGCGCGACGTGGACCCGCTGCGCGCCTTCGTGTACGCCGGCCACACGGGCGTCACGCTGTTCTTCGTGCTCAGCGCCTTCCTCCTCTCGCGTCCCTTCCTCGAGCAGGCCCGCGGCGGACCGCGCGTGGGCTGGGGGCGCTTCTGGGCGCGGCGCGCGCTGCGCATCCTGCCGCTCTACTGGTTCATCGTCGTGGTCGCGAGCATCTGGAATGCGCGGGCGCCCGCGGACCTGCTGCGCGGCCTTCCCTATCTATTCTTCTTGAACTCGGTCTCGAGCCTGGTCGACCCCCTCGAGCCCTTCAGCGGGCTCTGGTGGAGCCTCGCGACCGAGTGGCAGTTCTACCTGCTGCTGCCGATCGCCTCGCTCTGTCTGCTGTCGCGGCGCGGGCGCGTGCTCGGCGTGATCGGACTGGTCGTCTACGCGGCGCTCTACACCCTCTTCGCGACGCACCGCTTCGCCCCGCGCAATCCGACCGCGTACACCGATCTCGGGTTCTCGCTGTTCGGGCGCGCCAGCGCGCTGCTGGCCGGCGTCGCCGCCGCCTGGATCTGCGGCCGCTACGCCGGATCGATCCGCGCCGCGCTCCAGCGCCGGCCCTGGCTGCGGCGCGGCGGAGCGGACGCGCTGCTGCTGGTCCTGCTCGCGGGTCTGGGCCAGCTGCTCTCGGGCGTGTCTCGGCGGGGCTTCATCGCCGCCGAGGTGATCGCGCCTGCCTGGCACGTCGCGGAGGCGCTCTTCTGGGCGGCTCTGGTCGTCTGGGTCCTGCTGGCGCCCCTGCGCACGGCGCCGCTCTTCTCGAACCCGCTGCTTCGCGGTGTGGGGGTGCTCTCCTACTCGCTCTACCTCGTGCACGTGGTGATCCTGTACCAGATCTTGATTCCCTTTCTCGATATCATGACCCGCGGAAAGCCCGGCTGGACCCCGCGCGCCTTCGCCGGAACGCTGGCGGCGCTGGCGGTGAGCCTGGCGGTCTCATTCGCCACCTACCGGCTGGTGGAGCGGCCGTTCCTGCTGCGCAAGGCGCGCGTCGGCGCGGAGCGGTGATGGAGAGCGGCTACTCGACCAGGATCTTCCCGCGCAGGATCTTGTCCGGCGCGTCGACGTTGAACTCGTCTCCGAATCCCTCGCCCACGATCCAGATCTCGTAGTCGTAGCTTCCCGGCGCGAGCGCACAGGGGAGCTTCACCCGTTCGGACTCCATGTCGGAGATCGGAAGCGATCGATAGACGCTGACCGCCTTCGTGAAGTAGGGGCGCAGATCGGAGCAGCGGAAGCTCGCGGCGATGCTCGCGGGGAAGACGACGATTCCGATCGCGTCGTCCGCCATGTTCACCCAGGTCACGTTTCCGTTCTGGGTGATGCGAACGGTTTCCGGGCTCAACGCTTGATGGGTGAACTGCACGGGCGTCGGCTCCTGGGCATCCAGCACGGCGGGCGTCAGCAGCTCGTTGCCCGAGCAGGCGACCAGGAACGCCGCCGCGGCGGCGGCGCAGACGAGCGGGATCGAACTGGCTCTCGTCATGGCCGGGCAGTGTATGCGCAGACCCGCGGCCCTGCTAGCTACGCGCGCGGGACGCCCGAGCGCAAGCGGGTGCGCAGGTCCCGGGCGAGATCTTCCGGCAACGCCTCGGCGAGCTCGAGCGCGGCCGCGGCGAGCGCCGCTGCCCGCGGCTGCCTCGACAGCGCCCTGGCGATCTGGCTCAGCGATCCCCAGGCCGCCACGGGGCGATCCGCGGCGATTGCCGCGCGGGCGTAGAGCAGGGCGTCCGTCCCGTTCCAATTCCTCGAGATCAGCGTCTCCACGATGGCCTGGGCTTCGGCGGCGGCCGCTCGGTCCTGGCCGGCGAGCCGCCAGTTCGCCCGCAGGCGGCTCGCCTCCTCGAAGAGCGCGTCCCCGGGCTCGAAGCGGGCGAGCTCGGCGTCGAGCCGGGCGACCGCGTCCCAATCACCCGCCGCGGCGTGGCGCCAGCCGGCGACCACGGCCCGCTGCCGGTCGTCGAGATCGCCCTCCGAAATCCCCCCGACCGATCTGCCCTGCGTGAAGTCGAGGGCGCTGCTCGCCAGCAATCCGCCCACGGCGTCGCTCGTGCCCGGCGCCATCTCGAGGGCCCGTTCGAAGTGCCGGACCGCCCGGCCGGGCCGGGCCTGTCCGAGCTCGATCCAGCCGAGCCCCGTCGCCTGGAGCGCTCCCTCCTCGGAGGTGGCGAGTGCGTCCGCGCGCTCCGTGAACTGCGTGGCGACCAGCCGGCGGATCAGGGCGAAGCGGTCGAGCCCGTCGATGCCGGCGAGGAGGGGATCGTGCTCCTGCCACAGCTCGCGGCTTTTGCGGGTGGCGAGGGTGTCGCGGCCGAGGCGCGAGGAGCGCGCGGCCAGGAGATTGTGATCGTCCGTGTTCAGCTCGCCTCCCCCGGCCAGCGCCCGCGTCCCCGCCTCATCGAGCAGCCGAACCGCGGCGAAGTCCTCGACGCGGTGGAATCCCGTGCGAGCGAAGTCCTCCGGGGCGGCTTGCAGCGCCCGGCGCGCGCTCGCGAGCGAATCGAACGGCTCTGCCGAGGCCGCGAAGAGCAGACCCGGGGCGGCGCGCACCTGGTAGACCTCCACGTGCCCGAAGACGTCGACCAGCGTTGCCGCGAGCGAGCGCAGCAGCGCCTCGTCGACGAAGCCGAGTCCGATCCATTGCACGAACACGCCATCGGGCTTCAGATGGGAGCGCACCAGCGCGAAGAACTCCCGCGTATAGAGATGGGAGGCGCCTGCGGTCCAGGGGTGCGAGGGCTGAGAGACGATGGCGTCCCAACGTTTTTCGGTGAGCTGGAGCGCGCCGCGCGCGTCGCCGATGTGCACGCGGACGCGCGGATCCGCGAGCGGATCGATGGCGCGCTGCGCGGCGACCTTCTGGTTGGCCGCCAACACCTCCGGCTCGAGCTCGATCACGTCGATCGATTCGATCGTGGAAGGGACGGACTCGAGCACGACGCCGCCCCCCAGGCCCACGGCGAGCAGCTCGCGCGCTTCGGGGCGCAGCAGCGCGGGCAGCTGGCCGAGCAAGCGCGCGATCTCGGGCAGCGGCAGCACGCCGGTCCGTTCGATCACCGCCTCGGGCAGTCCGTTGGAGAAGAGACGAAACGAATCCCCCAGGTCGAACAGGAGCACCGTGCAGGATCGCCCGACGGCGGAGTAGAGGATCGGCCCGCGCGGCGTGCTCTCGGTCAGCGGCGTCGCGCTGAGCAGGACCCAGGGCGGGCGCGCCGGCAGCACGAGCAGCCCCACCCCCGCTGCGGCCGCGAGCGCCGCGAGACGCAGACGACGGGGGCTCGCGGCGAACGCCGTGAGCGCGGCGAGCCCGAGATTGACGGCGACGGCGGCGTTGACGGTGCCCTCGAAGCCGAGCCGGGGGAGCAACAGGAAGCCGGCGCCCAGCGCGCCGGCGATCGCGCCCAGCGTGTTCCAGGCGTACGCGCGCGCGGTGGCGCCGGCGGCCTGCTCCGGCGATGACGCGAGCAGGCGCACGACGAACGGGAAGGTGGCGCCGATGCAGAGGGTGATCGGCAGCAGGGTGGCCGCGGCGACCGCTGCGCTCGCGAGCGGGGCGGCGGGGCCGGCGCCGAGCCAGCGGGAGAGCTCCGGCAGCCGGTCGGCGAGGGCGAAGGCAGCGTAGCCGGTGACGGCGATCCCGAGCTGGGCAACGCCGAAGCCGAGCGCGGCGCGCTGTCGGGTGGTCGCCACGCGCGCGGCGAAGGCGCTCCCGAGCGCGATCCCCAGCAGGAAGCTCGCGAGCATGGTCGCGAAGGCGTCGAGGCTCGCGCCGATCAGGTGCCCGAGGAGCCGCGTCCAGAGCACCTCGTAGGCGAAGGAGACCGCCCCCGAGAAGGCGATCGCCAGCAGGATCCAGGCCGCGCCGCCGGCGCCGCCCGGCGCCGTCGCGCGCGCCGCTTCCGGGGCCGCCGGGGTCGCGCGGCCGCGCGCCAGCAGGGCGGCCAGGCAGAAGACGAGCCCGTTGAGCGCCGCGCCGACCCATACCGTGCGCCGAAGGCCGAGCGCCGGCATCAGCCAGAAGGCTGCGAACAAGGTGCCGGCGATCGCGCCCGCCGTATTCACCGCGTAGAGCACCCCCACCCGGGAGCCGATCTGCGCCTCGCGGTGCACCGAGTGGCGCGCCAGGAGCGGGAGCGTGGCCCCCATGAAAGCGGTCGGAGGCAGCAGCACGGCGAACGCGGCCGCGACCTGGAACAGAGTTGCCGCCGCGTTGCCGCCTTCGGGCAGCTGGCTGCCGCCCCCGATCAGGGCGACGTATGCCGCGTTGATCGCCCGGATTCCGAGGGGGACCGAGAGGGCGGAGATGGCGATCGCCAGCTCGAGCACGCCGTAGGCCAGCACCGGCCGGCGCACCCGCGTCGCGAAGCGCGCAGCGGCCGCGGCGCCCAGCGCGAGCCCGCCCATGTAGGCCGCCAGCACCGCTGCGACGGCGAGCTCGGAGGTCCCGAATACGAAGCTCAGCTCGCGCGTCCAGGCCGTCTGATAGAGGAGCGCCGCGAAGCCCGAGAAGAAGAAACACGCGAGCAGCAGCGCGAAGCGGGCATTCATCGGGTCGGGAAGTCCGTGTTCGTCTCGTGAATTTTGCACTCTATCGCGCTGGCGCGCGGCCACCCAGCCAGCGACGCGCCGCCATCCGTTGAGCCACTTGATGTCCCTGGGTATCCTGCCGCCCCATGAAGAAAGCCCTGTGCTCAGCGTTGATGGTGGGTGCGGCGATCGGGGCGATCGGGCTCACGGCGTGTGACGCCGGTTCGCCTCCGAACACCACCGCTTCCCCGCCCGTCCAGCCCGGATCGCCCCCCCCGGGTGAAACCGGCGTCGACGGGGTCCGAAAATCCCTGGTCGAGATCGCGCGGGACAAAGACTCCTACTCGCGAGCGCGAAGGCTCGGGACGCTGCTGCCGACGCTGGGTCCAGACGCTGTTCCGGCCGTGAAGCAGACGCTCGAGGATCCGATGCTCGACCTGCGAGGCGCCGAGCTCGAGCTTCTGCTGCGCTTCTGGGCGACCCACCAGCCCGAGGAGGCCTCGCGCTGGGCAAAGGACAAGGCCCCGGGGAGCTATCGCGAAGCTGCCATCTACGCCGCTCTCAGGACCTGGGCGGAGGTCAACCCGAAGGCTGCCGCGAGCGCCACGTGGAAATGGGTGGAAGCAGGCGACAACATCCTCGAGATCGTCGTTCCTATCTCGCTGACGCGCGGCTGGTACGCGAATGGCGACATCGCCGGGCTCCAGGAGTTCCTACAGGGACTCCAGATCAGCGTCCCCGGCCAGCGCGCGATCAGCACGTACATCCGCCTGATGGTCGAGAACGAGGGGTCGGCCGCGGTCATCACCTGGGCTGAGTCGCTGCCCGAGGTCGAGGACAAGACCTTCAAGCTGACCGTGTTCCGTCGGGTGGTCAATGTGCTGGCGCAGCTCGACGCCCCGGCCGCCACCCGCTGGTGCGAGACCCAATGCGACGGTCCCTACGGCAACAACATGCGCAGCCTGATCGCCCGGAACTGGGCGCTCCACGACGGGCCGGCTGCCCTCGCCTGGCTCGCGACCGCGCCCGACGGCCACGAGAAGAACCTCGCGATCCGGGTCACCTTCGCGCACTGGTCCCTGATCGACCGCGAGGCCGCCATGGCCTGGGCGGCGGAGCAGACCGCCGGGGAGGTGGCTCCCTGGCTGAAACCGATCTACCCGGTCTACGCGCGGCTGCTCTCCAGCGACTCGCCCACCAACGCGATTCGCTGGGCGGGCCAGATCGAGAACGAGAGGGAGCGCGAGCACGTGCTGATCGGCGTCGCGCGTGTCTGGCGCCACAACGACGAGGCGGCGGCCGAGAACTGGCTGCTCCAATCTTCGCTCTCCGAGGAAGCGCGGGCGAAGGTGCGGGACCCCAAGCCGATCAACCCGCCTGCCGAGCCGGAAGGCTGATGCTCGGGGGGCGCTAGCGGCCCCGCCAGACGATCTCGTCGCCGACCGCGTACAGCACACAGGCAGCCTGGATCCGTCGGGCGGCCCGCCTCACCCGGCACTGGGCGATCGCCTCTTCCTCGGCTTCCTCGCTGGTGGGGTGGCCGCCGGAGGCGCCCGTCACCCAGTTGTCCCGAGTCGGATCTCCGGCAATCGCGAGCGCGCGCCGCGCGGGAAGGGCCCGGTAGTCTCGCCAGGCCACCGCGAGATCAGGGTGGGGCGAAGGTCCATCCGAGACACAGGCGAGCAGCAACGCCGCCGGCCAGGCGATGGAGAAGCGGCGCGCGCTTGCCGCGCCCCTCAAAAAGAGAGCCGGGGGGGG
>DATBRV010000130.1:0-52203 GCA_036560145.1 Myxococcota bacterium
GCCCGCTACGCGCGCGCCTACGGCTACGCCGGGCTGGTCTGCCCCCCCGGCCTCAGCATGCTGGTGGCCTTCAGCCAGACCGTCGAGGACGTCTCCGAGAACGCGCGCGCGAACCTCGAATACATCGACATGCGCTTCGGCGCGCCCCTCTATGTCGGCGACACCGTCGAGGTGGAGACCCGCGTGCTGGGCATCAAGGCGAGCGCGAGCCGCCCCAACCTCGGCATCGTCCACGTGCAGTCGACCGCCCGCAAGAACGTGGGCGAGCGCGACGAGGGCGTGGTGCTCACCTGGCAGCGCAAGGTGCAGGTCTACAAGCGCGACGACGCGGCGAGCCTGCACGAGGGCGAGGTGGAGCCCGAACGGGTCGAGTGCTCGCTCTGGCTCCCGCCCTACTCGTCGCGCACGGACTACAAGGCCCTCGCCCACCTCTCGAGCCCGGGCAGCTACTTCGAGGACCTCGAGCCGGGGACGCGGATCGAGCACTCGCGCGGCCGCACCATGACCAGCGAGCACATCCATCTGACGGCCGTGCTGGACAACACCAGCCAGGTTCACTGCAACCAGTTCATGATCGACCTCGATCCGAAGCAGTACGTGGGCGGGCAGCTGATCATTTTTGGCGGCATCCCGTTCGTGCTGTGCCTGGGCCTCTCCTCGCCCGACGTCGGCGACAACGCGCTCGGCGACCTCGGCTACCGCACCGGCCGCCACACCGCGCCGCTCTTCGCGGGCGACACCGTCTTCGCGGCCACCGAGGTGCGCGGCAAGCGCGACTTCCCTGGCCGGCCGGACCTCGGCGTGGTGGAGACCCGCCTGCTCGGACACAAGTTCGAGCGCGCTCCCGAGGCCAAGAGCGAAGACGCGCCGCCGGGCTGGAAGAAGACCCAGATCTTCGAGCTCGACCGCGAGATCGCCGTCAAGCGGCGCAGCCACTACGCGGGCTAGAGATTCTTCCGGATCCAGCGCCGGTAGGTCTCGATCGGCTGGGCGCCGGTGATCGCGACGTCGGCCCCGGCGAGCCGCACCGCCGGCACGCCGCCCACGCCGAGATCGAGGGCCTCGTCGTGCTCCGCGAGCACGCGCCGCACCAGCTCGGGATCGCGGCTGCGCGCGAGCCCCTCCTCGGGCAGGCCGGCCTCGCGCCAGAGCGCGCTCAGCGTCACGTCCCGCGAGATGTCCCGGCTCTCCTCGAAGTAGGCGCGCAGCAGCGCCGCGTGCATGCGCTCGAAGGCCTCCGGACCGAGCTCGGCGGCGGCCTTGGCGGCGAGGTGCGCGGGCACACTATGGGTCGGCGGCCCCTCCTCGCTCGCCCACACCCGGAAGCGCGCGGCGGGCTCTTCCTCGGCGGCTCGCCGCCAGCTCTCGGTGTAGCGGCGGAACTTCTCGAGCTCGCGGCCGGGCTCGGGACGCGGGCGCAGCAGGAAGCTCTTCCAGTTCAGGACCAGCGCGCCCTCGAACTCGCGCTCGAGCGCGGCGAGACGGGTGGCGGCCACCTTGCACCAGGGGCAGAGGTAGTCGGACCAGACGTCGAAAGTGACGGTGGAGCCGTTCATGCCCCCGAGGCTATCACGGCGCTCCGAGCCGGAACGTCGGCGGGGGCAGCCACGCCCTTCTCCTGGGCGCGGGGCTTGGGAAGCGTCGCCTGCGCGGTCTCGGGCGCCGGCCCCCCGCCGATCATGATGCGGCCCTCGAGCCGCGCGCCTTCCTGGATCACGATGCCGGGCGTGGTGAGATCCCCCGTCACCCGTGCCGTCGACTCCAGCGTGATCTTGCGCCGCCCCGTGATGTCGCCCTTCACCTCGCCGGCGATCACGACGGTGTCGCCCTCGATCGCGGCGTGGACGCAGCCCTTCTCGCCGATCGTGAGCAGCTGGTCGCAGTGGACCTCGCCCTTCACGGTCCCGTCGATGCGCAGCGGCTCGCCGCAGCGGATCTCGCCGCTCAGCGTGATGGTGGGGCCGAGATAGGTCGTATGCACGGGGCTCGCCGCCGCCGGCCGGGGGGCCGCGATGGGCTGCGGCTCCGGATGGGCGTGTTGGGCCGGCTCGGAGCCGGGCGTGCGTGCCATGAAGTCCTTGAGCGCCATGGAATGGTTCCCTCCTGCCAGGGGAGTGAACCACCCACGAGCCGGATTTCCGTGAGCCCCGTCACGCCAGGGCGGTCAGGGGATCAGCAGCAGCTTGCCCGTCGTCTCGCGCGCTTCGAGCGCGCGGTGGGCCTCCGCGGCCTGCGCCAGCGGGAAGCGCGCGCCGATCCGGACCGCGAGCTTTCCGGAGGCGATCGCCCCCAGCACCGCGCCGGCCCTCTCCTCGAGCTCCGCGCGCGTCGCCACGAAGTGCGCGAGCGAGGGGCGCGTGACGACCAGCGAGCCGCCCGCGTTCAGGCGCTGGAGGTCGAAGGGAGGCACGGGGCCGCTCGCCTGCCCGAAGAGCGCGAGCAGGCCGCGCGGCTTCAGCGAGGCGAGGCTTCCGTCGAAGGTAGATCGGCCGACGCCGTCGTAGACCACGTCGACGCCGCGGCCGCCGGTCGCCGCGCGCGCGGCAGCGACGAAATCGGTCGTGTCGTAACGCACGATCTCGTCGGCGCCGGCGCCGCGCACCAGCGTCGCCTTCTCCGCGCTGCCGCAGGTACCCAGCACGTGCATCCCCGCGGCGCGCAGCATCTGCACCAGCAGCAGGCCGGTGCCGCCGGCGGCCGCGTGCACCAGCGCCCAGCCGCCCGGCAGGGGCGGGCGGATCGCATGCACCAGGTAGTGCGCGGTCATGCCTTGCAGCATGGCGGCGGCCGCGACCTCGTCGGAGACGCTGTCGGGCACGCGCACGACCGAGGCGGCGGCCACGACGGCGGCCTCGGCGTACGACCCCGGCGCCGAAGCCCACGCGACGCGGTCGCCCGCCGCGAGCCCCGCGACGCCCTCGCCGACGGCCTCGATGCGGCCCGCGCCCTCGAGCCCCGCGACGAACGGGAGCGGCCGCGGATACAGCCCCGTCCGGAAGTAGACGTCGATGAAGTTCACGCCGGCGGCCGCGATGCGCACGCGCAGCTGACCCGACGCGGGAGCGCCGGGGTCGCGTTCGGCGAGCGAGAGCTGCTCGGGCCCGCCGGTCTTCTCGACGACGATCGCCTTCGTCACGTCGACCGGGCGAGCTACTCGAGCGCCTCGCGAGTCTTCTTCTTGGCCTCTTCCGCCGCGTCCTCGACGGCCTCGCCCGCGTCCTCGACGGCTTCGCCCGCGTCCTCGACGGCTTCGTCGATCTTCTGGCCGGCGCGCTCGCCGGCGCCCTCCTCGCGACAAGCGACGATGGACAGGGCGAGCGCAGCCACGATCGAAAGTGCAACTGACTTCATGGGAAGTCCTCCTCGTGCGGCATGCTAGCGGGCGCCCGCGCGGTTCGGTCCCGCGCCTTGCTGGACCCGCCAGAACCCATTAGATTCCGCTGCCTTGCGTCCACGAGCGGGCTCCCTGCGAGGGTTCCATGCGGTTCTACGAGCACGAGTCGAAGACGCTCTTCGCGCGCCACGGGCTGCCGCTCGGGAAGCGCGGCCTCGCCAGGACCGCCGCCGACGCGCGCCGGATCGCGGCCGAGATCGGCGGCCCGGTGGTGCTCAAGAGTCAAGTTCTTTCGGGCGGCCGGATGAAGGCGGGCGCCGTGAAGTTCGCGGACAGCGCGGACGAGGCTGCACGTCTCTTTGAGCAGATCCTCCCCATCGTCGTGAACGGCCAGCGCTCGATCGGCGTGTTGGTCGAGGAGAAGAGCCGCGTCGCGCAGGAGTACTTCGCGGCCGTCACCTGGGACGGACGCCGCAAGCTGCCGGTCGTGATCTTCAGCGACATGGGCGGGATCGACATCGAAGAGGTCGCCGAGACGCACCCGGACCACGTCTCGAAGACGCACCTCTCGACGCTGCTGCCGGTGACCGAGCGGATCGCGAAGGAGGCGATCGGCGCCACCGGCGTCACCGGCGCGGCCCTCACGCGCGCGACGCCGATCGTCGCCGCGCTGATCGAGATCTTCCTGCGCTACGACCTGACGCTCGCGGAGATCAACCCGCTGGTGAGACTCGAAGACGGGCGCTTCATGGTGCTCGACGGGCACGTCGATCTCGAGGGCGAGGCGCGCGAGCTGCACAAGGCGCTGCTCGAGGAGCTCGGCATCGGCCCCGACGAGACGCGCCTGGCGCGGCCGCCGACCCCGTTCGAGATCGCCGGCGCACACGTCGACGCCTCCGACCATCGCGGCGTGGCCGGCAACGTCACCGAATTCGACGGCAACCTCGGCCTCATCATCGGCGCGGGCGGCGGCTCGCTCACGCTCTTCGACGCCGTGCGCAAGCACGGGGGCCGTCCGGCCAACTACTGCGAGATCGGCGGCAATCCGAGCGTCAAGAAGGCCTGCGCGCTCACCAAGCTGGTGCTCGGCAAGCCCGGCGTCGAGAAGATCGCGGTGATGATGAACGTGGTCTCGAACACGCGCGTCGACATCGTCGCGCGCGGCGTGATCAAGGGCTGCGTGGAGTCCGGCCGCGACCCGGCGAAAACGATCGCGATCTTCCGGATCCCGGGCTCCTGGGAGGACGAGGGCTTCAAGATCCTCGCCCGCTACGGGGTCGAGTTCTGCGACCGCAGCGTCTCGATGTACGAGGCCGCCGGGCGCGCCGTGAAGAAGATGGCCTAGCCATGTCGATCCTGATCTCGAAGGACACCACCTTCATCGTGCAGGGCATCACCGGCCGCGAGGCCGTGAGCCTGACGCGCGAGAACCTCGCCTACGGCTCCAAAATAGTGGGCGGCGTGACGCCGGGCCGCGCCGGCCGCGACGTCTACGGCGTACCCGTCTACGACTGCGTGCGCGACGTGACGAAGAAGACCCGCGTCGACGGCTCGGTGGTCTGCGTGCCGCCGCGCTTCACCCGCGACGCCGTCTTCGAGGCGATCGAGAACGGCATCAAACTGATCGTGATCGTGACCGAGCGGATTCCGCGCCGCGAGGTGGCGCAGATGGTCGAGCTCGCGTCGTTGCGCGGCGCGCGCATCATCGGCCCGAACTGTCTGGGCCTGATCTCGCCCGGGGAGGCCAAGATGGGCGGGATCGGCGGCCCGGCCGAGAACACGCGCAAGGCCTACACGCCCGGGCCGATCGGCATCATGTCGCGCTCGGGCGGCATGACCACCGAGATCGCGAACACGCTGACCGCCGCCGGACTCGGCCAGTCGACCGCCGTCTCGATCGGCGGCGACGCCATCATCGGAACCTCCTACGCCGAGCTGATGCCCCTCTTCGAGGCCGATCCGCAGACCCAGGCGATCGCGATCTACTCCGAGCCCGGCGGCCGCATGGAAGCCGAGCTCGCGGAATGGGTTACGGAGCACCGCTCGCGGCTTCCGATCGTGGCCTTCATGGCCGGCCGCTTCATGGACGAGATGCCCGGCATGCGCTTCGGCCACGCCGGCACCATCGTCGAGGGCAAGGCCGACACCACCGCGGACAAGATCGAGCGCATGCGGCGCGCGGGGATCGCGGTGGCGGAGCGGATCGAGGAGATCCCGGCGCTGATCCGCGCCCGGATCGGGTAGGGAGGGCTCGCGTGGCGGGGATGTTCATCGACGTGCGCGTGGACGCTGCGGCGGCGCGCCAGCCCGAGCTGGTCAAGAAGCTGGTCGAGGTCTGTCCGGTCGGCATCTTCGCGCAGGCGAAGAGCGGCGGGCTCGAGATCGTCGAGGAGAACCTCGACGAGTGCGTGCTCTGCGATCTCTGCATCGAAGCCGCGCCCAAGGGCGCGGTGAAGGTCGTCAAGCTCTACGAGTGACGGAGGCTCCATGCGCAACCCCCGCGATTTCACCAAGCCCCTCTGCCTCGGCGCCCCGAGACCCCCCAACGACATTCCGCCGCGTCCCTCGCGGATGATCCACTTCTTCGACCCCAGCAATCCGCGCATGGCGTCGAAGGTCCCCGACATCGTGCGCAAGGTGGACGTGCTGCTCGCGAACCTCGAGGACGCCATCGAGGCCGGCAACAAGCTGGCCGCGCGCGAGGGGCTCATCAAGATCGGACGCGAGACAAAATTCGGTGACACGCAGTTCTGGACCCGCATCAACAGCCTCGACAGCCCCTGGGCGCTCGACGACCTGCTGCGGATCGTGCCCGAGGTGGGCGACAAGCTGGACGTGATCATGGTCCCCAAGGTGGAGGGCGCCTGGGACATCCATTACGTCGATCGCCTGCTGGCGCAGCTCGAGGCGAAGGGCCGGCTGCCGCGCGCGATCCAGCTGCACGCGATCCTGGAGACCGCGCTCGGCGTCGCCAACGTCGAGGAGATCATGGCCGCCAGCCCGCGCATGCAGGGCGTGAGCCTGGGGCCGGCCGATCTCGCCGCCTCGCGGCGCATGAAGACGACGCGGGTGGGCGGGGGGCACCCCGGCTACCTGGTGCGCGTCGATCCCGATCCGGCCCACCCGGACGCCCCGCGCGTGACCGCGCAGCAGGACCTCTGGCACTACACGATGGCGCGCATGGTGGACGCCTGTAACGCGACGGGCACGCTGCCCTACTACGGCCCCTTCGGCGACATCGCCGACCCGACCGCCTGCGAAGACCAGTTTCGCAACGCCTTCCTGATGGGCTGCGTGGGCGCCTGGTCGCTGCACCCGAGCCAGATCGAGATCGCGCGGCGGGTCTTCAGCCCGCCGCCCGACGAGGTGAAATGGGCGCGGCGCGTGATCGCTGAGATGGGCGACGGCACCGGCACCGTGATGCTGGAAGGCAAGATGCAGGACGACGCCACCTTCAAGCAGTGCAAGGTGATGGTGAACACCGCCAAGCTGATCGCCCGGCGCGACGCCGAGTACGCCGCACTCTACGGGTTCAGCGCGGAGGACCTGAAGGCCGGCTGAGATGGAGCGGGCGCTGGCACTCGCGCTCCTCGCGGCCGCGCTCGCCTGCACCAGCGCCGCGCCCGGACCGGCGCGCAACGACGACAACTACCTCCGCTACATCGCCGTACGCATGCCCGTCGGCAGCGAGAGCGTCCTGCTGCGCTGGTCCGAGAAGCAGATGCCGCTCAAGGTGCACCTGCCGCGCCCGCCCGACGGCTTCTTCGAGGAGCCGGACGCCATCTTCGACTCCGTGCGCGACGGCGTGCTCGATTGGACCGACGTCGCGGCGCCCGGGGTGCCGAGCTTCGTGTTCGTCGAGAACAAGGGCGAAGCCGACATTCCGATCGTGTGGGCCGCAGAGCCCAACGGCGGCTGGTACATCGCGTTTTGCGCCTACGAAGGATTCCCGTCGTCGAGGCGCTGGGCCGTGAGCAACATCCTGGTGACCGCGCGCTGGGGCGACAACCGGATCGCGGATCTCCACGACATCTACGACACCATGCTCCACGAGATGGGCCACGCCCTCGGCCTCGCGGGACACAGCCCGGATGCGACCGACGTGATGGCTCCCAACGTGGGCGGGAGCCCGACGGGACTCACCCAGCGCGACCGCAACACCCTGAAGGCGCTCTACACCCGCCCGATCGGCACGCGCATTCTCGGCGCGAGGCGCGACTGACGGGCAGGATTCAGGCCGAAAGCTCGAGCATCTTCTGGATCGGCCGCAGCGCGCGCAGGCGCGTCGCCTCGGGCAGCGTGACTTCCGGCGCGAGGTCGCGCAGGCACAGATACAGCTTCTCGAGCGTGTTGAGCCGCATGAACGGGCAGCGGTTGCAGGCGCAGCTCTCGTCCATGCCGGGCGCCTGGAGCAGCGTCTTGCCCGGCGCGCGCGCGCGGATCTGGTGGAAGACGCCGTCCTCGGTGGCGATGATCAGCGTCTGCGCCTTCGACTCGACCGCGCGTTTTATGATGCCGGTGGTCGAAGCGATGAAGTCGGCCTGCGCCAGCACCGCCTCGTCGCACTCGGGGTGCGCCAGCACCTCGGCCTCCGGATGCAGCATCCGGAGCTGCTCGAGCCGCTTGGCGCTGAACTGCTCGTGCACGATGCAGGTGCCGGGCCAGATGATCAGATCGGGCCGCCCCGCCTGCTGGCCGACCCAGCGCGCCAGGTGCTTGTCGGGCGCGAAGATCAGGGGCCGGCCCTTGAAGTGGTCGGCCATCTTGACCGCGTTCGCCGAGGTGCAGATGAGATCGCTCATCGCCTTCACCTCGGCGCTGCAGTTGATGTAGGAGAGCACCGCGGCCCCGGGGTGCGCGTCGATGAAGGCCTTGAACTCGCCCGGCGGGCAGCCGTCGGCGAGCGAGCAGCCCGCCTTCAGGTCGGGGACCACCACCTTGCGCGTGGGGTTCAGGATCTTCGCGGTCTCGGCCATGAAGTGGACGCCGCAGAAGGCGATCACGTCGGCTTCCACCTTCTGGGCGGCCTGCGCGAGCTGGAGCGAGTCGCCGACGAAATCGGCGAGGTCCTGGATCTCGGATTCCTGGTAGTAGTGGGCGAGGATCACCGCGTTGCGCTCGCGCTTGACGCGCGCGATCGCGGCCTCGAGATCGTCAGGAAGGTCCGTGCGAAGGTCGGGGGTCACGGCCATGACCCAGGATATCTAGGAAACCGGCTCGTCGGTAGCCGGCCCCGCGGGACCGATCAGCAGCGTGGGAACCGAGGCGGCGCCGGCGCGTACGCTGCACACGAGCGTTCCGGGCTTGGCCCCCGCGCGCACCGGAGAGACGTCGAACGCCTCGGCGAGCAGCCGCGCACGCGCCGCGGCCACGTCGGCGACCCGGTAGGCGAGCCCACTGAAGCGGTCCGCGGCGGCCGGCGCCGGAGGCGGCTCGATCGGCCCCACCACCTCGAGGGTGACTCCGCCGACGCGAAAGAACAGGATGCGCAGACCGCGCGCCTCGAAGCGTCGATCGAGCGCGAGACGCAGGCCGAGCGCGCTGCCGTAGAAGCGGCCGGCGGCCTCCAGATCGTCGCTCGCCACCACCGCGTGATCGAGGGCGTGCACGCTGGCCTCCGCCGGCGCGGTGGGCTTTGCGAGCGGCAGGGCTTCCGCCGGCGTGCGGTGCTCGATCGCGAACACGAGGAGGCCGCGCGCCGCCGCGCCCGGCAGGAACGTGTTGCGCCAGCGGCGCACCGCGCCGCTCGCCGAATCGCGCCCTTCCCCGTCGGCGGGCTCGCTCGCCCCGATTCCGAGGCTCCGCAGACGCGCCGCCTCCGCCATCGCGTCATCGGTCCCGAAGGCGAGCGCGAGCATCCCCTCGTCGCGGCCGGTTCCGGAGAGCAGCTCGAGGTAGCTGTTCTCGACACGGAAGAGCACGTTCGAGGTGCCGGCCCCCGGGTGGAACCCCTGCCAGGAGGGCGCGCGCCCGAGCAGCCTGGCGTAGCTCCGCGCGGCGGAATCGAGATCGCGCACGGCGATCACGACGTGGTCGAGGCGGGACAGCACGGGGCGCCAGCATAGGCACCTTTTCTCGATCCCGTGGGGACTCTCCAGAAAGCCTTTTCCATGAGAGTGGAACTCCGGTTCCCAGCACCGCGGCGTGGCGCTTTTCGAACTGGCGGTTGATTTCTCAAGATATTGATTAAAATCATGATTTTTAGAATCTACGGAGACCGAACTACCGGCACGAAGATTGCACTTCCAATCCCATTGGAAGGGGATACTCGCGCTGCGCGTGTATCTGTGGTGCCGGTGTGCCCTTCCAGACAAGGGCGCCCCGGCATTTTTTTTTGCTCGCGGGCAGCGCCAGCTGAGCAGGACGCGGGTCACTGGGGGAAAGGGGAACGGGGATGCGGATCACGAATCGGATCGGAATCGCCCTCGCAGCCGTCTCGGCGATCGCCGTCGCCGCGGGCTCGGCGCAAGCGGTCCCGCAGTTCACACCGACCGCGACGACGCTCGCGCACACGGTGTTCTCGGGCGAAGCGGGCTTCTCCTGGAACACCGGCGGCCTCGGCGTCAACGGCCAGGTCACCTACGACGGCGTCTCGAGCCTCGCGATCGGCGGCCAGATCGACGCGGCGAACTACTACGACTCCCTCAACGGGTCGTGCCCGACGGACATCGGCTCGAACTGCTCCTTCAACTACGGACCGGACCTCGACTTCGACGTGCTCGCCGACTTCATCGGCCTGACGACGACGCCGACCGGCGGCGGCCTGTACGACATCGTCATCGACTTCCAGTCGACCGGCGGCCCCGACATCGTGTGGACGGATCCGGCCGACGGAAACAGCGTGATGCTGGCGGCCACCTGGACGGCGGGCACCTTCCTCGGCAACCCGACCCCCGGCCTCCAGGTTCAGGCCACCTACTGCGACGGCGTCGGTGGCTGCGGAGCGCAGGGCCTCACCGGCGACCCGCTCGCGATCGGCTTCGCGCTGCTCGACAACTCGACGCTCTACGCGGCGATGTTCGACAGCGACGGAAATCCGTTCACCCAGAACTCGATCATGCTCGACTTCAGCGAGCTCTTCGACTTCGACTCGATCCTCGCCCCGGGCGGGATCAACGCGATCGCCGCCTACGTGATCGCGAACGGCACGCTCCCGGACTTCACGGGCGAGGGAGAGGGCCAGCTCTACCGCGTCGACACGGGCGAGTTCGTGATTCCGGAGCCTTCGACGGCGCTGCTGTTCGGGCTCGGAATCGCCGGCCTGGGCGTGCTGCGGCGGAGAGGCGCTCGCTAGAGATCTGAACGCCACCGTCGGGATGGGGATGAGGGCGATGCAGAAAATCGGAAACAGGATCGGGCGCGGCGGCTGGCGCGCGTGGAGCCTCGCGCTCCTCGCGGCCTCGTCGTTGCCGACAGCAGCGTCGGCGACCGTCTTCTCCTTCGGGACGATCAACCCGACCGACGTGATCACCTCGCTCTCGTTTGCGGCCAGCACGGTCAAGACGAGCTTCGATCCCGGCACCAGCGTGATGCACGTCGAGGCCTACCTCTCGCAGATCAACTTCTCGAACCGGCCGAACATCTCGGGGATCGCTCCCAACACGGTGCTCCTCATGAGCGACATCGTGCTCGTGCCGGGAAGCTTCGCAATTTCGTTCTCGGACGGGCTCGTCGCGGGACCCGACACGATCTTCAACACGAATCCGCGCTCGACGTCGGCCACCTTCACGAACGGGCTGGTCGATCTCGGAATCTTCGACACGATCGGCGGGATTCCGCTGCTCGACACCGATTACTTCGGAAGTCTCGGGTTCTCGGCCGCCGAGACCGGGTCGGTCAACTTCCCGCAGCCCATCACGGGTCAGCTCTCGGCCGATCTGGTCGTGCTCCCCACCAGCGACCCCGACTTCCTGAGCGCGTTCGGGCCGGCGGGCGAACTCGACGCGAACTTCTCGGGGTTCTTCTCCGACGCCGCCACCGTGGCGAACAACCTCTGCAATCTGGTGAGGACCGGCGTAGGCACCTACGGCGCGCAGGAGTGCAACGGGGCCTACAGCCTCGACGACTTCACGACGAACGCCATCATCACGATCATCCCCATCCCCGAGCCGGGAACCGCACTGCTGCTCGGACTGGGGCTCGCGGGCGTAGCAGCTCTCAGACGGAAGTAGGATGAACGCGGGCGCGGGTCTTGCGGCGAGGCCGCCGAGGTGGCGCCTCAACCTGATCTTCATCGCCGTTCTTTCGGCGCTCGGGATGGGTGCCAGCTGCGACCCGCAGGCGACCGCCGTACCGCCCACCGTCTCGATCACCGTCAACGGCATTCCCGACGACATGAACGATCTGCTGGTGCTGCCGCCCACCGGCTTCGTGGTGAACGTCGCCTGGCAGCCCGGCGACTTCCCGGTGGATATCACCAGCTACAACTACGTTCGCGCCGAACGCTGGGGCTCGGGCTCCGAAGCCTGGAGCGTGATCGAGCTGACCGTGAACAGCGAAGGCACGGGCAGCGTCGGCGTCTTCCCGGGACAGCTCGCGCCCGGCACCTACACGCTGCGGGCGTTCGTCAGCGACACCCAGGGAAACGTCGCCTTCGCCGATCTGGCGGTCGCGGTGCGCGCCTTCCCCGGCGCGCCGCCGATCGGAACCGGCCAGAAGATCTGGCTCGACTTCGCGTCGGATCGCGACGCCACCCCGGGCCCCGACTTTCCGGTGGATCTCCAGGCCTTCGGGCTCGGCAGCGCCGCGAACCCGCTGGTCTCGAGCTGGGTGACCGAGCGGGTCACGGATGCCGTGGTCGCTCGGGTCTTCGAGGCCTACAAGCTGCTGCCCAGCAACGGCGTGCTCCAGGCGGACCCCGTGAAGGTCGCGTTCGCGAGCACCCAGCCCAGCTCGGGCGACGTGACGCAAATCTGTATCGGCGGCGAGGATCCCACCGGCGGCATCACGATCGGGTCCATCCTCACCGACCTCAAGAACTCGAACCGCAACAGCGTCGAATGCGCGACGCTTCCGCCCACGGGCATCTTTCCGCGCGAGCTGCTGATCCTGGCCGGCGACGCCAGCTTCCAGGCCGTGTTCCATCCCCTGATGGCGGGAGCCGGTGGCGTCCCGGTGGGCGCGGATCCGCTCGACGCGACGGTGCTCGCTCCGGGCTTCGATCCGGGCCTGGCCTCGCCCGAGGAGCTCGACCGCTACGAGCTGGTGCAGTATGCGGTTCAGGTCTTCGGCGACGTGCTCGGCTCGATCGTCGCCCACGAAACCGGCCATGCCCTCGGCCTCGTCCCCGCCGGGCATCCGGGCGGGGGACTCTTCGGCGGCACGGGCGGCGCTCAGCTCAACCACGCCGTGACGCCGACCGGGGCGGATTCCGCCGAGAACTTCCTGATGAATTCCGGCTACACCTTCACGTTCGACCGCCTCGCGGGCCTCTCCGGAAACCCGCGTCCGTACTTCCGGCCGATCGACTACGCCTACCTGCGCGACCGCGTGGTGATCGACTCCGCGGTGACGGTGCTCGCCTTCCCGCCGGTCGCGAGCTCGATCACGCCGAACGTCATCAACACGTCGGGCTACACCCAGATCTTCGTGAACGGCAGCGGCTTCCTGCCGACGCCGGTGATCCGGCTGCTGAACGCGACCTACATCTACAACGTGACCGGCGAGACGCTCATCTCCTCCAGCCAGGTGCGGGGCTGGGTCAACTACGGCCAGGTCCTGCCCGGGGTCTACGACGTCGAGCTCAAGAACCCCGACGGCCAGATCAGCCTGCTCCCGCAGGCGCTCACGGTTCCCGCTCTCTAGGCCCAGGCCTCGATCACAGATCCCAGAAGAAATCCTTGTTCGTGAGCTCGGGGCCTTCCTGCGGCGCGCCCGCGGACCGCAGCGTCTCGGGCACCTCGGGGCCTCCGCGCAGCAGGCGCTCGACGTGCTCCTCGAGATCGCGGGTCTCGTTCTCCCAGTACTCGGCGGTGCCGAAGTGGGGGAAGGCGGCCGGGAAGGCGCGGTCGCGCCAGCGCTTGGCGATCCAGGCCGCGTAGAAAACGAACCTGAAGGCGCGCAGCGGCTCGACCAGTCGCAGCCAGCTCGGATCGAAGTCGCGGAACTGCCGGTAGCCCTCGATCAGGAGCTCGCGCTGGCGCGCTCCCTCGGCGTCCCGTCCGGGGACGAGCATCCAGACGTCGTGGACGGCCGGCCCGGTGACGAAGTCGTCGAAGTCGAGGAAGAACCAGCCCTCGTCGCCGTGCAGCAGGTTCCCGCGATGGCAGTCGCCGTGGATCCGGTGCACCGGGACGCCCTGGCTCCAGGCGTCGTAGAGCGAGGCCACCTTCTCGACCGTCGCGCGGTAGCGCCGCTGGCACTCGCGCGGCAGGAAGCCGCTGCTCTCGAGGAAGCGCAGCGGCGCGAGCGCGCTGGTGGCGGAATCGAGGCGCGGACGGTGCGGCGCCGGCGCCGTGGCGCCCACGTTGTGGATGCGCGCGAGCAGGCGTCCGAGGATCGGGAGATCGGGGTCGCTGAGCTCGTCCGGCGAGCGTCCGCCGGTGCGACGCCAGACGGCGTAGAAGATGCCCTCGATCTCGTGCAGCGTGGCGCCATCCGAGAACGGAAGCGGCGCGCAGACGGGGATCTCCGCCGCGCGCAGATCGGTCAGGAAGCGGTGCTCCTCGAGGATCGCCTCCCGGCTCCAGCGCTCCGGGCGGTAGAACTTGACGACGATGTGGGCGCCGCCCTCGAGCCGGAGGTCGTAGACGCGGTTCTCGAGGCAGGTGAGCGCCGAGCAGTGTCCGGTCGGCTCGAAGCCGCCGCGCTCGACGGCGTGCAGCACTCTGTCGGGCGTCAGGTCGTCAAAAAATTCCGACATCGGGGCGCGAGTCTACCCCTTGCTCCCGAATTGCCGCGCGGAGCCCGTTTCAGTAGGCTTGTCAGCTACTTGCGGTGCGAGGCTCCATGACGTCGGCGCGGTCCGTCGAGCGCGAACGCCCCTGGGTCTTCCGGACCTACTCCGGACATTCCTCGGCCCGGGCCAGCAACCAGCTCTACCGCAGCAACCTGGCCAAGGGTCAGACCGGGCTCTCGGTCGCCTTCGATCTGCCCACGCAGACCGGTTACGACGCCGATCACCCGCTCGCGCGCGGCGAAGTCGGAAAGGTGGGCGTCCCGATCGGGCAGATCGACGACATGACGGCGCTCTTCGAGGGGCTCCCGCTGGGCCGCATGAACACCTCGATGACGATCAACGCCACCGCCTCCTGGCTGCTGGCCCTCTACGTGGCGGTGGCCGAGCGCCAGGGCGCCGATCCCAAGCTCTTGCAGGGGACCACGCAGAACGACCTGATCAAGGAATACCTCTCGCGGGGGACCTACATCTTCCCGCCCGCACCTTCCATGCGGCTGATCAGCGACATGGTCGCCTACAGCGTCGACGCCATCCCGAAGTGGAATCCGATCAACGTCTGCTCCTACCACCTCCAGGAAGCCGGCGCGACGCCCGTCCAGGAAATTGCCTACGCGATGGCGACCGCGGTGGCCGTGCTCGACGCCGTGAAGGCGCGGCCCGACGTCCCGGCCGCGGCGATCCCGCGCATCGTGGGCCGCATCTCCTTCTTCCTGAACGCGGGCATCCGCTTCGTGGAGGAGGTCTGCAAGGTGCGCGCGATGACCGCGCTCTGGGACGAGATCGGGCGCGAGCGCTACGGCGTCGCCGATGAGACGCTGCGCCGCTTCCGCTATGGCGTGCAGGTCAACAGCCTGGGGCTCACCGAGGCCCAGCCCGAGAACAACGTGATCCGGATCGTGCTCGAGGCGCTCGGGGTCACGCTCTCGAAGAACGCCCGTTGCCGCGCGCTCCAGCTCCCGGCCTGGAACGAAGCGCTCGGCCTCCCGCGCCCGTGGGATCAGCAGTGGTCGCTGCGGATCCAGCAGGTGCTCGCCTACGAGACGGACCTGCTCGAGTACGAGGACCTCTTCGACGGCTCGCGCGTGGTGGAGGCCCGCACCGCGGAGCTGCGGGCGGCGGCGCGCGCCGAGCTCGAGAACGTGCTCGCGCAGGGCGGCGTGGTAGCGGCCGTCGAGAGCGCCTACATGAAGCAGCGTCTGGTCGAATCCCAATCGGCGCGCACCCAGGCGATCGAGAGCGGCGAGCAGGTCGTCGTCGGCGTGAACCGCTTCACGGAGGCAGAGCCTTCGCCGCTGCTGGCCGGGGGGCAGTCCTTCCTCGAAGTCGACGCCTCGGCCGAGCGCGAGCAGATCGAGCGGCTGCGCGCCTTCCGCGCGCGCCGCGTCCAGGCCGAGGTGACGGCCGCGCTCCAGAACCTGAAGGACGTTCTCGCCAATGGCGGCAACGTGATGCCGCCAAGTATTGGTGCTGCGCACGCGGGTGTCACCACCGGCGAGTGGGCCGACGCGCTGCGCGCGCTCTTCGGCGAGTACCGCGCGCCCACCGGGGTGGTCGCGCGGCGCATGGCCTCCGCTTCGCCGCGTACGCGCGAGGTGCAGGAGCGCGTGAAGGCCGTCTCGGCGCGCCTGGGCCGGCCGCTCAAGATCCTGATCGGCAAGCCCGGCCTCGACGGCCACAGCAACGGCGCCGAGCAGATCGCGGTGAAGGCGCGCGACGTCGGCATGGAGGTGGTCTACGAAGGGATCCGCCTCACGCCCGAGGAGATCGTGCAATCCGCGCGCGACGAGGGCGTCCACGTGATCGGCCTCTCGGTGCTCTCGGGCTCGCACGGGACGCTCGTCACCGACGTGCTCGAGCGCCTGCGCCGCAGCGGGCTGGCGAGCCTGCCGGTGGTGGTGGGCGGCATCATCCCCGAGGAAGACGCCGCGCGCCTGCGCCAGGCGGGCGTGAAGCGCGTCTACACGCCCAAGGACTTCGATCTCACGCGCATCATGGGCGAGATCGTCGACGTCGTGGCGGAGTCCGCTCCTGCCGTCTGATCTCGCGCAGCGCGTGCTCGCGCGCGACCGCGACGCCGTGGCCGAGGCGCTGAACCTCGTGGAAGACCGCCGCCCGGGACCGCGCGAGGCGGCGCTCGCGCTGCTCGACCGGCTCGAGCGCGAGGCGCCCTTCCCCGGCGCCCCCCGGATCGGGCTCACCGGGCCCCCCGGCGCCGGCAAGTCGAGCCTGCTCGACGCGCTGGTGCGTCACCTCCGGCCCAGGGGCGAGCGGCTCGCGATCGTGGCCGTGGATCCCTCCAGCCCGCGGAGCGGCGGCGCGCTGCTCGGCGACCGGATCCGCGTGCGGGCCGCCGCCGCCGATCCCGGCGTCTTCCTGCGCTCGATGGCGGCGCGCGACCGGCTGGGAGGGCTCTCGGAAGCCACCCGCGCCGCGGTGGTGATCCTGGGCGCGGCCTTCGACCGCGTCTTCGTCGAGACGGTGGGCGTGGGCCAGTCCGAGGTGGAGGCGGCCGCGCTGGTCGACACGCTCGTCTACGTTGCGAACCCCGGCACGGGGGACTGGCTCCAGTTCATGAAGGCGGGCGTGCTGGAGGCGCCCGACGTCTTCGTCGTAAACAAATCGGATCTCGGCGCATCCGCCCGCACCACGGCGGGTGAGCTGGAGGGCGGGATGGGGCTCGGCGAGGCCGTCGACACCCACTGGAGCCGGCCCGTGATCCTCGTCTCGGCGCGCGAGGGCACCGGGATCGAAGCGCTGGTAGCGGCGTTCGGCGCGCACCGTCAGGCGCTCGAGGCGGCGGGCGCCCTGCGCGAGCGCCGCCGCCGCAGCGCCGAGAGCTGGGTGCTGGAGGGGCTCGAGCGGCGCTACGGGAGCTACGGGCTCGAGCGCTGCGGCGGGCGCGAGGCCCTGCGCGCGCGGATCGCGGAACGCCCGGCGGCGTCGTCCTTCGCGCGGCTCGACGAGCTGAGCCGCGAGATCGAGGACGCCCTGCGCAAGCCGCCCTAGCCTCACCCCGCATGGCCGAGCTGGAAAAAGACCCGCTCTTCGACGCGGTGCGCGTCGCCTGCTCGCCCTCGGCGTGGTCGCGGGGCGTCGAGCTGGTGCGCGCGGACGCGGTGCTCGCCGAGCCCGCGAAGGCTGGCGAGGTGGCGCTGCGCGTCGCCACCCGCGCGGGACTCGTCTCCCATCTGGTGACACTCCGCCCCGAGAGCGCCGAGTGGGACTGCGACTGCGCCGGCCGCGACGACGCCTGCGAGCACGTCGCGGCCGCCGTGATCGCCCTGCGCCGCGCCCGCCAGCAGGGCCAGGACCTGCGCGCCAGCGAGGCCGGACGGGTCGGCTACCGGCTCACGCGCGCGGCCGCCGGCCTCGCGCTCGAGCGCGTGGTGGTCACGGTGGCGGGCGAGACGCCGCTGCTCACCAGCCTGGTCTCGATCGCCTCGGGGCGCGTCACGGGCCCCGCCTTCGTCGCCACCCCGGCCGATCTCGAGGTCGAGCGGGTGCTCGGCACCAAGCTGCGCGGGCCGCTTTCGCGCGGCGTGCTGCACTCCCTGCTCGCGCCGCTCTCCGCCTGCGAGGATCTCACGCTGGATGGCCGCAAGGTGAGGGCATCGACCGAGCGCGTCGGTCTGGTCGTCCGCGTCGAGGACGACGGCGACGGCTTCCGGGTGGTGGCGCTCCCCGACCCGCGCATCACCGGGACGCTCGCGGACGGCGTGGTCCTGCGCGGCGACACGCTCTGCCCCGCCGCTCCCCCGGGCCTCTCGGGCCGCGAGCTCGAAGACCTCTCGCGCGGCCAGCGCATCGAGGCCGGCGACGTGGCCAGGCTGGTGACGGAGGTGCTGCCCTCGCTGCGCAGCCGGCTGCCGGTCGAGATCGCCACCCAGCGGCTCCCGCGCACGGTCGAGCTCCCGCCGCGGATCCGGCTCGAGGTGCGGCGGCTGGCGGAGACGCTCGACGTGCTACCGACGCTCGTGTATGGCGAGCCGCCGATCGCGCGCATCGACGCCGGGCGCCTGGTCTCGCTCGGCGGGCCGGTGCCGCTGCGCAACGAGGCCGAGGAGCGCCGCCTGGTGGCCCAGCTCGCCCAGGATCTCGAGCTGGTCCCGGGTCATCGCGTGCGCGTGACCGGCGCCGAGGCCATCGACCTCGCGGCCCGGATCAGCCGCTTCCGGGGCGAGATCCGCGGCGATGCCCTCCAGGCCTTCGCGCCGGCGCCTCCCCTCACGGCCAGCCTCCGCGTCGGCGAGCAGGATTTCGACGTGGTCTTCGAGTCCGCCCCCGCCGGCGGCGGGCGGGCGCGGCGCGCCGATCCTGCGCGCGTGCTGAAGGCCTGGCGCGCGGGTGAGAACTTCGTCTCGCTCCAGGGCGGCGGGCTCGCGCCCCTGCCCGCGGATTGGCTCGCCCGTTACGGCGATCGCGTCGCCGATCTGCTCGCCGCGCGCGGCGAGCGCGGCGCCCTGCCCCGCTGCGCGCTCCCGGACCTCGCGCGCCTGTGCGACGAGCTGGGAGCCCCGCGCCCGCCCGGCTTCGAAGCGCTGCGCGCGCTGGTGGAGGGCTTCACCGCGCTCCCGCACGCGCCGCTCCCCGCGGACCTGCGCGCGGAGCTGCGCCCCTACCAGAAGGTTGGCGTCGACTGGCTCTGCTTCCTGCGCTCCGCCGGCCTGGGCGGCGTGCTGGCCGACGACATGGGCCTCGGCAAGACCCTGCAAGCCCTCTGCGCGCTGCACGGGCGTACCCTGGTGGTGGCGCCCACCAGCGTGCTCTTCAACTGGAGCGAGGAGATCGCGCGCTTCCGGCCGGGCCTGCGCGCGTCGCTCTACCACGGCCCGGACCGCGTGCTCGATCCCGAGGCGGACGTCACCCTCACCAGCTACGCACTCTTGCGTCTCGATGTCGATGCGCTCACGAAGGTCGCCTGGGACAGCGTGATCCTCGACGAGGCGCAGACCATCAAGAACCCCGACAGCCAGGTCGCGCGCGCCGCGCACCGCCTCGATGCCGGCTTCCGCGTGACCCTCTCGGGGACGCCCGTCGAGAACCGGCTGGAGGAGCTCTGGAGCCAGCTCCACTTCACCAACCCGGGGCTGCTCGGCTCGCGCGAGGATTTCTCCGAGCGCGTCG
Organism: Myxococcota bacterium; assembly: GCA_036560145.1. Taxonomy (GTDB): domain Bacteria; phylum Myxococcota_A; class UBA9160; order UBA9160; family SMWR01; genus DATBRV01. The sequence continues at coordinate 19,356 of DATBRV010000130.1, forward strand.
CGCGCCCGGTCGCGGACGGCGACGAGCAGGCCGCCGCGCGCCTGCGCGAGCGGATCCGGCCGTTTGTCTTGCGCCGCCTGAAGCGCGAGGTCGCCCCCGAGCTTCCGCCGCGCACGGAGGTGGTGCTCCACGCCGTGCTCTCGGAGGAGGAGCGCGCGCTCTACGACGCCGTGCGCGCTGCCACGCGCGAGGACGTCGTCCAACAGCTGGGCTCGGGCGGCAACGTGCTCGCCGCGCTAGAGGCGCTGCTGCGCCTGCGCCAGGCCGCCTGCCATCCCGGGCTCGTCCCCGGCGGCCCCGCCCGCGAGAGCTCCGCGAAGCTCGATCTGCTGCTCGAGTTCCTGGAAGACGCGGTCGCCGACGGCCACAAGGCGCTCGTCTTCTCGCAGTGGACCTCGCTGCTCGACCGTGTCGAGCCCGTCTTGCAGGCGGCGGGCATCGGCTTCCTCCGGCTCGACGGCTCGACCCGCGACCGCGGCGCGGTGGCGGGTCGTTTCCAGTCCGAGGGCGGCCCGCCGGTGCTGCTGATCTCGCTCGGCGCCGGGGGCCTCGGCCTCAACCTGACCGCCGCCGACCACGTCTTCATCCTCGACCCCTGGTGGAACCCCGCCGTCGAAGACCAGGCCGCCGACCGCGCCCACCGCATCGGCCAGGAGCGCCCCGTGATGATCTACCGCCTGGTCGCCCAGGACACAGTCGAGGAGCGCGTGCTCGCCCTCCAGCAGCACAAGCGCGGGCTCGCGGCGGCGGCGCTCTCGGGCGCCAGCGGCGCGGCCTCGATCACGCGCGAGGACCTGCTGGCGCTGCTCGCGTGACCCGAAGGACCCGCATTCGGGCATACTCCGCCTCGCCCGCTACCCGCAGGAGTCGACCCGGCATGAGGCCGCGCCCGTGAAGCTGATCCGCAGCGTGCTGTTCGCGCTGCTCGCCTCGCTGCTGGTGGGCTTCCTGATCGGGCTGGTGCTGCGCTCGCGCCTGGAAAGGCGCGTCGAATACATCGGCTCAGTCGCCCCGGCCGGGCCACTCGACGTCGGCTACCCCGGCGCGCCGGTTCTCGACCCGCGCCATCACGAAGAGCAGGTCTGAGAGCCGGTTGAGCAGGCGCAGCCCGGCGCCTTCCAGCGGCTCCTCGCGGTGGAGCGACACCGCGCAGCGCTCCGCGCGCCGGCATACCGTGCGCGCCACGTGGAAGGCCGCCGCCGCGGGCGTCCCGCCGGGCAGGATGAAGCGCCTCAGCGGCGCGAGCTCCGCCTCGAAGGCGTCGATCGCCTGCTCGAGCGCGACGACGTCGGCCTCGCGCGGCTCCGGCACCCGGCCTTTTTCACGCCGCGCCGCATCGGGCGAGGCGAGGTAGGCCCCGAGATCGAACATCCAGCCCTGGAGCTTCGCGAGCAACTGCTTCAGGTCCGCATGCCGCGTCTCCGCCGCGCACACGCCGAGCGCCGCATTCAGCTCGTCGACCGCGCCGTACGCCTCGACCCGCGCGTGATCCTTCGAGACCCGCGGCCCCCCGAGCAGGTCCGTCTCTCCGGAGTCGCCGCGCTTGGTGTAGATCTTCATGGGTCGCGAGTATAACGACCGGGCGCGCCGAGGAGGTCTACTCCTTGGTCTTGAGCCGCCCCGCGTTCTCCTCGATGAAGCGCTTGATCTCGTCCGCCATCGCGAGCAGCTTCGTCCACTGTTCTTTGTAGAGGGTCACCGGGAAGCGGCCGAGCCCGTAGACGGAGACCCCTCCCTTCTCGCTCACCTTGAGCGAGGTGGCGGTCTTGGGACGGGCCTTGAGGGCCTCGTTCTCTCGCTTCAGGCGCTCCACTTCGGCGCGCAGGTCTTCATCGCCGCTCATTTCGGACGTCTCCTTCGCGGGACTCGGGGTTCGATCATCGCTCGGCCAGCTTCTCGTCCACCAGGCGCTCGAGCTCCGGGTCGAGCGCGGCGCCCGCGCCGGCGAGCTTCGGGATCGGCGCGGCGCGCGTCTGGCGCCGCAGGAACCAGGTGAGCAGGGCGGCGCCCGCGGCGACCACCGCGACGGGGATCAGATAGGCGGTGAGCCCGATGCCCTTCGCGGGCGGCGCGCCAAGAATGCTTTCGCCGTAGCGGGAGACCAGCTCGGCCTCGACCTCCGCGCGCGGGCGGCCGGCCGATTCCTGGACGATCAGCCACATGCGCAGGGTCTGGGCCTGCGGGCTCGGGCAGTCCGCGATCGAGCGGCCCGGGCAGAAGGGGCTCATCATCTCGTTGGCCATCTCGTAGGCCCAGCCCTCGGCGGCCTGCGCGGCCGAGGCGGCGCCGCCCAGGAGGGCCAGCCCGAGTCCGAGGGCGGCGAGCGCGAGCAGGCATCGAAGCCTCGCGGATTTCACCAGGAATCCTCCTCCGGCTCCGGCATCTGGAAGGCCAGCACGCGATCGGCGAGCGCGCGCAGCGCGCGGCCGGCCGCCGAGCTCGCGCCCTCCCCCTCCAGGAAGACCCGGCCCTCGTCGGCCGCCTGCGCGAGCTTCGCATCGAATGGGATCCGCGCCACCACGTCCACGGCGAGGTCGCGCGCGAGGCGCTCCACGGGGGCCTCGCGGTAGAGGGGACCTTCGGCGCCGCAGGCTGGGCAGACCACGCTGGCGAAGTTCTCGACCAGCCCGATGAGCGGCACCTTGGCCGCGTACGCGCGCCGCAGCGAGCGCTCGACGGCGAGCAGCGCCACCTCGGTGGGGATGGTGATCGCGAGCGCCGCCGCTCCCCCGCGCACCCACTGCGCGAAGGCGGGCAGGCGGTCCGAGCCGGGCGCGAGATCGACGACCAGCGCGTCGAGGGTTCCCCATTCGGTGCAGGCGAGCAGGTCCGCGAGGGCCGCCTGCTCCATCGCGCTGCGCAGCGCGGCGGCTTCCCCCTGCTCTCCCTCCCAGTCGAGCGGTTGGTTGCCCTGGAGGAAGAAGTCGATACTTTGGACGCGCAGGCCGCGGGGGCCGGGCACCGGGCGCAGGGTGTCGTTGCCGGCGAGCCGCAGGGGCTGTCCGCGCAGGCCGAGCATTTTTGCGACGGAGGGGCCGTGCAGGTCGGCGTCGAGCAGCCCGATCTGGAGGCCGCGCTCTGCGAGCGCCAGCGCCAGGTTGACGGCGACCGCGCTCTTGCCCACGCCGCCCTTCCCGCTCATCACCGCGATCACGCGCGAGACCGGCGCGAGCCGCTCGCGCACACGGCGGCGCGCGGAGGAGATGTCCTCCAGATCGAGGAGGTCTCCGACACGCGGCAGCGTCGTGTCGGGAGGGGCGCCGGGCACTAGACGTCCCAGTGGTTGGGATCGGAGCTGCCGCCCGGACCGGGCCGCTGGCGCACGCGCAGGCGCGGCGGCTCGAGCGTGACCTTGGAATCCTCGGGCACGGAATCGACCAGCCAGACGTTGCCGCCGATCACGCTGCCGCGGCCGATCACGGTCTCGCCGCCAAGGATCGTTGCGCCCGCGTAGATCACGACGTCGTCCTCGATCGTGGGATGCCGCTTCACGCCGCGCAGCACCTCGCCTTGGCGGGGGCTGCGCGCGCCGAGCGTCACGCCCTGGTAGATCCGCACGTTGTCGCCGATCTGGGAGGTTTCGCCGATCACCACGCCGGTGCCATGGTCGATGAAGAGGCGGCGGCCGATTCGGGCGCCCGGGTTGATGTCAATTCCAGTTCTGTCGTGGGAGTGCTCGGTCATCATGCGGGGCAGGATGGGCACGCCGAGCCGGTAGAGCTCGTGGGCGATCCGGTAGGTGGCGACGGCGTGGAGGGCCGGATAGGAGACCACGATCTCGGCGTAGCTGCGGGCGGCGGGATCTCCCTCGAAGGCCGCCTCGACGTCCTCGGCGAGCAGCTGGCGCACCGCCGGAAGCCGCTGAAGGAAGCCCGCGACCAGCGCGCGGGGCGCCTTGCCATCCGGGAGCGGCAGCCGGGCGATCAGCTTCTCGAGGCGCTCGGCCAGATAGGGAAGCTCCGAGCGCAGCACCGAGCGGTCGCGCTCGAGCAGCACCAGCGCGCGCGTGCGCTCGGTCCACTCGATCACCTCACCGCGGTCCGGGATGCCCTCGGCGACGGCCTTGGTGAGCGCGTCATCGCCCGACGTGGAGAGCGCGGCGATGGTGGACTTGATCACGTCGTCGTGGTCGCTCGGGGTCACGCGGGTCTCCTCGGGCGCTGTGCCGAGTCTAGCAATCCACGTCATTGCCGCCCCTGGGGGCGGGTGGTACGGTGCGCCGAGGCTGCTGCTCCTCCGCTGCGAGCCCGTCCCTCGGATGCAGAAAACCACCGAAACAGCCGCCGGCGGTGTGCTCTATCGGCGCGGGCCCCAGGGGCTCGAGGTCGTGGTCGGCGAGCAGATCGATCGCCTGAGCGGAGCGCGCACGCATCGGCTCCCGAAGGGAAAGATCGGCCGGCGTGAGACGCTCCAGGAGGCCGCCCTGCGCGAGGTGCTCGAAGAGACGGGGCTCAGCGCACGGATCGTGGCCCCGCTCGGGCGCGTGGAGTACACGTACCTCGACGGCGGCGTCGACGTGGCGAAGGTGGTGCACTTCTTCCTGATGGAGTGGCAGCCGGGTGCCGCGGCGACGCCCGACGGAGAGCTGGAACGGATCCTCTGGCTGCCCCTCGAGGAAGCCAGCCGGATCCTGACCTACGAGCGGGAGCGCTCGGTCGTCGAGCGCGCGAGCCGGGAGCTGGCGCCGGACGGGCGCGGATAGCCTTGCCAGGGGGGATGGTGCCCGAGGTCTACAGCCACTCCCGCCTGTCCAGCTTCGAGAGCTGTCCCCGGAAGTTCCAGTATCGCTACCTGCTGAAGCTGCCCGCCGACACCGAATCGATCGAAGCCTTCGCCGGCAAACGGGTGCACGAGGTGCTGGAGCGGCTCTACAAGGCCGCTCGCGAGAACCGGGTGCCCGCCCTCGGACGCGTGCTCGAGCGCTTCCGGGCGCTCTGGAACGAGCACTTCGACGCGGGCAAGCTGCGGATCGCGCGCTCCGAGAACGGGCCGGATCTCTACCGCGAGAACGGCGAACGCTGCCTCAGCAACTATTACCGCCGCCACTACCCATTCGACGCCGACGAGACGCTCGGGCTCGAGCAGCGCGTGACGTTCTCGCTCGACGCCGAGGGCCGCTACCGCTTGCAGGGCGTGATCGATCGCGTGGTGCGCGCCCGCGACGAGGCGATCGAGATCCACGACTTCAAGACCTCGCAGCGGGTGCCACGTCAAAACGATCTGGATCGCGACCGCCAGCTCGCTCTCTACCAGATCGGGGTGGGCGAGAAGTACGGCCCCGATCGGCCGATCCGCCTGGTCTGGCACTACCTGCTGCCCGACCAGGTGCGCACATCGACGCGCACGCCCGAGGCGCTGGCGGAGCTGCGCACCAACACAATCGGGCTGATCGACAAGATCCGCGCCGAGACCCGCTTCGAGCCGCGCCCGGGACCGCTCTGCGCGTGGTGCGAGTACGCCGAGATCTGTCCGGCCAGCGGCCGGACGCGCGCCACGCCCGTCGCCGCGCCGCCGCCTCCCCCGGGCCAGATCCCCCTGCTCTAGCGTGTACGCCCGCCGCACGCCTGCTAGCTTGCGGCGCCATGGCTCTGCGCATCGAACGGATCCCCACGCTCGGCGACAACTACACCTACCTGCTGGTGTGCGAGGCGACCGGCGAGGCGGCGGTGGTGGACGCGCCGGAGGCGGCCCCGGTGCTGCGGCGCGCCGAGCAGGTGGGGGCGCGCATCACGAAGATCCTCTCGACGCACCACCACGCGGACCACTCGGCCGCGAACCCGGAGCTCTCCAAACGATTCGACGCGCCGGTCTTCGGACACGCGTCGGACTCCGGACGCCTGCCGGGGCAGACCGAAGGGCTCGAGGAGGGCGACACGGTCGCCGTGGGCCAGGAGACCGCGCGCGTGCTCTTCATCCCCGCGCATACGCGCGGGCACATCGCCTACGTATTCGACGCCGCGGGCGCCGTCTTCTGCGGGGATACGCTGTTCGCGGCCGGCTGCGGGCGGCTCTTCGAGGGCACGCCCGAGATGATGTTCAGCGCGCTGCACGACAAGCTGGGAGCGCTGCCGGACTCGGTGCGCGTCTACTGCGGCCACGAGTACACCGAGAGCAACCTGCGCTTCGCGGCGCACGTCGATCCGGACAACTCCGCGGTGCGCGCCAAGCAGGCGCGCGTGCGCACGATCCGCGCGGGCAAGGCAGAGGACTGGCACGACGCCCGCGCCGGGGAGATGACGATCCCGTCGACGATCGGCGAGGAGAAGCTCACGAATCCGTTCGTGCGCGCCCGCGACGCCGCCGAGCTCGGACGCCTGCGCGCGCTCAAGGACAAGTTCTAGGAGTCCGCTGCGACCCGTGGCGAGCGCAGTTCCCGACCAACCCCCCGCCGGCGCGACCGTCTCCTGCGTGCGCCACCGCGTTCCCTTCTACGAGACCGACGCGATGGCCGTCGTCCACCACGCCAACTACCTACGCTACTTCGAGCTGGCGAGGATCGTCTGGCTCGACGAGCACGACGTCTCCTACCGGAAGGTGGTCGAGCAGGGGATGCACTACGCGACCACCAAGGTCGAAATCGCCTACCACCGCGCGGCGCGCTTCGACGACGAGATCGAGATCTTCACCTGGATCGAGTGGGCGCGCGGCGCCTCGCTGCGGATGGCCTACGTGCTGCGCTGCCGGGGCGCCACGCTGGCGACCGGCGCCACCGAGCATGCCGCGGTGGATCTCGAGGGCCGCGTGCGCCGCCTGCCGCGCGAGCGCGCCGAGCGCCTGCGGCGCCTGGCGCAGCGCCTGCCAGACCCAGCCGGTTAGCCGCATGGCGCAGGCTCACCCGGCCGCGGACCCCGGCTACAGCCTGCGCGAGCTGCTCCAGTACTTCTTGCGGCTCGGAAGCCTCGGCTTCGGCGGACCCGTCGCGCTGGTCGGCTACCTCCAGCGGGATCTCGTCGAGCAGCACCGCTGGATCCCCAAGAAGGATTTCAAGGTTGAGCGAGCGCCAGCTCGTGGACGCCGTCGCGGTCGCCATGATCACGCCCGGGCCGGTGGTGATCACCGTGGCGTTCATCGGCTATCTGGTCGCGGGGCCCGCCGGCGCGATCGCCGGCGCGGCCTTCGTGCTCGGGCGCCGCGCCGTCTTCGATGGGCCGACGCTGGCGATCGCGACCGTCACGTTGCTGCTCATCACCCGGCTGAAGTCGCGCTACGAACCGCTCGTGATCCTGGGCGCCGGCCTGGTGGGGCTCGCGTGGTCCGGAAGCGCTGCTCGACCCCCGACTCGAAACAGGAGGGACGAATGAGGGAATCACAGAACGACCCGCGCGCTGGCGTGACACGCCGCCAGGCACTCGAGAGTCTCGTCGTGATCAGCGCCGGCACTGCGCTGGCAACCAGTCTAGGAGGAGCGACCGCCAGGGCCGAGCAGGCACCGACGCCGAGGCCACCCGCCTACCGTGGCGAGCACGCCGTGAAGCCGCTGCCCTTCGATCCCGCCAAGCTGAAGGGCCTCTCCGAGAAGCTGCTCGTCTCGCACCATCAGAACAACTACACCGGCGCGGTGAAGCGGCTCAACCTGATCCAGCAGCAGCTCGGCTCGCTTCCGGCGGACGCAGCGCCCTACCAGGTGGGATCGCTCAAGCGCGAGGAGCTGCTCGCGACGAACTCGAAGCACCTGCACGAGCTCTACTTCGCGAATCTGGCCGGCAATGGCCGTCCCGACGGAACCGCGGCCGCGCTCCTGCGAATCCATTACGGCTCGCTCGAGACCTGGGAGCACGACTTCCGCCAGACGGCGCTCTCGCTGGGCGGCGGATCGGGCTGGGTGATGGTCGCCTACGACCCCGCGAGCCAGTCGCTTCACAACTACTGGGCGTGGGACCACACGAATCGGGTCGCGGTCGGCGAGGCCGTGCTCGTCCTCGACCTCTACGAGCACGCCTATGCGATGGACTACGGCGCGGCGACCAAGGGCTACCTGGACGCGTTTCTCCACAACGTGTCGTGGGAGGAGGTGAACCGCCGCGTCGAGAGCCTGCGCGGCCCCGCACTTCCGACCGGCGCCTGAGTTCCCCTAACCCGGCCCCAGCAGCCCGCGCATCAGCCCGCGCAGACGGCGCTTCACGAAGCTCTCCGTCCAATGGGTCGCGCGCTGGATCGCGTCGAGCGCGTCGCCCTTGCCGGACCAGTGCGAGCGAACCACGTCCGGGTGCACGTGGTTGAGCAGGCGTGAAAGCGTAGCGGCCACCACGAAGAGGTCGTCGAGCAGGCCGATCGGACCGAGCAGGATCTCGGGCAGCAGATCGATGGGCGAGAGCACGTAGCCGAGGCCCAGCAGCGCCACGGCCTTGTCACCCAGCGAGACGCGCGGGTCGCGCAGCAGGCGCATCAGCAGCACGGTGAGATCGGGGAGCAGCAGCAGCAGATCCCGCATCCCCGAGCCGGCGCTCGGCTCGAGGCTGGCCACCTGCGCGCGGAAGCGGTCGTAGAAGCGGCGCTCGCGCGGATTCAGCTCGATCGTGATCGGATCGTGGGCCAAGGCCCTCCCCCCGAACCGGGAGCGTAGCGCGCGGGGCTCAGCCCGGCGGGAGATCCAGCGCGCCGATCAGCGGCCGGCCCGTTGCCTCGCCGAGCTCGATCCCGAGCAGCGCGGCCGCCGTCGGCGCGACGTCGGTCTGTTTCATGCGCGGGATCCGCACGCGCGTGCGCAGGCCACGCCCCCAGGCGACGAAGCCGGTGTCCATCGCGGCCCGCGAAGGCAGGTAGCCCGAGGCGCCGCGGATCGCGGCGGGAACCAGGAACGCGCCCGCCGCGGCATCGTCGAACACGAAGCCCGGGTCGCCCTCGAGCCCGAACCAGGCCTCGGGGTCGGCGCCGCCGCGCAGCAACTCTTCGGCCGCGACCACGCGGAAGGAGCCGACCCGGGCGGCCTCTTTTTCGAGCGCGCGGCGCGCGAGCACCGCGTCGCGTTCGTTCTGGGCGTAGACGAAGGCGCTGCCGCCGTTGCTGCGCGCGATCGCCGACCACTTGGTGACGCTGGTCTCGACCCCGGGGACGGGCGTCAGCAAGCCCGCCCGGGCCAGCGCGGAATTCGGCGCGAGCACGCCGTAGACCGGCGCAAAGCCGCGATCACCCGCCACGAGGAACGCCGCCGAATCCCGCGCCGGACCGCGGCGCAGGCAGGCGAAGAGACGCGCGATCTCGCCATCCGCGCTCGCGAAGGCGGCGTCCGCCTCGGGGGAGCCCGGGCCGTGCAGCAGCAGCGGCTGCTCCGTCTGCGAGAGCCGCAGCAGCAGCAGCGCGGGCGGCTGCGACGATTCCAGCAGCGAGCAGGCGACGCCCACCAGGACGCCGTCGCGCACGGGGCCCGGCGCGTTCGCCGCGGGAGCCTCGCCGCCGCTCGCGCGCGCGAGCGCCAGCAGCTCGGGGCTCGCCGCGTCGGCGAGCACGCCCAGCCAGGTGTCCCCGCCGCGAACCGGCTCGAGATCCGGCAGCCGCATCGCGATCTCGGCGCCCACCGTGGTCGGCCAGGCCAGCGCCGCGACGGATCGCCCTGCTTCGGTCGTGCGTTGCCAGAGCGTGGGCGCGCGCAGGCTGGTGGCGTGGGAGTAGCGAACCGCGCGCACGCCCTGGGGCCCCAGCAGGCGGTCCGCCACGATCCCGTGGCCGGCCGGAGGCTCGCCCGTCACCAGCGTCGCGTGCGCGGGATACAACGAAGCGGGCGGCACGCCCTCGACGGCATCCGCCGCAACCCCCGCCCCTGCGAGCGCCGCGAGCGCCGGCATCGTCGCCGCCATCCCGGCGTCGCTGCGGTATCGATCGGATGCCAGCCCCGAGAGCGACACCAGCACGACGTGCTCCGGCCTCGACGCCGGCCCCGCCAGCGCGGGGATCTCGAGCGGCGGCGCGGGAGCGCCGCCCGGCCCGGCGCAGGCGAGCACAGCCGCCGCGAGCAGACCCGCGAGCCTCGGCAAACGCTGGCTCATGCCACCTCGTGGCGGAAGGCGGGTTCGACCTCGAGCCCGCCGTCGTGCGCCGCGCCAGCGGCGCCGCGCGCGCGGCGCAGGCGCGTGAGCTCGCGCTTCGCGTCGCGGTAGCCCGCGACGATCAGGCGCCGGCTGCGCGAGCGGCTCGTCGAGAGCAGCGTGAGCAGGTTGAAGCCGGAGAGCTCTTCGGTTGGGTGGATCACGGTGACCGGCACCCCGCGATAGGTCCCGTCCGGGTCGATCTTCGTGGTCACGTAGCCGACATTTCCGAGCGTACGCCACATCACGTCGGTCAGGCGGAAGAGGAAGTCCGGCAGCCCGCGGAAGCTGCGGCGGAACGGCAGCGCGGTCGCCACCACCGCCAGCACGTAGATCTCGGTCGCCCCCATCTCGACGGCCTGGAGCAGCGGCACGTTCCAGGCGAAGCCGCCGTCCACGTAGACCTCGCCCCGGAAGCTCACGGGCGGGAACAGGATGGGAATCGCGTAGCCTGCGCGCGAGAGCTTGCGCAGCTCCTCGGCCGAGCGGGCGTGGCGGTTCGAGAAGAACTGACCCTCGCCGCGCGAAAGGTTCAGCAGGATGAAGGAGAGCTCGAGCGCCGAGGCGTGCAGCTTCTCGAAATCGATGAAGCGCTCGACCGAGCGGGCGAAGGGATCCATCGAGAAGAGCGAGAGCCCCGTCAGCAGGTTGTGGCGCAGGCTGGGCCGCAGCACGCGGGCGACGGAGGGAAAATCCAGCCAGGCGCGCTCCATGTTCTCGACGCCGCCGCTCGCGTAGAGGCAGGCGTTGATCACGCCGATCGAAGACCCGACGATGGCGTCGGGCGTGATGCCCTCCTCCTCGAGCCTCTTGATGGCGCCCACCTGGTGCGCGCCCAGCGAGGCGCCGCCGCCGAGGATGAAGACGCGCTTGCGCCCGGCAAGGCCGCTCACCGGAAGACGCCGCGGCGCTCGCGGCGCCCCTGCTCGAGCAGCGCCGTGATGGCCGCCTTCACGGTGTCCACCTTCTCTTCGATCACCCCGTCCTCGTCCGTGGAGTCGCCCTCGAAGCTGAGCGGCTCGCCGAAGTGGATCCGGTACTTGACCGGAAGCGGCAGCAGACCGAGCGGGCCGAGCCAGGGGAAGGTCGCCGTGATCGGGAAGGCCGGCATGCCGAACAGCTTGCCGATGCGGTCGAGCTTGGCGAAGCCCGGCTGCTGCTCCTCCGAGCCGACGATCCCGACCGGCACGATCGGCGTCCCCGTCTCGAGCGCCAGGCGCAGGAAGCCGGTGCCGAAGCGCTGGAGCCGGTAGCGCTGGGAGTAGAGCTTGTTCATGCCGCGAATGCCTTCCGGGAACACCGTTACGCACTCGCCGTTCTCGAGCATGTGGACGCAGTTGCTGGGCGTCCCCACCAGCGCGCCGGCGCGCGCCGCCGCGATGCTCAGCCAGGGCAGATTCGGGATCCAGTACTCGCCCATCGCCCGTGCGATCCGGGGCGGATCGGCCTCCAGCAGCAGCGCGGTGCCGAGCATGGCGCCGTCGAAGGGGAGCTGACCGGCGTGGTTGGCGACCACCAGCACGCGCCCGGCCGGAACCCGCTCGATCCCGAAGGTCTCGACGCGGAAGTAGTAGCGATAGAGCAGCACCACCGGGAGCAGCACGCGGGTGAACCAGGCGGGGCTCAGCCCATACGGATCGAAGCCGAACTCGTTGAGCCGCATCGGCGCCTTGCGCAGGCGCTCTTCGACCTCGTGCTGGAGCTCACGCGCCGAGAGCGGCAGCAGCGCGCCGGCCAGATCGCCGAGCGCCGTCCCGACTCCGGTTCCGCGCGACGCCACCATCGCCTCGCTAGCGCCGCAGGCTCTGGAAGATCTCCTCGAGACCGAAGAGACACCGGAAGTTGGTGGCCTCGACGAAGCGCTGGCCGGCGAGCGTGACCGGGAACTTGAGGTAGTCGATCGCGCCGGCGGGGTACGGGATCAGCCCCAGCCGGAACATGCGCTCGAAGATCGGCCGCATCAGCGGCTCGGGCATCGGCAGGGCCGTGCCCCCCGTCTCGCGGATCGCCGTGTGGAGCGGCACCTCCCCCGGCCCGGTGACGTTGAAGACGCCCTGGAGGCCGTGCTGGAGCGAGAGCGCGATCGCCTCGGAGAGATCCTCCTCGTGGAGGAACTGCATCATCGGATCGAAGCCCATCACGGTCGGCACCCAGCGCTGGCGCAGGTACTGCCCGATCATGGAGTGGGTGTAGTAGCCGAGCACGTTGACCGGCCGCAGCACGCAGGTGCGGATGTGCGGGTAGCGCCAGAGGAAGGCCGTCGCGAGCGTGTCGAGCTCCACCAGATCGCGGATCTCGGGGTAGCTGCGGCTCGCCGAGAGCGGCGCATCCTCGTCGATGTAGTACGGATTCTCCGGAAAGGCGCCGTAGACGTAGCTGCTCGAGACCAGCACGAACTGCTGGGTGCCGTGATTGACGCAGTGGTCGAGCAGTTGCTTGGTGCCCCGCACGTTGACGTCGTGCCGCAGCCGCGCGTCGCTGCGGAAGTGCCGGATGAAACCCATGTGGACGATGGCGGTCGGAAGCTCGGTCCGGATCACGTCCTCAAACTTCTTCTTGCGCAGATCGACCACATGGACCCGGATTCCCCGCGGGTGCCCCTCCCAGTCCTCCCGGTCGACGCCGCAGACCTCGTAGTTCTCCATCAGCCGCCGGGCCAGCAGCCGCCCCTGCCCCCCAGAGATCCCCGTGATCAGCACTTTTTCCATTGCAACTCCAGGCAGTTACGCCGCTAGTCGCGAGCCGGTTCGGGGTCGGCTCTACACCGTTTGGTTGCTACCCGTGGTATAAATCAGACCCCAGAGGGGCAAAATGGTCGAGCCGACCTCTCGCATCGAAGAGTTCAAGATCCCGCTCACCGAGCCGGTGCATGGGCTCGCCTCGGTCCCGGGGGTGCTCGGGGTCCCGCGCTGGTGGCCGACCGGGTCGCGGGTGTGCGTCGTGCTCGCCCACGGGGCGAATAGCGACTATACCGATCCCCTGATCGAATACCTTCAGCGCGAGCTGACCGAGCGCCGCTACCTCACGCTGCGCTTCAACTTCCCCTTTGCCGAGGCCAAGAAGACCCGACCCGACCCGCTGCCGGTGCTCCGGCGCACCTTCCGGGCCGCGCTCGGCGCCATCGCCCGGGACCCGACCGCCGCGCCGGCGCATCTGGTGCTCTGCGGCATGGGCCTCGGCGCCCAGGCGGCGGCGGACGTCGCCGGCGCGCGGGCCCGCGTCGACGCGCTGGTCCTGCTCGGCTTCCCGCTGCATCCGCAGGGAAAGCCGGAGAAGGTCCAGCCCGAGACGCTCTTCCGCATCGTCTCGCCGATGCTTTTTCTACAGGGCACGCGCGATCGGCGCTGCGATCTCGACGTGCTGCGCCGCACCTTGACGCGCGTCGGCGCACCCACCGCGCTGCACGGGATCCTGCACGCCGATCACCAGTTCGCCGTGCCGAAGAAATCCGGCCGCACCCCCGAGGACGTCCGCGAGGAGCTGCTCGGCGCCATCGATGGATGGATCCAGAAGGTTCTATAGGTTGTCGCCCCGGCGCAGCCGGCGCAGCGCCACGCGGGCCCGGTGCAGCACGGCCGAGGGCCAGGCCCAGCGCGAGACGCGCAAAACCTCCGCGAGCCGGCGCTCCCGCGGCGTGAGCCAGCTCGCGGCATAGCGCCGCTTGTGCTTGAGGATCGCCAGGCGATCCACCCGCCTCCCCCAGTAGAGCGCGATCCGTCCAGCCAGGCTCGCCGGATCGCAGACCAGGGCAGCCTCGAAGTCGAGCAGCTTCGGCTGGCCGTCGGGGCCGCACAGGATGTTGCGGCGTTGACGCAGGTCGAGGTGGATCACGCCGCGGGCGTGCATGGCGTCGACGCGGGCCGCGAGCGCGTCGAAGAACACGCCGCGCGCCTCGCTGCTCGGCAGGCGCGCGTACTGGAGCGGCCGCCCCTCGACGAAAGAAAGAATGATCGCGTGCGGGAGCCGCGCCACCGGGCGCGGGATGCCCGGGAGATCCGCGAGCGCCTCGAGCGCCCGCCATTCGCGGTCGAGGCAGCGGCGGGCGTGGGGCCGCACCAGCGGCCAGGCGTTCGTCCAGTCCTTCGCGACGGCGCGCGCCCCCTGCCACTCGATCAGGCGCAGGTCGGGCCGGGTGCGGGAGCGGCGGCGCAGGAACTGCACCGTCGAGGCGTCCAGGAGCGCGGCGTCGAGGAGCGCCATGGATCGGCAGCATAGCGGCCGCCCGCGCTCGGGTAGAATCCCGGGCCCCAAGCGGCGAGGACCGGATGACCGCAGCCAGCGATCTCTACTTCCAGCAGCTTCCCGTCGGAGAGATGGCGAACCTCGCCTACCTGATCGGGAGCCGCAGCACCCGCGAGGCGCTCGTGGTCGACCCCGCCTGGAGCGTCGACGCGCTGCTCGACCAGGCCGAGGTGGACGGCATGCGCGTGGTGGGGGCGCTCGTGACGCACTACCACCAGGACCACGTCGGCGGCGAGCTCTTCGGGATGGAGATCGAGGGCCTGACGCGCCTGCTCGCGCGCTCGCCGGTCCCGATCTACGCCAACCAGCACGAGGCGGCCGGGCTGGTGCGCGTGACGGGGATCTCGGCCACGGACGTGGTGAGCAAGCAGGCGGGCGACAAAATAGAACTTGGCGCGCTGCGCGTGTCCCTGCTGCACACGCCCGGCCACACCCCCGGCTCCCAGTGCTTCCTGGTCGAGGAGGCCGGCCAGCCCGGCAGGCTCGTCTCGGGGGACACGCTCTTCCTGGGCAGCTGCGGGCGGGTCGATCTGCCCGGGAGCAACGCCAGCGACATGTACCAGAGCCTGAACGGAACGCTGAAGGCGCTGCCCGACGAGACGCTGCTCTACCCGGGCCACCTCTACTCGCCCGAGCCGTTCGACACGCTGGGACACCAGAAGCGGAGCAACCCCTACCTGCGCGTCACCAGCCTCGAGCAGTTCCTGATGTTCATGGGGCGCTAAGGGGTCCCCGCGGCGGGAGTCCCCGGGTTGCCGATGATGATCTCGCCTTCCAGCCGGCGCGCCGCATCGGTGCCGGCGCCGCCGCGATCGGGACGAACCACCCGGTACTTGTAGCGGCCGGGCTTGAGCTGGCAGAAGCTCGCGAACTCGCCCGCGTTGATCGGGGCCGAGCGCAGCTCGTCGTCCACGATCGAGAAGTTCACCAGGCTGTGGCAGATCATGTTCCGCGCCACCTCGCGCTCGAAGACCACCACCGAGGGAACCGGCGAGTAGCTGATCCACGCCACCAGCTGTCCTTCGTCGAGAGTCACGAGGCGCGGATTGATCGCGTTGTCGGTGATCAACACGACCTTGTGGCTGGTGAGCTTGTACTCCGGCGAGAGCGACGGCACCGGCCCGGGGGTGCTGTACGGAATCTCGCTCGGGCGGTCGTCGGCGGCGCGCCCCGGCGGGCTGGCGACCAGGCCGAGGGCGGCGATCCCGAATAGGACCGCCAGCCGGTGCAGAGTGGTTCGCTGTCGCATCGGATTTCGGGACCTCCCTTGGGGCGCGGGGCCGGAGCGCACAGACATATATCAGACCCGGCGCAACCTTAGGGCGGATTTCCGCGGCTCGGCCAAGTCCCTGAATCCGAGTCAGTTTCGGCCGCCCAGCGCGCTTGAAACGCGGGCGAGCCTTGGATAGGGTTCCCGCGCCTCGAGGGTCCCCGGGGCCACCTGCTCCGGGGACTTCGTTTTCCGGAAGCTTGCTCTCGCGCCCAGGACCCGCAGCCCCAGGAGGCTCCGCCCCCATGAAAATCCTCGTCTGTCTCAAGCAGGTTCCCCACCAGGACGCGCGCCTCGACGTGCGCTCCGACGGCAGCTGGATCCAGGAAGAGAACATCAAATTCGAGATCAACAGCTACGACACCTACGCGCTGGAGGAGGCGCTGCGGGTCAAGGACGCCACCCAGGCCGAGGTGGTGGTGGCCTCGATCGGACCCGAGCGGGTCACCCAGGCCCTGCGCACGGCGCTCGGGATGGGCGCGGACCGCGCGATCCACGTGAAGGACCCGGCGGTGGAGGGCTCCGATCCGCTCGGGATCGCCAAGATCCTCGCGGCGATCGCCAAGGCCGAGAATCCCGACCTGATCTTCACCGGCTTCATGTCCGACGACGGAAACTTCGCGAGCGTGCCGCCGATGCTGGCCGAGCTGGTGGGGATGCCGAGCGCCACCGCGGCCGTCCAGGTGGAGCGCAAGGACGGCACGCTGAGCGTCTCGCGCGAGATCGAGGGCGGCGCGCAGGAGGTCGTCGAGCTGACGGCGCCCTGCCTGATCGCCGTGCAGACCGGCATCAACCAGGTCCGCTACGCCTCGCTCAAGGGGATCATGGCGGCCAAGAAGAAGCCGCTCGACGTGAAGACCGTCGCCGATCTCGGCCTCGCCGGGCAGGTCGGTGCCGGCGCAGCCAAGATCAAGGTCGAGAAGATCGCGCCGCCCCCGAAGGGCTCGGGCGCCGAGATGCTGACCGGCTCGACCGACCAGATCGTCTCCGGGATCGTGGGCAAGATCAAGGAGCTCGGGCTGCTCTGAGCCCCAAAAAGGAAATCCTGATGGGCACCATCCTGATCGTCGCAGAAATCCAGGGCGGAAAGATCCGCGAGGCGAGCTTCGAGCTGGCGAGCATCGCCCAAAAGCTGGCGGCCGCGGGCGGGCACCAGGTCAAAAGTCTGGTCGCGGGCAAGGGCATCGCGGCCCTGGCCGAGGAGTTCGCCAAGAAGGGCGGCGGGGACGTCTACGCCGCCGACCAGGAGGCGCTCGGGAGCTACTGCGTCGCCACGGCTTCCCGCGCGATCCGCGCGGCGGTCGACGCCAGCGGCGCCGAGCTGATCCTGCTCTCGAACACGCCCAGCGGATGGGACGTTGCGCCCCGGATCGCGGCGGCGCTCGACGCGGCCTTCGTGAGCGACTGCTTCAAGGTCGATCTCGAGGGCGGCAAGCTCGTCTGCCACCGGCGGGTCTTCAACGGCAAGCTCGACGCCCGCGTCAGCGTGAACAGCCCGCGTACGGTCGTGACGGTGCAGCCGGGCGCCACCGCGCCCTTCGCGGGCACCACCTCGGGCAAGGTCTCGCCGCTCGCGGTCGAGCTTCCCGCCGGGGCGCGCGCTCGCTTCGTGGGCGTGAAGGTCGCGGAGTCGAAGGGCGTCGACCTGAGCAAGGCCAACATCATCGTCTCGGGCGGCCGCGGCGTGGGCGCGCCGGAGAAGTTTCCGGAGGTGATCCAGCCGCTCGCCGATGCGCTCGGCGGCGCGATGGGGGCATCGCGCCCCGTGGTCGACGCCGGCTGGCTCCCGCATCACTACCAGGTCGGGTCCTCGGGCCAGGTGGTGCAGCCGAAGCTCTACATCGCGGCCGGCATCTCGGGCGCGATCCAGCATCTGGTCGGGATGAAGACCTCCAACTTCATCATCGCGATCAACAAGGATCCTGATGCTCCGATCTTCGAGGTCGCCAACCTCGGCGTGGTCGGAGACCTGTTCGAGATCGTCCCGGCCCTCACCAAGGCGGTGCTCGCCGCCAAGGGCTGAAGCCTCCCGAGCGACTCCTCTGCCGATCTTCGTTGACAGAGTGGCGTGCAAGGAGTACGCACATGCACACGGGGGCTTGAGCGGTTTCAGAGGTTGAACGAGCGAGGCCGGCCTGGCCGAGCTCCCAGCTGTCGCGGATTCGGTCGAACCAGAGCGCCCAGAGATCGAGAAAGTGGGGGTGGAGTGCAGACTCCGCGCCGCATCGCCTTCATCAATGAGAAGGGCGGGAGCGCGAAGACCACGCTCGTCGCCAATCTGGCGGCGTACCTCGCGCTGAAGCGCGGGCGGCGGGTGCTCGCGATCGACATGGATCCCCAGGGCCAGCTCGGCAAGGTGCTCGGCCTCGACATCCACCGCAGCAAGCGCTCGGCGATCGATCTGCTGCTCGACAGCGTGCTGGGCGATCCCGGTCTCGATCGCGCCCGTGACGCCGAGGGCGAGCCGGAGCGGAACCCCGCCTCGCAGCTCCCGATCCAGCGCACGCGGATCCCGCTGCTCGACGTGGTGGTCGCGAACAAGTCGCTGGCGCTCTTCCCGAGCTGGAATGGCAGCGAGGAGGAAGACCCGACCGCGCGGCTGGCGCGCACGCTCGACACCGCCCCCGAGCTGGCCGGCTACGACTTCATCTTCTTCGACGCGCCGCCTTCGTTTGGCCCGCTCACCCTCTCGGTCCTGCGCGCGGCGCACGAGATCGTGCTGCCGGTGCCGCTCACCTTCCTGGCCCTCGACGGCTGCGCCGAGCTGCTGCGCACGGTGGTGACGGTGCGCACCCGCTACGGGAATCCGGACCTGCGCGTCTCGATGGTGGTGCCGACCTTCTATCGCCGCACCAAGCTCGCGCACGAGATCCTGGAGAAGCTCAAGCAGCGCTTCCCGAAGGAGATCGCCCACACGGTGGTGGGTTACCACGTGCGCATCGACGAGGCGCAGTCGCGCGGGCTCTCGATCTTCGAGCACGCCCCGACCGACCGCGGGGCGCTGGTGATGGCGGAGCTCGCCGAGGAGCTCGAGCTGCGCGGCGCGGACGCCGAGCGGGGAGCGGCGGAGTGAGCAAGGAGATCGCCTTCTCGCCGGACGAAGCCTCGCTCGGCGAATTGCTGGCGAGCGGCTCGGGCGAGCCGGCGCTGGGGCGCGATCCCTTTGCGGAAGTCGTCGAGATCGATCCCTTCCTCGAGCGCCTGGATTCGGTGCGCACGCGCGGCCGCGTCCTGGGAGCCGCGGCCGCCCCGAGTCCCGGCCCGGCGCGGCAGGCCCCGGCGCGGGAGCCGGGCGCCGCCCGGCCCGAGGCGCCCCGCAGCTGGACCACGGTCCCGCTCCCGCGCCGCCGCCGCGCGCGCACCCCCGCGCTGGGCGAGATCGAGCTCGGCGAGCCGCGCGGCTGGCTCGACCGGCTGGTGGGAGAGGAGGACCGGCGCCGGCTGGCGGCGCTCGCGCACCTGGTCGAAGGCGAGATGCCCTTCGACCGCTACGGCTTCTCGCCCGAGACCACGCGGCAAGCGTTCCCGTTCTTCCACGCGCTCTACCGGGCCTGGTTCCGGGTGCGCAGCCACGGCCACGAGCACCTGCCCCAGGAGGGCGCGGCCGTGCTGGTCGCGAACCACGGCGGCCTGCTCCCCTTCGACGGCGCGATGGGCGTGATCGACGTCCTGCTGCACACGAATCCACCGCGCCTGCTGCGCAGCATGGTCGACCGCTGGGCCGGCTCGCTGCCCTGGATCAACGTCTTCTTCGCGCGCGTGGGACAGGTGGTCGGCACGCGCGAGAACTTCACGGATCTGCTCGACGACGGTCAGCTGGTGCTGGTCTTCCCAGAGGGCATCGAGGGGATCCGCAAGCCGGTGACACAGCGCTACCGGCTCCAGAGCTTCCACGTCGGCTTCGTCGAGCAGGCGCTGCGCGCGCGCGTGCCCATCATTCCGATGGCCTTCATCGGGAGCGACGACCAGGCGCCGATCCTTTATGACGCCAAAAGACTCGCGCGCCGGCTCGGCCTGCCCGTGCTGCCGATCACGCCGACCTTCCCGTGGCTGGGGCCGCTGGGCCTGCTCCCCTACCCGGTCTCCTACAAGATCGCCTACGGCGAGCCGCTCGCTTACCACGAGCGCTTCGGCCCCGAGGGCGCCGGCGACGCGCGCCTGGTGCGCTACCTCGCCAACCAGGTGCGCCGCGCGGTGCAGCTGCTGGTCGATCGCAACCGCTCATGAGCAACGTCCTCGTCACGCACGCCGACGAGCCGATCGGGCGCCGGATCGTGAAGCTGCTCTTCCACGACCCGCGCGTGGGCCGGATCTTCGCGGTGGGGGACGGCTCGCCGCCGCGCGCCTTCGACCGCTTCCTCTCGGGCTCGGACCCCCGGCTTCGCTACGCGCGGGTCGACCTCGCCAAGCACCGGCCGGTCGCCGACCTGTTCCACTCGACGGCGCTGCGCGAAAGCGAAATTGACACCGTGGTGCACGTGCCCCGCCACGGCGCGCCGGCGGCCCAGTCGGCGCCGATCGTGGCCGGCCTGGCCGAGCGTACGGCCGAGACCCGGCTGGTGCTCCAGCACTGCCTGGAGACCGCCACCGTCCGCAGCCTCGTCGCGATCGGCAGCGCCTTCGTCTACCGCCTGCCGCCGGGCAATGCGAACCGGCTCGGCGAAGAGAGCGAACTGGACCTGGACCCCGACGTCGCCCCCGAGATCCGCTCCTGGATCGACTGCGACATGATCCTGCACGGCGAGGTGCACAACGACCGGCTGCGGGTGGTGCTGCTGCGCGTGCCCACCGTGGTGGCCGCCGGGGGCTACGTCTACCTGAGCCCGGCGCTGGGCGGCCGGCCGGGGCTGCGCCTGCGGGCGCTCGGCTACGACCCGATCTGCGCGCTCGTCTCCGACAAGGACGTGGCGCGCGCGGTGCAGGCCGCCAGCCACGCCCGCAGCTCCGGGATCTACAACATCGCGGGCAGCGAGGCGGTCCCGCTCTCGGTGCTGGCGCGCTGGACCGGCCGCTCCAGCCTTCCCGCCCCGGGGCCGGTGGTGCGCTGGGTGGCGGCAGGGGCGCGGCTGCTCGGGGCCGAGACCGCGCGGGTCGCGAGCCACACGCTCTGCTACGGCTTCACGCTCGACACCTCCCGGGCCGAGCGCGAGCTGGGCTTCCGGCCCAGCGACCGGATCGGCCTGGCGCGCGCCGGCGACGGCGCGCTGCGCGTGGAAACCGCTGCGATCTGACGGACCTCGGCTATCCTCGGGCGCCCGCGATTCCCAGGAGATGCCGCCGATGGCCGTCGATACCTCTCAGTTCCGCAACGGACTCAAGATCGAGCTCGACGGCGAGCCGTACACGATCGTCAGCTTCCAGCACGTGAAGCCCGGCAAGGGCGGCGCCTTCGTGCGCACCAAGGTGCGTAACCTGAAGAACGGTCGCACCATCGATCGCCGCTTCCGCTCGGGCGAGAAGGTGGACGAGGCGGACATCCAGGAAAACAAGATGACCTACCTCTACCGCGACGGCGAGAACCTGGTCTTCATGGATTCGCAGACCTTCGAGCAGCTCCCCTTCTCGGAAGCCCAGGTGGGCGACGCCAAGGAGTTCCTCAAGGAGAACCAGGAAGTCGACGTGCTCTTCTGGCGCTCGAAGCCGATCAACATCGAGCTGCCCCCCTTCATCGAAGCCAAGATCACGCGCTGCGAGCCCGGCATCAAGGGCGACACCGCGTCGAACGTCACCAAGCCCGCCACGATCGAGACCGGAGCCATCGTGCAGGTCCCGCTCTTCGTGAAGGAGGGCGAGCGCATCCGCGTCGACACGCGCACCGGGGAATACGTCGAGCGGGTGGGCTGAAGCAGGCGGTGCAAGAAGACTCGCCGCCCCGCCCTCCGCGCCGCGCGCTGGTCTTCTCCGGCGGCGGCGCCCGCGGCGCCTACGAGGCGGGCGTGGTCCGCTACCTGGTCGAGGAGCTGCCGAGGCGCCTCGGCCACCCGATCCGCTTCGACATCCTGTGCGGCACCTCGGTCGGCGCGATCCACGCCTGCTATCTGGCCGCCACCGCCCACCTGGGGCCCGAGCGCGGCCGGAAGCTGGTCGAGTTCTGGACCTCGATGAAGCTCGAGGAGGTGCTGCCGATCTCATTGCGCGACCTGCTCGCGCTTCCGCGCCGCGTGCTCGGACTGCGCCGCACGGCCGAACGCATGAACCGGGGCGAGGCGCCGGAGCGGCTCTACGGCCTGCTCAACACCCAGGGGCTGGAGCGGCTGGTGCTGCAGGCAATCCCCTGGCGCTCGATCCGCCCCAACGTGCGCGCCGGGCTGGTGGACGCCGTCTGCGTCGCCGCCACCCAGATCGGCACCGGCCACGTGGTGGTCTTCATCGAATCGCGGGACCGCTCGGTGCCGCGCTGGACCCGCGACCCGACCATCGTGCCGCGCCCGACGCGCCTGCTCCCCACCCACGCGCTCGCCTCGGCGGCGATTCCGGTGCTCTTCCCGGCCGTGCGCGTGGCAAGTACCTACTACGCCGACGGGGGGCTCCGGCTCAACACGCCGCTCGCACCCGCGCTGCGGCTGGGGGCGGACCGCGTGCTGGTGGTCGCGCTTCGCCAGAATCCGCAGCAGGCGAGCGAGGCGGCGCTCTCGGAGCAGCGGGTTGGCGATTACGGCAGCCCGCTCTTCCTGTTCGGCAAGGTGCTCAACGCCCTCCTGCTCGACCACATCGACACCGACCTCGCGCGCATGCGCGTGATGAACGAGATCCTGCTCGACGGCGAGAAGGCCTACGGGCCCGAGTTCCTCGCGCGCATCAACGAGGTGGCCGGGCGCGAGCGCGGGCAGCAGTTCAAGCGCATCGACGACGTCGTGATCCGCCCCTCGGCGGACCTCGGCCGCCTGGCCGGTCAGATCTTGCGCAACATCTCGGGCACCCGCGGCCGCTCGCCGCTGCTCCGGCTCGCCGCGCGCAACCTGGCCGGCGGCCGGCGCGGCCAGGAGTCCGACCTGCTTTCGTACCTGCTCTTCGACGGCGAGTTCCTGGCGCCGCTCGCCGAGCTCGGCTTCTCCGACGCGCGCAGCCGCGAAGAGGAGCTGTGTCGGTTCTTCACCGACTAGCGACGCCAGGCGAGGTAGCCTCGGAGATTCCCGATACCGCGACATGGGCGATACTCACCCCTGGCCAGGAGATCGCATGACCAGCCGCTACCGCGTCGAGATCGAGCAGGAGGAGGACGGCCGCTTCCTCGCCGAGGTGGTCGACCTCCCCGGCGTCCTCGCCCATGCCGCGACGGCGGAGCTCGCCTTGGCCCACGTTCAAGCGCTGGCGCTCCGCGTGCTCGCCGACCGCCTCGAACACGATGAGGGGCCGCGCGGACCCGTGAGCGTCACCTTCGAGACTTCCGCCGCCGCGTGAGCCGCTGGCCTGCCACCAAGGCCAGCCGCGTCTATGGCTTCAGCGCTGCGTTCTTGCGCTCGCTCGCAGGGGAAACCCCACCCTACGAAGAAATGCGACTTCCGACATGACTTCGAACGGGGACCACGAGGCCCCCGGAAACGAACTAGACTGACGCCATGCGAGGCGACCAGCTCGCGCGCCAGTGGCTCCTGATCCAGCGGCTGGCGCGCAGCCGCGGCGGCGCGCACCTCGACGATCTGGCCGAGTCGCTCGGCTGCGTGCGGCGCACCGTCTATCGCGACCTCGACGCGCTCCAGTACGCCGGCTTCCCGGTGGTGACAGAAAAACGCGACGGCCGCGTCTACTACCGCTTCCTCGAGACGTTCCGGCTGGGCGACGCTCCCTTCACGCCCGACGAGATCCTGGCGCTGGCCTTCGGCGCCGACCTGCTGCGCGTGCTGGAGGGCACCGTCTTCCACGATTCGATCCGCTCGGCGCTCGCCAAGATCCGCGCCGCGCTCTCGCCCGAGCTGCGCGAGTACCTGCTGCGGCTGGCCGAGTCGTTTCGGGTGCTCCCCGGGCCGCACAAGAACTACGCGCGCAACCGCGAGACGATCCAGGCGCTCAGCGACGCGGTGGTGGCGCGCCGTCGCCTGCGCATGCGCTACCAGACGGGGAGCACCGGCCAGGTCTCGACGCGCGAGCTCGATCCCTACCGGGTCTGGTACCGCAGCGGCGGGCTCTACGTGGTCGGGCTCGACCACAAGTCGGGCGAGATCCGCACCTTCGCCGTGGACCGCATCCGGCAGCTCACGGGGACGGCGCGGCGCTTCACGGTGCCCGCCAGCTTCGACTTCGACGCCTACATTGGATCGTCCTTCGGCGTGATCGCCGAGCCCGCCGTGCAGGTGAAGATCCGCTTCGACCGGCGCTGGGCCACCTACGTGTCCGAGCACACCTGGCACGCCAGCCAGCAGCTGGCGCCCGGCCCCGACGGCGGCGTCGAGCTCTCGATGCAGGTGGGCGGCACCGCGGAGCTGCGCGCCTGGATCCTGTCCTTTGGAGCCGGAGCCGAGGTATTGGAGCCAGCGTCGCTGCGCAGCGAAGTCGTGCGCGAGCTGAAGGGCGCTGCGGCGCGCTACCGCGGAACCTGACGTTCAGAGGGCGCTAAGGTCGTGCGATGGCTCCGGCTTCGCGATCCGAGCGGGAATACTTCGCGCGCGTGGGATCGGCAAACCGCGCGCTCGGCGGCGAGTCCGTGCCGGGCTCCCTGGCGGAGATGTTCGATCGGCTCGAACAGATCCGATGCGCCGCCGGAGCGCTGGCCAAGCCCGGCGTCCAGGCGGATGGGGAAGGCGAATGGCCCAGCCACCTGGCCTTCCTGGAACGGATCCGGACTACCGGACGGAACGGTCGAACGCAACGCGGTTAGCGCACGCTGCGGGCTCGGAGTCCAGCGAGCAAGCCCGGCGGGCGAGCTGCTGCGGCTGCGACATCCGGAGCTCGTGATCGCCGATCTCATGATCGCGGGAACCGACTTCAAGCAGGCGGCGATCCGCCGGTCCCGGCAGGAGCCGATCGGGAACGGCGAGACCGCGGCGGGGCTGGCTCGCCCGGGTTGGCCCCTCGGCCAACTGGATTCAAATCCAGTTGGCGGGCCGAAAAAAAACTAGAAAGTTCGAGACAGGCCTTGACAGAATTTCGCGAGCCGAGGGAGCGTGGGCGAGTTCGACCCGGTTTCTGCGCCTGAGACGCCTTCGTTCGCTCCTGCGCGCGTCATCCCGACTTCTCGTGGGAACATAGGCGTCGAACGCGAGAACGTCGCGCACGATGCGACCCAAGAAGCGAAGAGACGTGATGATATTCTCCAGAATGACCTCACCCCGTGGTCCCATGGGGGCACGTCATGTCGGAAGCGCTTGCTGGGTTGCCGAACGCCCAGCTGCTCATGCGAGTGCGGGAGCTGCTCCAGCGCGGGAATGCGGTGGAGGCCGAGCTGCTCGCACACCTCGCCGAGGTGGATGCTCGTCAGCTCTATCTCGAGGAGGGATGCTCCTCGATGTTCGTCTGGTGTCAGCGGGTGCTACACTTCGCGGAAGGGGTCGCCTACAAGCGAATCCAAGCGGCACGCGCGGTGCGGCGGTATCCACAGCTCCTGGGTGCCGTGCGCGGCGGGGATCTGCATCTGACTGCGGTCAGTCTGCTCGCGCCTAGGCTCACGCCGGGCAATTGCGCAGAGCTGATTCAGGCGGCGAGACATCGCAGCGCGGACGAGATCCGACAGCTACTCGCTGATCGCGAGCCGCGGCCTGCAATCCCGACTTCGGTGAGTCGGGTCCCCGAGCCCGCGCAGCCAGCTCTGGGCGTGGCTCTCCCAGAGGCTGCGCTTCCCCACCTGCCCCACGCCGCATCCCGCGAGCCATCGGCATCACCGCCTACGCTGCGCCGGGCGATCGCGGACCGGGGACAGACCGAACCGCTGGGCGCCGAGCGCTACCGCGTTCAGTTCATGGCCGACCGAGAGACTCACGCGCAGCTCGAGGAGCTGCGCGCTCTGATGCGCCATCAGGTCCCGGATGGCGACGTCGGGAAGATCTTGGCGCGCGCGGTCGCCGTCCTGCACGCCCAGGTGCGCAAGCGCAAGTTCGCCGAGACCTCCAAGCCAAGATCATCTCGACCCTGTGCATCGCCGAACGGAGCTGCTTCCCGGCACATCCCCGCCGCGATCCGGCGCGCGGTCTCAGGACGCGACGGTGGCCGATGTTCCTACGTCTCGTCCCGCGGCCGGCGCTGCGACGCGCGGGAATTTCTCGAGTTCGACCACGTCGAGGCCTGGACGTTCAAGCACGCGCACTCGATCGAGGGGATCACCCTGCGCTGCCGCGCGCACAATCAACAGCGGGCGCGCATCGACTTCGGGGATCGGCACATGGCGCGGTATCAGCGACGCAAGCCGCAGCCTCGACTGGATCCAGATCCAGTCATGTGATTTGCGGTAGATCTCCGGCTCGAGGCGCCCCTAGGCCGCCTCGACCTTCTTCTCCGTCATCATCCCCAGCTTGATCCAGCGGTCCCGCGTGCGCTCGGTGAGCAGGCCCAGGTTGCGCAGGTTCGGAATCACCGTGTGCATGTAGGCGAGGCTATTGATCTCGGCGAAGTTCGGCAGCGCCGTCACCATCGTGATCACGGCCTTGGGATCGATGCCGTACTTGGGCCCGAGCAGGTGCAGCATGTCGAGCTGCTGGTTGGCGTTGAGCGCCTCGAGGATTCCGAAGGCCCAGTCCTCCATCTCGGACTTCTGCTCGGTGGTCGCGTCGCGCACCACGCGGCGCATCATCAGCACGCCGAAGGCGGCGTGGCGCGACTCGTCCTGCTCGATCCGGTGGATCGTCTCGGTGAGCAGCGGATTCAGGCAGTCGCGGCGCATCATGTCCATGATTCCGACGGCCATGCCCTCGAAGAGGGTCTGCATGCCGAGCGTCTTCTGCTGCGCCGTGCGCGCCTCCAGCAGGATCTCGAGCAGGATCTTGAGGGTCGAGCCGATCGGGTAGATGGTGCCCATCTTGCGGTGCATGAACTTCGAGAGCGCCTCGATGTGGCGCGCCTCGTCGACCACCTGGCTGGCCGCATACCATTTTTCGTCCATCTTGTCGCAGACGTTGGTGAGCTGCCCGCAGAGCTGGAGCGCCGCCTGCTCGCCGTGCAGCAGCTGCGAGAGCACGTAGTTGACCTCGTCGAACATGGCGGCCTTCTGGGTCGCCTCGTCGCGGCCCATCAGCTTGAGCACGCTCGCGAGCATGGACGCCTCGGGCTTCATCAGCCATTCATCCTTGGAGCACGGGAGCGACCAGTCGAGGTCGAGCTCGGCGTTCCACTGGTTGACCTTGCCCTTCTCGTAGAGCGCTCGCAGCTCGGCCACCTGGCTGCCGTACTCCCAGGTCCAGTGCAGCTGCATGGGGACGTCAAGTTCGATTTGCCCGCGCAGCCGCTCGATCTCGCCGGTGTCGACGAACTCGATCACCTCGAACTCCCCGAAGCGCTTGCGGTGGTCCTGGAGCAGCTTGTCCATGTTCTCCTCCCAAGGCTCTCAATCGGCGCCGGGCGCCGCGAGGCCTTGATGCAAAAGATTGCGAAGCTCCTGCTTGCGCCGGCGGACGGCCTCGGCCGAGAGCAAGGGACGGCCCATGATGCTCTCGCCGACCTCCCCCGACGCGAAGTGGTAGACGGTGGCGCCGATCAGCGTCTGCACGGTGTGCGGTACCGACACGTTCCGGAAGGCGCCCTGCTCGATACCCTCGCGCAGCAGGGCGTGGATGCCTTGCAGGATCTCGGCGAGCAGCGCCTCCGCGCGCTGCGCCTCGGGCAGCGGCTCGACCGGGAAGTCCTCCTCCTCGACGAGGCCGCGCAGCAGCAGCCGCGCCGTAGCCGGGTGCTCGGCCAGCGCGCCCACCAGGGCGTCGACCCAGGCGTCGAGCCGCTCGAGCGCGCCCGCCGGCTTTGCGAGCGCCGGCTCGAGCCGCACCTGGATCCGCCCGAGCACGCGCTCGAGCACCTCGAAATAAAGCTGGGCCTTGCTCTCGAAGTGATGGAAGAGGGACGACTTGCCGAGGCCGGCGGCCACCGCGACCTCGCGCAGGCCGACCCCCGAGAAGCCGCGCCGCGCGAAGTGCGCCTCGGCGACCTCGAGGATCTTCTCGCGCGAGCTGGGCGAAGCGGCCTGGGGGGTGCGCATGCAGTCCTGTCCGACCGATCGGTCGGGTCGAAAGCTAACCGACCGATCGGTCGGCCGCTAGCGCTTCTGAAATCCGATCAGGGGGTGACGACTTCCACCGGGCCGAGGCCCTCGACCTGCGGCGTCAGGGCCGCGGCCGGCCCTACCAGCAGGATCAGGGTGCGATCGGGGTGCAGCAGCCGCTGCGCCAGCCCTGCGATCTGCTCCTCCGAGACGGCGCGTACGCGGCCGCGGTAGGTGTCGAGCCCGTCCTCGGGCAGCCCGTAGACCTCGAACTCGACCAGCGACCCCATCACGGCCTCGGACGTCTCGAGCCCGAGCGAGAATTCGCCGACCGCGAGCGTGCGCGCGGGCGCGAGCTCGGCCTCGGCGGGAGGCTGGCTGCGCGCGCGCTCGATCTCCGAGAGCAGCAGGTCGACCACGCGGCGCACCTCCGGCACCCGCGTGAAGGTGGAGACCACGAAGGGCCCCGGCTCGCGGCGCAGGCTGAAGCCCGAGCCCACGCTGTAGGTGAGGCCGGCTTCCGAGCGCACGCGCGCCATCAGCCGCGAGGAGAAGCCGCTCCCGCCCAGCACCGAGTTGAGCAGGCCCGCGGCCACCCGGTCCGGATCGCTGCGCGCGATGCCCTCGTGCGCGATCAGGATCCGCGCCTGCACCAGCTCGGGGCGATCCACGATCAGCACCCGCCGCGCGGGCGGAACCTGCGCAGCCGGCGGCTCGCCCGGCGGCGCCACCGGGCCGCGCGGCCAGGCGCCGAAGATCCGGCGCGCCCGCTCGACCACGTCCTGCGTCTCGACGTCGCCGACCACCGCCAGCACCGCGTCGTTGGGAACGAAGAAGCGGCGGTGCAGATCGCGCGCGAGCTTGGCGTCGAAACGTGCGACGCTCTCGGGTGTTCCCTCGGCGGGGACGCCGTAGCGGTGGCCGGGATAGAGGCCGCTCGCGGCGTACCAGCCGACCAGCGTACCGGGATCGTCCTTCGCGCTCTCCAGCTGTGCGATCCGCTCGCTGCGCGCGCGGGTGGCTTCGCGCGGATCGAAGCGCGGCTTGCGCACCACGTCGGCGAGGATCGCGAACAGCGTGTCCTCGTCGCGCGAGAGGCCGGCCACGCCCACGCCCATCGAGTCCCAGCTGGCGCTCACCCCGAGCGTGGCGCCGATCTCGTCGACCGCGGAGGCGAGCGCGAGCGCGTCGCGCGAACCGGCGCCGCGCTTCATCAGCTCGGCGGTGAAGCTCGCGAGCCCCGCCTGGGCCGGCGCGAGGCTCGACTCGCCGCGGCGGACCGTGAGCGAGAGGGCCATGCGCGGCAGGCGGTGGTCCTCGAGCACGAGGATCCGCAGGCCGTTCTCGAGCTCGGCGCGGTGCAGCGCGCCCGGCGCCAGCACCGGCGCGTCGATCACCGCGGGCGCGGGCTGCTCCCAGACCGGCGGCGCGGCGCAGGCCCCGGCGATCAGCAGCGACAGCAGCAGCCAGGCGCGCGCGCTCAAGACTTCCGGCCCTTCGTATCGGGGGGCGGCTTCACCACGTGCACCAGGCTGCGCTGGTCGTCGACGAGATAGGTGCGCGCCACCCGCTTTACGTCGTCCGCCGTGACGCGGGCGATCGCGGCGAGCCGCTCCTCGAGCGGGCGCACCCGGCCGAAGCTGAGCGTCTCGCGCGCGATCCGCGAGGCCAGCGCGTGGTTGGTGGTGAGCCCGTTCACGAGCGAGACCTCGAGCTGGCGCTTGGCCTTGTCCAGCTCCGCGGCGCTCACGGGGTGCTCGCGCAGCCGCGCGATCTCCGCCAGGAACAGGCGCTCGACGTCCTCGATCTTCGCATCCGGACGCACCGACGCGAAGGCGTAGAAGATGCCCGCGTCGGCGAGCTCCCAGTAGCCGCCCTCGGCCGCGAGCGCCTTCTGCGCGTCGTAGACCAGGCGTCGGTACAGGCGGCTCGAGCGTCCTCCCGACAAGATCTGGCTGGCGACGTCGAGCGCTTCGGCGTCCGGGTGCCCGGAGGCGGGGGCGTGCCAGGCTCCCGCGAGCAGCGGGCCGCGCACGTCCATGTGGACGATCTGGCGGCGCTCGCCACGCTGCTCGGGCTCGCGGGTGGGATTGCGCGGGATCGGCTCGACCACCCGGAGGCCGCCGAAGGCGCGGCGGATCTCCGCGAGGGTCTGCTCGGTGTCGAAGTCGCCGACCACCGCGATCCACAGGTTGTTCGGCACGTAGTAGGTGTCGAAGAACTGGCGGCAGATCTCCACCGTGGCCGCCTCGACGTCGCTGCGCCAGCCGATCACCGGCGTGCGGTAGGGATGCGCGGTGAACGCGAGCGCCATCAGCGCCTCGAAGGCGCGCCCCTCCGGATCGTCCTCCGTCCGAAGCCGGCGCTCCTCCAGTACGACCTGGCGCTCGCTGTCGAGCGTCTCCTGGCTGATGTCGAGGTTCGCGATCCGTTCCCCTTCGAGCGCGATCGCGAGCGGCAGCGTCTCGGGCGTCACGTCCTCGAAGTAGACCGTGAAGTCGTTGCTGGTGTAGGCGTTCACCTCGCCGCCGCGGGCCTGGATCAGGCGCGCGTGCTCCTCGGAGCCGACGTGCTTCGACCCCTTGAACATCATGTGCTCGAACAAGTGGGCGAGGCCGGTGTAGCGGGCCTCGTCGCGGGAGCCGACGCGCACCCAGATCTGGAGGGAGACCACCGGCGTGGCGCGGTCTTCCAGCGTGAGCACGGTGAGGCCGTTCTCGAGCACCGTCTTGCGGACGCGCGCGGCGGGATCCTCGATCCCGGGATCGGCGCCCGCGGCGCGCGCGAAAAAGGCGAGCGCCAGCAGCCCGGTGACGAGGCGTGCCGGGCGCTTTCGCGGACGGGGCTCGCGCATTGCGCGCTACGGTATCGTCGGCTTCTCGAGGTGTCGAGCATGCAGAGCGATGCAGAGCTGCGCGAGCTGCTGCGCCGCGTGCGTAGCATCGCCGTGCTCGGCGTGAAGGACGGCGCGGGCGACGACGCCTTCCGCGTGCCTCGATACATGCAGGAGCACGGCTACCGGATCGTCCCGATCAACCCGAAGCTCGCGAGCGTGCTGGGCGAGCGCGCGCTCGCCTCGCTCGCCGAGCTCGAGGGTGGCGTCGATCTGGTGAACGTGTTCCGTGCGCCCCAGCACTTGCCCGCGCACGTGGACGAGATCCTGGCGCTCTCGCCGCGGCCGCTCGCCGTCTGGCTCCAGCTCGGCATCACGCACGCGGCCGCCGCAGCGCGCCTCGAGGCCGCCGGCATCGCCGTGGTGCAGGACCGCTGCCTGATGGTCGAGCACCGGCGCCTGCAAAAGAGCCTGGCGTGAGCCGCGAGCGCGACAAGCTGGTGTTCGCGACCGGCAAGGGACGCACCTGCCCGCACTGCGGGCGCGCGCTGGCGGATTGCGCCTGCCGCGCCAGCCCGCGGGCGCCGCGCGGAGACGGCATCGTGCGCTTGCGCCGCGAGGTGCAGGGACGCCGCGGCAAGACCGTGACGACGATCAGCGGGGTTCCGCTCCCCGAGGATCGCCTGCACGAGCTGGCGGGCGAGCTCAAGCGCCGCTGCGGAACCGGCGGCTCGGCCAAGGACGGCGTGATCGAGATCCAGGGAGATCACCGAGCTGTTTTGCGCGCGGAGCTGGAATCGCGCGGCTACACCGTGAAACTCGCGGGCGGCTGACGTGATCGCCGCGGTCGCCGTGAACCTCGTGCTGGTCCAGCGATCCCTCTCCGTGCTCGGCGTCCTCTCGGCCGGATCCATGCTGGGCGCCGCCTCGTCGCTCTACCTGGTGGGCCACTACCCGCTGCTCCTGATCGCGCTCTCCCCGCTCGGGCGCCACATGATCCTGGTGGCGCCGATCGTGGACCCGGTCGCCTTCGTGCTGATCGCCGTCACCCGGCGCATGGCGTTCTACCTGGCGTGCTTCCAGCTCGGCCGCGGGCTCGGGCCCACCGGCGTGGCGTGGCTGGAGGCCCGGGCGGCCCGCTTCGCCCGCTTCGTGCGCTGGATCGAGAGCCTCTTCGCCCGTGCGCCGCACCTGGTGCTCTTCGTGATGGCGGGTCCCACCACCAGCGGCCTGGCCGGGATCACGGGAATCCGGGCCCTCCCCTTCGCGGGCCTGGCGACGACGAGCCTGGTGATCCGGATGCTGCTGATCCTCGCGTTCGCCGAGCTGCTGCGCGAGCCGATCGAACGGGTCCTGGCCTGGATCGACGAGAACTGGGTGCCCGGAACCCTGGTGCTGGCGCTGGCGACGCTCGTCTACCAGTGGCGCCGGATCCGGCGCGCCCGCGCGCTCCGGCTCAAGAGCGCGGCGCCCGGACTCTGAACGGCGCCGCGAGCCCGGCCGCCACCTTCGCGTCGCGGCCGTAGATGTCGGTGCGCAGCTGGAGCACGCCGTCGCGATCGACCCAGGCGGTCCAGTACGTGAGCAACACCGGGAGGGGGCGCGCGAGCGTCACGCTCTCGGTCTTCCCGCCCGCGACCGCGCGATCGATCGCCTGGCGATCCCAGCCTTGCTGCCCCTCCAGCAGCAGCGCCGCCAGCTCGAGCGGATTCTCGACGCGGATGCAGCCGGAGCTGAACGCGCGCTCGCTCTTCTCGAAGAGCGCCTTGCTCGGCGTATCGTGCAGGTACACCGAGTAGGCGTTCGGGAACATGAACTTGACCCGGCCCAGCGCGTTGTCGGGCCCCGGCGCCTGGCGCAGCATGTAACGGAAGTTGCGCGGCGTGGCGTTCGCCCAGTCGATCGAGGATTCGGGCACCGGGCGCCCGTCGTGGTCGATCACCTGGAGCCGCTTCTTCGCGAGCGTCGAGCGGTCGCGCTTCTGGGCGGGCAGGATGTCGTGGGCCAGGATGCTCGGCGGCACCGTCCAGGTCGGATTGAGGACCAGGTAGGTCATCTCCGAACGGAAGATCGGCGTCGCGCGATAGGGCTTGCCCACCTGCGCGCGCGCGGACCACACGACCGTCCGGTCGCGCAGGTAGTAGACCTCGAAGCCCGCGACGTTGACGAGCAGGAAGGTCGGCGCGAGGTCGTGCAGCAGCCAGCGCCCGCGCTCGAGGTTGACGCGGATCTGCTCGATCCGCGCGCCGATCGGGACGTTCAGCGCGGCCTGCGTCGCGGGGCCGACGGCGCCGTCGGGATCCAGGCCGTGGCGGGCCTGGAATCGCTTCAGCGCCACATCGACCTCGGCGGGCTCCGGAGGC
>DATBRV010000131.1:0-39097 GCA_036560145.1 Myxococcota bacterium
TCGAGCGCGAAGATGCTGACTCCGCTCGCGGCCGAGAGCAGCAGGGCCCCGATCGGTGGGCGCGTGTGCGGCACCGCGCGGCCCGCGAGAGCCGCCACGGAGCCAGCGCTCGCGATCGCCCAGATTCCGACCGCGGCATCCAGGCTCGCCGCGAGCAGCTCGGTGTTGCGCACGCCGAACGCCGGGAGGGCCAGGAAGGTGGCGGCGACCACGCCGACCACGGCGCCGAGCGTGTTGAGGGCGTAGAGCCAGCCGATGCGGGTGCGGGCCAGCTCCGCATGCGCGGCGAGCAAGGGCAAGGTGGCGCCCATGGCGGCCGACGGGAGGCACAGCGAGAGCGCGATGCCCAGGCATTGCAGCGATCTCGCGAGCGCCGGACTGCTCGCGTACAAACGCGTATCCAGGTCGGATACCACGCCCAGCGCGGGCGCGACCAGCAGACCGCCCGCGCCGACCAGCAGCTCGCAGACGCCGTAGGCGAAGAGGGGTCGCGCGATCCGCCCGCGGCGGAGCGACGACTGTGCGACGAGCGCGCCGATTCCCAGCCCCGCCATCAGGCTCGCGAGCGTGATCGCGGTGCCGAACGCCGATGCGCCGAGCGCCAGGGTCGCGTGATGCTGCCACATCACCTCCCAGGTCAGCCCGGCGGCTCCCGACAGGATCACGGCGGCAAACAGGGCGAACGGCCGACCGCGCCCCGCGAGCTGCCTCACTTGAGCCTCAGCTCGTGCATCAGCTCCATCATCGCGATCAGGCTGGGCTGCGCCCAGGCGAGCTCGCGCGGCAGGCGAGTGCGGTCGTAGAGAGACCGGTATCTCCGGAACTTCTCGATCAAGGCGTCCCGCGTGAGCGGACGGTCGCCCTCGCCGAGCATCGACCGCGAGGCGAGCGTGCGGTTCTGGAGGCTCAGCCAGGCGTCCAGACGCTTCACGCGACCCGGGTTCGCGTCGAAGAACGCGCTCGCTCGCGTATGGCTCTGGATCCCCATGGCCAGCTCGGGAAGATTGCGGATCGCGTAGTTGTTGCTGCCGCAGGTGTGGGGGCTGGTGTCGGCCCAGCGCCGCTCTCGGGCCCACGGGAATCGACGCGGGCGCCGCGGCGCTTCCAGGAGGTAGCGGTTCCAGTGATAGCCCTGCGGCGATCCAGCCTGCTCCGCGAGCAGTCGAGCCCCGATCTCCGGGGACAGCCAGTCGTCGTCGTCCAGCGGGACCACCAGGGCACCCGGCGGCAATGCCTCGGGGAGCGTGATCTTCGCGTTCTCGACCCGGCTCAGGTTCTCGCGAGCGATCCGCGCGAGCCGCACCCGGAAGCCCGCATAGGGCAGCTCGAAGGTCGCGTTCCAGAGCTCGACCTTGGGTCGCAGGAACGGCAGCAGCGCCGCCGCAACCGCGGCCTCGTCGTGCCAGGCGAGCCCCCCCCGGATGCAGATGTGGAGCGGCTCCACGCGATTCAGATCCGCTCGAGAATGGTTCCCGTCGCGAGCGCGCCTCCGCAGCACATGCTGATCAGCGCGGTGCCGAGGCCGCTGCGCTCGAGCTCGTGGAGCGCGGTCGTGATCAGCCGGCTGCCGGTCGCGCCGACCGGATGGCCGAGCGCGATCGCGCCGCCGTTCACGTTCAGGCGTTCCATCGCGGGCTCGTGCACCCGCGCCCAGGAGAGGACGACCGAGGCGAAGGCCTCGTTGACCTCGTAGAGGTCGATGTCCGAGAGCCGCATGCCGGCCTTCGCCAGCACGCGGCGGGTGGCGTCCACCGGGCCGTCGAGATGGAAGTACGGGTCCGAGCCGACCAGCACCTGGGCGCGGATGCGCGCGCGCGGGCGCAGGCCGGCCGCGCGCGCCCGCTCCTCGCTCATCCAGAGCACCGCGGCGGAGCCGTCGGAGATCTGCGAGCTGTTTCCCGCCGTGTGGATTCCGTCCGGGAGCACCGGCTTCAGCTTCGCGAGGCCTTCGGCGGTGGACGGACGCGGTCCCTGGTCGGCGCGCACCACGCTGCGCTCGCCGGTCGGGCCGTTCGGCCCCACCACCGGCACCTCGACCGGCGTGATCTCGCGCTCGAAGCGCTGCTCCGCCACCGCGCGGGCGGCGTTGCGCTGGCTCGCGAGGCCGAGGCCGTCGACCTCTTCCCGGGTGATCCCGCGGCGCTTGGCGATCCTCTCGGCCGCGCCGAACTGGTCCGGCATGTCCCAGGGAAAATTCGCGGGCTTCGAGGTGCCGGGTCCGTTGATCACGTTCGCGCCGAGCCCGACGCGGCTCATCGCCTCGACGCCGCAGGCGATGCCGACGTCGATCGCCCCGGTCTCGATCAGGCCCGCGATCAGGTGATTGGCCTGCTGCGCCGAGCCGCACTGGCAGTCGACGGTGGTCGCCGCCACCTCGAACGGGAGCCCCGCGGAGAGCCAGGCGTTGCGCGTCACGTTCGAGCCCTGCTCGCCGGCCTGGGTCACGCAGCCGCCGATGATCTGCTCGACCTCGCCGGGGTTGATCCCCGCGCGTTTCACCACCGCGATCTGCGCCGCGGCCAGCAGCTCGGCCGGGTGCAGGCCGGCGAGCGCACCGCTGCGCTTGCCGATCGGGGTCCGCACCGCTTCCACGATCACCGCCTTGCGCATCGCGTTCCTCCGCCGGCCTCGGGTTCGGCTCGGGCCGGCGAGGAGGATATCTTCCGACGGGCCACGGGGGAAGACGGGTGTCGAAGCATCGCCGCGGTCCGCTGGGCTGGCTCGTCTTGCATCGCGTCGCGCTCGTCGCCGGAAGTCTTCTCTTCCTGCTCGCCGTCGCCGAAGCCGGCATGCGGGTCCTCGGGCGGATCCAGGGCATCGACTACCGGCTCTACGCCGCGGCCAAGGATGGCTTCGCGCAGATCCCGATCGGCCTGTCCTGCCACTGGCGCGACTACCCCTACCCGTCGCTCTGCCCGAACTTCGAGGGCGTCGTCTCAACGCCGGATTTCGCGGTCTCCTACCAGACGAACTCGCGGGGCTTGCGGGATCGCGAGTACGCGCTCGAGAAGCCCCCCGGCAAGACCCGGATCCTCGCCCTGGGAGACAGCTTCACCTTCGGCCATGGCATCGCCTACGGGCAGCGCTTCACGGACCTGCTGGAGAGCTCGTTCGACGACGTCGAAGTCATCACGATGGCGGTTCCCGGGTCCGGCCAGGATCAGCAGCTGATGCAGTTCGCGGTCGAGGGGCTCGCCTATCGGCCCGACCACGTCTTCGTCTTCGTCACGGGCGCGACCCTGCACCCGTGGCGCTACTACGCGCCGCTGGTGCGAAACGGGAGGGTCGAGCTGCCGGTCTTCGATCGATACGTCGATCGCAAGACGTTCCCGACGCTGGAGGAGCGTGTCTCGAAGGCCGCCGCGAAATGGCCGCTCTGGAGGACGTCGCACGCGCTGAGCTACCTGGCCTTCCGGATCCAGCGCCTCGCGCTGCTGTGGAAGTTCCGGCAGTCGCAAGGGGGATTCTGGAAGGGCGTGATCCCGCTGCCCGCCGGCGGGGGCGCATCGGCGGCGCCGCCTTCGCTGCCTGCCGATCAGGTGGCGCGCGCCGAGACGGTCTTCCGCAAGCTGGTCGAGATCGCCAACGAGCACGGGAGCGACGTGACCTTCGTCAACCTCGATCCCAACTACGAGCAGGGCTATCTGGGCCGGCTGGATCCCCGGGCGCATTACCTCGATCTGGGACCGAAGCTCGCCGACGCGGCGAAGCAGCGTCCGATCGGGTTCCGGTACGACATGCACTTCAATCCGGAAGCGAACGCGCTGATCGGAGGCTGGCTGAGCGAGCACCTGAAGGGCGTGCTCAATCCGTGAGCTGCGTCCCGTCCACCCAGCAGGCGTGGAAGCCGACCGGCACGCGCCGCGGAAGCTCGACGATCGCGAGCGGATCGGCGCCGAAGTCGCGGGCATCGAGCACGTGCGCTTCGGAATCGCCGCCCTTCGCATCGTGCACGAAGCAGACCACGAAGCCGTCGTCTTCGGCGTGGCCTCCGACCCGCGGCGCGAAGGGGGACTCGCTGCAGTAGCGGCCGGGGCCGAAGGCGTGCGTCTCGGTCTTGCCCGACGCGGTGTCGTATTTGACCAGCGCGTCGAAGAGCAGGGTCGAGGTGTCGGGCGCCACGTGCGGGATGTACGCGTAGCGGGTCGGCGTTCCCATCCGGCGGGCGTCGATGCTCGGGAACTCGGTGTTCTGGTCGTCGAGCGCTTCTTCGCGGGTGCCGCCCGTGCGCAGATCGAAGCGGTAGCGGCGGAGCCGGGCGTCGAGGCGCAGGGTGGCCAGCATGCGCGCGAGCGGCCCTCCTTCCGAGGGCGGACGCGCGCCGGGATCGACGACGCAGCAGGCGTCCATCACGAGGCTGTCGCCTTCCTCCCAGGCGTTCACCACGTGATAGATGTAGGTGGGCTCGGCTTCGAACCAGCGCAGCTCTCCCCCCGCGCGCGGCAGCACGGCGAAGCGGCTCGGGAGCTCGGGGTGGAAGCCGAGGCGGTGGACGCGGCGTTCGAGCAGCTGCGGATCCCAGAAGAGCGGCAGGTCCATCAGGATCGAATGGTTCGTGGTGAAGGCCATGTCGTGCGGCAGGCGCGGTCCGGGCAGCTCGATCTCGGTCGAGCGCAGCAGCTCGCCGCGCGGCGAGACGACGTGGTGCGTGAGGAAGGGCGGCTTCGTCGCGTAGTCGAAGAAGAGCAGCTCGCCGGTGGCGGCGTCGACCTTGGCATGCGCCGAGACGCGCCGCTCGAGCCGGCCGCCGAAGGTCTCGGGGCCGAGCGTCGCGAGGGTTCTCGGGTCGAGGCGGTAGGGAGCGCCGCACTGGTACCAGAGCGCGAGCACGGCGCCGTTGTGGAAGACCAGGTCGGTGTTGGCCGAATCCTTGAGCCAGCCGTCCGAGCCGCTGCCCGGCGGCGCCGCCGGATCGGGCCGCTCCATGTAGCCGGGCCAGAGCGAGCGGCCCGCCTCGCGTTCGGCTGCGAGCCCCTGCGTGCGCACCCAGCGGTTCCGGTAGGAAGCGCGCCCGTCGCGGAAGCTGACGGCGTGCACCATGCCGTCGCCGTCGAACCAGTGATAGCGGCCTTTCGGCGCGTGCACCGGGTTCGGGCCGTTGCGCAGGAACACGCCGTCGAGATCGCGCGGCAGCTCGCCCTGCACGGCCAGGTCGGCGGCGTCGCACTCGTCGAAGACCGGCGCGAAGAGCCCTTGCAGGTAGGGGTTCTCCGCCTGCGAGAGCCAGTCCGGGAGGCGGGGTTCTGAAGCCGGCAGGCGCGGGGCTGAAGCCATGCTCCCTCCGATCGTGCCGCCCAGCGTAGCGCGATTCGCTCGCGCTTGGGGCGGCGGAATCGACGCAGTCGGGGACCGCGCGCCGTCGCCAGCGCCAGCGCGAGCAGCGTCGCGAGTCAGATCCCGACGCCGGTCCGCCAGCTCCCGGGCTCGAACCGGAACTCGACCCGGTGCTCGCCGGGCGCGAGGCGCACGCCGCGGAAGAGGGCGTTCACGCGGTAGAGCGGCTGGTCCTGGCCGTCGACGACCGCCCTTCAGCCCGGGCAGTGGAGATCCGTGAGCACCAGCAGGCAATCGCCGTCGCAGGCGGCGTCGATCGCGACCCGGTCGGTCTGGTAGGCGGCGATCCGGACGCGGTCCGGCGCCGGGGGCGCGACGTCTTCCCGCGCCGGCGGCGCTGCGAGCGCCGGAAAGTCCGCGCCGCCGGAGCCCGGGACTTCGACCACGGCCTGGATGCCGATCGCCGCGAGTGGAAGCGCCAGCATCGGAAGCGTGACGAACTGGCGCATCGGCCCCGGCCAGAGCGCCTGGATTCCGGGTCCGAGCCGTCCGAAGGCTCCGGCGAGCAGGTCGCTGGGCGACACCGATCCGCTCGCCGCGTCGGCGAAGCGGTGGCCGCCGAAGCCGCGCGATCCCTGCGCGACGAGCTCGATCGCGGGCCGTTCGAGATGGATGCGGTGCCCGACCAGCGCGAGCGCGAGCGCGGCGAGCAACCCGAAGACGAGCAGCGGCCTCGCCGCGCCCCGGCCGATCCCGCGCCTCTCCGCATCGTCGAGCATCGGCGTCGTCCTTCCCGGCGACGGCGGAATATGGCCGAGAAAGCTTGACGACGCCTTGACGCGAGGGACCTTAGCCTTCTGTCGCAATCGCGCGTCGCCGCGCGGGGCTTCGAGCTCTCGGAGTTGACGCGGGTGGACTTCGCGCAGATCGGAGCCGGGATCGTCGTGGTGCTGCTGGCGCTCTACGTGATCGACGCGATCCGGCGGCCCGGGCGCGGGAATCCGCCCGTCGAGCGCTACGACACCGAGCACCCGCACCCGCTCGCGCGGGCCTGCGGGCCGCGTGCGCCGCGCGCGCGTGCCTCGCGGGCCCCTCGTGGGGGCGCAGGCCGCGAGAACGTACAGGTTGCTCCACTGCTGCGTCAACACGCCATACCCCGTTCCTTCCGGGTCGTGTACGGGCGCGCGACGCTTCAGGGCGACGCACGTTTGCGCTGGCACGCTCGCTGCACCAGCTCGCTTCCGGAATCTCCGCGTGCCGGGCGATCTTGATGGAATCTTGATGCCGTCGCACCCAAGCTTGACGGTTCCCTCACACGAGACTGCCTATTCTTCATGGTGTCGGAGGTCGCAATGACGGACACGATCTACCTGGTCGGCGTTTTGGCCTTTCTCGCTCTCACGTGGGGGCTCGTGCGCCTCTGCGACAAGGTGAAGTAGCCATGGGTGTCCTCGAAGCGATTGGTGGTCTGCTGGCCCTCGGGCTGTTCGTCTACCTGCTGGTGGCGCTGCTCGCGCCGGAGAAGATCTCGTGACGATCAACGGATTGCTCCAGCTCACGTTGTACTTCGCCGTGCTCACGGCGCTCGCCGTGCCGCTCGGGCGCTACATGGCGGCGGTCTACGAGGGGCGTGCCGGTTTCGCGCAGCGAATCCTCGGGCCCCTCGAGCGCTTGCTCTACCGCGTGGCGGGGGTGCGTCCCGAGGACGAAATGGACTGGAAGCGCTACGCGGCCGCGTTCCTGATCTTCAACGGGATCGGGATCCTGTTCTTGTATGCGCTCCAGCGGCTCCAGGGCGTGCTCCCGCTGAACGGGGCCGGCCTCCCTGCGGTGAATCCGGAGGTGGCGCTCAACACCGCCGTGAGCTTCGGCACCAACACCAACTGGCAGGCCTACGGCGGCGAGACCACCATGAGCCATCTCACCCAGATGCTGGGCCTCACGGTCCAGAACTTCCTGTCGGCCGCGGCTGGGATGGCGGTGGCGGTCGCGCTGATCCGCGGCTTCGCGCGCCGCCTGGCGGCGGGCATCGGCAACTTCTGGGTGGATCTGGTCCGCTCCACGCTCTACGTGCTGCTGCCGCTCTCGCTGCTCGTCGCGGTGGTCCTGGTCTGGCAGGGGATTCCGCAGACCTTCGAGGCGAAGGCGACCGTGCCGCTGCTCGAGTCCACCGCCGCGGCCGACGGGACGGCGGTGACGCAGCAGGAGATCGCGCTCGGACCGGTGGCCTCGCAGATCGCGATCAAGCAGCTCGGGACCAACGGCGGTGGCTACTACAACGCGAACTCCGCCCATCCGCTCGAGAACCCGACGCCGCTCGCGAACTTCGTGGAGGTGCTCTCGATCCTGCTGATCGGGGCGGGGCTCTGCTTCACGCTGGGCGACCTGGTCCGCGATCGGCGCCAGGGCTGGGCTCTCTTCGCGGCGATGTCGGCGATCTTCATCCCGCTCCTGCTCCTGTGCTTCGCCGCTGAGCAGGCGGGCAATCCCCTCCTCAGCGGCCTTGGCGCCGACCAGATCGCCAGCGCGCTGCAAGCGGGCGGCAACATGGAAGGCAAGGAGGTCCGCTTCGGCATCGCGAACTCCGCGCTCTGGGCTTCCGCGACCACGGCTGCCTCCAACGGTTCGGTCAACGCCATGCACGACAGCTTCACGCCGCTGGGTGGCCTGGTGCCGATGTGGCTGATCCAGTTCGGCGAGGTCGTATTCGGCGGCGTGGGCTCGGGGCTCTACGGCATGCTCGCCTTTGCGATCGTGGCCGTCTTCATCGGCGGCCTGATGGTCGGGCGCACGCCGGAGTACCTGGGCAAGAAGCTCGAGGCGTTCGAGATGAAGATGGCCTCGCTGGTGATCTTGTTCCCGGCGATGGTGATCCTGCTCGGGACGGCGATCGCGTGCATGGTCCCGGCCGGCACGGCGACGCTCGGGAATCCCGGCGTGCACGGCTTCAGCGAAGTTCTCTATGCCTTCACGTCCGGCGCCGGCAACAACGGCTCGGCCTTCGGCGGCATCACGGTGAGCGGCCGGTTCTATGCGGTCGCGATCGCGATCGCGATGTTCATCGGCCGCTACTGGCTGGCCGTGCCGATCCTGGCCATCGCCGGCGTGCTCGCGGCGAAGAAGGGCGTGCCCGCGACGGCGGGGACGCTCCCGACCCATGGGCCGCTCTTCGTCTCGCTGCTCGCCGGCACGGTGGTGCTGGTGGGCGCGCTCACCTTCTTCCCCGCGCTGGCGCTCGGCCCCATCCTCGAGCACCTGCAGCTCTTTGCGAAGTGACCGGGAGGCGAAATGTCCGCGCATACCCAGGCTCGTCCGCTCTTCGACCCGCCGATCGTGCAGCGCGCGCTGCTCGATTGCGTGCGCAAGCTCGACCCGCGGCACATGATCCGGAATCCGGTCATGTTCGTGGTCGAGGTTGGCAGCGCCTTCACGACGCTGCTCGGCATCCATGCGCTCGCGACGGGGCAGGGGGAAGCGCCCGCGGGCTTCATCCTCGCCGTCGCGGCCTGGCTCTGGATCACGGTGCTCTTCGCCAACTTCGCGGAGGCCATGGCCGAGGGCCGCGGCAAGGCCCAGGCGGACGCCATGCGCCGGGCCCGGCGCGAGGTGGTCGCGAAGCGGCTGCGCGAGGCTCGGCGCGGCGCCGCCCACGAGAAGGTGCCTTCTCCGCAGCTGCGCAAGGGAGACTTCGTGCTGGTCGAGGCGGGCGAGACGATCCCCGCCGACGGCGACGTGATCGACGGCATCGCCTCTGTGAACGAGGCGGCGATCACGGGCGAGAGCGCGCCGGTGATCCGGGAGAGCGGAGGCGACCGGAGCGCCGTCACCGGCGGCACCATCGTGCTCTCGGACTGGCTGGTGGTGCGGGTCAGCGCGAATCCGGGCGAGACCTTCCTCGACCGCATGATCGCGCTGGTGGAAGGCGCCAAGCGCCAGAAGACGCCGAACGAGATCGCGCTCGACATCCTGCTGGCGGGTCTCACGATCGTGTTCCTGCTCGCGACCGTGACGCTGCTCCCGTTCTCGGCATACGCGGTCACGGCTTCGGGCGCCGGCGCGCCGGTGGCGATGACGGTGCTGGTCGCGCTGCTGGTCTGTCTGATCCCGACCACGATCGGCGGGCTCCTGTCCGCGATCGGCATCGCCGGGTTGGACCGCATGATCCAGGCGAACGTGATCGCGACCTCCGGCCGCGCGGTGGAGGCGGCCGGCGACGTCGACGTGCTGCTGCTCGACAAGACCGGGACCATCACGCTGGGCAACCGCGAAGCCACCGCCTTCCTCCCGGCGCCGGGCGTCAGCGAGCGCGAGCTCGCCGAAGGCGCCCAGCTCGCCTCGCTCGCGGACGAGACGCCGGAAGGGCGCAGCATCGTGGTGCTGGCCAAGGAAAAGTTCGACGTGCGAGGGCGCGACGTCCACGCGCTGGGCGCCACCTTCGTACCCTTCAGCGCGTATACCCGGATGAGCGGAGCCGACCTGGACGGGCGGCGCATCCGCAAGGGCGCGGCGGACGCGATCGAGCGTTTCGTCAAGGAAGCGGGAGGCGAGTTTCCCAACGGCGTGCGCGCGGACGTCGAGAAGGTGTCGCGAGAGGGCGGAACGCCGCTCGTGGTAGCCGAGGGAATCCGCGTACTTGGCGTGATACAGCTGAAAGACATCGTGAAGGGTGGGATCCGCGAGCGCTTCGCCGAGCTGCGGGCGGTCGGGATCCGCACGGTGATGATCACGGGCGACAACCCGCTCACGGCGGCCGCCATCGCAGCCGAGGCGGGCGTCGACGACTTCCTGGCCGAGGCCACCCCCGAGCAGAAGCTCCAGCTGATCCGCGACTACCAGGCGAAGGGGCATCTGGTCGCGATGACCGGAGACGGCACCAACGACGCTCCCGCGCTCGCGCAGGCCGACGTGGCCGTCGCCATGAACAGCGGAACGCAGGCCGCCAAGGAAGCCGGCAACATGGTCGACCTCGATTCGAACCCGACCAAGCTGATGGCGGTGGTCGAGATCGGGAAGCAGATGCTGATGACGCGAGGCAACCTCACGACCTTCAGCATCGCCAACGACGTCGCCAAGTACTTCGCGATCATCCCGGCGGCGTTCGCCGTCACCTATCCGGCCCTCGGCGCGATCAACATCATGGGGCTGCACTCGCCCGAGAGCGCCGTGCTCTCGGCGGTGATCTTCAACGCGCTCATCATCATCGCGTTGAT
Source organism: Myxococcota bacterium (assembly GCA_036560145.1). Taxonomy (GTDB): domain Bacteria; phylum Myxococcota_A; class UBA9160; order UBA9160; family SMWR01; genus DATBRV01. Next base: position 10,485 of record DATBRV010000131.1, read on the forward strand.
ACCCCTGGCATTGCGAGGCGTGCGCTATCGGCCTGCCCCGGCGGGTGCGCTGCTGCGGCGCAACCTGCTCAGCTACGGGCTCGGGGGTGTCGTGCTGCCGTTCCCGTTCATCAAGCTGATCGACGTGGCCCTCGTGGGCCTCGGCCTGGTCTGAGGAGGTTTCCATGGCATCCCTGTTGCGGCCTGCACTCCTGATCTTCGCGACGCTCAGCGTCCTGACGGGGCTCGCCTATCCGGCGCTGGTGACCCTGCTCGCGCAGGCGCTGCTCTCCGACCCGGCGAACGGCAGCCTGATCCGGGTTGGCGAGCGAGCGCTCGGCTCCTCGCTGATCGGGCAGCCGTTCGCGGACCCCGGCCACTTCTGGAGCCGGCCTTCGGCCACCGGTCCCACCGCGTACAACGCCGCGGCTTCGACGGGCTCGAACCAGGGGCCGTCGAATCCCGCGTTTCGCGACGCGGTGAAGGCCCGCATCGAGGCACTGCGCGCCGTCGATCCGGGCAACCCGGCCCCCGTCCCGATCGACCTCGTCACCGCCTCGGGCAGCGGACTCGACCCGCACATCTCGCCGGCCGCCGCGCTGTATCAGGTCGCGCGGGTGGCGCGTGCGCGCGGCAGGACGGAGGCCGACGTGCGAAGCCTGGTCGAGGCGCGCATCGAACCGCGCAGCCTGGGCCTGCTCGGAGAGCCGCGCGTCAACGTGCTACTCCTCAACCTCGATCTCGACGGCGCGCAGCGAGGCGGCTGAGTCTCTCCGGCCGCGGGGAGGGCGCGGTGTTGGACGAGGAGAGGGAGCGCCCCGACCCCGACGTCTTGCTGCGCCGGATCCAGGCCGAAGACGAGCGGCAGACGCGCGCGAGGCTCAAGGTCTGGCTGGGCTTCGCCCCGGGCGTCGGCAAGACCTTCGCGATGCTCGCGAACGCCCGCGAGCTGCAGGCCGCCGGCGGCGACGTCGTGGTCGGCTGGGCCGACACCCACGGCCGCTACGACACTGCGGCGCTGCTGCTCGGCCTCGAGTTCCTGCCGCGCCGCTCGATTCCCTACCGCGATCGCACCCTCGAGGAGTTCGATCTCGACGCTGCGCTGGCTCGCAGGCCCGGCGTACTGATCCTCGACGAACTTGCCCACAGCAACGCGCCGGGCAGCCGCCACGCCAAGCGCTGGCAGGACGTGCGCGAGCTGCTGGGCGCCGGCATCGAGGTGCACACGACGCTCAACGTGCAGCACATCGAGAGCCTGAACGACGTGGTCGCGCAGATCACGGGCGTCGTGGTGCGCGAGACCGTCCCCGACGCGATCGTGGACCGCGCCGACGAGGTGGTGCTGGTGGACCTCGCGCCCGAGGAGCTGCTGCTGCGCCTCCGGGAGGGCAAGGTCTACCTGGGCGAGCAGAAGGAACGCGCCGCGCGCGGCTTCTTCCGGCGCGGCAACCTGCTCGCCCTGCGCGAGCTCGCCCTGCGCCGCGCGGCGGAGCGCGTCGACGTCGACGTGCAGGCCTGGCGGCGCGAGCACGAAGTCGCCACCACCTGGGCGATCGGCGAGAAGATCCTCGTCTGCGTCGGGCCGGCGCCGGCCTCGGCGCGGCTGCTGCGAGCGGGCCGGCGCATGGCGGCGGGTCTGCGCGCGCCCTGGGTGGTCGCCTGGGTCGAGCGACCCGGAACCACGAGTCTCTCGAGCGAGGATCGCGAGCGACTCGAGGCGCACCTGCGGCTCGCCGAGACGCTCGGCGCATCCGTGGTCCGATTGGTCGGGGAGCGCCCGAGCGAGGCGATCTTGCGTTGGGCCCGCGAACACAACGCGACCCGCATCGTGCTCGGCAAGCCCACGCATTCGCGCTGGCGCGATCTGCTGCGCGGCTCGTTGCTCGACGAGATCGTGCGCGGCAGCGGCGAGATCGACGTGCACGCGATCGCGGGCGACGAGGCGCCCGAGGCGCCGCCCCGGCGTCCGGCCTCGGGCGCGTCGCTGGCCTGGCGCGAGATCGCGGCGGCCGCGGTGCTGGTCGGCCTCGCGACCGGCGCATCGGCGCTCGCCGAGCGTCTGCTTGCGCTGCCTGACGTCGCCATGATGTATCTGCTGGCGGTGATGCTGGTCGCCATCCGCTGCGGGCGCGCGGCTTCGATCGTGGCGGCGGCGCTCTCGGTCGCGGCCTACGATTTCTTCTTCGTAGAGCCCGTCTACACCTTCGCCGTCTCGGACTCGAGACATCTGCTCACCTTCGGCATGCTCTTCGCGGTGGGCGTGGTGATGAGCACGCTCACGCTGCGGATCCGTCGGCAGGAACGCGGCGCAGTCGAACGCGAGCAGCGAACCGCCACGCTGCTGGCGCTCAGCCGGGAGCTCGGCCGCGCGCTCGACGAGCGCGAGGCGGCGCGCGCGATCGCGCGCACCCTCGCGGAGGTCTTCCGGTGCGGGGCGGCCGTGCTGCGCCCTGGGCCGGGAAATGCGCTCGCGGTGGCCGCCGGCGCCGGCGAGCTGCCGCTCGACGCCCCGGAGCTCGCCGTCGCGCGCTGGAGCTTCGCGCATGGCGAGCCGGCCGGCGCGGGAACCGACACGCTGCCCGGCAGCCGGATCCGTTGTCTGCCGCTGCGCTCGGGGCCGCGCGTGCTCGGCGTGGCGGCGCTCGCGGCCGGGCCGGAAAAGAACTGGAGCCACGAAGATCGGGATCTCCTCGATGCCTTCACGCGTCAGGGCGCGCTCGCGCTCGAGCGCGCTCTGTTGGTCGAGGAGCGCGAGCGGGCTGCCCTGCGCGCCCGCACGGAGGAGCTGCGCAGCACGCTGCTCTCGACGGTCTCCCACGACCTGCGCACGCCGCTGGCCGCGATCACCGGCGCCGCGAGCGCGCTGCGCGAGCAGGCGGCGGAGATGGATGCCTTCGAGCGCGGCGAGCTGCTCGACACCGTCGTCGAGGAGGCGGCGCGCCTGGAGAGGCTGCTCGCCAACCTGCTCGAGATGACGCGCCTCGAATCCGCGGGGATCGAGCCCAAACGAGAGTGGGTGCCGCTCGAGGAGATCATCGGCGCGGTGCTGGTCCGTCTGGAAGCGCAGCTCGAGGGCCGCAGCGTGCGGACCGAGCTGCCGGAGGACCTGCCTCTGGTGGCGGCCGATCCGTTGCTGCTCGAACACCTGGTGCTCAATCTGATCGAGAACGCCGTGAAGTACACGCCGCCCGGCTCGCCGATCGAGATTCGCGCCGAGGCGCGCGAGGGCAGGCTGCATCTCGAGGTCGCGGACCGCGGGCCGGGCCTTCCGGCCGGCGACGAGGAGCGGGTGTTCGAGAAGTTCTACCGGGGCCGGCACCCGCATCAGCCCGGCGCGGGTCTGGGCCTCGCCATCGCGAGGGCCATCGCACAGCTGCACGGAGGCTCGCTGGTCGGGGAGAACCGGCCGGGCGGGGGCGCGCTCTTGCGGCTCCAGCTCCCGCTCGACGCGAACCCTCCCCAGTGACCTCCCTCGGGCCGCTCGTGCTGCTGGTCGAGGACGAGGCGTCGATGCGGCGTTTCCTGCGCGCGACGCTGGTCCCGCATGGCTTCCGCGTGCTCGAGGCCGAGACGGCGGCTGCCGCCGAGCTGGCCGCGGCCAGCCACAACCCGGAGCTGATCCTGCTCGACCTCGGGCTGCCCGACCGCGACGGGATCGATCTCACGCGCCGGCTGCGCGGTTTCACGAAGACCCCCATCCTGGTGATCTCGGCGCGCGGGCGCGAGCAGGACAAGGTGGAGGCCCCCGACGCAGGCGCGGACGACTACGTGACCAAGCCGTTCGGCGTGGGCGAGCTACTCGCGCGCATGCACGTCGCCCTGCGCCACGCCGCGCGCGCGGCGGGGGAGCCCGAGGCGGCGGTGCTCGAGTTCGGCGAGCTGCGCATCGACCTCGCGCGCCGCGAGGTGGCGATCGGCGGGCGCGGCGTGCGCCTCACTCCGATCGAGTGGAAGCTGCTCGCGCTGCTCGCGCGCCACGCCGGCCGCGTCGTCACCCACCGCCAGATCCTGCGCGAGGTCTGGGGTCCCACCTACGCGCAGCAGACCCACACCGTGCGAGTCCACATGGCGGGGCTGCGCAAAAAGATCGAAGCGGACCCGGCGCGGCCCCGCTGGCTCGTGACGGAGCCCTCGGTCGGCTACCGGCTGCGCGATCGCGACTAGCTGGCGGGGTCGCGCAGGGGCTTTCGCTCCCGGTAGAGCTGGAGGTGCGTTCGGGACAGATCCGCCAGCTCGGGCTGGCCGCGCTCGCGCGCCAGCTCCTCCGCGGCGTCGGCGGTGCGGACGGCGTCCTCGAAGCGCCCGGCTTCCGCGTAGGCGGCCGCCAGCGTCCCCATCGTCACCGGCTCCGGCTGGGCGGCGAGGGCGTTGGCGCGTTCGGCCAGGCGCACCGCTTCGGCGCCGTCGCGAAGCTCCGCGCTCGGGTCCGTCGCCAGCAGGTACGCCAGGTTGTTCAGGGTGCTGATCGCGTCCGGGTCGAGGCGCAGCGCCTCCCGGTAGTGTTCGAGGGCCTTGGCGGGTCGACGCAACGTGGTGAGGAGATAGGCGAAGGCCGCGTGGCCGTTGGCGTTGGCCGGGTCGAGGCGCAAGGCGGCCTGGTAGTGGACGAGGGATGGCTCGATCTGCCCCTGGCTCTGGAGCGCGAGCGCCAGGTTCATGTGCGCCGCGGCATTGTCGGGGGAGGTCTTCAGCACCTCGCCGTACTCGCGGATGCCTTCCTCGACGCGCCCCAGGCTCACGAGCGCCACGCCCAGGTTGATCCGCGTGTTGTCCTGGGCGTCGCCGAGGGGCAGCAGGCGGACGGCCTCGCGCAGATGCGGCTCGGCTTTCGCCGCCTCGCCTTGCTCGAGCAGCGCCTCGCCGAGATTGACGCGGGCCACCGCGTTGTCGCGGGTGACGGCCACGGCCCGGGTGAAGAGCGACACCTTGTCGCGCCAATCGGCGACCTGCCGCATCGACAGCCACGCGCATCCGATCAGCGCCGCGGCAACCAGACCCAGGATCGCCGGCGCGAGCCACGGTCGCGAAGCGATCAGGGCGGCGGCGCTCCACGCGATCGCGATGTAGAGGCCGATCAGCGGAATGTAGGCATAGCGGTCGGCCATGAACTGGTTGCCCACCTGGACCAGGCCGATGATGGGAACCGCCGTGCCGAGGAACCAGAACCACCCCGTGAAGAGATGGGGCTGGCGGCGGGCGTGGCGGACGGCGAAGAACGAGGCGAGGGCGAGCGCGACGGCGGCTCCGCCCACCCACCCGGCCGGCCAGCTCGCGGGCGAGAGATAGATCACCGCCAGATCGACGGGGAAGATCAGCTTGCCGAGGTAACCGACGTACGCCATCAGCGCGTTGGCCAGCCGGCGGGCCAGCGGGAGCGAGGCGAGAGAAGCCAGCGCGCCTTCCTGCCGCTGGAAGTGAAGCGTGACGATGCAGGAGCCCAGCGTCAGCAGGAACAGAGGGAGCTTTTCGACCACGAGCGGGATGGCGGATCGCGCCCCGCCGGGCGAGCGACCGAAGCGCTGCAAGGGCCAGTAATCGAGCAGGAGCAACAGGAAGGGAACGGTGACGAGCATCGGCTTGGCCATCAGGCCGAGCGCAAAGAACAGGATCACCGCCGGGTACCAGCGCCATCCGCGCTTCGTCACGTGGCGTTCGTAGGCCCACAGCGTGAGGAACAGGAAGAAGGTGCTGAGGACGTTCTTGCGCTCGGCGATCCAGGCGACGGACTCGACGTGCAGAGGATGCAGCGCGAAGAGGGCGGCGACCAGGAAGCTGGGGCGCCACGCGCCGGTCATTCTCGCCAGCACGACCAGCAGCAGCATGGCGTTCACGACATGGATCACGAGGCTGACCAGGTGATGGGCTTCCGCCCGCTGCCCGAACCACTCGCAATCCAGCATGTGCGAGAGCCAGGTCAGCGGATGCCAGCTCCCCATCTCCCCGGTCGTGAAGGCCCAGGCCACGCCGGGCCAGCTCAGCCCCTGCAACACGACCGGGTTGTCGGTGACATACGCCTGGTCGTCGTAGTCGAGGAAGCCGTGTCCCGTCACCGGCCAATCGACGGCGAGCGTCAGCAGCGCCAGCAGGATCGCCGCCAGCAGCATGCTTCGGCGGGAGCCCTCGCTGGGACGCGCGGTGGTCGAAGCGGCGTTGTTCTCTTGCATGTTCGACCCGTTGGCGGGTGCTGGCGTCCGCGGCCGGCCATCGGCCGCGAGATCGGAGCTAGCATGGGGCGCGTGAGCGACGAACCGCGCCGAGACTCGTCCCGGGCCTCCGAAGCGACCGGATTCTCCCGTCACATCCATATCTTCTTCGAGGATCCGGCGCTCTGGCCCCTCCTCTTCATCTTCGTCGTGCATGCGGCCCTCGCGGGCGCCCTCGTGCTGCTCGCGGCGCTGCGCGAGGGAAGCCTGCCGGCCCGCGCGCTGCTCGCGATCCTCATCGTGCTCTCCGGGGACGCCATCCGCCGCGCTCGGCGGCGCCGCCGGGCCGCGATCTGGATCGCGACGCTGTGGGCGCTCTCGGCCCTGATCGCGGGCGTCTCTTCGCACCTCGGCCTGCTCTGATCGGGCCGCTAGCCGCCGAAGCTGCGCTCGAAGAGTTCCGCGATCGCGGCGCGCCCGCGCGGCTCGAGGAAGCGCGTGCCGGTGCCCGCGAAGTGCGGGTGCTGGATCAGGGGGGCGTCGTGTTTCTCCCAACGCTCTCCCGTCCAGCGGGACCAGCCGCCGCGCTCCTGATCGAAGACGAAGAGCGGCTTGTTGCAGAGCTTGGCGAATTCCGCGCCCCAGCCGGTGCCGCCCTTCACGGTGTCGTCGGCGAGGATCTTGCCGACGACGTAGATCTCCTGGCCGCTGTTCACCTGATGCCAGATGCCCTGGAGCACCTTCTTGAAGAGCGGCGTGTTCGGATAATGGCGGTGCATCAGGCGACTGACGTAGGCGAGGCTCACGTCGCCGTGCTCGAGCTCCTTGTGGGTGAGCACGCGGATCCCGCGCCGCCGCTCGTCGTTATGGCCCTCGAAGGTGAAGTTCACCTCCTCGATGCCGAAGCGCTCGGCGCAGGCGCCGAACTCGGCCTCCGCCCCCTTGGCGGCTCCGCTGAACAGGATGCACTCGTCACGCTGCACGGCCCGGCCTCCTGGCGGGGGTTGTGACCGATCGCAGCGGCGTCGTCAACCTCGGGGCGGGTCGAGGATTTCGCAGACCACCAGCGCGTGCTCGGGGCCGTCGCCGGCCCCGACCACCCAGAGGCCCGTGAGCAGGCGGTCGAGGCGCTCGCCGTCTTCGGGCGCGAGATTCTTGAAGCGGAGCCAGGGGCCGGCGTCTCCCTCTCCCGGCTCGACGTGCACGCGAACCTGGAGCGGCGCGCCGCCGGGCTCGAGGTGCAGCGCGAGCAGCAGCTCGCTGCTGCGGGCCAGGCGCGGGCTGGGATCCGCGCGCATGCCTTCGCGGGAGAGGCCGTGGGCGAGCACCACGCGCGACGCCTCGTCGCTGAGGGGAACCTGGCGTCGCGGCGGGGCGGGGGGCTCCCGATCGAGGTCCGGTTCGAGGTCCGCCTCGAGGTCCGGCGCGAGCGCGGGCTCGAGCGCCGGCTCGACCCGCTCGGCGGGGATCGGCGCCGCCGCTGCGACCGCGGCCGGAGCGGGCTTCTGCGCCCGCGGCGCCGGCGCTTCGCCCTCGCCCAGGGCCGAGGGCCCCACGCGGTGGGCCGACACCACGGCGCGCAGCTGCACGCGCACGGGGGGCGGCACCGGATCGAACTCGAGCGTGAGCACGCCCGGGCTGCCGATCTGCGCGGGAGCCGTCCGCACCACCAGCCCCTTGACCGAGAACGACCGGCCGCCGGCGAGGGCCGCGGGGATCTGGATCGTGAGCGTCTGACCGAGCGTCGCGCGCTGCGAGGTGACGAGTCGACAGCCGCGCTCCGAGATCTCGGCGAGGATCGCGCGGTGTCGGATCAGCCCGAAACGAAACTGGACCGGCGCTCCCACGCTCACGCGCGGCGTGCGCCGCTTCTCCGGGCCGCGATAGAGGGCGTGGAGCAGCAGCAGCCTCAGGGCGACCGGATGCACCGGGCGCCGCACCACCAGCTCGAAGCTCGCGCGGCGCAGCAGCGCGCGCACGGTTCGCGACTGCCCATCCAGGACGGCGATCCGGACCGCGCTCGCGCGCAGCAGGTCGGACGGGAGATCGAGCGCGCGGCGCGCCGACGCGAGCACCAGGCGCCAGCTGCTCTCGGCGTCCTGCGCGGCGGGGCCCTCGAGCCGCTCCGTGATCGCAGCGCCGAGCTCGGTCAGCAGCGCGGCGACGTCCGCGAGCTCGCCGTCGTGCAGCAGCAGGATCTTCGGTGTGCTGTTGGATTGGCTCAACGGTCCTCTCCGCCGGCCAGAAATCCGCGAGACGACGCCTTTCCATCGGCCGGGAAGCGACCTGGCTGTAGGGCCGCGTCAGGGCGAGAGCGGCGCCTGCTCCAGCGAGGCTTCGTCGAGGGTCTGGCCGACGGTCTCCGGGGCGACCGCCAGGAAGATCAGGACGGCGGGCAGGGCCGTCGCCAGCGTGACCAGCGTGATGGCGGGGACGATCCCGCCCAGCGGGGTCGAGAGCGCGCTGACCGCGAAATTCGCCGCGATGGTGGCGACGGCCTGGCCCAGCCGGGTGCTCCCGGCGTAGGTGGCGCGCAGCGCGGTCGGGAAGAGCTCCGTATCGAGGCAGCGCTCGGCGACGTTGTAGGCGCTGAAGCCGAACTGGTTGATCGCGAAGCAGACGCCGAGCGCGAGCCCCGGAATCCCCGCGACCTCCGCGGGCACCCAGTAGTAGGCGAGGCCGCCGGCGACACAGAGCAGCGAGAAGGTCGCCAGCGTGGGGCGCCGTCCCCAGCGATTCGAGAGCCTCGCGCCGAGCGGGATCCCGAGCATGCCCACGCCGCCGCCGACGATGAAGACCGCCGTCACCACCGCGGGCGAGAGCGCGAGGTTGCCGACGCCGTGATAGAAGAGATAGGTGAGTACGGCGGTGACGCCGATCGGCCGCAGCGTCCAGGCGGCGAGCAGTCCGATCGCGCGCCGGCGGTAGGGTCCGTGGAAGAGATCGCGCGCGCGGGTGGCCGCGACGCTGCCGCTCTCGACGGCGCGCTCGAAGCGCCGCGTCTCGGGCAGGCTGCGCCGCACCCAGGGAAGCGCGAGCAGGACCAGCGCGGGCAGCGCCCAGAGCAGACGCCAGCCGTTCTCCGGTCCCGCCAGCAGCGGCGTCAGCAGCAGCACCGGCGCGCCGCCCAGCGAGAAGAGGAGGCCGTAGTAGGCCTGCCCCTGCGCGCGGGTTTCGTCGGGCAGCTCCTCGGTGATCACCACCATGGTGGTCGCCAACACCGTCACGTAGAGCGCTGCGACGAGCACCTGCAGCCCGATGAAGAGACGGATGCCGGGCGCGAGAGCCGAGGCGAGCGAGAGCACCGGCAGGATGCCGAGGCACGCGAGCAGGACGCGCCGGCGTCCCGCCCGATCTGCCAGACGCGTGAGACCGAAGGCGCCGAGGGCGCCGAGCGAGACGAAGCCCATCAGGCCCGCGATCCCGGCGTCCGAGAGCCCGAACTCGCGCGCGACGTAGGGGGCGGTGATGCCGGGCACCGTCTGGAGATAGGCGGCGAAGGCGGTGAGGGTGAGCAGCGCCGCCATCTGGCGGCGCGCGGAAACCGGCTGCGAAGGCATCGCCGCCGATCTTACGCGAACCCGGGCAGCGAGGGGTCGGCTCCCGCCCGGATCCCCTAGACTCCGCCTCGCGATGGACCTCACGGGCCGCAAGCTGCTGGTGACCGGCGCGACCGGGCAGGTGGGCTTCGCCGTGGCGCGCGCGCTGGCGCGCGAGAACCGGGTCTACGGCCTCGCGCGCCTCGCGAAGCCGGCCGACCGCGAGCGCCTCGCGAAGGCCGGAGTCGAGCCGGTCGCGGTCGACCTCGCCTTCGGGTCGCTGGACGCCCTCCCCGACGACTTCGACGCCGTGCTGCATTTCGCGGTCGTGAAGGGCGGCGACGCCGACTTCGACCGCGATCTCGCCGCCAACGCCGAGGGAACCGGACGCCTGATGGCGCACTGCCGGAGGGCGAAGGCGTTCCTGCACTGCTCGTCCGCGGCGGTCTACCGGCCGCCCGGGGCGCGGCCGGCGCGCGAGCAGGATCCGCTCGGCGACAACCATCGCGCGCTGCTCCCGACCTACAGCCTGTGCAAGATCGCGAGTGAGGCGGTGGCGCGCTTCGCGGCGCGCGAGCACGGCCTGCCGACCGCGATCGCCCGCCTCTCGGTTCCCTACGGAGAGAGCGGCGGCTGGCCCTGGTTCCACCTCGCGCTGATGCGCGCGGGGCGGCCGATCCCGGTGCATCCCGAGCGGCCGAATCTCTTCAATCCGATCCACGAGGACGACCTGGTGGCGCAGGCGCCCCGGCTGCTGGCTGCGGCGAGCGTGCCGGCGCTGATCGTCAACTGGGGCGGGAGCGAGACGGTGGGCCTCGAGAGCTGGTGCGCGTGGCTCGGCGAGCTGACCGGTCTCGAGCCGCGCTGGCACGAGACGCCGGACACGATCGCGAGCCTTCCGCTCGATCTGACCCGCATGCACGCGCTGCTGGGAGCGACGCGCGTCGCCTGGCGCGACGGGCTCCGGCGGATGGTCGAGGCGCGCGCGCCCGAGCTGCTGCGGCGCTGAGGCCGCGCCGGGATTCGAGGCGGCTCAGGTCCAGCGCACCTCGAGGTGATGCGCGCCGGGCTCGCGCGACGGCAGGTCCTTCACCTCGACGTGGCGCCCGCCCGCCTGCTCGACCACCTCGCGGATGAAGCCCCGCACGGCGGCGTTCAGCAGCTCGCCGACGAAGGCGCTCTTGAGCACGCCCTCGAAGCGGCCCTGGCTGCGGTCGACGACCCGCGCCTGGCTGCCCTGGAAGAAGAGATCCCAGGCCTTGGGAAGCAGCGCGACGGTGGCGCCGACCGTGCCGATCCTCACCAGGAAGCGGAGCATGCCGTTCAGGTGCTTGACGGCGATGAAGCTGCCGAGCTCTTCGAGGCGGGCGATGCGCGCCGGGCCCCAGTTCCGTCCGAGCGCGTCGAGCATCTCGGCCACGCGCTCCATCGGGTAGCGGCCGGAGGGGACCAGCGAAGCGCTGTCGAGCAGCTCGCGCGCGGCGGGGGTCATGCCGGCGAGCACGCGCTGGAACTCCGAAGGCGGCAGCGTCAGCTCCAGGCTCTGGCGCGCGGCGAGGATGATCGAGCCCTTGGCCGTCTCCATCCGCTCGGGGATCGGCAGCCTCCCGTCGGGTCTTGATGGCCTTCGCGGCTATTCCGGCTTTCCGTGGCGTCCTGCCCCCGCCGCGAAGCGGCCGGCGCCTTCGCGCGTCTCGCCGGAACGGATCACCTCGAGGCCGAGCTGCGTCTCGCGGCGCAGCGCGTCCTCGAACGAGAGGCTCCACTGCTCGTACGACGAGCGGCGGTCGCTGCGCAGGCAGCGCTGCGGCAGGCGCGCGAGCTCCTGCGCCAGCGCGACCGCTGCGGCGAGCGCCTGGCCCCTGGGCGTCAGCCGATTCGCGAGCCCCATCGAACGCGCCTCCTCGCCGGAGACGCCACGCCCGGTCAGGATCAGGTCGAGGGCGAAGCTGTGGCCGATCAGGCGCGGGAGACGGAGGGTGCCGCCGTCGATCAAGGGCACGCCCCAGCGTCGGCAGTAGACGCCGAAGACCGCGTCCTCCGCCGCCACCCGCAGGTCGCACCAGAGCGCGAGCTCGAGGCCGCCCGCCACGGCGAAGCCCTCGACCGCCGCGATCACGGGCTTGGCGAGCAGCATCCGGGTGGGCCCCATCGGCCCGTCGCCGGTCTCCTCGACGCGGTTGCCGCGCCCCGAGGCCAGCGCGTGCAGGTCGGCGCCGGCGCAGAAGGTCCCCCCCGCGCCGGTGAGCACGGCGACCGCGAGCTCCGGATCGGCGTCGAAGCGCCGGAAGGCGTCCGCGAGGGCGGCGGCGGCCCTTCCGTCGACGGCGTTGCGCACGGCCGGGCGGTCGATCGTCACGATCGCGACCGCGCCGTCGCGCTCGCTCCGCACGCCGCTCATGCGCGCGTCACCGGCCGAGCCCGAGCGCCACGAGCGCGACCTCGCGCGTGCGCTTGAAATCCGCCTTGCCCGAGGGCGAGCGGTAGACCTCGTCGACCGGCACAACATGTTTTGGCGCCTTGTAGGCCGCGAGCTCCCCCTTCACGAATTCGATCAGCGACTTCGCGTCGAGGCCCCCCTGCTGCATCGAGACCACCGCGGTGATCGCCTCGCCCCATTTCTCGTCGGGCACCCCCACCACCACGGCGTCCTTCACGCCCGGGTAGCGCTTGATCGCCTCCTCGACCTCCTCGGGAAACACCTTCTCGCCGCCGGTGTTGATGCAGACCGAGCCGCGGCCGAGCAGGGTGAGCGTGACACCATCGGGGTTCACGATCGCCCAGTCCCCGGGAATCGAGAAACGGGCGCCCTCGACCGTCACGAAGGTGCGCGCGCTCTTGGCCTCGTCCTTGTAGTAGCCGAGCGGCTGCGGGCCGCCGACGCCCACCAGCCCCCTCACGCCCGGCGCCGTCGCGAGCGGCTGCAGCGTCTCGTCGAAGAGCCGGGTGTTGGGTCCCAGCTGGAAGCGCGCGGTCTTCACCGCGCCCGCCGCGGTGGTGAGCGAGATCCCCATGCCCACCGCTTCCGAGGAGCTGAAGGAGTCGTAGAGCAGCGCCTGCGGGTTCGCCGCGAGCAGGGCCTGCTTGGTCTCCTCGCTCCACATCACGCCCGAGGAGGCGATCAGCCGAACCGAAGAGAAGTCGTAGCGGCCGCCGCCGGACTTCAGCTCCTGGACCATCGGCTTGGCGAAGGAGTCTCCGACGATCGTGATCGAGGTGGGCTTCTCGCGGGTCACCACGCCCCACAGGTCGGCCGGGTCGAAGCGCTTGGGATCGTCGAGCATCAGGACCGAGCCGCCGGTGAGCCAGGCGATCACCGCCGTGAACCAGCCGGTGCCGTGCATCAGGGGCGGGGCGACCAGCGTGGAGAGGCGGAGCGGGGCGTTGCGCACGAACTCGCGGAACGCGGGCAGGTCCGGCGGCGGCGGGATCAGCCCCCCGCCCGCCAGGCGGAGGTAGAGGTCGTGCTGTCGCCACATCACGCCCTTGGGCATGCCGGTGGTGCCGCCCGTGTAGAGCAGCAGCAGGTCGTCGCCGCTGCGCGTCACCTCGGGCGCCGGGCGGTCCGTGCGGGCCACCTTCTCGTAATCCGCGCCGCCGAGCGATTCGGCCGAGGCGGCCGAGCCCGGCTCGCGCACCACCAGCGTGGCGCGCAGCTTGGGCAGATCGCGGCGCACGCTCTCCAGCATCGGCGCGAAATCCTGGTGGACGATCACGATCTCCGCGTCCGCGTTCTCGAGCAGATAGCGGAGCTCTTCGGCGCGGTAGCGGTAGTTCACGTTGACGGGCGCGAGGGCGGCCTTCATGGCGGCCCAGACGCCCTCCATGTAGGCCGGATGGTTGTAGCTGTAGAGGGCGACCTTGGCCTGGTGGGAGGCGCCCTGGTCGACCATCCAGGCCGCCAGGTTGCGCGCGCGGCGCTCCGTCTCCGTCCAGCTGCTTCGGTGCGGGCCCTGCGCCAGCGCCAGCTCGCCGCCGCGGATCGCCGCGATCTCGTCGAGGCAGTCCGCGAGGTTCCAGAGTGTCATGGGGGTTCCTTCCTGCGCGCGGCTGGGTCCGAGAATCGGGATGCTATCAGGCGGCCCTCGCGGATAGAATCCCCCTCGCCAGGCGCCGGCCTGCCGCGAGGGGAGACGCATGCAGCTCACCAGGCTCGAGCGCTTCCTCAGGCTCTTCACCGACGTGCGGTCCGGCGAAGGCGCGACCGCGCTGCTGATGTTCGCCAACGTCTTCCTGATCCTGTGCGCCTACTACTTCATCAAGCCCCTGCGCGAGGGCTGGATCGCGATCTCCGACATCTCGGAGCTCTCGAAGAGGGAGGTCAAGGCCTATACCAGCTTCGGTCAGAGCCTGATGCTGATCCCCGTGATCGGCCTCTACGCGAGGCTCTCGACCCGCCTCTCGCGGCGCACGCTGATCACCGCCGCGAGCCTCTTCTTCCTTTCCAACATGCTGACCTTCTGGGCGCTCCAGCCGGGCGTCTTCTTCGAATATCTGCCCGCCTCGGGAATCGTCTTCTACCTCTGGGTGGGGATGTTCAGCGTCTTCGTGGTCGCGCAGTTCTGGACCTTTGCGGCCGACATCTACACGGACGAGAAGGGGAGGAGGCTGCTGCCGATGATCGCGATCGGCGCGACGGCGGGCGCCGCCGCCGGCTCGGGGATCGCCGAGCGGCTGGTGGCCTGGGAGATCGTTCCCACCGAGCATCTCCTGCTCGCCGCGACGCTGCCGCTCGGAATCTCGATCGCCATCTCGCGCTACGTCGACTCGCGTTCCGGGACGCAGGGCGCCGGGCCGGCCGCGCGGCCCGCGGCGAAGAAGAAGCCGTCGGCGGAGAAGGGAGCGCTGGCGGCCATCCTCCGCCATCCGTTCCTGCTGGTGACGGCTGCGCTCACCCTGCTGTTTTCCTGGGTGAACACCAACGGCGAGAACCTGCTCTTCAGCGTGGTGCAGGAGTTCCTGGGAGGCGAAGCGGCGCAGGCCGGCGTCACGGATCAAACGGCGGTGCTCGAGTTCACCCGCGCCGGGACCACGGCTTTCTACAGCAACTTCTACTTCTGGGTGAATGGGATCGCGCTGCTGTTGCAGGCCTTCGTCTGCTCCCGGCTGCTGAAGTTCGGAGGGTTCGGCGCCATCCTGCTGATGCTGCCCGTGATCTCCCTGCTCTCCTACTCCGCGATGGCGCTCGTGCCGGTGCTGGCCGTCGTCAAGTGGATGAAGGTCGCCGAGAACGCGACCGACTACTCGATCCACAACACGGCTCGGCACGTGCTCTGGCTGCCGGTCTCCTCGGAGCTCAAGTTCAAGGGCAAGCCGGCGATCGATACGTTCATCGTCCGGACGGGCGACGGTTTTGCCGCGCTCACGGTGCTGGTGGGAGAGCGCTTGCTCCATTTCTCCACGCAGGGATTCGCCGCCTTCAACGTCGCGCTGGTGATCGCCTGGTTGGGTGTGGCGCTGAGCCTGGTCCAGCAGCACGGCCACCTCGCGACGGAAGCCTCGGTCGATGCCGCGGCCTGAGCGGGCCGTCGCGGCCGCCCTGCTGCTGCTCGCGCTGGCGGCGGCCGACCCCGCGCGTCCGGACGACCTCGGCGAGGAGAACCCCGAGCCCTGGGAGCTGACCCCCGACCCGATCCTGCGCGACCTGCACCGGTTGGACGAGATCGCGCCCTTCGAGGACCTCGCGCCCCTGCGCGACCACATCGACGCCGGGTTGCAGCGGCAGCTGGAGAAGTCCCTCGATGGGCTCGGCCTCCAGGAAGCCGTGCAGAGCGGGCAGGTCAGCGTCGCGCTGGTCGACGTGACCCGGCTGGCGAAGCCGCGCGTCGCGACGGTCAACGGCGATCAGATGATGTACGCGGCCAGCCTGCCCAAGATCGCCGTGCTGCTCGGCGCCTTCGAGAAGATCGCGCAGGGCAAGCTCGCCTACGACCAGGCGACCGAGAAGACGCTGGAGCGGATGATCCGGGAATCTTCGAACGAAGCCGCGACCGAGATGATGCAGCGGGTCGGCAAGGAGTACATCGCGCACGTGCTGCTCTCGCCGCGCTACCGGCTCTACGACCCGGCGCGCAACGGGGGCCTCTGGGTGGGCAAGGACTACGCGAAGACGGGGGTCTGGCGCCGCGATCCGCTCCACAACCTCTCGCACGGCGCCACCGCCATGCAGGTGGCGCGCTTCTACTATCTGCTCCAGACCGGGAACCTGGTGACGCCCGAGTACAGCCGCGAGATGAAGCGGATCCTGGCGGAGCCGGCGATCGAGCACAAGTTCGTGCGCGCCCTGCACCGCGTGAACCCCGAGGCTGCGCTGTATCGCAAGTCGGGCACCTGGGGGACCTTCCACAGCGACAGCGTGCTGGTCGAACGCGACGGCCACGCCTACATCGCGGTGGCGCTGGCCAACGGCGCGCGTGGCGAAAAATGGCTTGGCGAGATCATCGTGGCGCTGGATCGGCTGATCTTTCCAGCGGCGTCGTGACGGGGGCGGGCGCGGGGGCGGCCTCCAGCGGGTGCAGCGATTCCACCAGGCGGTGGATCCGGGTGCCCAGGGTCTGGTGCTCGACAGCGGAGTTGCGCCGCAGCACGTTCGAGAGCACCACCGCGATGTAGTGCAGCGGCGGGGTGCGCTCGCTCACCTCGACGATCGCCGTCGAGTTCATGTAGTTGCGGACGTTGCCCTTGTACTTCCCGCAGGCGAAGCCCGGCTCGGGCTGGCAGCTGTAGAGCGATCCCGACTTGAAGTAGACGGCCGCGCCCTCGAGGGCGGGCGACGAGGCGTAGCGGATCCTGCGGTCCGTGAGGTAGAGCAGCTTCTTGATCTCGAGGCTGGAGAAGAGGTCCACCAGCTTGCCCTGCTCGAGCTTCACCAGGTAGCGCAGCAGCTCGCGCGGGGTGGCCGTGCTCGAGGTGCCGGGGACGCGTTGCTTGCCCACGTGGCTGAAGAAGCTCCCCTGGCGCAGATGCTCGAGGTCGAGCCCGTTGCGCGTCACCGGCGTCTGGATCGCATCGGCGAAGAGCTTGCCGAGCTCGGCCTTCGGGGTCTGGGCGAGGTAGGCGGTCGCCTCGGCCTCCGAGACCGGGTAGCGCTCGCCGAGGCCGCGCTGCAGCAGGAGGTGCTTCTGCGCCATGCTGGCGGCGGCGTTCGAGCTGCTGGAGGCCATCCAATCGAGATAGGTCCAGAGATTGGCGCGGTCACCCAGCGCGATCTTGCGCTGCACCACGCGCGTCTCGCCCGGCTTCCAGAAGGGGACCGTGTGGTGGTCGCTCTGGATGAAGGCGTCGGCGACGATCGGCGTCTCGCGCAGCAGCCGGCGACGCGCGTCCAGATCGTCCGGATGGCGATCCGCCAGCGCCTGGAACCAGGCCAGCGCGACCATCAGCTTGCCGACGCTGCCGGGGTTCTGGGCGACGTCGGGATTGTGCTCGGCGTAGCGCGGATGGGCGGGATCGGAGAGGTCGAGCAGCACCACGCCGTAGCGCGGCGCGTCTCCGCCGAGCAGCCCGCGAAGCTTCGCCGAGAGCGCGGGGTCGGCCGGCGGGATCTCGAAGTCGGGGCGATCCACCAGCAACAGGCGGATCCCGGCGCTCGGGAGCAGCGCTCCCTTCGGGAGCTTGCGCCCCTGCACCGTTCCCTCCTGCACCAGCCGATACGCCTCGAGGCGGGCGATCCCGGTCGCCTCGTAACCGTCGATCGGGTAGGCGTGCGCCGTGTGCGCGGCGAGGATCCACAGCGAGATCGCGAGTGCATGCCTCATCGGGCGCGGCCTCCCGGCGACGCGTCGAGCGGAACCCGCTGCGAGGCGCGCTCGCGCGCTCCCGCGTCGAGCGAGAGCAGGTAGTCGTTGCGCTGCGCCGCGCGGCTCTCCACGAAGGGCCGGATCTGGAGCAGCGTGAGCTGGCCGCCGCGGAAGCCGAACTCGACGTCGGCGGGAAGCGTCGAGCCATCGGGAGCGCGCAGCGTGGCGACCTTCGAGGGCAGCTCCTCGGCGAGCGCGACGAGCTGGGCGATCTCGTCGGGGGTCAGCACCTGCTCGGAGCCGCTGGCGGGCTCGCGGGCGACTCCGCCGCGGGGAGCCAGCGCGTTTCGCAGCGGAGCGGTCGCCTGCGCGAGCAGCCGCACCTCGCCGGTTGCGGTGGAGACGCGCAGCGATTCGGCCGCCTGGCCGTCGACCGCCCCGCTCACGCCCTCGTTCACCGCCACCGTGATCCAGCCGGGCTCGCCCGCGGTGACGTCGGCGGAGACCATCACGCCCGACTTCTCCGAGGGGAAGCTGCGCTGGACGACCACCGCGGGGAACACGTACTCGGGCTGCTCCATGTGCGCCTGACGCCAGCCGTAGGCGCGCTCGGTGAAGGGCGAGGCCCAGACCAGGCGGATCGCCTCGAGCACCTGCTGCGCGCCGACCACGTTCGAGACGGTCAGGTTCAGGCCGGCGCCGGTGAAGCCGGGCAGATCCTCGACGTTGGTGTCGCTGCGCACGAAGACGCCATACGTCCCGTCGGGTCCGAAGCGCTCGGCGAGGGTCCGGGTCAGCTGCTCGCGAAACGCGGGGCCGGGATCGGCATGTTCGATCCACTCCCGCAGCCGGGTGAGGAAGGCCGACACGGCCCGCGCCTGCTCCGCGGGACGCGACGAGAGCTTCGCGATCGCGGCGTACTGCTGCTTCATCCAGTCGAATACGGGCGGGCCGCCCGGCTCGAGCTCTTGATCGAGCAGGCGGCGGAAGGCGCCGAAGGGGATCACGAATCCATCGGGAACCCGGCTCCCGAAGACGGCGCGCAGCTCGCCGAGGTTGGCGCCCTTGGGCCCCGAGACGCGGCCCGAATCGGAGGTGCGCAGGCGCTCGAGCGGCACGAAGTCGGTCTGCGCGAGGTCGAGCTTCTTCAGGTCGGCGCGGATCACGACGCGATCGTCCGGCTTCTCCGCCTCGCCGAAGATGCGCTCGAAGCGCGGCCCGTACTCGTCGAGCTGGACGACACCGCCAGGGCTCACCGCGAGCACCACCGGCTTGCCGGCGCGCGCCTCGACGGCGGGTACGCGCTCCTCGCCCACCACCACGTTCGGGATGCCGAGGTTGCGCGCGAGCAGCTGGACGTGGGAGAGGGAGCTGCCCTCGCCGCGGGTCAGGATGCCGGCCACCGCCGGGAGATCCGAGATGGTCTCGGGCAGCAGCGGGATCCCGCCCGCGACCACCCCCGCGAGCGGATCGCGCGGGTCGGGCACCAGCAGCGGCCCGCGCGCGAGACCCGGGTTGAGCGCGCGCAGGCCGCTGCCGACGCGGACGCCGAAGAGCTCGTGCTCGACGCCCGCCAACTGATCGGTGTCGCGCGCCAACGAGTCGACCACGGCGCCGTAGAAGAGCAGCGGGCTGCCGCGCAGGCGGTCCTGCGCATACAGGACGGTGAGCGGCTCGAGCGCCAGATACCGCTCCTCCGCCAGCGCGAAGTGGAAGGCGAGGGCGCGCGCGGCCCATTCGGGCGCACGCGCCAGCTGGCGCAGCTCGCCGCGCAGCAGGCCGAGCGGGACCTCGTTCCCGGCGCTGGCGCGCGCGACGCTCTCGGCGAGCGTGCGGCGCTGGCGAGCGCTCGCGAAGCCGGCGCCGTAGAGGGCCGCGGCGCCGGTCTCGAGGCAGCCGAGCTGCTCGCGTCGGCTGCGCGCGCCGAGCTGCGTCGCCAGCTGGCTGCCCGCCGCGAAGACCTCCGTCTCGACCGCCAGGCTGACTTCGA
The DNA here is from genome assembly GCA_036560145.1 of Myxococcota bacterium. Lineage (GTDB taxonomy): Bacteria > Myxococcota_A > UBA9160 > UBA9160 > SMWR01 > DATBRV01. The sequence goes on from DATBRV010000131.1 coordinate 29,875, forward strand.
GCCGCGCCAGCCGCTGCTCCGGAGAGCCGGGCGCGGCGAGCGCGTCGCGCAGGTCGGCGAGGGCCAGGCTCCCGCGCTCGAAGCGAGCCGCCGGATCGCTGGCGGACGCGAGCGCGTCCGCGTGCGCGCGCAGCTTCGGCGCCAGCGCCGCGCCGGTCTCCCGCGCGGCGAGATCGCGCAGGGCCTGGCTGCTCGCCCGCGCCTGGTAGAGGGTGTCGATCGAAGCCGCCAGCGCTTCGTACTGCGCGACAGGAATTGGGCGCCCGGGCTGGGCGGCGTAGGCGCGCACGCGCGCGGCGTCGCCCGAATCGGGGGCGTTGTGGATCTTCGCGCGCAGCGTCGCGAATCCGGGGTCGCGCGCCGCCAGCTCGAGCGCGATCTGGCGCACGCGGGCCGCCGAGCGCGGGTCGGCTTGCAGCGGCAGCAGGCGCACCGTCTCGCGCAGCAGCAGGAATCGCTCGGTTCCCAGCCAGCCGGGGTCGGCGAGCATCGCGAGCACCAGGCGCCGCGCTCCCGCTTCCTCGTCCTCGGCCTGCAGGGCGCCCCGGTAGCTGCGCGCGCCGCGGAAGATCCAGCCGTCGTCCGCCCCGATCAGGAAGCGCTCGAGCAGGACCTGCGCCAGCACCTCGTGCTGGGCGCGCGGGCCGGTGAAGTCGCCCGGCTGGAGCTCGCTGAGCAGGTTCGCCACCTGGTAGCCGCCCTCGCGCAGCGTGATCGCGTGCGGGCTCCAGCGCCCGTGCTGGATCCCGCCGCCATGGGCCGCGCAGGCGCCGGGTCGGGGATCGAGCACGGCGCCGTCCTTGCAGAACCAGCGCACGGCGTCGAAGGGGCCCTTCGGCGAGCGTTCGAATTCGAGGATCCAGGCGCGCGCCGTCTCGGGGGGAAGGCCCTCGCCGGGCGAGGTCGAAGCCAGGGCGCAGAGCCCGGCGGCGAGCAGCGATCCGGCGACTGCGCGATGCGGGCGCGACATGGCTGCGCAGCATAACCCGGGCGAGGGCCGCGCGGGTCGCCTTCCCGCGTGGTCCCGGGCTGGGATATGGTGCGCGCGGAGCCCAGCATGTGGCGCAAGCTCGGCATCGAGCCCGGCGAAGGGCGGATCTTCGCGTGGGGCACGGCGGTGCTCGGGCTCACCGGCTGGGCCGACGCCTCGCTGCGCAACGTCGCCGAGACGCTCTTTCTCAAGCGCGTGGGCGTCGACCTGCTCCCGGTGGTATTCCTCGCCAACGCCGTGCTGCTGGTGGGGACCACCGCCTGGGTCGGCAGCTCGATCGCGCGCGGCGACCGGTTGCGCACGCTTCCGCGCCTGCTGGTGTTGCTCGCGCTGCTGCTGCTGCCGCTCGCCTGGCTGGCCCAGACCGGCGTCGAGTGGGGGCTGCACGGCCTCCTGATCGCCTCCAAGCAGCTGCCGACCCTCTCGCTGTTGGTGTTCTGGAGCGCGATGGGCGACCTGCTGCACGCGCGCCAGGCCAAGCGCCTGTTCGCGCCGCTGGTGGGCGGCTTCACGCTGGGCGGGATCGCCGGGAGCTTTGCCTCGGAGCCGCTCGGCCGTTGGCTCGGCGTCGCGGGGCTGATTCCCTGCGCGGCGGTCGCGCTGCTGCTGGCCGCGGCGACGGCGCTCCCGCTGCGCGGGCTCCGGCCGCTGCGCCTCGACCGAGGCGCCGCTCCCGCGCCGGCGCACGAGCCGGAGGAGATCGGGCTGCTGCGACTCGCGCGCAGCAGCCGCCTGTTCCGGCTGCTCGCGATCTCGGCGCTCTGCACCGGGCTGCTCGGCCCGATGCTCTACTACCAGTTCAGCTACGTCGCGGATCTCGCCACCGCCGGGCTCGACGGCGAGCACCGCCTGCTGGTCTTCTACGCGCGCTTCCGGGGCTGGATCAACAGCGCCGCGTTCCTGCTCCAGCTGGTCGTCACCACGCGCCTCTACCGCCGGATCGGGGTGCCGCTGGCGGCGCTGATCTCGCCGCTCGTGTACCTGATCGGATTCGCCGGCCTCTCGCTGCGGCTCTCGCTGCCGACGGGCGTCTTCGCGATGGCGGGGACGAAGCTCGGCGACTCCGCCGTCTTCGATCCCGCCATGCGGATCTTCTACAGCCTGTTTCCCGAGAGCCGGCGCGCGCGTGCCACGGCCTGGCTCGAGGGGCCCATCAAGAGAATCGGCGGCGTGCTCGGCAACCTCGCCATCCTCGGTGCGGTTGCGCTGGGCGGTGCGCACGTGGTGGGCGAGGCCGCGCTGCCGGTCTCGATCCTCTGGGTCGCCGCCGGCGTGCTGCTCTGGCGCGGCTATCCCGCGCTCCTGCTCGACGCCTCGGCGCAGCGCAAGCCCGGCGTGGATCCGCGCGCGGAGGCGACGCTGCTCGACCCGGCGACGGTGCGCGCGCTCGCGGCGGAGCTGCGGACGGAAGACTCCGAGAGGTGTCGCCTGGCGATCTCGCTGCTCTCCGACGCCCCCCGCGAGACGGCCGTGCGGGCGTTCGCCGAAGCGGCGCGCGACGCGCCGGCCTCGACCCGCGCGCTGCTGATCGAGGCGCTGGACCGGCTGCTGGAGGGCGCCGTCGCGAGCCCCGTGCGCGCGCCCGAGGCGGCCGAAGCGCTGGCGAAGCTGCTGGAGACGCCGGCGGCCCTCTCGGTGCGGGAGCACAGCGACCTGGTGCAGGCCTGGAGCCGGCTGGCTCCGGACGACGTGTTCGCGGCCAGCGACCTGCTCGCGCGGGCGCTTCGCGAGCCGGAGCCCGCCGTGCGGCTGGCGGCGCTGGCGGCCCTCCACCAGCGCGGGCGCGCGCCCGAATCCGCCGCGGCGCTCGACCCGGCCCTCGCGCAGGCGGTGGTGGGCGAGGATGCGAACGCGCGGCGGACGGCGCGCGAGGAGCTGCGCTCGCTGCTGCTCGGCTCGCCGCCGGACGAGTCCTGGACCGGCCGCCTCGAGCTGCTGGCGCAGCTGCTGGCGCGGGATGTCGACCGCGCCGAGGCCGCCGAGGCGCTCGCGGAGGTGGCGCGGGTGCGCGGCGCGGCGGCGGCGCAGGTGGGCCCGGCGCTGCTCGCGTGGTGCGAGGATCGGGATCCCCGCGTGCGCGCGGCGCTGCTGCGCTTTTCCGGACACGCCGGTCTGCGAGATCGCGCGGCCTGGCTGATCGCCCACCTGGGCGCAAATCCGCCCGAGCTCTCGCTGGCGGCGCGCGAAGGGCTGGCCGCCCTCGGCCCCTCGATCCTGGACGTGCTGCTGGTCGAGGTGGGTTTTGGCATGCGCAGCAAGCGCGACGCCGTGCTCGGCCTGGTCCGCGAGCTGGCGCTCGACCGCGCCACCCTGCGCTCGCTCTACGAGCGCGAGCTCGCGACGATCCGGGATTCGCTGATCAAGCTGGCGGCCCTCTCGGGCAGCGGCACCCACGCGGTGGTGTTGCAGCGTCTGGAGGAGCGCCTGGCCGAATGCCAGCGCACGGCACTCCGCTACCTGGCGGCCGGCCACGAGGACGATCGCATCGCCGAGCTCGGCGAGCTGCTCCCGCGCGCCGACACGCACCGCCAGCACGCCATCCTGCTGGAGGCGCTGGAGGCGCTGCTCACGCCCCGCGAGCAGGAGGAGCTGATCCCGCTGCTCGAGGATCCCGCGCTCGAGGGCCGCGGGCGCGCCGCGGCGAAGGCGCTCCAGGTGGAGCTGCCCTCGCGCGAGGCCGCCGCGCGCGCGCTGCTCGAGGATCCGGACGAGCTTGTGCGGCTGCTGGCGGGCGCCACCGCGGGCGGGGGAGGCGCCCTGGCCGGGAGCCCCGAGCTGGCGGATGCTAGCCGCGTGCTGACGCCCGTCGAAACCATGCTCCACCTGCGCAGCCTGCCGATCTTCGAGCGGCTCACGACGCGCCAGCTGATGGACCTCGCGCTGGCGGTGAGCGAGGAGGACCACGCGACGGGCGCCACCATCGTGCGCGAGGGGGAGTTCAGCGACGGCCTCTACCTGGTGGTGGATGGGCGGGTGCAGATCAGCAAGGGCGGGAAGCACCTCCAGGAGCTGGGTCCGCGCAGCTTCTTCGGCGAGGTCGCGATCTTCGAGGGGGCCGCGCGCAGCGCCACCGCGCAGGCCGTCTCGCCCACCCGCGTGCTGCGACTGGGCCGCGCGGAGCTGCTGCGGCTGATGGAGGAGTTCCCGGGCATCGCGATCGGCGTCTGCCAGAACCTCTCCCGCCGGCTGCGCGAGCTCTCGGATCTGGTCACGAGCTAGGGGACGGAGCCAGCGTCCCCTCCCCGGCGGCGGTAGAGGAGCGGGCAGGGTTCGGCGGCGCGGGCGACGGCGCCCATCTGGCCGGGCTTGGGGTCGGCGCGTTGGAAGAGGGGAGTCAGCTCCAGGCGCGCCAGGTAAGCGGAGACCGCGATCCCGATCGCGGCGAGCGCGAAGCGCCGGCCCGGGCAGGCGTGGCTGCCATGTCCGAAGGTGCTGACCGATTCGCGTGTCGGAAGCCCGAGGCGATCGGCGGGGCGGCCGCGCTCGTAGTGATCCGGGTCGAACTCCGCGAGCTCCGCAGACGCCTGGTTGCCGACCGAGAGCAGCGTCGCAACGTAGACGCCCGGCTGAAGCAGGTACTCCGTCGCGCCGTCGCTCACGCGGCAGGGCTGCATCACCTTGCGCAGGGTGAGCGAGCGCTGCGCCAGCCGGATCGACTCGAGGGCGCAGGCCTCGAGCCGCGCCGGGTCCTCGCGCGCCGCCGCCTGCCGTCGGGGATGCAGGAGCAGGTTCACGAGCGTCCAGGAGATCGCTGCGTACAGGTTCGACTGCGAGGCGAGGTGGAGGATGATCACGTCGCGCGCGACGCGCTCGTGGCGGACCGGCTCGGGCGAGTCGCGGTAGAGATCGTGCAGCGACTCGAGCATGTCGCCCTCGCGCGCGCCGCGTCGCTCGCGCTCGCGCCAGATCCCGGAGAGGATCTCGCGCACCTGCGCCAGCGCGCGCCGCTCGGGCGCCTTGCGCGTCGCCAGCGTCACGAAGATCCGCGCCGGGTGGACGAAGGCCTGCTCCGGGTCGAGCGCTTCGAAGAGCTCGATCAGGCGCGGCAGATGCGCCGGCGAGGCCGCCTCGGGTCCCGCCCAGCAGCGGAAGCCGATCCGGTGCACCAGCCGCTTCATGTGGGCGAAGACCTCGAGCTCCCCTTCGGCGCCCAGCTGCGCGAGCTCCTGTTCGACGGCGGCCTCGATCCAGGCCCGGTATCCCTCCAGCTGGTCGCGCCCGAAGAGGTGGTGAAACATCGACATGTCGCCGCCCAGCAGCTCGGGGGGCAGCTTGAAGCCGATCAGCGTGCGGGTCGCCTCGGTGAAGCTCGCCTCCTTCTCCGGCAGCGCGTACAGGCTGCGCAGGCCCTCGGGCGAGAAGAGGAAGAAGAGCCGGAAGCCGAAGGCCTCGAGCAGGAAGCTGTCGCCGATGCGGGCGCGCGTGTCGCGCAGGAAATCGGTCGGGTTCGCGAGGAAGGAGAATCCGGCGCGGACCCAGGGCAGGCTTCCGGAGACGCGCGGCGGCGCGGGCGCGACGAGCGGCGGCGGCATCCCCGTCATGGTATCCCGCCGGCGGCTCGCGATGTGATAGAACTCGACGCGGAAGGCGAGCGGGGAGGAGACTGCATGCCGACGGAAGTTCGCGTGGTGGACGAGATCGCGGCGCCTGCCGCGCGGGTCTGGGCTTTGATCCGGGGCTTCGGGGATCTGCTGCAATGGGCCGACGGCCTCGAGAGCTGCGAGCTCGCGGGCAGCGGGGTCGGCGCGGTGCGCACGGTCGGCCTGCCGGGGGGCCTGCGGCTCCAGGAGCGCCTCGAATCCTACGACGAAGCGGGCCGCCGCTTCAGCTACGCGATCATCGGAAAGCATCCGCTGCCGTTCCGCGGCTACCTGTCCACGGTCCAGCTTCGCGAGGCCGGGCCCGCTCGCTGCGAGATCACTTGGGAGGGGCGCTTCGATGCGAAGCCGGGCAGCGAGGCCGCGTCGCAGAAGCTGATCCGCGGGATCTACACGGGCAGCATCGCATCCCTGCGCAAGAAGCTCGGAGCCTGAGCGCGCCTGCGAGCGTCAGAAGGCGACGCCGACGTGGGTGGCCACGCCGACCACCGAGCCTACCGGTCCCGCCGGGAAGCGAACCGGCACGTCGAGCTCGATGAAGAGGGTGACGAACTCCCCGATCTGGATCGGCCTGGCCAGAAGCGCGGTGAACCCGTAGGCATTGCTGTCGACCTCGAAGGCCGCGCGCAGGCCGACGGCTGCGAATTTCCCTGGATAGATCAAGCCCGGGTGAATGGTGAGGTCGACGTCGTGGCCCTCGGCCACGGAAGGCACCAGCTCCATGTCGAACGCGAGCGGCCCCACGGCGTTTCTCAGCCCGATGCCCATGGGAATGGCAATCACGGTGAACTCGTCGACGGTGGTCGCGTGGCCGTCGGCCACGCTGACGATCGGGACGGCGACGCCGAAGTGGCCGCCCAGGCGGTCGACGAAGCTTTCCTCCTCGGCGGCGGCCGAGGCGAGCTGCGGCGCGGCGAGCACGACGCCCAAGGCGATACCGGCGAGAGATCGGCTCCAGGAAGGCTTCATTTCGTTTCCCCTCCATGCGAGTCGCGCGCGGTCGGAAGCACGGCGGCGCGCGATTCGATCCAAATGGATCGAGCAATCGCGCCTCGAACTTGACCCCTCCCCGAGCCCTCTCGGCGCCGGCACCACGGTTCAACTTGTTGCGAGAATCGACCGATCGGATAGGCGCATTCCGAGGGTCTGAGTGTGAATCTCCGCAGCCTTGCGCGCGGCCTGCTGCTTTGGACGGTCATCGCCACGGGTTGTCGGCACGACGCGGGAAGCACCGCCGTGCGAGCGGACGTGCTGGAAACGGGCGGCCGGGTCTTCGGCGAACGCTGCTCGCCGTGTCACGGAGCGACCGGGCACGGTAACGGCCCGCTGGCCGACAGCCTGCCGATCCGCCCGCGAAACTATCACCGCGAACCGTTCAAGTGGGGAACCCAGCCCAGTCAGATCGCGGCCACGGTCCGGGGTGGGCGAAGCGGGGTCATGCCTTCGTTCGAAGGGGCGCTGACGGAGCGCGAGATCCAGGCGGTCGCCTACCTCGTCTGGTCCTGGGTTCCGGCCGACCGTCGCGAACAGGACCCCCGGCCATCGCTCGAGGGCGCCCCACGCGGCAAGCGCTGAGCCTCAGCGATCGACTTTCACGCGCAGCTTCATCTGGGGGTGGATCGCGCAGCGCACGTCCGCCTCGCCCTTGCCGTCGAAGCGCTCGTCGGCCGACTGGCCGGGAAGCTGCGTCTTGATCTCGAACTCGAAGCCGGGGGACGTGGAGTAGAGGTTGTGCACCACGCTGTCCTCGTTGCGGAACACGACGCGGTCTCCCGAACGAATCGTGATCTCCTGTTGGGAGAAGGTCTTGTCCTTCTGGATCACGAGTACGTCGCCGGCGCGGGCCGGCGCGGCCAGTGCCAGCCCAACCAGCGCCATCGAGATCGCGAATCGGTTCTTCATCGGAGGGTCACCTCGGCAGGACTGGAAGCGCGACGGGCGCGTCCGAGCTCGTCAGGGTCTTGAGGAACGCGAGCAGAGCGGACTTGTCGCCGTCCGAGAGGTCGAGCCGCTGCATCTCGCGTGCGAGGCTCGGGCGGACCGCCTTGCCCCCTCGATCGTAGAGCTCGATCACCGCCTCGAGCGACGGCTCGCTGCCGTCGTGCATGTACGGAGCGCGCCGGTCCACGTTGCGCAGCGTGGGCGTCTTGAACGCGAACTGCGCGACTCCGATCTGGGGGAGGTGCTTGCCGCGGCCCCGATCCTCCCCCGGGACTCCGATGTCGTGGAAGGCGTCGTCGGTGAAGCGCCAGGTCGCGTGGCAGGTCGAGCATTGCGCCTTGGTGTTGAAGAGCAGGAAGCCGCGTTTCGCGTCCTCGGAGATGGCGTCCTCGGCGCCGTCGATCCAGCGATCGAAGGGCGCGCTTCCGGAGACGATCGTGCGTTCGTAGCTCGCGATCGCCTTGGCGATGGTGGGGGGCGAGATCGGCTCGCCGGGGTAGGCCGCCTCGAACAGCGGCCGGTACTCGGGGATCTCCCGGATCCGCGCCGTGAGCTGTTCGAGGGAGAGGTTCATCTCGTCGGGCGAGGCGATCGGGCCCAGCGCCTGCTCCTCCAGGCTCGCCGCGCGGCCGTCCCAGAAGAAGAGCTCGCCCCACGCCACGTTCAGCAGGGTCGGGGTGCGACGGCCGAGCGTCTTCATCCCGTGGCCCACGCCCTTGGGCATCCCGTCGCCCCAGGCGAGGCCCGGGTTGTGGCAGGTGCCGCACGACATCACGCCCGACGCGGAGAGCCTCGGATCGAAGAAGAGCGTCTTTCCGAGCTGCTCGCGCTCGGGGGTCGACGGGTTGGTCTCGGGGGCGGGAGCCGCGGCGCCGCGGCGGTAGCCCGACATGAATTCCTGGTAGCCGCCGGGAGTCAGGGCCTCCGAGCGCGCGAGTGAGCTCGCCCAGGGCACCGAGAGGCACGCCGCGGCGAACCAAGGAAGGGTCCTGAATGCGCAAGCTCGCGTGGCTGCGCGGATCGATCGGTGCATGGTTGCCTGATCCCCCCCGGCCTGCGGAGCCGCCCCGTCGGGCTCTAACCCGACGTCCCCTCGCGTGGATCGGAGCAACACGTCGCGGTCTTGAGTGCGACCGCGGCGCGCAGCTGGGAAGCTCAACCCCCCGTGTCGGCGCACCGATGCATGGGCGTCGGAATGCTGCAGGGGCTCGTTCGCCTCGCCGGTTCCGCACCAGGAGAGACAGACGATGGACAGCACCGGGAAGAAGCGCGTGCTGCTGGTCGACGACTCGAGCACGGCACTGCTGATGGAGCGCATGATCCTCGACCGCGGGCGGTACGAGGTCGTGACGGCGCGCAACGGGGTCGAGGCGGTCGAGAAGGCGCTCGCGTTCCGGCCCGACGTGATCGTGATGGACGTGATGATGCCGGAAATGGGTGGCATCGAGGCGTGCCGCACGATTCGCGCGAACCGGGAGATCCGACACACTCCCGTCATCCTCGTCACCACGCGAGGCGAGCCGGAACACGTCGAAGCCGGCTTTGCGAGCGGCTGCAACGAGTACGTCACCAAGCCCGTCGACGCGGTCGAGCTCCTCTCGAAGATGCAAAGCGTGCTGGGAACGCTCCTCTGATGCGCAGCGGCGAGCCCCATCCGCACGTCGCCTCGGATCTCCACGCTCGGGTGCTCACG
>DATBRV010000132.1:0-5256 GCA_036560145.1 Myxococcota bacterium
CGCCGCCCAGCTCAAGCTCCCGGTCGCGCGGATCCGCGGCAAGCGCGTGAACGCCGAGGTGATCGAGCTGGTCCCCGTCGAGCTGGCGGAGAAGCACCGCTGCCTGCCGCTCTTCGTGAAGGAGCAGGCCGGATCCCGCGAACTCTTCCTCGCGATGGAGGACCCCTCGGATCTCGACGCGCAAGGCGAGCTCGGCTTCCGCATCGGCTTCCGGATCCGGCCCGTGCTGGTGGCGCCGACCGAGCTCGAGGATGCGCTGCAACGGCACTACCACTGGGCCGCGGTGGCGGGGGCGACGAGCCCGCCGCTCGCCCCGGTTCCCACCCGCTCGAAAGACCCTGCCCCAACGCCGCTGGCCGAGAAAGCGGAGGAGCCGTTCGAGGACACCGAGCCCGAGCTGCGCGCCGCCGCGGCGGCTGCCGAGGCGGCTGCCGGGCTCGATGAGCCCGGCGATACCCAGCCGGATCCGCCCGACATCGAGCGCGCGGCCGCCGAGCTGGGCAGCTTCCAGGAGCCCGAGGGCACGCGCGCGCCCCGCCGAGCGCCGGCTCCTCCGGCCGAGCCGGCGGCTGCGCACGCCCCCACGCCCGGGATGTCGCCCGACGTGATCCTGCGCGCGCTCTCGCAGCTGCTGGTCGAGAAGGGCTTGCTCTCGCGCGAAGAGCTGGTCGAGCGGCTGCGCGTGCTGGCGGCCAAGGAAGCGGGCGAAGACCGGCAATCTTGACACCCTGTCGCGCGGGAGTCACCTTGCGGCGCCTCGCAGGGGAGGCGGAGGTCGCGCGATGCGCCTGGATTACAGCTTCGAGCTGTCGAAGGTCGAGGTGCCGCGCTTCTCCGTCGAAGCGGTCGAGGGCATCGGCAAGCTCTTCACGCTGGCGACGCTGGTCCTCAACGTCCTCGAAGCGAAGCCGGTGGTCGAGATCGTCTTCCACGGCCTCAACCCCGAGGACCCCGAGTCCAAGATCGAGGCCTTCCGCGAGATCATCACCGGCTCCGACGACGCCCGCTCGCTGACCTTCGAGTTCGGCAAGGGCGGCCGCGTGCCCGGCTCCTCCAGCTCGTTCCGCTGGCTCAAGATTCGCGCCTAGCCTTGGTGAACTTCGCTCGCCTTCGGCTCGCTGCGCGCGGGCTGGCGCCCGCTTGCCGGACTCTTCCCGTGCGTTCTGCACTTCGGATGATCTAGCCGGGTCGCCTTGCCAGCTGGCAGCCGCGCCCGCTCCAGCGGTGGGCGCGCGCGAGGCTCTCCTCGACCACCCGGCGCAGGCAGGTCTCCGCGGGCGCCCGGAACGGGAGGGCGGAGGCGTAGCGATGGAAGGCGCTACATCGGATCGTGTCGGAAAGCTCGTCGGGAAGCGAGGCGTTCAGCTGGGCCAGCTCCCGGATCCGCGCGCGGTCCGGGAGGCGCCCTCCGAAGCGAACGCCCTCGAGGTCGATCAGGCGCGCCTCCAGCCGGCCGGCCCCATCCGTCGAGAGGTAGACGTGGCTCGCCTTGAGATCGCCGTGGCGGATCCCCGCGCGGTGCAGGCGCGCGAGCAGCGTCGCCAGCGCCTGCGCGACCTGAGGCGCACCCGGCCCGCCGGCGGCGACGTCCGCGGGCACCGCCGGCCGGAGGTCCTCGAGCAGCAGCCAGCACGCGATCGGCAGCGCGAGGCGCCGCCGCTCCAGGAATGCGTAGGGAACCGCGGCGCCGATCCGCCGCGCGCGCAATCCGACGCCGCCGCGCCAGGCCCGCGCCGCCGGCGAGCCCCGGAAGAAGTCCGCGGCGAGCCGCCAGGGGCCGCGCCGCTGCCACTCCTTCACGACCACCCGGACGCCGGCCACCTCGACCCGGGTCGCGCTCGAGCGCAGGCGCTGCTGGATCACGCGCGGCCCGCCCTCCGCAAGGGCGGCGCGGTGCGCCTCGAGGGCCTTCAGCACGACCGCCTCGTCGATCCGCTGGAAACGCAATCCCTCGCAGCGCCCAACCCGCAGCCGCGCGTAGCGGCGGCCGGGCCGCCGCGCGCGGCGCGTGCGGCTGTGCGCGTAGGCGCGCGCGCGCGCGTCGGAGGCGCGGCCCACGGAGCGCAGGCTCCGGCGGGCGTCCGCGTCGAACGGACGCGCGAGGCCGAGCGCGCGGGCGCGCAGCCGCACGCGCTCCGCCCGGGAGAGCGCGCCGGCCAGCGAGTGGTCGAGCTCGCCGAGGTCGCGCCAGCGGGCCGGTCCCGCGCGCAGGGGCAGGGCCGCCTGCAAGTCGACCAGCCAGACGCCGCCCGCGCCGACCAGCAGATTGCCATGGTGGAGATCGCCGTGGGTCCAGCCGGCGGCGTGCAGGGCCGCGATCAGATCCCCGACCGCGAGCAGCAGCGCGCGGCGTCCGGTCGGCTGCTCGGCGAGCGTCTGCTTCAGCGTGCGCCCCTCGACGAACCGCGTCGCGATCACGAAGGCGCCGCCGCCCAGCGAGGCCAGGGCGAGCGGCTCCGGCACCCTGACCCCGCGCGCATGCAGGGAGACCAGGGCGCGCCACTCGCGCCGCGCCGCCTGGAGGCCGAGCACGCCCTTCACCGCCTCGCGCACGCGGTGGCGGCCGCGCCCGAAGTGCTTGAGGAACACGGTGTCGCCGCTCGCGAGCCGGGCGCGCAGCAGACGGCGATGCCCGGGCTGCTCGCGCAGCAGCGTGAGGGCGCCCGGCGATCCGGCCGGATCCAGCAGCAGCGGAGCCAGCGTCTCGCGCCACGCGGGATCGCCGGCCAGGAAGCGCAGGCGCGGGCTCATCCGCGCGCCTGCGCGAAGAGAGCGCGCAGCGCCGCCACGTGCGCATCCCAGCCATGCGCCGCCGCGACGGCTCGCGCCGCCTCGCCGAGCCGGCGCCGCAAGTCCGGCTCGCAGAGAGCCTCGAGCGCCTCGGCGAAACCGTTCGCGTCGTCGGGCGCCTCCACCACGCGGCCGGCCACGCGGAACAGCTCCGCGGCGCCGTTCGCGCCGCTCGTCAGCACCGGGAGCCCCGCGGCGGCAGCCTCCAGGCAGACGTTCGCGAAGGCGTCGTAGCGGGTCGGGAGCAGCAGCGCGTCGGCCGCGGCGTAGAACGCGGGCAGATCGCGTCGGAAGCCGACGAAGCGCACGCGCTCCGCCACGCCGAGCTCGGTCGCGCGCCTTTGCCACGGCCGCGTGTCGTCCGAGCCGGCCACCCAGAGCTGCGCGCGGACGCGGGCCCGGGCCAGCGTGCGGAGCGCGGTGTCGAGACCCTTGCGGGCGAAGCCGGAGCCCGCGAACAGGAAGACCGCGTCGTCGCCAGCGGCGAGCTCCCCGCGCAGCCGCTCCCGGTCTTGGCGAGGCGCCGCGAAGCGATCGAGCGCGACGCCGTTTCGGATCACCCGCAGCCGCCGCGGGGGGACGCGATAGCGATCCTCGATCTCGCCGCGCACCATCTCCGAGTTGCAGACCACCAGCTGGCTGACGTCGCCGAAGACCCGCCGCTCGAAGTCCGCCAGCACGGCGTGGCGCGGCGAGAGCCGGCGGAGCTGACGGGCCGGGAAGGAATGGCGGCGGCGCAGGTAGTCGAGGTGGCTTCCGGCCCCGGCGCGGTAGCAGTCCTGGTGGAGCGTGCGCGCGAGCGAGTAGACGACGTCGTAATCGCCCCGGGGCGCCGCCTTCGCCGCAGCGCGCGAGAAGGCGTAGACGCGCAGCGGCTGCCAGAAGCTGGGGACGCTGACCGGGTGCAGCGTCACGCCGGGGCAGGGCGCGGCGCGGCGGGCCACCACGTGCACCTCGTCGCCCGCCCGCGCCAGCCCATCGGCCACGCGCCAGGCGACGTTCTCGGCGCCCCCGATCCCCGGTTCGAAGCGCTCGATCAACAGCGCGATGCGCATCGGGCTCTTACGGCTAGGCAGCCGCGGGCGTTCGTCGGCGCGAGATCCCGGCCGCCGCGAGCGCGGCCGCCGCAAAGCCGAGCGCGGCGCTCCCCGAGCCCCGCGCCGGGGCGCCCGCGCAGCCGGTCGGCGTGCAGATCCAGCCTTCGGGGCGGTGAACCGCCGGCCGCTGCTCGGTGTCCGAAGCGCTGCCCGGTGGGGCTGACGGCCGGGGCATGGCGGCCGCCGGCTCGGCGATCGCGAGTGACGCGAGCAACGCTGCGATGACGAGCGAGACGCGCATGGCGTTCAAGCATATCGGGGCGGGCGCGGGGCGCCAGCGAAGCGCGCGGCGCGCGTCGCGCCGTGTTGACGGCCCGCGGCCGGACTACCTATATTGCGGCCCTGCCGAAAACCCCTGCCGTTCCCGGATCCGACACCCGATGTTGCGCGCCGACCTGGTGAAGACCGAACCGTCGACCGTGTCGCCGGGCGCGACTCGCGCTCGCAGCGCGAAGCGCGCCCGGATCCTCGACGCCGCGATCGCGGTCTTCGCCCGCACCGGCTACCACGATGCGCGCGTCTCCGACATCGCGCGCGAAGCGAAGATCGCCTACGGGCTCGTCTACCACTACTTCCGGAACAAGGAAGAGATCCTCGAGACGATCTTCGAAGAGCGCTGGACCGGCTTCGTCGAGACGGTCGAGGCGATCGCCGACGCGCCGTCGCGCACCGAGGAGAAGCTCGAGGCGATCGCGGCCCTGATCCTGGGCGCCTACCGGCTCCGGCGCGACTGGGTCAAGGTATTCGTGCTCGAGATCCAGCGATCCTCGCGCTTCGCCGAGCCCGGGCAGCTGCGCGCGGTGGGGCGCTTCTTCCAGGCGGTGGCGAAGATCCTGCGCGCCGGCCAGGCGCGGGGCGAGCTGCGCGGCGACCTGGATCCCGAGGTCGCGGGCTACGTCTTCATCGGAGGCCTCGAGATCGTGATCACGGCCCTCGTGCTGGGCGTGATCCGCGAGAGCGACGTGGAGCCGGAGGGCTACGCCCCCAAGGTGGCGCGCACGGTGGTCGAGATCTTCCTGCGCGGGATCGGGGAGGCTGCGTGATCGAGGCCCGCTCGCTCAGCAAGCGCTACGGCGACGTGAAGGCGGTCGACGCGGTGACCTTTTCGATCGCCAAAGGCGAGGTCGTGGGCTTCCTCGGCCCGAACGGCGCCGGCAAGACCACCACCATGCGCATGCTCGCGGGCTTCATCACGCCCACGAGCGGCAAGGCCAGCATCTGCGGCCACGACGTGGAAACGGCGCCTCTCGCGGCCAAGGCCAGCCTCGGTTACCTGCCGGAAGGCGCGCCGAGCTACGGCGAGATGACGGTGCATGCCTTCCTGCAGTTCGTGGCAGACCTGCGCAAGCTCGGCGGTGAAGCGCGCACG
>DATBRV010000133.1:0-44995 GCA_036560145.1 Myxococcota bacterium
GGCGCCGCCGAGCTCTCGGACGCCCAGCAGGAAGCCCTGAAGGCGCTCGGCTACGCGGAGTAGTGTGAAGCGTGGAGCGGGGGGAGCCGGCCCGCCCAGGGGACGGCCTGCTCGAGCTGCGCGGCCACGCGCAGCAGCACGCCCTCGCCGCCCGCGTCCGCCACCAACTGGACGCCGATCGGAAGGCCGTCCCGGCTCTGGTGCAGCGGCAGCGAGATGGCCGGTTGGCCGGTCAGGTTCCAGCTCGACGAAAAGATCCCGAACGGCATCGCGTTCGCGTAGCCGGCGAGCGGATTCTCGGCCGTCCCCGCGAAGTGGCCGAGCGGCGGAGGCGGCGCCGCGCAGCTCGGCGTGAGCAGCAGGTCGAAGCCGCGCTGCCACCAGCCCGCGACGCGGCGCGCGTGGGCCTGGTTCGCCTCGATCGCCGTCAGGTATTGCACGGCGCTGGTCGCGCGGCCCAGCTCGGCGAGCGCCCAGGTGAGCGGCTCGACGTCGCCCTTGGCGATCGGGACGCCGATCTTCGCGCTCCAGGCGTCCAGCGCGCGCGCCGTCGCGCACATCACCAGCGTCACGAAGCCGCGCACGCCCTCGGTCTCGTCGAGGGCCGCGGGATGCGCCTCTTCGACGTGGTGGCCGAGCGCCTCGAGCTGTCTGGCCGCCGCCGACACGGCATCGCGACACTCCGGGGCGAGCGCGACGTCGCGCGGCGCACCCAGCATCGCGCCGATGCGAAGGCGCCCGGGCGCGGCGCCCACCTCGCTCGCGAACGGGCGCGGCGGCGGCGCCGCCGAATAGGGATCGCCCGCGCGCGGCCCGCTCACCAGGTCGAGCAGCGCGGCGGTGTCGCGCACGGAGCGCGTGACGAAGCCTTCAGCGGAGCAGCCGGCCCAGCGCTCCCCGACTCCCGGCCCGAACGACGCTCTCCCCCGGCTGGGCTTGAGCCCCACCAATCCACAGTGGCTGGCCGGAATCCGGATCGATCCTCCCCCGTCGCTGGCGTGCGCCGCCGCCACCAGCCCGGCCGCCACCGCCGCCGCGGAGCCGCCGCTCGATCCGCCGCTCGAGTGTGTCGGCTTCCACGGGTTGCGCGTCGGGCCGTACGCATCGGGCTCCGTCGTCGGCAACAGGCCCAGCTCCGGCGTGTTGGTGCGTCCGAGCGAGATCAGGCCGGCGAGCCGCAGGCGCTCGGCGAAATAGGACTCCCCCGGCTCGCGCCAGCCGGCCTTCTTGAGCGCGCGCATGCCGCAGTGGACCGGGTCGCCCGCCAGGTGCGCGCCGAGATCCTTGAGCAGCATCGGCACGCCGCGGAAGGGACCGGCGGGGAGGTCGGAGGCGGCGGCCGACGCGCGCGCACGATCGAACTGACGCGTGATCACGGCGCCGAGCTCGGAATCGAGTTTCTCGATGCGCGCGATGGCGGCATCGACCAGCTCGAGCGGCTTCAGCTCGCCGCGGCGCACCAGCTCGGCCTGCGCGGTCGCGTCGAGTAGCGAGAGGGGGTCGGCCATCGGGCGCAATCCTAAACCTTTCACCCGTGCTTGTGCACGCGCTTGCACCGGCGCTGCCGCCGAGCTGCGGCGAGGTCGGTCACATTCCCGGGGCGGCGTCGACCCGAAATCCCCGCAGAATGGTGATCTTGCGCACGATCGTCCCCCAGGTCGCTGCTCTGCTGCTTTGTGCCTGCACCTCCCTCGAGGGCACCACAGCGGAGGAAGGCACGTTCACGTCGGACGTGAGGAAGGGCGCCCGGACGGTCGCCTCGGCCACCGCGCGCGGCGCCGAGGCCGTCGGAGATTCGCTCGGCACGGCCTACGAGGGCGTGACGAACGGCTTCCAGGATCCCGAATACGGCGCCTTCGGCCCCTATCCGAAGGACTACGTCCTCACCATCCGCAAGCACATGCAGCGCTTCGAGGCTGTCCCCGCGACGGCGAGCTTCCGCTTCGGAAGGCCCGAGCGCGGCTACCTGAACAAGGGCCTGCTGCGCGGCGGCAAGGTCGAGTGGCAGGGCTGGGTCGTGGACATCGCGATCGAGACGAAGACCGCGTTCGGACAACCACACACCGGCGAGTACGTCGTGCGCATGAACGACGGCGAGGTGGTCGAGGTGCTCGAGGCCGAGTACGCGAGCGCGCTCCGGCGCGTCGAGGAGGATCCGCCCCCCGCCGCGGCGGCGCGCGCCCGCTAGCCAGGCCCTCGGCCCTCAGTACAGCGCCTCGCCGAAATGGTCACCGCTCTCGACGCTGTCGGGGACGCTCGGCGTGTTCTGGTGCCAGACCTCGCTGTCCGCCGCCGCCAGCCCGTCACCAGAACCGTAGATCACGAATACCGCGCCGGCCGAGTCCGAACCCGCGATCTCCTCGAAGGGCGCGGTGATCGCCAGGTCCGCCTGGCTGCCGTTGCCGAAGTTCCACGCCGAGAGCACGCTGCCGAACGCATCGAACTCCGCGGCGATGCCCGACATGCCCGCGACGTCCTGGTGCCAGAGCTGGACGCCCGGGCCGGCGCTGGTGAGCAGACCCGTGGGCGAGCCGTAGATCACGTTCACGATGCCGGCGCGGAACATCGAGTTCAGCCCGACGGCGTTCTCGCAGAGGGGCTCCTGCGAGTTGGCGAGGCAGATGACGCCCTCCCCGGGAACCCCGATCGCGAGGTCCTTGCGTCCGTCCGCGTTGAAGTCCCCGGCGGCCAGGGCGGCGCCGAAGGTGTCGCCACTCTCGGCGCCTCCTTCGCTCGGGAACGCCGTGTTGGCCTGCGACCAGAACTGGCCGTTGCCGACGAGGCCGCTGTCCGAGCCGTGGAAGACGTTCACGCCCCCGGCGTCGGCGCGCGTGCCGATGTTCTCCTGCGGCACGCCGACGGCGAGGTCGTGGTGGGTGTCGTTGTCGAAGTCGCCCGCGGCGAGCGCCGCGCCGAAGTGGTCGTTGCTCTCGGGGACTTCCGCCCCCCCGGCGCTGGTCTGATTCAAGACCTGGGGGGAGACCCGGGTCAGGCCGTCGACGGAGCCGAAGATGACGTGCACCGCCCCGGCGTTGGCGACGTTGCCGGGAGCCAGCTCCTCGTTGGGAATCCCGACCGCGAGGTCCCAGAAGACGTCGCCGTTGAAGAGCCCGGCAGCGAGCGTCGTGCCGAACTGGTCGTCCGTCTCCGCGCCGTTGCCGAAGCTGCCCCCGGGATTGATGGGCGAGGTCTGCGCGACGAACTGCGGCGTCGCACCCGAGAGGCCCGTAGACGAGCCGTGGAACACCGCCACCGCGCCCGCATCCACCGCGACCGCAGCCGGGTTGCCCGGCGTGGCGAACGACACCTGGATGTTTCGGCCCGGGACGCCCACGGCGAGGTCGGAGAAGGAGTCTCCATTGAAGAACGCCCACACCAGCGCGGCGCCGAAGCGGTCCCCCGCGGCCTGCACGAACGGATTGGGCAGGAACTCGTCGCCGGTCGCGGTGAGGCCGCTCGCGGAGCCGAAGAGGACGTTGACCGCGCCATCGTTCGCGATCCCGGCGCTGGAGTCCTCGTCCGGGACGCCGATGGCGAGATCGCCGAAGCCGTCGTCGTTGTAGTCGCCCGAGGCGAGCGCCGCGCCGAAGTGATCGCCGTCCTCGGAGACGCCGAGCACGCCCGCGCTGTCCTGGTGCCAGAGCTGGCTCGCCGGCACGCCCGCGCCGCCGACGGCGGTGAGCCCGTTGCTGGAACCGTAGATGACGATTACCGCGCCCGCGTCTGCGCCGCCGGCGAGGTCCTCGTCGGGGATTCCGATCGCGAGATCGGCGAAGCCGTCGTCGTTGAAGTCGCCTCGCGCGGCGCCGGCGCTGCCGCCGAGCCGCGGGCACTTCCGGTCGTGTCCCCGCGCCTTGCCGTGGGCAAGCGAGAGCCGCTGGCAGGGGTCCGCTCGGTGTTTGGCGGCGCGAGCATGGCGGTGGCCCTTCGCGTCCGGGCCGCCTTCGGCGGCTGCGGGCAGCGGCGCGAACAGGCCCACCAGCCCGAGCACGAGGCACAGCTCCGAAAGCGCGTGCAAGGTCTGCCGGAGGATACTCATCTTGGTCTCCCTTCTGGAGGTTGGCGGCGCGGTTTCGTCGGTCACTCGGGGCTTCCGCGGGTGTCTCCGACCTGGATCACGGCTCCTCGGGCGTCGGATCCGTCTCGTTGGGGTTGGACCCGCTCGGCGGTTCCCGATCGTCCAGGGTCGGACGGACTCGCGCGACCGAGCCATCCGGCGACGTCGGGGTCACGATCAGCCTCGACTTGTCGGGGATCGGTTGCGACTCGTCCGCCACTCCCGAGCCCGTCCCGGTGGCATCGTTGTCATCCGGAACCGGATCCGTGTGGTTGGGATTTCTCCCGCCCCCCCGACGCGAGCTGCTGCCCCGGAGCTGCTCCAGATCGGCGTCGATCTGCCTCTGGACCTCATCGGGCAGCGGGGTGCCCGGGTTGTCGGGGGTTGGTATCGAAGACGTAGGCGGCTCTGTCGTCGTCGTCTTGCCGTCCTTGTCCTTGTCGACGACGGTGCCGTCGGGGTATTGGGTGGTGGTGGTACCCGTTTCATTGTTGCGAACCTCGACCCTGCCGTCGGCATACTTCCAAACGCTCGATCTCCCGTCCTTGCTGGTGTGGTATTCCGTGATTTCATTGGGATCGGCGGTCCCCGAGCCGCTGTTTCCTCCCGAGCTGCCACTTCCAGCATCGCCGCCAGCCGTGCCGGCACCCGGGCTCTTGCCGTCCTGCTCGTCGATGGCCTGCTTCATGGCATCGGCCGTGGGTCCGCGGAGTCCACCACTCCCGATCAAGGTCCCGATCCGACCGAGCTCATTGCCCTCGTTGTCCTTGGCCGTCTTGCCACCATCCCCGGGATGAAGTCCTTCGTCGTCGAAGGTAGACGGCGCAATCGTCGTGCCCGTGGGTTCCGCTTTGCTCCCCGATGCGTCCTTCCCGATCATCGACTGCTTGCTGCCGAAGCGAGTATCTCCCGGCTGAATGGTCGTGTTGCCGCCGCCGCTTCGGGGATCCCCGAGCAGCGCCTCGCCCTTTTGCTCGACCCCACCTCTGGGGTCTCTCCCGCGCTGGTTCAGGCGTGGATCGAGGCCCGGCCGGCCGGGGAGCCCCTCGAGCCCCTTCCCGCGCTGGAGCGTGCCCGGATCCGGCCGCGCGCCGGGATCGACGGAAACCTCCATCCCGCCGAACCGGGAGCTGCCCGGCTGGGGCTTGCTCCCCTTCGACGGAACGCCGGAGATCGCGTTCTGGTTCGAGACGCCGCGGCTCCCGTCGCCCGCCTTTCGGCCGGGGCCGAGGTTCACGTTCTCCCGCACGTGGGCGGGTCTCTGCTTGCTCGTGTCCAGCCGGGGCTCGGCCGCCTTCTTCGGCGCTTTCGCCAGGATCATCTCGCCCCCCGACGCAGGAGCGCTCGATGCGAGCAGAAGGCCGAGCACCGCCACGGAGCTCGCTGCGCCAGCGGCGCGGGATCCCTTCCATGCCTTCATGCCTGCTCTCCTTCCGAGCTGGGTGCGCGTGTCTGCACCGTTCTACGTCATCGCGCTCCTGCGTAGCGTCACGCGATGATGTGACAGGGCCGCCTGCCGGGGCGGGGCGGGGCCCGGAGCCAGCGCGGCGGGTCCTGTCACACGATCGTGGGACACGCCGCGGCCGCGCGCCGACGGGAGCTCGACGCCGACCGCGTTCGGCGCGCAGGCGTACAATGGGCGGGTGTACACGCGTTTCCTCCTGCTCCTCCTGCCGTTGCTCAGCGCCTGCGTCGCGGGGCCGCAGGGCGGCGCGGAAGGCGTCCTCCGCCTCGATCGCGCAGAGCTCCTGCTGGATGGCAGCCCGGAGCCTCCCACTGCGACGGGAGCCTGGCAGCCCGTCACGCTGCCCGATCGCTGGCGCGAGCGACGGCCGGAGCTGGAAGGCCCGGCGTGGTACCGGTTCGAGGTCCGGGGTCCCGCCGCGCCGGGCGACACCTGGGCGGTGTACCTCCCGAACGTGAACATGAATGCGGCCGTCTGGGTGAACGGCTCGGCCGTGGGCTCGGGCGGCAGCTTCTCGGAACCGGTGGCGAACAACTTCAACCGGCCGCTCCACTTCTCCTTCCCGAGCGAGTTGCTGGACCGCCCCCGCAACGACGTGCACGTGCGCTTCTTCGCCTATGCGCACGGCCACGGCGAGCTGGGAACGGCGTGGATCGGGCCCGACGCGGCGCTGCGCCCGCGCTACGAAGCCTCCCTCTTCCTGCGCACCACGCTCTCCCAGATCGCCACCTCGCTGTGCGTGGTCGTGGCGCTCTTCGCCGGCGGGCTCTGGCTCGGGAATCGACGTGACCCCGTGTATGGCTGGCTCGCCGTCGTGACGGCGCTGTGGGGGATCGCGAGCTTGAACTACTGGCTGCGCGATCTCCCCGTATCGCACTGGACCTGGGAGCGGACCGTACACCCGGCCCTCGACGGCTTCATGCTCGCGCTCGCCGTCTGGGCCCATCGCTACGTGGGCGTGCGTCGCCCGCGGCTCGATCGGCTGCTCGCGGTCGCGGCCGGCGCCTCGCTGCTGCTCGCCTGGACGGTTCCCAGGGCGCTCTTCAATCCAACCGTGAACGTCATCCACGGCCTGGTATTCCCGGCGGCCGCTTACGGGACGGGGCTCATCCTGCTGCGCGAACGCCGTGCGCACCCCGCCGAGGCGGCGCTCTACCTCGCGACGGGATCGGCCGCGCTCGCCTTCGCCGTCCACGACCTGGTGATCCAGTTCGGTCGCGCGGGCCCCGGAGCGCCGTTCCTGCTGCCCTACATCGTCCCGCTGATGCTGCTCGCGTTCGGGTCGACGCTGGTGGTCCGCTTCGTCTCGGCGCTGCGCAACAGCGAGGCGCTGAACCGCGAGCTGGAGCAGCGGGTGGTCGAGAAGCACCGCGAGCTCGAGCACAGCTACGAGGACCGCCGCGCCCTCGAGCGCGCCAAGCTGCTCGGCGAGGAGCGCGAGCGGCTGGTGCGCGAGATGCACGACGGCCTGGGCGGGCAGCTCGTGTCGCTGCTCTCGCTGGTCGAGCGGGACGAAGGCTCGGATCCGCGCGTCGCGCCGGCCGTGCGCACGGCGCTCGCAGACATGCGGCTCGTGATCGACTCGCTGGATCCGGCGCTCCAGACGCTCGGCGGCGCGCTGGGCGCGGCGCGCGCCCGCTTCGAGCCCGCGCTTCAGCATGGCGGACTGCGGCTCGAGTGGCAGGCGAGCGACCTGCCAGCCACGCCGTGGATGGGCCCGCAGGACTACCTCCAGGTGCTGCGAATCGTCCAGGAGGCGATCGTGAATGCGGTGCGACACGCCAGCGCGACGCGCGTGGTGGTGCGCACCGGGCGGCGCCCCGGCGACGACGGGCGCCCTGGGATCTTCGTCGAGGTGTGCGACGACGGCTGCGGGATCGATCCCGCCCGGATCGGCCGGCCGGGATCGCGCGGTCTCCGCCACATGCGCGAGCGGGCGGCGCGGCTCTCGGGTTCGCTCCGCATCGAGGCCGCCGAGCCCCACACCGGAGCCGGCGCGCGGGTGGAGCTGTGGCTGCCGGAATCGGCCCCGCCGCGGGGCGCTACTCCTCCACCTTGACGATGCCGAGCTGGAGCGCCTCGAAGACGGCCTCGCCCCGCGAACGCACCTCGAGCTTGCGGTAGATGCGGCGTACGAACGTGCCGACGGTGTGGGGCGAGAGCGCGAGCAGCCCCGCGATCTCGCCGAAGGTGAAGCCCTTCACGACCAGCTCGAGCACTTCCAGCTCGCGAGGCGAGAGCGCCGGCCCGGCCTCGCGCTCGGCGCTCGGCGCGTGCTCCTCCTGGAAGCGCAGGATCAGATGCTGCGCGATGGCGGGCGTGATGGGCGAGCCGCCGGCCAGAAGCTGTAGGATCGCCACACCGACGCCCTCCGCCGACTCGTCCTTCAGCAGATAGCCGCGCGCACCCGCCTCGATCGCGCCGAGCACGCTCTTCTCGTCCCCGAACACCGTGACGACCATCGACAGCGTGTCGGCGGAGAGGTTACGCGCGGCGCGGATCAGCTCGATGCCGTGGCCGTCCGGAAGGTCGAGATCGACGAGCAGGACCTCGGGGGGGTCGCTGCGCAGCGCGAGGAGGGCTTCGCGGCAGGTTCCCACCGCGGCGGCGAGCTCGATCTCGTCGGAGTGCGCCAGCAGGGCGCGTGCCAGACGCTCGCGCGTCGGCGCGTCGTCTTCGACGATGAGGACCCGGCGCCTGTCCGCCACGGGACGAGTCTACCACCCGGTTCCCTGCGAAGGCCCCGTGCGCATGTCGCGTCAACGCGTGACACCCTATCCTCGGCCGGGATCCCCCGGGGCGCACGGGCGTCTCGGCACGATCGTCGATCACCGATCCCGCCCCTGGAGTCTGCCCTCTTGCTGCGGATCGCCTGCATCCTGATCGCGGCCTGCACGTTCGTGTCGGCCGTGGTCGTCTGGAAGATGCGTGACCCGGCGGTGGTGTTCCTCGCGGACGAGAACGGGGCCCAATGGATCCGTCACGACGAACCGTTTCGTCTGGCGCCGCGTCGCGTCCAGAAACAGATCGTCGGGTTTGGGAAGAGCATCGACGTCGGGGCCGGTCGCGAACGCGCGATCCTCCATGTCCGCGCCCTGCGCTCCCTCAAGGTCCTGGTGGACGGAGCGCTCGTGTTCTCGACGCCGGAGGACCCCGTCCCGTGGAACCAACGCCATGCGATCGATCTCGCGCCGCGGCTGAGCCCGGGCCGGCATGAAATCGCCCTGATGGTCGGCAACAGCACCGGGCCGCCGAGCGTGCTCGCGTACAGCGAGGAGCTCGGGATCCGGACCGGGCCGGACTGGGAAGCCAGCCTCGATGGAGCTCGCTGGACCGCAGCCCGGTCCGCCTCGCAGATCCACAGCAGCGAGCTCTCGCGCGAGTTCCCGCGCGTCGACCAGGCGTTCTTCGCCACCCTGCCCGTCCTGGGATTTGCGTTCCTGATCGTGTTCTGGATGGTCGCGCTGCGCCGCGAGGGCGGCGTTTCGATCGAGCCGTCCGTGCTCCGGTGGTTCCTGCTCGCGGCCTGGGCGCTGCTCGGGATCAACAACCTCGTGAAGCTGCCGCTCCACCTGGGCTTCGACGCGTTCGGACACATGGACTACATCCGCGTGATCGCCGAGCAGCACCGCCTTCCGCTTCCTACCGAGGGCTGGATGATGTTCCAGGCGCCGCTCTACTACCTGATCTCGGCTCCGCTCTATGCCCTCGGCACTCAGCTGTTCGAACCAGAGACCGTCTTCCGTCTGCTGCGTCTGGTGCCGCTCGCCTGCGGGCTCGCTGCGATCGAGGTCGTCTATCGGAGCCTGCGATCGCTCTGGCCGGCCGATCCCGGCCGTCAGCGCGTGGGGCTCTTGTTCGCCGCTCTCTGCCCGATGGGCTTGTACCTCTCGGTGTTCGTGGGAAACGAGATGCTCTTCGCATTGCTGCTCGCGGCGGTGTTGGCGCTGACCATGCGGCTGCTCCAGGACCCAGCCGCGACAATCCGACGACGCTTACCGCTCGCCATCGGTGTGCTGCTCGGCCTGGCCCTTCTGACCAAGCTCACGGCCCTCGCGTTGACGCCGCCCGTCCTGGTCGCCTTGGCGTGGGCGAGCTGGCGCAGCGCCGAAGGCAGCTCCCTCAACCGCGCGCGACGTGCGGCGATCACCGTGGCGGGTGTTGCCTGCATCGAGCTGCTCCTGGCAGGCTGGTATTACGCGCGCAATTGGATCGAGCTGGGACGGCTCGTCTGGGTCGGCAATGAACCGGACCGGGGCGGCATCGCCTGGTGGCAGGATCCAGGCTACCGGACCTGGGGGCAGTTGTTCAGGTTCGGCGAATCGCTCGTGTATCCGATCAAATCCGCCGCGATCGGTTTCCCGGATGGAATCCATTCCAGCTTCAGCCTGGATTCGCATCTGAGCGCCATGCTCGACTTCGCCGACCGTCCCCCCTGGAACTACGATTTCATGCTGGGCGGCGCGTGGTGGGGGCTCGTCCCAGTGGCGCTGATGGGAATCGGATTGCTGTTCGCAACCCGCTCCGAGAACGCCGCCACGCGGCGGGTCGTCTGGTTCAGCGGCGCCTGCCTGGTGGTGACGTACACCGCGATCATCCAGAACTTCCTGCAAGTGCCCTACTGGTGCGTCATCAAGGCCACCTACACCTTGGGCCTGCTGCCTTGCTATGCGGTCCTGGTCGCCGCGGGATTCGGCGCCCTCGCGCGCGGACGGATCGCCCGAGGCGTCGCCTACGGCTCGCTCGCCTGTTGGGGACTCTCCGCCTACCTGGCGTACTTCGTGATCTGAGGGGCGGGGCGGCCAGAGCGCGCGGTTGACGCTCTGGCCGGGCGCTCCTAACCTCGGGGCTTCGGGTTCGAAAAACCGGGCGATTTCCGGCGCTTGCAAGCCCTCGGACCTCAGGGATCCGCACCCGACCTGCTAAGCGCCCCGCGACACGGGAAGAGCATGAGCGAGCCCCCGGCCAAGGGAGACCCGCCGCGCGAGCGCGCGGGCGACTCCACGCGAGCGGTGCACGGCGGAGAGCGCGAGCACCAGGCCAGCGACGCGGTCACCACGCCGATCTTCCAGACCTCCACGTTCTGGTTCCGCAATTCGGCCGAGCTGCGGGAATACCAGGAGGGCCGCAGCCGCCGCGACGAATACGGCCGCTACGGCAACCCGACCTGGCGCGCGGTCGAGCGAAAGCTCTGCGAGCTGGAGGGCGCCGAGCAGGCCGTCCTGTTCGCCTCGGGCATGTGCGCCGCCACCACGCTCTTCCTCGAGCTGCTGCCGCGGGGCTCGCATCTGATCGTGACCAGCGACTGCTACCGCCGCACCCGGCAATTCATCCGGCAGTACCTCACGAAACTCGACGTCGAGACCACGGTGATCGAGCCGGCCGACACGAAACAACTGGCCGACGCGATCCGCCCGGAGACCAGGCTCTTCTTCACCGAGTCGCCCACAAACCCGTACCTGCGGGTGATCGACGTCGCCGAGGCCGCGCGCGTCGCGCATGCGCGTGGCGTCGGGGTGGTGATCGACTCGACCTTCGCGAGCCCGGTCAACCACCGGGCGCTCGCGGATGGCGCCGATCTCGTGATCCACAGCGCGACCAAGTACCTGGGAGGCCACAACGACCTGCTCTGCGGCGTGGTGCTGGGCGGCGGCGAGCTGGTGGACAAGGTCCGCGCCGCGGTCGGCGTGCTGGGCGGGGTCACCGACGCCCACTCGGCCTGGCTGCTGCTGCGGGGCCTCAAGACGCTCGCGCTCCGGATGGAGCGCCACAACGCGAACGGCCTCGCGGTGGCGCGCTTCCTGGAGGCGCACCCGCGCGTGCGCCGCGTCTGGTATCCGGGCCTCCCGAGCCATCCGGACCACGCCATTGCGACGCGCACGCTCGCCGGCTTCGGCGGCGTCGTCACCTTCGACGTGGATTCGGATCTCGAGGGCTGCATGCGCTTCATCGACGCCTGCCGGATCCCCTACATCGCTCCCAGCCTGGGCGGGGTCGAATCGCTGATCGAGATGCCGGTGCTGATGTCGTTCTGGGACGTCGAGCCGGCGGCGCGGCGTGCCATGGGCATCACCGACAGCCTGGTGCGCCTGTCCTGCGGCGTCGAGGACGCGGACGACCTGATCGCAGATCTCGAGCAGGCGCTGCGAAGGGTCTAGAGAAGCTGCCCCTGGGACGGGCGGGAGCGCTCCATCGCGAGCAGCCTGGCCTTGAGCCGGAGCCCGCCGCCGTAGCCGCCGAGCTTTCCGTCGCTCGCGATCACGCGGTGGCAGGGGACGACCAGCGCGACCGGATTCGCGCCGTTCGCGGCGCCGACCGCGCGCACCGCGTTCGGCTGGCCCACGGCGGCCGCGATTTCGGCGTAGCTGCGGGTCTCGCCGTAGGGGATCTCGAGCAGCGCCTGCCAGACGGCGGATTGGAACGGCGTGCCGCGCAGGTCGAGGGGGATCTCGAAGGCCACCCGCTTGCCTTCCAGGTACTCGAGGATCTGGGCGATCGCCGCGCGGTTCGGCGCGAAGCCGTCCGTGCAGCGCGCGTCGGGGATGCAGCGCCGCAGCCAGCCGCGCAGCCCGCGGCCCGAGGCGAACGGGAGCTCGAGGTAGGCGAGCCCGCGCTCGGTCGAGGCCACCCGCAGCGATCCGATCGGGGATTCGACCTGGGCGGTGTGGACGATCTCCATCCGGCCGGCACAATACCACAGCGCACGCCGGCCGTGCGCAGGAGAGCATCGATCGCATGGCCCACCTGCTCGTGACCGGCGGCGCCGGCTACATCGGCAGCCACACGCTGCGCGGCCTCCAGCGCGCCGGGCACACGGCCGTGGTCTTCGACGACATGCGCGCGGGCCGCGAGGAGCTGGTGAAGGACGCCCGACTCGTGCGCGGCGACGTCCGCGACCGCGACGCCGTCTCGCGCGTCTTCGCCGAGCAGGGGCCCTTCGACGGGATCCTACATTTTGCTGCGTTGCTCTCGGTTCCCGAGTCGGTGGCGAATCCGCTCCTCTACTACTCGAACAACGTGACGGGCTCGCAGGTGCTGCTGGAAGCGGCCCTCGCCGCCGGAACGCGCGCCTTCGTGCTCTCCTCGACGGCGGCGGTTTACGGCCATCCGGCGACCCAGCCGATCTCGGAAGCGACGCCGCCGGCGCCGATCAATCCCTATGGCGCCAGCAAGGCGCACGTCGAGCGCATCCTCGCCGACGAGGAGACGGCGCATGGCCTGCGCTGGGCGGCGTTGCGCTACTTCAACGCCTGCGGCGCGGATCCCGAAGGCGACCTCGGGGAGTGTCACGACCCCGAGACCCATCTGATTCCGGTCGCGCTGGAGGCGGCGGCGGGCCTGCGCGAGGCGCTTCCGCTCTACGGCACCGACTACCCGACCCGCGACGGGACCTGCGTGCGCGACTACGTCCACGTCACCGACCTGGCGACGGCGCACGTGATGGCCATCGAGGCCCTGCTCGCGGGGCGCAGCCTCGGGCCCCGCAACCTCGCGACGGGCCGCGGCGTGACGAACCGCGAGGTGCTGGCCGCGGTGGAAAAGATCGTGGGGCGCCCGGTCCCCGTGAAGGAATCGCCGCGCCGCCCGGGCGATCCGCCCGAGCTGATCGCCGACGCCTCCCGCTTCCGCCGCGAGTTCGGCTGGGAGCCGCGGCATTCGGACCTCGACAGCGTGGTGCGAACCGCCTGGGCGTGGCTGCGGCGCTGGCGCGGCGTCTGAAGGCCCGAGCGGGACGGGCCGCTGCCCGCCCCGCCGCCCCCCTCCCTGGTTCACGAGCGCGGCTCCTGGCTGGTGGTCCCAACCGGCTGGAGAGCCTCGCGACGCGTGAAAGAGGGGCGTTGTGCCACCAGCCGTTGTCGTAGACGGGCCCCGACGTGAGATCGAGGTGCCGATCCGCTTCGACCTCCAGGAGTAGCCGGCGCTACTCCTTGAGGCCGAGGCGCTTCATCATCTTCTGGAGCGATTGGCGCGGGATCCCGAGCTTCTCGGCGGCGCGGGTCTTGCTCCCGGCCTCGCGCAGGGCGTGGCTGATCAGCCGCTGCTTGAGCGCGTCGACGGCGCGGTTGAGGTCGAGATCGCCGGGCGGCGTATCCTCGGCTACCGCCGGGGCCGCGGACCGCGCTCCGCGGATGTGCTCCGAGAGCATGTCGACCGAGATCGTGTCGGCGTCGCCGGAGAGCGCCACCGTCCGCTCGATCTCGTTCTCGAGCTCGCGCACGTTGCCGCTCCAGCCGTAGCCCACCAGTCGGTCCATCGCCGCGTTGGTGAAGCCCGTGAGGCTCTTCCCCATCTTCTTGTTGGTGATGTCCAGGAAGTGGTGCGCGAGCAGCGGGATGTCGGCGCGGCGCTCGCGCAGCGAGGGCAGGCGCAGCTCGACCACGCGCAGGCGGTAGAAGAGATCCTCGCGGAAGCGGCCCGTCTCGACGTCCTTGCGCAGGTCGCGGTTGGTGGCGGCGATGATGCGCACGTCGACCCGGCGCGTCTCGGAGGAGCCGAGCGGGCGGATCTCGCCGTCCTGGAGCACGCGCAGCAGCCGCACCTGCATGCCGGGATGCGTTTCGCCCACCTCGTCGAGGAAGATCGTCCCGCGGTGCGCGACCTCGAAGAGGCCCTTCTTGTCGGCGTGCGCGCCGGTGAAGGCGCCGCGCTTGTGGCCGAACAGCTCGCTCTCGAGCAGCGTATCGGGCAGCGCCGCACAATTCTGGGCCACGAAGCGCTGGGCCTTGCGCGAGCCCGCATAGTGGATCGCGCGCGCCACCAGATCCTTGCCGGTGCCGGTCTCGCCGGTGACCAGCACGGTGGCGTCCGTCTCGGCCACCTTCTGCATCACCTCGAAGACCTGGTTCATGGCGGGGCTCGAGCCGATGATCTGGTCGAAGGCGTAGCGACGCTCGACCTCGCGCCGCAGCGAGAGGTTCTCCGCGCGCAGCCGCTCGTTGGCCTCCGAGAGCGCGGCGGCCAGCTGCACGTTCTCGGTCGTCAGCTCGTAGGCCTCGAGCGCGCGCTTCACGTTGAGGCGCACCTCGTCGGGCTCCCAGGGCTTCTGGATGTAGCGGTAGATGCGGCCTTCGTTGATGCCGCGCACCAGCGAGCCGATGTCCGCGTAGCCCGTCAGCAGCATCCGGATCGCGCTCGGGTTGCGCTCGATCGCCTTCTCGAGGAACTCGACCCCGCTCACGCCGGGCAGCACCTGATCGGAGATGATCAGCGCGATGTCCTCGCGCTCGAGGATCCCGAGCCCGTCCTCCCCCCGTGTCGCCGTGAAGACCCGGTAGTCGGATCCCAGCGTCAGCTCGAGGGATTCCAGGATGGCCGGCTCGTCGTCGACGATCAGGATGCCGTACGGGTGCCCGCCGGGCGATCGGCGCGCCCCTTCGATCGCGGAGGAAGGCCTGTCTTCGCTTTCGCTCACGACTGTGTCTGGGCTCAACCGCGATCACGCGGTCGCGTGCGCGACAGGATATCAGCCCGGGCCGGAAGCGCCGGGCCGGCGCCTCGAGGCGCCGGCCCGGCTTTCACGGATCCTAGCGACGAGCGCGTCGCGCCCGCGTGCGGCGCGCCGTGACCCGGCGCTTGGGAGCGCGCCGAGCCGCCGCGCCGCGCTTGGCCGCGCTGCGCTTGGCCGTGCGGCGCTTGGGCGCCCGCCGCGCGGCGGTGCGCCGGCGGCCCGAGGAGCGCGCCATCTTCACCTTGGCGACGTTGCCCTGCTTGTCGATGAAGTAGAGGAACCCTTCCTCCCGCTTCACTCCGGCTTTCGCCACCTTCTGCTGTCCCTTGGGCGCGTTCCCACCGCCGCGCGCCATGCGCGCGCGGCTCACGTCGCCCTGCTTGTCGAGGAAGTACAGGAAGCCCTTCTCCCGACGGATCCCGGTCTTCGCGATGATCGTGGCCATCGGCCATCTCCTTCGTTCTGGGTTGGCTTCGTCCCGCCGTGGGAGGGAGGCCCGCGGGAACGGAGGTCGAGCGGAGGATGTGCGCCGACGAGCCGCGGGGGAGAGGAGGGCCCGTTGCACCGCCGGGCATGATCGGCCTCACATTCGGCCGTGTCAATGGGTTATCTCGCCTAGATGCGAGCTCCACCGACGAGCGCCTCGACGGCGTCCAGGATCCGCGCCTCGAGCTGGGTGTCCTCGAGCGCGTTCACCTCCTGCACCCCCGTCGGGCTGGTCACGTTGACCTCCGTCAGCCGCCCCCCGATCACGTCGATGCCGACGAAGAACAGCCCGTCCCGCCGCAGCGACGGGCCGATCCGCTCGATGATCCGGCGGTCTTCGTCGTCGAGGCGGGTGCGCGCGGCCCGCCCCCCGACGTGGAGGTTCGCGCGGACCTCCGTCTCGGAGGGAACCCGCAGCAGCGCGCCAAGCGGCTCCCCGTCGAGCAGCAGGATCCGCTTGTCGCCGCTCCGGATCTCGGGCAGGTAGCGCTGCGCCATGGTCCGGCGCTTTCCGAAGCGCGTCGCCTGCTCGAGCAGCGAGAACAGGTTCCGGTCGTCGTGCCGGACGTGGAAGACCCCCTCACCCCCGCGTCCGTCGAGGGGTTTCACGATCATCTCGCCGCCGCACTTGGCCAGGAAATCGACCAGCTGGGGGATGCGATGTGTGACGACCGTCTCCGTCATCAGGTCGGGGAAGTGCAGGGCGTAGAGCTTCTCGTTGGCCGCCAGGATCCCCTGCGGGCGGTTGAGCACGAGGGCCCGGCGGCAGAGGCACAGGATCTGGGTGGCCTCGACGTAGGCGGCGTCCACGGGGGGATCCGTGCGCTGGAACACCACGTCGAAGTCGTCGTCGAGCACGCTGGCGTGGGGCGGCCCGAGCTCGACGTGGCGGCCCGCCTCGCGGCGCAGCGCCAG
The DNA here is from genome assembly GCA_036560145.1 of Myxococcota bacterium. Classification (GTDB taxonomy): domain Bacteria; phylum Myxococcota_A; class UBA9160; order UBA9160; family SMWR01; genus DATBRV01. Next base: position 16,372 of record DATBRV010000133.1, read on the forward strand.
CACCGGGTGAACCTGCGCGGTGGCGTTGCCCCCCTCCGCCCCGAGGTCGCCGGGAGCCACGTAATGGAGCCGGTGGCCCCTGCGCAGCGCCTCCAGCATCAGCACAAAAGTCGTGTCCGTCGCGATCTCGACGGATCCGATCGGATCCATCACGAAGGCGAGCGCGAGCGTGCGGCGCGGCATTCAGCATCTCCTCGCCCCTGCCGAAGCGGTAGCGCAGGGGCACGGGCCTCGGCTACGGTCGAAACACCCCCGGAGTCAGCATGCGCTTCCGCTTGGCCGGCGTCCTCTCACGGGCGCTGAGGATCCTGCTCGCGGCGGGCGGACTGCTCGCGCTGGTGGGCATCGGCGCGGCGCTCGGCGTCTACCTGGTCTTCGTGCGCGACCTGCCGGATCTCCGGAGCCTCTCGGACTACCACCCGGCGCTCGCGAGCCGCGTGGTCGACCGCCACGGGCAGACGATCGGCGAGTTCTTCAGCGAGCGCCGCCGGCTGACGCCGCTCGAGTCGGTGCCGCCCCACGTCGTGAACGCCTTCGTGGCGGGCGAGGACAGCGCCTTCTTCGAGCACAAGGGCATCGATTTCTCCTCGATCCTGCGGGCGGCCTGGGTCAACCTGCGGACCGGCGGCGAAATCAAGCAAGGCGGCAGCACCATCACCCAGCAGATGGTCAAGGGCCTGCTGCTCTCCCCCGAGCGAACCTACCGGCGCAAGATCCGCGAGCTGATCCTGGCCTGGAACATCGAGCGCCATTTCAGCAAGCAGGAGATCCTCTACCTCTATCTGAACCAGATCTACTTCGGGCATGGCGCCTACGGGATCGGCGAGGCCGCGGAGACCTACTTCGGCAAGGATGTGTCGCAGCTGAGCGTCAGCGAGGGCGCCCAGCTCGCCGGCCTGCCGAAGGCGCCCTCGCGTTATTCGCCCTATGCCAACCCGGAGGCCGCCGAGCAGCGCCGGCGCTACGTGCTGGACCGCATGCTGGAGGAGCAGCTGATCGACGCGACCACGCACGCCGCTGCGGTGGCCGAACTGCCCCGGACGCGCGAGCTGACCGAGGCCGATCAGGTCTGGGAGATGGCGTACTTCACCGAGGAGGTGCGCCGGCGCCTCTTCGACGCGCTCGGCAGCGACGTGGTGCTGCGCGGCGGCCTGGTGATCGAGACCACGCTCGACTCCGAGCTTCAGCGGGCCGCCGTCGCGGCCGTGCGCCGCGGGCTGGTCGAGCTCGACCAGCGGCAGGCCTACCGCGGTCCGCTGCGCAAGCTGGCGGCGGCTGCGATCGAGGCCGAGCTGCTCCGGATCGGCGAAGAGAACGGCCTGATCCAGCCGGCGCCGGCCGCCGAGGAGGCCGCGGCTTCCCCCGCACCCCCGCCCCCGCCTGCGGCGACGCCCGCCGCGGCGCCCGGGGAGACCTGGGCCTGGCCGGTGGGCAGCCGCAAGGGCGCCCGCCCGATCGATTCGCGCACCGGAAAGCCGCCCCTGCTCGGTGTCGTCCGCTCGGTGGACCGCGCCGCGCAGATCGCGCGGGTGGCCTTCGCGCCCGGGCGCGAGGCCGTGGTGACGCTCGCGGATGTCTCCTGGGCGCGCGAGCCCGATCCGGACTCCGCCCCGCACCCGGTCGAGTCGATCGAGCGCGTCTTCCGCGCGGGCGACGTGGCGCGCTTCCTCCCGGTCGAGACGGCCGCCGCGAACCCGGACGGCGGCCTGCGGCGCGTGATGCTCTTCCAGGAGCCCACCGTCGAGGGCGCGCTGCTCTCCTTCGACGCCGCCAGCGGCGAGATCCTCGCGCTCGTCGGAGGCTGGGACTTCGACCGCAGCCAGTTCGACCGCGCCACCCAGGCGCGCCGCCAGCCGGGCTCGGCCTTCAAGCCGATCATCTACGCCGCGGCCCTCGCGAAGGGCTACACCGCGTCCTCGATCCTCTACGATCGCCCGGTCGTCTACGTCGACGAGACCTCGGGCTTCGTGTGGCGGCCCCAGAACTACGGCAAGAGCTTCTACGGGCCGATCACCCTGCGCGAGGCGCTCGCGCGCTCGGTGAACAACGCGACCGTCCACCTCTTCCGCGACATCGGCGTCGACTACGTGATCTCCTTCGCGCGCAGCCTCGGGATCCAGTCGCCGCTCCAGCGCGATCTCTCGCTCGCGCTCGGCTCGAGCGGGCTCTCGCTGCTCGAGCTGACGCGCGCCTACGGCGTCTTCGCGGCGGGGGGACACCAGGTGGTTCCGACCTTCATCCGCCGCGTCACCGACGGCAGCGGGCAGCTGCTGCTCGAGAAGGTCGCGCTGCCGGACGCTCCGCTCCCGGAGTTGCCCGTGGAATCCGCGGCGCCCATCGACGTGGTGGCGGCGGGCAGCGCGCCGCCCGAAGCCGCGCCGGGGCTCTCGCCCGATCAGGCCTACCTGGCGACCGACCTGCTGCGCGCCGTGATCACGGATCCCCAGGGCACGGGCGGCCGCGCGCGCGAGCTGGGGCGGCCGATCGCGGGCAAGACCGGCACCACCAACGAGCAGGCCGACGCCTGGTTCATCGGTTACTCGCCGGACGTGGTCACCGGGGTCTGGGTCGGCCACGACGAGAGCCGCTTCCTCGGCTGGGGCGAGACGGGCGCGCGCGCCGCCCTCCCGATCTGGATGGAGTACATGCACGCGGCGCTCGACCCGCGCCCGGCGCGCGACTTCCCGGTGCCGGAGGCGATCGTGTTCGCGCGCATCGACCGCAAGACCGGCCTGCTGGCGGATGCCTCCAGCAGCAACTCCGTCTTCCAGGCCTACCTCGCCGGCGCGGAGCCGACCGAGAGCGTGCGCGCCGCCGAGGACACCTCGGAGAGCAGCCGCCAGCTGCGCATGGACTCGTTTTGAGCAGCTCCGGCCGGCGGCCCACGCCGAACTCGACCTCCGAGCTGCTGGTCCATCGCGCGGCCGCGCCGGCCGCCGCGCCCCCGCGCGACGCGCACAGCCTGCTGACCGCCAGCCTGGCGCGGCTGCGCGAGCGCACGCGCTGCGAGATCGCGTTGGCCTGGGCGCTGGGAGAGGACGGCGCGCCGGCCGTCGCCGCAGCGGCGAGCGATGGCGCTCCGGGGCTCGCGCCCACGGCGGCCGAGTTCGAGGCGGTGATCCGGCTGCCCGGCGCCTGCGCGCTGCTCGCGTCCGATTCGAATCCGACGCTGCGCGGCCTCGCGGCGCGCCACGGCCTGGCCGCGGCCGCGCCCGTCGCCAGCGCCGATGGGCGCGTGCTCGCCGTGCTGCTCACCGGCGCCCCGAACGCCGCGGCGGCGCGCCCGCGCGAGCTGGCGGCGCTCACCGCGGCGGCCCGCCGCCTCGCGCTGCCGCTCGCCGCGGCGGAGGCCGAGCGGCGCCTGGCCCGCATCGACACCGACGTGCGACGCCTCGACCGGCTCGCGGCGCTGGGGCGCCTCACCCAGGAGATGGCGCACGAGGTGCGAAACCCGCTGGTGTCGGTGAAGACCTTCCTCCAGCTGCTGCCCGAGCGGCAGGGCGACCCTGACTTCACCACCCGCTTCCTGGGCGTGGTGAACGGCGAGCTCGAGCGCACGCTCCGGCTGCTCGACCTCGTGATCGACTATCCCCGGCTCCCGCTCGCTCCCGAGGAGCCGGCGCGCGTGGCGGCGACGGTCGCGACGGTGCTCGAGCTGCTCGAGCCGTACGCGCGGCAGCGCGGGGTCGAGATCGCGGCGCAGGGGGCGGACGCATCCGCGAGCGTCGCGCTCGGCGAGGACGGGCTTCGCCAGGTGCTGCTCAACCTGTTGCTGAACGCGATCGACGCGACGCCACGCGGCGCCGCCGTGAGCATCGCAACACGCCCCGTCCCGGGCGCGATCGAGCTGGTCGTCTCCGACGCGGGCGGCGGGGTGGCGCCCGCGCTGCGCGAGCGCGTCTTCGAGCCTTTTTTCACGACCCGCGGCGCCCATCACGGCGGCATCGGGCTCGCGATCGCGCGCGGCCTGGTCGAGCAGGCGGGCGGGCGGATCCGCGTGCGCGCTGCCGCCGGCGGCGGCGCCGCCTTCGTGGTGGTGCTGCCGGCGGCGGGTGCGGTCTAGCTGTGGGATCCAAAGAGGTTGTTCACCGTGAGCGAGCATCATGTCTCGAGAGATCCACTCATTCGGGTCTGCAGGCGGTCTCGAGCGAGGAGAACTTGACATGACGCTCCCATCCGGACGTAAGATCGCGTCTCGAACGGGCCATCCGTGGAACTCCTCCTGACGTAGCCTCCACGGCCTCGGGATATTCGGGAGCCGTCGGCCCGCGACGGAACCGGGCGAGCGGCGTCGGCTCCAACGTTCGTGGCGCCGACAGCGAGGAACCCCATGCCGGGCAGGCTCGCTGCGTTGTTGCTGGCCGCGCTCTCACTCGGCCTGAGCGGCGCCGCACCCGGCGCTGCGCCACGCGTCGAGTCGTTCTCGCCCGAAGGGCTCGCCAAGGCGGTTCGTCAGGTGGCGGTGCGCTTCTCGGCGCCGATGGTCGCGTTCGGCGACCCGCGGCCCCGCGTCGACCTGTTCCAGATCGCCTGTCCGCAGCGGGGCGTCGCCCGCTGGGCGGACGAGCGCAGTTGGGTTTATGACTTCGCGCAGGACCTGCCGGCGGGCGTGCGCTGCCGCTTCACGCTGGCTCCCGATCTGCGCAGTCTCGCGGGCACACCGGTTGGCGGCCGGCGCGAGTTCGCGTTCTCGACCGGCGGACCGGCCATCGCTAGCACGATCCCCTGGGACGGCGCAGCCGTGGCCGAGGATCAGCGCTTCGTGCTGCGCCTCGATGCGGTCCCCGACGAAGCCTCCGTCCTCGCCCATGCCTGGATCGAGGTCGAAGGGCTCGCCGACCCGCTGAGCTTGCGCGTCGTGACCGGCCCGGAGCGCGACCAGTCGCTGCGCGCCCGGCTGCGGGACGCGAAGCCCTCGGATCTCCTGATCGAGGCGCGCCAGCGTTTCCCGGCCGGGAAACGCCTCGCGCTGGTCTGGGGTCGCGGCATCGCGACGGCGAGCGGCATCGCCACAACAGAGACGCAGCGCATCGAGTTCCGCACGCGCGACGCGCTCGCACTCCAGATCTCGTGCCCGCGTGAGAACGCGCGAGCGGACTGCCTGCCGCTCGGGAGCATCGAGCTGCGCTTCTCCGCGCCGGTCGAAGCCGCCGCGGCCGCGAGAATCCGCCTGCTGCCGGTGGCGGCGCCGCGCGCCGAAGCCCCGCGCAGCGCCGTGCGCGCCAACGACTACGAGGGCGGCGACCATGCGCAGGGCTGGCACATCCGGGGGCCCTTCGCGCCGAACGGCCGCTACCGCCTGGATCTGCCGGCCGAGCTGCGCGACGACGCCGGGCGCAGCCTCGCTCCGCTCGATGCGAGCATGCTCGAAATCCGCGTTGCGCCGTTACCCCCGCTCGCGAAGTTCGCCTCGCGCATCGGCGTGGTCGAGGCGGCGACGCCGATCCTGCCCGTGACGCTGCGCAGCATCGAGCCTGAGGCGCTCCCGACCGGTGCTTCGATCCAGCTCGCCGGCGAGGCGGCAGGGCTGGCTGCACCGAGCGCCGCCCAGGCGCTCGCCCTGCTGCGTGCGGTCTCGGGCCAGGACTGGAGGTCGCGCGGCACGTCGATCTTCGCGCGAGCGAGCCTGGCACCGGTTCCCGGCGAGCGGCGACGCTTCGAGCTGCCCCGCACGGAGAGCAGGGACGCTACGGAGGTAGTCGGCATCCCGCTGCCCGGGACCGGCCTGCACGTGGTCGAGATCGCGAGCCGCGCGCTCGGCCTCTCGCACCTCGACGCGGACACCCCGATGTTCGCCTCGGCGCTGGCGTTGGTCACGAACCTCTCGGTCCACTTCAAGTGGGGGCGTGAAGGCTCGCTCGCCTGGGTCACCAGCCTCGACAGCGGCACACCCGTGGCGGGCGCGACGGTCAGCGTCTTCGACTGTCATGCGCGCGCGCTCGCCACCGGCACCTCCGACGCCGACGGCCTGGTGCGGGTGGACGGGCTTCCGGCGCCCGATGCCGACGACGACTGCGACGGGTACTCGGCCTACGACTCGGGTCTGCTGGTGATGGCGCGCCGCGAGGGCGACGTGAGCTTCGTGCACACCAGCTGGGAGCGCGGAATCGAGCCCTTCCGCTTCGACGTTCCGATGCGCTGGCAGCCGGTGCCGGCGCTCGCGCACACCATCTTCGACCGCACGCTGGTTCGCGCGGGCGAGACCGTGCACATGAAGCACGTGTTGCGGCGCCCGGTGCTGCGGGGCTTCGCGCAGGAACCAATCGAGAAGCGGCCAAGCGTCCTGCGCATTCTGCACGTCGGCAGCGAGCAGCCGGTCGAGCTGCCGGTCGCCTTCGACGCGCTCGGGATCGCGCAGACGGACTGGGCGATCCCGCAAAGCGCGCGCCTCGGCGTATACCAGGTGAGGCTGGTGCGGCCGGCCGGGTCGAAGGACGAAGCCGAGCTCGAGCTTGCCTCGGGAAGCTTCCGGGTCGAGGAGTTTCGCGTGCCGTTGCTCGCCGGCGCGCTCCAGCCGCCCACGGCCCCGGTCGTGAATGCCGCCGAGTTCCCGCTCGACGTCACGCTACGCTACCTCGCCGGTGGCCCAGCGCGCGGTCTCGAGGCCACCCTGCGCACGCAGTTGCGCGCGCGATTCGTGGCCGCGCCCGAGGCCTACGAAGGCTTCGCGTTCCTCGCCGGCAGCGTGCGCGAGGGGATCCAGCGCTCGTCGCTGGGCGGCGAAGAGGAGAAGCCGCCAGCCGCGCCGGACGTACTCACGCAGACCCTGACGCTCGACGCGGCCGGGAGCGCGCGTGCGCGCGTCGACGGGCTGCCCATCTCCGAGAGCCCGCGCCAGGTGGTTGCGGAGCTCGCCTTCCGCGATCCGAACGGCGAGACGCAGACGCTCTCGAGCACGGTTCCGCTCTGGCCCTCCGAGCGCATGATCGGCCTGCGCGTCGCACCGGTGCTGGAGTCCGGCGAGCCGCTGCGGGTCGACACGGTGGTGCTCGATCTGGCGAAACGGCCGCGCTGGCGGGCCCCGGTGAAGATCGAGCTGTTCGAGCGCAAGACCTACTCGCACCGCAAGCGGCTGGTCGGAGGCTTCTACGCCTACGAGCACGTGACCGAGACGCGGCGCGTCGGGACGCTGTGCGAGGGACGCACCGACTGGGGCGGGCGCTTCGGCTGCGAGGCACTGCCGTCGGCGACTGGAGACCTGATCGTGCGCGCCTCGACGCGCGACCGCGAGGGCCGAGTCGCGGCGACGCACGCCGAGCGCTGGCTCGGGGGTGAGGACGACTTCTGGTTCGCGTCCGAGAGCTCCGACCGCATGGATCTCGTGCCGGAGCGCCAGCGCTACGAGCCCGGCGAGACCGCCGTGCTCCAGGTGCGCATGCCGTTCCGCGAGGCCAGCGCGCTGGTGACGGTCGAGCGCGAGGGCGTGGCGGAGGCCTTCGTGACGCGGCTCTCCGGCCGCAAGCCGTACGTGAAGCTCGAGCTTCGGGGCGAGCATGCACCCAACGTCTTCGTCTCCGTGCTCGCCGTGCGCGGGCGCGTGGGCGAGCCGCAGCCGACCGCGCTGGTCGATCTCGCGCGCCCCGCCGTGAAGCTCGGCATGACCAAGCTGCGCGTCGGCTGGCGCGCGCACGAGCTCACCGTCGCGGTCGAGCCGGAACGGGAGACCTGGCGCGTTCGCGATACCGCGAAGGTGCGGGTGCGCGTGCGCACGCCCGGCGGCGGCCTCCCGCCGCCCGGCAGCGAACTCGCGATTGCGGCAGTCGACGAAGGCCTGCTCGAGCTCGCGCCGAACACGAGCTGGCGCCTGCTCGAGGCGATGGAGGACGAGCGCAGCCAGGAGGTGCGCACGTCGACCGCGCAGCTTCAGGTCGTCGGGCGCCGTCACTTCGGGCAGAAGGCGGTGGCTTCGGGCGGCGGCGGCGGCGGGCGGCCCACACGCGAGCTCTTCGACACGTTGCTGCTCTGGAAGCCACGTGTCCCGCTCGACGAGAACGGAGAGGCCGCGCTCGAGATACCGCTGAACGACTCGCTGACGAGCTTCCGCGTCGTGGCCGTCGCCAACGGCGGCGACGACCGCTTCGGCACGGGCAGCGCGGCGATCCGCACCACCCAGGAGCTGATGCTGCTGCCGGGAGTGCCGCCGCTCGCGCGCGAGGGGGACCGCCTGCGCCCCGAGTTCACGCTGCGCAACACCAGCGACGGCGCGCTCGCGATCGAAGCGAGCCTGCGCGTCGAAGGGCTCGCCCACGCGCCCTTGCCGCAGCAGCTGACACTCGCGCCGGGCGAGGCGCGCGCGCTCGGCTTCGAAGTCGAGGTGCCAGCGGGCGTGAGCGAGCTCGTCTACGAGCTGCGCGCGCGCAGCGACAAGGGCTTCGAGGATCGCGTGCGCGTGGTCGAGCGCGTGGTGCCGGCCGTGCCCGAGCGCGTCTTCCAAGCCGCGTTGCTCCGGCTCGATCGCCCGCTCTCGCTGCCGGTCGAGCGTCCCCGCGACGCCTTGCCGGAGCGCGGCGCGGTTTCGGTGAGTCTGCTTGCCTCGCTCGGCAACGGCAGCGACGGCATCCGGACCTTCTTCGGACAGTACCCATTCCGCTGTCTCGAGCAGGACACCTCGAAGGCGATCGGACTGCGCGATCTCTCGCTCTGGAACGCCATCGCGTTGCAGCTTCCGGCGTACCTCGACGGCGACGGGCTCGCGAAGTTCTTTCCGAGCATGGCGCGCGGAAGCGAGGTGCTGACGAGCTACCTGCTCGCCGTGACGCAGGAGGCCGGCTGGGAGATTCCGAAGCCGAGCCGTGACGCCATGCTCGCCGGGCTCGAGGCCTTCGTCGACGGGCGCATCACGCGTTCGAGCTGGTCTCCCGTCGCCGACCTGCCCCTGCGCAAGCTCGCCGCGCTCGACGCGCTGGCCCGACACGGCCGCGACGTGTCGGCGCGCCTCACCGCCGTCCCGCGCCAGCCCGAGTTGTGGCCGACCTCGGCCCTGCTCGATTACCTGAGTCTGCTGCGGCGCCTTCCACCGAATGCCGAGCGACGCACGCAGATCGAGCGCAGCGAACGCCTGCTGCGCGCACGGCTCACGCTCGGCGGCACCACGCTCGGCTTTTCGACCGAGCGCGCGGACCTGATGGACTGGATGCTCGCCACCCCCGAGACGAATCTGAACCGCTTCGTCCTACTCGCGCACGAGAGCCCGGGCTTCCGCAGCGATCTACCGCGGCTGATGAAGGGCGCCCTCGGACGGCAGCGCCGGGGCGCCTGGAGCACGACGATCGCGAACGCCTGGGGTCGCCTCGCGCTCGAGCGCTTCGCCAAGGAGTTCGAGGCAACTCCCGTCGCGGGCGAGACCGACGTCTCGCTCGCCGCCACGCGGCACCGCGTCGACTGGTCGTCGCCGGAAGCCGCCGCACGGCTGCGGCTGCCCTGGCCGCCCGGCCGCAGCGATGTGACGCTCCGCCATCGAGGCTCGGGGGCGCCCTGGGCTGAGGTGCTGAGCATCGCCGCGATCCCGCTGCGCGCGCCGCTCTTCGCGGGATACACTCTAGAGCGTCGATTGGAAGCAATCGAGCAACGCGTTCCCGGACGCTGGAGCCGCGGCGACCTGGTGCGCGTACACGTCGCTGTCGAAGCGCAGAGCGACGCCGCCTGGGTGGTGATCTCCGACCCGATCCCGACGGGCGCGAGCATCCTCGGAAGCGGCCTCGGCCGCGACTCCGCTCTCGCCAGCCAGGGCGAGAAGGACGAGGGCGACGGCTGGTGGTGCCCCTGCCGCGCCTTCACCGAGCGCAGCTTCGAGGCCTATCGCGACTACTTCGAATACGTGCCCAAGGGCCCCGTCCGCATCGAGTACACGATGCGACTCAACCAGGACGGACGCTTCGAGCTGCCTCCCACGCGCGTCGAGGCGATGTACGCGCCCGAGAGCTTCGCCGAGCTTCCGCATGAGACGATCGAGGTGGCGCCGTGAGGCGCAGGACCGGCAGCGCGGCGCTCGCGACCGCCGTGCTCGCAGTCGGGGCTGCGCTGTGGGCTTGGCCCGAGGTGCCGAGCTTCGCGTCGGTGCGCGCCGCGCATGCGCCGAGCGAGGCGCTGCTGCTCGATCGTGCTGGAGGCGTGCTGCACGAGCAGCGCGTCGATGATCGAGTGCGCCGGCTCGGCTGGGTGACGCTCGCCGAACTCTCGCCAACGATCGTGCCTGCGATCCTCGCCGTCGAGGACCGCCGTTTCTTCGCGCACCCCGGCGTGGACGTACGCGCGCTCGCCGGCGCCGCGCTGGCAGCGGCCCGGGGGAAGCCCCGAGGCGCGAGCACGATCACGATGCAGCTCGCTGCGCTGCTCGATGCGCGCCTGCGCCCGCAACGCGGCGGGCGCTCGCTCGCGCAGAAGCTGCGCCAGGCGGCGTACGCGCTCGCGCTCGAGCGCAGCTGGTCGAAGCAGCAGATCCTCGAGGCATACCTGAACGCGGCTTGCTTCCGGGGCGAGCTGGTCGGCGTGCCGGCGGCGGCGCGCGCCCTCTTCGATCGAGCGCCGCACGCGCTAGACGAAGCCGAGGCCTGGCTGCTGGCCGCGCTGCTGCGCTCGCCGGGCGCGCAAGCGGACGCGGTGGCCAGGCGCGCCTGCGCGCTCGCCGAGCGCGCGGGCGCGGCGCCTTCCTGTACGGAACTCGCCGCGCTCGCCGATCGCGCGTTGCGCCCCGGGCTGCGCATGCGTCCGCTCGCGGCGCACGCACCGCACCTCGCGCAGCGGCTGCTCGCGGGCGAGCGCAAGAGCGTCCGCACGACGGTCGACCTGGGGCTCCAGCTCCGCGCCCAGGCCGCTCTCGCGCGCCAGCTGGGCGATCTCGAGGGCCGCAACGTGCGCGACGGCGCGGTGCTGATCGCCGACAACGAGAGTGGCGAGGTGCTCGCGTGGGTCGGCAGCAGCGGCAAGGTGTCGCGCGCGCGCTTCGTCGACTATGTGCGCTCGCGGCGGCAGGCCGGGTCGACGCTCAAGCCCTTCGTGTATGCGCTCGCATTCGAGCAGCGACTGCTCACGCCGGCCTCGCGCCTCGACGACTCGCCGCTCGAGCTCGCGACCGGAGTCGGCAGCTACCGGCCCGAGAACTACGACCGGCGCTTCCATGGTCTGGTGCCCGCACGCCTCGCGCTCGGCTCGTCGCTCAACATTCCCGCCGTGCGGGCCCTCGAGCTGGTTGGCGCGCAGGCGTTGGTGCCGCGGCTGCGCTCGCTCGGCTTCGCGGGGCTCGCGCGCGCGGACCTCTACGGCCCGTCCCTCGCGGTCGGCGCCGCCGACGTGACGCTGCTCGAGCTGGTCAGCGCGTACCGCGCGCTCGCGCGCGGCGGCCTGGCGGGCGCGCTGCGCGTGCGCGCGGACGACCCAACGACGCCGGACCAGCGCGTGCTCTCAGCCGAAGCGAGCTTCCTGGTCGCCGACGTGCTCGCCGATCGCGGCAGCCGCAGGCTCAGCTTCGGGCTCGAGAGCGCGCTCGCCACGCGCTTCTGGAGCGCCGTCAAGACCGGGACCAGCAAGGACATGCGCGACAACTGGTGCATCGGCTTCTCGCGTCGCTACAGCATCGGTGTCTGGGTCGGCAACGACTCCGGCGATCCGATGTGGAACGTGAGCGGCATGGACGGAGCGGCTCCCGTCTGGGTCGAGCTGATGAACGCGCTGCATTCGGGCGTTCCGAGCGTGCCGCCTACGCCGCCCCCAGGGGTCGTGCGAGCGGGCGGCGAGTGGTGGCTTCGCGGCAGCGAGCCTGCGCCTGCGCTCGCCGCGGAACCGCGGCGTCTCGCGCGCATCATCTCGCCGGCGCGCGACCTGGTGATTGCGCTCGACCCCGACATCCCGCCGCCGCTGCAACGCGTGCTGCTCGAAGCCGAGCCGCGCAGTGGGAGCCTGGCATGGCGGCTCGACGGCTCCGCGCTCGGGTCAGCGTCGCAGCCACGGCTCTGGTCGCCCGCGCCGGGCCGGCACGAGCTCGCTCTCGAGGACGCTGGGGGGCGGACCCTCGACGCGGTGCGCTTCGTGGTGCGCTAGCCGAGCCACGCCCTGAGGTCTCTCCCCAGCTCCGCCAGTCCGACTGCGAAGAAATGATCGCACCCGGGGATCGCGAGGAAGCGCCCGCGGCGGGCGCGGGCGGCGAGCGCCTCCAGCTCGCGGGCGGGCGCGATCGAGTCCTCCTCGCCGGTCGCGATCCAGAGCTTGCCGGCGAAGCGCGCGAGCGCGGCGGGGTCCAGAAGGCCGGGCGGAGGGGAGACGAGCACCAGGCGCGTCACGCGCGGATGGCGGGCGCCGGCGCGCAGCGCGGCGGCCGCTCCAAAGGAATAGCCGCAGGCGAGCAGCTCACCGTTCACGGTCTCCTCGAGATGGGCCAGGGCCGCGCCGTAGTCCTCGTCGGCGTCGCCGGCGCTCCCGCTCGGCTCGCCCGCGCTCGCCCCGACCCCGCGCCAGTCGAAGCGCAGCGAGGCGATCCCGGCCTTCTGGCAGGCGTAGGCGATCTCGTTCACGACCGGGGACTGCATGCTGCCGCCGTACAACGGGTGCGGCGGAGCGATCACGGCGCCGTCCGCGGCCGAGGCGCCGGCCGCGGCGAGGAAGATCCCGTCGAGCGCCAGCGGCGCCCCTTCGCGGGCGATCGCCACCGCGCGCTCGTCCGACACCCCGTGCATCGCCGCTCCTTATGGCGGGCTACCCTCGGACACGTGCCTCCGCCCCGCAAGCCCCCCGCTGCGAAGCCGGTGAAGCGCGGCTTCCGCGTCGAGCCGGTCACCGAGCGCGTCCAGCTTCCGAACGGAACCCAGCTCGATCTCGACATCGTGCGCCATCCGGGCGCCGCCGCGGTGGTGCCTTTCGTCTCGGAGCGCGACGTGCTGCTGATCCGCCAGTATCGGCACGCGGCCGGCGGCATGATCCTCGAGGTGCCGGCGGGCAAGCTCGAGCCCGGCGAGCCGCCCGAGGCATGCGCCGCGCGCGAGCTGGCCGAGGAGGCCGGCCAGCGCCCCGGGCGGCTGGTGCGAACCGGAGCGATCTGGACCACGCCAGGTTTCTGCGACGAGCGCATCCATCTCTTTGCGGCCTTCGATCTCGCGCCGGTCTCGCGCAGCCCGGACGACGACGAGCTGATCGAGGTGCTGCGCCTCCCGCTCGCGGAGGCGCTCGGCCTGGTCTGGAGCGGCGAGCTCTCGGACGCGAAGAGCGCGCTCGCGCTGGTGCACGCGGCGAGGCATCTGGGGCTGCTCCGGTGAAGCTCGGGGTCGCGCTCGGCTGGCACGTGCATCCGTGGGAGGAGCTGCTCGGCCTGGTGCGCCGCGCCGAGGAGCTCGGCTACGCGGCCGTCTTCGTGGACGGCGATCTCTCGATGCTCGGCGAGCACAACCAGGCCGACGCGCTCGACGGCTGGACGGTGACCACCGCGCTGCTCGCGCACACGCGCCGGATCCCGATCGGCTCGATGCGCGTGGCCCATCACTGGAACGCCGCGAAGCTGGCGCAGGCGGTGGCCACCGCCGAGCGGCTCGCGCCCGGCCGCCTGCGTTTCCTGGTCTCGGTGGGCGACCACCCGATCGATGCGCGCTTCGGCCTGCCGGTCGGCGACCCGGGCGCTCGGATCGCGCAGCTGGACGAGACGCTCTCGGCGCTGCGCGAGCTCTGGCGGGGCGAGACGGTGACCCGCCGCGGCCGCTTCGTGCAGCTCGACCGCGCGCGCGTGCGTCCGATCCCGCCCGGGGGCCGGATCCCGATCGAGATCGCCGCCAAGGGCCCGCGCATGCTCGAGCTGGTCGCGAAGCACGCCGACGTCTGGGACGTGAACCTTCCCCCGCTCGCGCCGCGGGTGGAGCAGGCGGCCGCGCTGCTCGCGGCGCATTGCCTCCGCCTCGGCCGCGACCCGCGCGAGATCCAGCGCTCGATGTGGATCTTCGCGCGTGTCGGCGAGGAGCATGACGCAGTTGCGTCATTTCAGGAGTATCGGCGGCTAAACCCCTGGTTCCAATCGATTCCCGAAGCCGAGCTGGCCGCGGCGATGCTGCTCGGGAGCGGGCCCGCCTGCCGGGCCCGCCTCGCCGAGCTCGCGACCCGCCTGAGCCTCGACTGGCCGGTGCTCGACCTCTCGGGCCTGGGCGCCGAGGCGACCCTGCGCAACCTCGAGGCCCTCGCCCCCGAGCCCGTCTCGCGTTGACTCCCCCGACGGGACTCTTTAGGCTCTTGAGGCTCCGCGGGAGTCCGCGCGCCCCTCCCGCTGGCCCGCTTCGGCCCACACGCCGATGGGGGAGCGTTCATCAAGCTCTTGCATGACGCAGCCGCTCCGTCCGCTCGGGGTGCGGGGCGGCGCTGGCGCGACCGATGAGAACCGAGGAGACAGATCAGCGTGTACGGACGCGGCTACCGCCAGGCGGGGATGGGGTTCGGTCCGCCGATCACCCCGGACGTGATCAAGCAGCTGCTGATCGTGAACTTCGTGGTCTTCGTCGCGCAGCAAATGCGTCCGGAGATCACCGAGTTCCTCTCGGTCCGGCCCCTGATGGTCTGGCAGAAGGGCTTCTTCTGGCAGCCGTTCACGTACATGTGGCTGCACGGATCGCTCGGCCACATCGCCATGAACCTGCTCTCGCTCTGGATGTTCGGCTCGCCGCTGGCGATGGCCTGGGGCGCCAAGCGGTTTCTTCGTTACTACCTGGTGTGCGGGGTAGGGGCGGGCTTCCTGATCGCGAGCTGGCCCTATCTCACGTACGGCCTCGGCATCAGCGGCCCCGCCAGTCTGATCTCCATCACGCTCGGCGCCTCCGGGGCGATCTACGGCGTGCTGCTCGCCTACTCCCTCACCTGGCCGGATCGCACCATCATGCTGATCTTCCCGCCGGTCGCCTTTCGCGCGATCTGGCTGATCCCCGGGCTCTTCGTGATGACCCTGCTCATGGATCCGGGCGGGAACGTGAGCCATGTCGGCCATCTCGGCGGAGTGCTGGTGGGCTGGCTCTACCTCCGGCGCAGCGGGCACACGGACGGCGTCATCACGATCGCCCAGCTCAAGCATCGCTGGCGCCGCTACCGGATGCGCCAGCGCCTGCGCGCCGTACGGGATGACGATTTCGAGGCGCGGCGCCGCCGCGACCACGACCGGACCCTGCACTGACGCCATGTCGCACCCGACGCCCAGCCCCGAGTTCGCAATCTCCCCCGCGCTGGAGGAGGAGATCGCGCGCGCCGCCGCGTTGGTGGCCGGGGCCAGCAACGTGGTGGCGCTCACCGGCGCGGGCCTCTCGGTCGAGAGCGGCATCCCGCCCTTCCGCGGGCCCGGCGGGCTCTGGACGAAGTACGGCGAGCCGCCGCTCGACGGCTACCAGCGCTTCCTGCGCGATCCCAAGCGGGCCTGGCGGGATCGGCTCTCGCCGCGCGAGCCCTGGGCGCAGGCGCTCGCCGAGACGCTCGGCTCGGCCAAGCCCAACGCAGGCCACCGCGCGCTCGCGGAGCTGGAGGCGATCGGCCGCTGCGGCGCCGTGATCACCCAGAACATCGACGATCTGCACCGTCAGGCCGGCGCCCGCGCGCTGATCGAGATCCACGGCAACCACAAGCTGCTGCGTTGCCTCGGCTGCGTGGCGCGCTTCGCGGCCTGGGAGATCGAGATCGACCCCGAGCGGCTCCCGCCCCTATGCCCGCGCTGCGGCGGCGTGGTGAAGGGGGATACCGTGCACTTCGGCGAGCCGATCCCCGCCGACGTGCTGCGCCGCTGCCATCAGGTCGTGGAGCGGGCGGATTGCATGCTGGTGGTGGGGACCTCCGCCACCGTCTACCCGGCGGCCGAGTTCCCGCTCGACGTGCTCCGCCGCGGCGGCAGTCTGATCGAGGTGAACCCCGAGCCCTCGGAGCTCTCGGATCTCGCGACGCTCTCGCTGCGCGGGCCGGGCGGCGCCGTACTGTCTCGGCTGGTCGAGATCGTCGCGCGCGCCCGAGACGGGAGCCCGCGATGACGCTGCGGCGGCGCCACGATCCGGACGATTCCGGCGAAGGACAGGATCACGGCTTCGGCGGCTTCCTGCGCAGCCTCCTCTCCGGGATCCCCTGGAGCGAGCGCGCCAGCGCCGACGAGCGCGTCGCGATCGACGCTCCCGCGAGCCACAACCTGCGCGTCCACAACAGCAACGGACGCACCACCGTGATCGGCGAAGAGCGGGGCGACATCGAGGTCCTGGTCTCCAAGACGGCGCGCGCCGAGTCCACCGAGGCCGCCCGCCAGCTGCTCGGCGAGATCCGCCTGATCCACGGCTTGTCCGGCGAATCGCTCGACCTCGACGTCGAGGTGCCGCGCAAGTGGAACCGGCGCGGTCACGCCAACCTCGAGCTACGCGTGCCCCGCGGCATGAACGTCGACGTCACCGTCTCGAACGGAAAGATCGCGCTCACCAACCTGCGCGGGCGGGTGCGCGCACGCTCCAGCAACGGCTCGGTCGTGATCGACGACGTGGTGGGCGACATCGAGGTGGCGACCACCAACGCCAAGGTCTGCTGCGCCGCCACGCGCGGGCGCCTGGTGGCGCGCTCCAGCAACGGGAAGATCGAGCTCGACGAGCACAGCGGCTCGGTCGACGCCTCCACCTCGAACGGCCTGATCCGCGTCTCGATGGAAGAGGTGGGCAAGGCGGGCGTGCAGCTCGCGACCAGCAACGGCCGGATCCTGCTGGAGCTGCCCTCGGACGTGGACGCCGACGTCGACATCCGCGTCGACAACGGCGTGATCCGCAACGACCGCACCCTCTGCAAGGCGACGCGCGCCACCAACGGTCAGGTCAAGGGCCAGCTCGGGCAGGGCGGCGCGCTGATCAAGCTGCGCACCAGCAACGGCTCGATCTCGCTGCGGTAGCCCTAATTCCTGGCGCCGACCCGGCGCCGGAGCTCGACGCCGTCGAGCAGGAAGACGACGCCCGAGGGCCCGATCTCGGAGACGACCAGCGGGCCGATCGCGTCGCCCTCGTGCAGCTCGCGCGCCGCGCCCCCCTCGTACGCGACCATCGCCTGGCGGCGATCCCGCTGCGGATGCCAGACCGTGGACGAGACGACGACCTCCGGAACGTTCGCGCGCGCCACCTGCTTCGGCGCAGCGGCGGGCGCGGGCGACGGGCTGGCTTCCCGCCTTGCGAAGGGCGGCTGCGAGCCGCGCTCGGGCGGCGCCGGCTTGGCGATCACCGGCTCCGGCTTCGCCGCCGCAGGGGCCGGAGGAGCGGGCAGGGCCGTCTTCGGCGGCTCGGGCCGCGAGATCACGGCCACGGGCGGCGCGGGCGGCTCGGCCTCGGCGACGGGCAGAGGCGGCGCGCTGGCGACCGAAGGCTCGGGGAGAGCGGCGCGAATCGGGGCCGGCGCGGCCACCGGCGCCGGCACGGCGGGCGCCACCGGCAGGGCCGGCGCGGGCGCCTTCGGGGCCTCGGCCACCTGGGGCGCTTCCGGCGTCGCACCCTCGCGCGGCCAGAGCCACAAGAGCGAGGAGCCGAGCCCGAGGCCCAGCGCGCCGGCGGCGATCATCAGCGCCAGCAAGGGGAATCGCCGGCGCGACCCGCCCGCGGGCGCGGCCGTCACCTCGTCCTTCAGCGGCCGGCCTTCCTGCGTGCTCTTTTCCCGTTCGAGGCGCCGGAGTGCCTTGAGGATCGTGCTCATCCCGCGTCCTGCGAGCTGGCCTCGGTGGGCGGGCCGACGAAGGGCTCGCTGGCTCGATCCGCCTCCGCGCTGCGCGCCGCCGCGGCGCCGACGGACGGCATGCTCACGCTGGGCGGCGATTCGATCGCGACGCGCGGCGAGACGCGCGTCCACTGCTGCCAGGCCAGCACGCCGCTGCCGAGCAGCGCAAGCGCCACGCCGGCGACGTAGCTGCGGCGGACCCACGGGCGCCGCCGGAGCAGCCGCCGCCGCGCGCCCAGGATCTCGCGCGCGGCCACGCCGACGAGATCCGGCCCGATCCGTTTCTGCTCCGCCGCGTAGCCGGCCAGCAGCGCGCGGTCGCAGAGCAGGTTCACCAGGCGCGGAATGCCCCGCGCGCGGCGGTGCACCTCCGCGAGGGCGCGCGAGGTGAAGATCTCCGGATCGCTCTCGGCGGCGATCCGCAGCCGATGGCGCACGTACTCGCGCGTCTCCGCCGAGCTCAACGATCCCAGGCTCCAGCGCACGCTGATGCGCTGGCGCAGCTGGCGCAGCTCGTTCGAGTCGAGCTTGTCGTCGAGCTCGGGCTGCCCGAAGAGCAGGATCTGGATCAGCTTCGAGGTGGAGGTCTCCAGGTTCGAGAGCAGCCGGATCTCCTCGAGGGTCTCGGGCGCCAGGTTCTGCGCCTCGTCGACGATCAGCAGCACCCGGCGGCGCTCGCGCTTCTGCTCCAGCAGGAACTGGTTGAGCTGGTCCGAGAGGTCCGCGCGCGTGCGGCCTTCCGTGAGCAGGCCGAACTCCGTGCAGATCGCGCGCAGCAGGTCTTCGCCGGAGAGCATGGGATTGAAGACGAAGGCCACCTCGGTGTCGCGGCCGAGGCGCTCGAGCAGCGTGCGGCAGAGGGTGGTCTTGCCGGTGCCGACCTCGCCGGTCACCGCGATGAAGCCCTCTCCCTGCTCGATCCCATACAGGACATGCGCGAGCGCCTCGCGGTGCGAAGCCGCGAGGAACAGGAAGCGCGGATCGGGAGCGAGATTGAACGGCTTCTCGCTCAGACCGTAGAACGCGGTATACATCGTCAGTCGACCACCGACCGAAGTCTAACCAACCGATTCCAATGGCGGTTCCCCCCAAGCTCGCACCAGCGACCCCGATCCGGACCGGCGGCCGGGTCCGGCTGGGCGTCGACGTCGGCGCGACGCTCGCGAAGCTCGCCATCGCGAGGGGGGAGGGGCGGGTCGAATACCGGCTCGCCCCAGCCCACGCCATCGAACAGCTGGCCCTCGAAGTTGAGGGTCTGGCGCCGGGCCGGATCGGCGTGACCGGCGGCGGCGCCCTGCCTCTGTCTCGCAGTCTCTCCTTGGACACCGCCCCGGTGGGGGAGTTCGAGGCCTGGGGGGCCGGCTCCCACGCGCTGCTGCGGGAGGAGGGGCGCACGACCGGGGAGCGCCATCTGTTGGTTTCGCTCGGGACGGGCACCTCGGCCATGCTGGTCGATGGCGAGCGCGTCACCCGGGTGGGCGGCACCGCGCTGGGCGGGGGCACCCTGCTGGGGCTCGGCGCCGCGCTGACCGGGGTAACCGACTTCGGCAGCCTGGTAGCGCTCGCCGGGGGCGGCGACCGCCGCCGCGTCGACCTGCTCGTCAAGGACATCTATCGCGCCGGCGCCCTGCCGCTGCCCGGCGACCTCACGGCGGCCAGTTTTGGGAAGCTGGCGGATCCCGCGCGCGGCGAAGCGCCCGCGCCGCGCGACCTCGCGCACGCCGTGATCGGCCTGGTGGGCGAGAACGTGGGGCTGATCTGCGGCGCGCTCGCGCTGGCCGCGGGCGTGAAGCGCGTGGTCTTCGGCGGCACCACGCTGCGGGGGAATCCGCTGCTGGTCGAGATCCTGCGCGGACTCTGCGCGGGAATGGGCCGCGAGCCGGTCTTCCTGCGCGACGGCGAATTCGCGGGCGCGCTGGGGGCGCTGGAAGTCGCCGGACGAACCTGACGGCGTTCTAGTTACCGCCCATCGGCCGGTTGGGATCGCGCAGGGCCGGCTCGGTGGCTTGCTCTTCTTCGCCGCGGTTGAGACCCCGCAGCGCACGCTGCGTACGCGCGATCGCCGCGCGCTGCACGCGCAGCTCCTCGCTCTGCGCCGCCACCTGACGTTCGAGCCGCTCGCGCGCGTCGTTGGCCTCGTCGAGGCGCGTTTCGAGCTGCGCCACGCGGCGCTCCAGCTCGCGCATCAGGCGTCCCACGTCGGAGTCGCCGGCGGAGGCTGTCGTCGCCTGGGTGGCGGCGGGTCGCCCGCTGCGCGAGACCGGCAGATCGAGGGTGTCCTGGCTCATCTTGCTTTCCCCCTTCTCAGACGTGTCAAAGAGATCCGAATCGGTGTCGGCGAACAGACCGGCGGGCGCCGCGGCCGGCGCCGCCTCGGCCGGCGCCGCCGCGGCCTTGCGCGGAGGCGGTTCGGGCGCGGCCGGCACGCGTCGCGGCGGCAAGGGAATGCCCGCGGGCGTGGTCGTCCGCTCGCCGGCGCTGAAATCGAGTCCTTCCGTGATCGACGCGGGCTCGTCGTCTTCGTCCGCGAGCGCCGTCACGTCGAGATCGTTGGGCAGGCGGCGGCGCCGCATCAGCATCACGACCAGGATGATCAGCAGCAGCACGCCGGCCCCGAGCGCGCCGATCTGCATCGGATCGAGCCCGATGTCGCTCGCGGCGGGCGCGGGCGGGGCGGGGCGCGGCTTGGCGGTGGCGGCGGGAACGGGAGCGGGAGCCGGCGGCTTCGCGACCGGCGCGGGGGCGGGCGGCGGCTCGGCCTTGGCGATCTCGGCGGGCGCCACTGCAGGCATCGGAGCCGGCGTGGGGGTCGGCTTCGCTTCGGCCAGCGCCTTCGCGTCGGCGGCGGCCTTCGCGTCGGCGCTCTTCTTGGCCTCCGCAACCGCCTTCGCTTCCTCGGCAGCCTTCGCATCCGCCGCTGCTTTCGCGTCGGCGGCTGCCTTCATCTCGGCGACCTTCGCGTCGGCGACCTTCTTGGCTTCCGCAGCCGCCTTCGCATCCGCTGCCGCCTTCGCATCCGCTGCCGCCTTGGCGTCAGCGACCTTCTTCGCTTCGGCGGCTGCCTTCGCTTCCGCCGCTGCCTTCGCGTCGGCGGCTGCCTTCATCTCGGCGATCTTGGCGTCGGCGACCCGCTTTGCTTCCGCGGCGGCCTTCGCGTCCGCGGCCGCCTTCGCCTCGGCGGTCGGCTTCGCATCCGCAACGACCTTCGCGCCGGAACCCGCCACCACCTCGGGCTTGGGAGCCACAGGGGTCTCGGCGGTCTTCGGGGCGGGCTCGGCCGCGGGCGGCTTCGCCGCAGCGGTCTTCCTGGCGGCGGCCGCCTTCTCCGCCGCGATCAGCTTCGGCTCGCGCAGCAGGTCGATCACGATCCGCGGCGGATTGCTCAGGATCAGCTCTTTCACGCCGGCGTTGTCGCGGCGCAGGCGGATGTGGGCCGTGGTGCTGATGGCGCCGTCCTGCACGGAGACCAGGCCGACCTCGGGGCTCCCCGAGCGTACGCTGCGCGGCGTCGAAGCCGCTTCCAGCGTGACGATCAGCTCCTGCACGCCCTTGTCGACGCCCTTCTCGATCCGGTAGCCGGCGGGAGCGTCGAGCTGGAAGACCACGCGCGTGAAGGTCGGATGGTTGCCGACGCGCACCTGGACCACCTTGGCGGCCAGGCTGGGCGAGGCGCCCAGCAGGCATGCCAGCCCGGTCATCACCAGGGTGTGTCGAAGCAGGGCTCGCCTCATTCCGGCAAGTGCATCGGGCAAACCGCCGTCGCGCTTGAATTGGAGGGGCGAGGCGCCCACCGCGGCCGTGGGGAAATTGCCGCGTCGGTGGGGCTGCGGCTGCGTCAATGCAGGACCTCTCAACCCACGATCAGCGGACGGATCGTCTCGATCGCCCGCTGGATGCGCGGACCGTACCACGACACCAGGGTGCCGTCGATCAAGTGGATTCGCCCACTTGCAGCCGCAGCGACCGAGAGCTCCGCGAGCTCGGCGACGTCGCGCGCGCCGAACGCATAGGGCTCGTCCGGCAGCAGGATCACCTCGGGCGAAGCCGCCACGATCTCGGCGAGCTGGACGATCGGATAACGCCGCTCCTCGCGACCCGCGAAGACGTTCTCGCCTCCGCACAGCGCGAGCAGATCCTGCGCGTAGGTATCCCGGCCCACGCTCATCCAGGGCGACTTCCAGATCGGGCAGAAGACGCGCACGCCGCGCGCGGGGCGCGTCGCCTCCGCCGCGGCCACGGCCGCCTCGATGGGATCCACCCGCTCCGCGCGCGCGCCGGACGCGGCGCCGAGCGCCGCCAGCTCGCGCAGCAGCGCGACGCCGTCCCGAACGCTGCGCGGATAGGTGACCCAGACGGGAATGCCCTCGGCCGTGAGGCGCTCGACGTCGCGGCGGCGGTTCTCCTCCTGGTTGGCGATCACCAGATCGGGGGCGAGCTCGAGGATCTTTGCAATCGACGGGGTCTTGGTCCCGCCGACCTTGGGCAGGCTCGCCACCGCCTCCGCGGGGTGGACGCACCAATCGCTCACGCCCACCAGATGGCTCGCGAGGCCGAGCCAGATCAGCGCTTCGGTGAGGCTCGGCACCAGCGACACCACGCGCGGCGGCAGCGAGGCCGGCTTCACGGCGCGAACTCGATCGAGAGCACGCCCCCCGCGAGGCGCACCGCCGCCACCGCCCGGCCCGCCACCGAAGCCGGGAGCGCGATCAGCCGCTGCGCGTCGCGCACCCGCACCAGCAGCTCGTCGCCATGCGCGGTCACCTCGATCTCGTCCCGGCTCGCGCTCGGCAGGTCGATCTCGAGGCAGGTGCGGGCGTCGCGCTTCTCGAGCCGGATCGGGCGGCCCTTCGCGAAGAGCTCCGCCGGATCGCGCTCGCCGTAGAGCTGGCGCGCGAGGGCGCGCAGCGCGTCGGCGCCGATCGGCTCGCTCGGCAGCAGCGGCGCGTGGAAGAGCGGCACCGGGAACGAGCTCGCGATCTCCGAGAGCTCGCGCCGCTCGCGCTCGGCCCAGCGCGCGAAGTAGCCGCCGGCGGCCGCCTCCGGGAGCACGCGGTTGACCAGCACGGCGTCGGTGGCGACGCCGTAGAGCGAGAGATAGGCGAAGGAGCGACGCGTCTCGGCGAGCACCACGCGCGCCGGATTCACCACCAGGCGCGCGCTGGTGCGCGTCTCGTCGAGCAGGATCTGACGCACGTCCTCGATCTCGTGGTAGAGCCGCTCGACCGCCTCGAAGACGGAATCGGGCGCCACGATCCGACCGGCGCCCAGTCTGGTTGCGATCGGCCGCACGAAGCGCGCGGCACGCCTCTTGATGTCGAAGAAGTTCTCCATGAACAGGCGCAGCACGTCGGGGAAGCGCAGCAGCCGCAGGGTCGAGCCGGTGGGCGCGCAGTCCACCACGCAGACGTCAAATTCGTTCATCGCCTCGACCACGCGCACCGCGCGCAGCGCCACCAGCTCCTCGAGCCCCGGGAAGACCAGCAGCTCCTCGGCCACCAGCTCCTCGGTGTCGGAGCGCAGGAAGCTGTGCAGCCATTGCTGGATCTCCGACCAGGAGCGGTCGAGCTCGGCGAGCGCCGCCACCTCCTGCGCCACCACGCCGGGCGCCACTTCGACGGCCTGCGGGCCCACGCGGCGGCCGAGCGCGTCGCCCACGCTGTGCGCCGAGTCCGTCGAGAGCAGGAAGACGCGGTGCCCGTGCTCGGCGGCCGCGAGCGCGGTTGCCACCGCGAGGCTGGTCTTGCCCACGCCGCCCTTCCCGGTGTAGAGCAGCACGCGCACGCTAGACGGCCTCCTCGCCATCGGAAGGGCGCGTGAAGCGCACCAGCAGCGAGGGCCCCTCGAGCTTCGCGGAGGCGAGCGAGAGCGGCGCGATCCGGCGCGGGAGCTTGAGCATCCGGCGGCGCAGCCCGGTGGTGATCGTGAGCTCGTCGTCAATTTTGGTTACGTCGAGCCGGGCCGCGTCGGCGCCGGGGAGCGGCACCGTCGCCAGGTAGCCGTCGCCGTCGCGCGAGAAGCTCACGCGCGGCGCGCTCGAGAGCAGCGCGTCGGGGGCGACGCCCGCGAAGATCCGCGCGCCGTGCTCGCCAAGCCGCGCGATTCCGGTCACCTCGTCGGGCGCGAGCGGGGCGGCGAGCACCGGCAGCGGCGCGAACAGCTCCTCCACCTCGCGGCGGCGGTCCTCCTGGAGGCGGCCCCACTCGCGGAAGAACGCCTCCTCCGCGGCGTCCTTCGGGAGCAGGCGGTTCATGATGACGGCGTCGCAGGACACCTCGAAGAGCGAGAGCTCCGTCCAGGCGCGCCGCGCCTCGTCGATCACCATGCGCTCGGGCGTCACCACCAGCCGCACGCTGGTGCTCGCGTGCGTGATGCGCTGCTGGAGGCGCCGGAGCTGGCCATAGAGAAACTCTTCCGCGTCGCGGAATACCTCGGAGCCAGGCAGGGGGATCGAGACCAGATGCCGCGCGAGAGGAGTCGCCACCCCGGAGACCGCGCGGAAGAGCGGGAGCAACACGCGCAGCGCGCGGTGCGCGACGTCCGGGAGCGTGACCAGCCGGAGCGTCGAATCGGTGGGCGCGCAGTCGACCACGATGAAGTCGTAGCCTCCGGCTTGCGCGAGCTCCTCGACGGCGATCAGCGTCGTCACTTCTTCGGCGCCGGGCAGCAGCGCCAGCTCTTCGGCGACGACGGCGTCGAGCCCCTGGTGCGTGAGCAGCTCGACCAGGAAATCCCGGATCCGGCCCCAGTGGCGCTGGGTCTCGACGCGGGCGTCGATCTCGATCGCGTCGAGGCCGGGCGCGAGCTCGACCGGGTCGGCCGAGAGGCGTCGCTCGAAGACGTCGCCCAGGCTGTGGGCGGCGTCGGCGGAGGCGACCAGCGTGCGGCGTCCGCGCTGCGAGGCGGCGACGGCCGTAGCGGCGGCGGTCGTCGTCTTCCCGACTCCCCCCTTGCCGGTATACAGAACGAGCCTCACGGCCCGACGGTATCACGCTGCGCTGGCGGCCTCCCGGGCGTGCCCCGCATCGCCGGCTTTGAAGCGCGCCGCGCCGGGCGCGGCAGGCGCGCGCGACGTCCAGCGATGCTCGCAGCGCGGGCACTCCGCCAGGAACACCAGGCCCCGGTCGATCACCTCGTCGGTGCGGACCTCGGCGCAGCCGCAGACCAGGCAGCGCGTGAGCGTGCGAAAGACAGCTCTCATCTCTTCTCTCCTGCCCCGGACGTGGGGCTCGCAGAGAAGTACAGCCCGGCCGGGTGACGGATCCGGTCACACGCCCGCCGGCCCGGGCCCGCTTTCCCCGGTAGCATCCGGGCCATCCACGCTTCGGAGGGCCTCCCGTGCGCATCGGACTCATCCTCACCGCCGGCAGCGTGCGGGGCGACGTCGAGCTCGCCCAGCGCGCCGAGGCGGCCGGCCTCGACGGCGTCTACACGATCGAGTTCTTCAACCGGCATGGCTACGTGCCGCTGGCGGCGATCGCGCAGGCCACCCGCCGCGTGCGGGTCGGCACCGCGATCGCGAACGCCTTCATCAGGACTCCCCTCTTGCACGCGAGCGCGGCGCTCGATCTCGACGAGCTCTCGGGCGGCCGCATGGTGCTCGGCCTCGGGAGCGCCACCCGGCGCATGAACGAGGATTGGTACGCGGTCCCGTTCTCGGCGCCCGCCGAGCGCATGCACGAGCTGGTCCGCCTGCTGCGCGCGGCGTTCGCGGCGCAGAAGGGCGGCGGCTTCCGGTGGGACGGCAAGCACTGGCAGCTCTCGGTTCCGATCTACTCGCGCCCGGGCGCGCCGCGCGAGCAGGTCCCGATCTGGATCGCCGCCGTGAACCGGCGCATGATCGCGACGGCCGGGGCGGTGGCGGACGGCCTGGTCGGCCATCCGATCGCGACGCGGCGCTGGCACCGCGAAGTGACGCTTCCCGGCCTGCGCGCCGCCGAATCCGCCGCCGGCCGCGCGGCGGGCGCCTGCGCGCTCGCGCCCTACGTGCTGACCTCGATCCAGCCCCGGCGCGAAGACGCCGTGCGCGACGCGAAGTGCCAGATCGGCTTCTACTTCACCACCGCGCTCTACCACTCCATCCTCGATCTGCACGGCCTGCGCAGCGTGGGCGAGGCCTGCCGCGCCGCGCTGCGCAAGTTCGACGTGCAGGCGATGGCCGACGCCGTGCCCGATTCCCTGGTCGAGGAGATCGCGATCGCCTGCACGCCGGACGAGGCGAAGCAGCGCCTCGCGCAGTGGAAGGACCTGACCGAGCAGCCGCTGCTCTACGCCCCGACCGTGGGTGTCCCGCCAGCGCGCCTGCGCGCGAACCTCGACGCTATGCTCGACGTGTTCGGCGAGCCCTCATGAGGAGAACGGCGTGAGTGAAGAGGCCCCCGCGGCGCGCATCTCGATCTTTTCGCACTGGGAAGCCGCGCAGACCCCGGCCAGCGGCGCCTGGGCGCAGAAACGCCGGCTGGCCTCTGCCATGCGCCTCGTGATCGAGAGGCTGGTCGAGAGCAACGCCCCCGAGGACGAGCTGTCGGCCGCGGCCGACGGCCTCGAGCGCTACGCCGAGCGGCTCGCCACGCATCCGCGCCTGCGCCGGCTCGAGGGCTTCGCCGAGAGCGCGACCGCGGGAGACGTCGCGGCCTTCTTCGACCAGAGCCCCGTGATCGGGCTCTCGAACCCGCTGGCGCCGCCGATCTCGGTGCGCCGCAGCGGCGAGCGCAGCGCCGAGGCGCACGCGCGCTTCGGCGCCGCCTACGAGGGGCCGCCGGGCTGCGTGCACGGCGGCTGGGTCGCCGCGGCCTTCGACGAGGTGCTGGGCTTCGTGCAGTCGCTGGCGGGCAGCCCCGGCTTCACCGGCACGCTCACCGTCCGCTACCGTCAGCCCACGCCGCTCCACACCGATCTGCGTTTCGAGACGACGGTGACCGGCACCGAACGCCGCAAGACCTTCGCCGAGGGCCGCCTCTACGCCGGCGACCTGCTCACGGCGGAGGCCGAGGCGATCTTCGTCTCCGCCGATCGCGCGCGCTTCCAAGAGCTGCTCGCGCAGCGCGAGCGGATGGAGCAGAAGCGCTCCGGGTGAGGCGCTTCCTGCTCGCGCTCGGGATCGGACTCGCCTGCGCGCCGGCGCCGCCGCCCTCGGGTCCGCCGCCGCGCCGCCCGATCGTGCTCTCCACCGAATACGACGACCAGCGCGCCGGCGAAGAGGCCAAGCTCGAGGTGGCGGCTGCGCTGGGCCTGGTGCGCGACCCCAAGGTGCAGGAGCTGGTCGACGCGATCGGCCGGCGCTGCGCGGCAAAGCTGCCCGCGCACAGCTTCGACTACGATTTTCGCGTGGTCGACCAGTGGCCTCCGAACGCCTTCGCGCTGCCGGGGGGCGCCGTCTACGTCTCGCGCGGCCTGCTCGTGCTCTCCAATTCCGAGGACGAGCTCGCCAACGTGCTCGCGCACGAGATCACCCACGCGGCCGCTCGCCACGCCGCCGCGCGACAGACGGTGGGGGGCGGCGTGAATCCCTTCGCGATCGTCTTCACCAACCCCGCCTATCTCGCCGCCTACAGCCGCGATCAAGAACGGGAGGCCGACCGCGGCGGCCAGCAGCTGGCGGCGGCGGCCGGCTACGACCCCGCCGGCATGAACACCTTCCTCGACAGCCTGGGCAACGTCGAGAAGCTGCTCGCGGGCGCTTCGCGCCTGCCGGGCTACTTCGACACGCACCCGCCCACCAGCGAGCGCGCGGCTTCCACCGCGACGCGCGCGCAGCACCTGGGTTGGACGCCACAGCCGGGTGTGACGCGAGACCGCGACGACTACCTGCGCCGCCTGACCGGTCTGGTGGTGGGCGAGGATCCGGCCGAGGGAATCTTCGAGAAGGGCCGCTTCCTGCACCCGGATCTGGGCTTCAGTCTTCGGGTGCCCGATGGCTGGAGGTTCGTGAACTCGCCGGCGGCGGTCGGCGCGATCTCGCAGAGCGGGCGCGCGCGCGTGGTGCTCGAGCTGGCCGGCGAGGGCTCGGACCCCGCTGTCTTCGCCGACGAGTTCGCCGCGCAGCGCGCGGTGGAGATCCAGGCGAAGATCGAGTCGAGGCGCGTGTTCACCCTCAACGGGCTTCCGGCGGTGGAAATCCGCGGCTCCGCCCCCGGCCCGGGCGGCACGGTCGCGGGCAGGATCACCTGGATCGCGCTGAACGACCGCGTCTTCCGCCTGGGCAACCTGGTGCAGGGGGTCGGCGCGGAGCGGGCCCTCGCGCTGGGCGACGTCTTCACGCGCAGCTTCCGCCCGCTCGCGCCCGAGGATCGCGCCGGGATCCGGGTGCGGCGCCTGCGCCTCGCGACCGCGCACGCGGGCGAGAGCCTCGCGGACTTCTCGCGCCGCGCCGGGAACGACTGGGACGCGCAGCGGACCGCGATCGCCAACGGCATGTTCGCGTCGGCGCGTCTCGCGGAGGGGCAGCTGCTCAAGATCGCCGTGCTGGAGGCGTACGAGACCGACGAGGCTCCGAAGCAGGGGGCCCGCTGAGGGGCCCGGACCCGACCCGGGCCGCGCTACTTGCCGCCGCCCAGGCGATGGAAGACGTCGGCCACCGCGTCGCTGCCCTCGAAGTTCCGGGTCAGGATGCGGGCCGCGAGCTCGCCGCAGAGTCGCTTCGAATCGGCGACTGCCCGGTTCGAGAGCTCCTTGGGCAGGATTTCGCGCAGCACGATCGCCATCTCCTTGCCGCTCACCGTCTGCGCCTCGAGCCCGGCTTGTTTGAGGGCAAGTCTTACCGTGCCGCGCGCCACCAGCTCGGAGAGGGCGGCCGCGCGCTCGATCTCCGCGCAGACCCATGTGAAGGCAGGCGATCCATTCATGTGTCTATCCCGGGACCGCGGCGAGAGCTGCCGGCGCGCGGGCGCGGACCCGGCGGAGATACCCGGCCGGCGGCAGGAAGGCGAGCCACATCGCGCCCGCCGAGATCAGACCGAGC
>DATBRV010000134.1:0-17533 GCA_036560145.1 Myxococcota bacterium
CGGCTCGGTAGCACGGCCCCTCGCCCTTCTCGCGGCCACTCTCGGCCGCTATGACGAAGCGGTCGCGCACTTCGAGTTTGCTCTGCACCAGAACGCACGGGTCCACGCCCCAGCCTTCGTAGCGCAGACACAGTACGACTACGCGCGCTTCTTGCACCGGCATGGAACCCCAGGCGGCTGCGAGAAGGCCAAGACTCTCGTCTCGGAGGCACTTGAAACCGCCTCCCGCCTCGGGCTGCCCCGGTTGCGCGAAAAACTTCTGGCGGTGCAGTCCGAGCTGACGGTGGACGCCGCCGCAGCCTCTTGATTCGAAATCGCGACCGGTCCTCGTGAGCTGGGCGCGCGCCTCAGGCCCCCTCCGCCCCGCCCAGCGCCACCTGCCGCACCTTCACCCCCGCCTCCCGCAGCAGCGAAAGCGAAACGTCCCCCAGCGGGTAGTCCGCGTTGTAGACGACCTCCGCGAGGCCGGAGTTGATGATCATCTTGGTGCAGATCAGGCAGGGACAGAAGGTGGTGTAGAGGGTGCCGCCGCGGACGGCGACGCCGTGGTAGGCGGCCTGGGTGATGGCGTTCTCTTCGCCGTGGCTGCACAGGCATTCGTCGAGGCGGGTGCCGCCTTCGGCGAAGGAGTTGCAGCGGGGGCAGCCGCCTTCGTTGCAGTTGCGCACGCCGCGGGGGGTGCCGTTGTAGCCGGTGGAGATCAGGCGGCGGTCGAGGGTGATGACGGCCGCCACCTTGCGCTTGACGCAGTTGCTGCGCGAGGCGACCACGCGGGCGATCGCCATGAAGTATTCGTCCCAGCTCGGGCGCTCAAAAAAAAAGCTTCGCTCGAGCATGCGCTGGATGGCTTCGTGGAGGGCCGGGAGGTCGCCGTCGTTGCGCAGGGTGACGTCGGCGAGCTTCTGCACGGCGAGCAGCTGTTGGCCGGCGGGATCCGTGCTGCCGAGCTCGCGCGCTTCGAAGGCGCGCAGCTCTCCGAGACTTGTCGGATCGCCGCCGCGGCCGCGGGCGCGGATCCGCGCCAGGCGCACGCTCTCGTCGGCGTCCACCCAGAGCAGCCGGAAGCGGCCGGTGCGGGTGCGCAGCACCTCGACCTCCGCGGGATGGCGCACGGAGTCGATCACGTAGTTCCGGTCCGGCAGAAGGCGGGGCGCCAGGCGTTCGGCGAGGCCGCCGGGGCCGTGCGCGGTGCGGATCTCGCGGCCGGCCTCGATCATGCGCTCGCGGGTCTCCTCCAGGCCCTTCGCGCGCAGGTCGTCGCGGATCACGTCCGAGAGGGAAAGCGGGTAGAAGCTGCGCGCTTCCAGGAAGCGCACCACTTCGCCCTTTCCCGCGCCGTTCAGTCCGGAGACCCCGAGGATCATGCAGCCCCCACGTTACGCCCTTCGCGGGATGCGGTCGAGCAGATCGGAGAGGCGCTCGATTTTCGGGCAGTCGACGTCCGGATAGGCGCCCACGGAGTCGATCAGGACCGGCGCGAGGCCGGCGGCCCGCGCGCCCAGCACGTCGATCGAATAGATGTCGCCGACGTAGGCGGCGCGGTCGGCGCGAACGCCCATGCGGGCCAGCGCCCGGTGGAAGATCTCCGGATCGGGCTTCTCGACGCCTTCGAAATGGGAATCCACCACCAGCTCGAGGTGGGCCCCGAGACCGGCGGACCGGAGCAGGGCCTCGACGCGCCCGTCTGCGTTCGAGACCACCGCCGTGCGCAGGCCTCGCGCGCGCAGACCCTGGAGGGTCTCGGCGGCCTGCTCGAGCGGAACCCGCCACAGGTTCGCGGCGAGGTTCTCGGCCTCGAACGCGGCAAGGATGGCCGGCAGGCGCTCCCTCGCGACCTGCGCGGCGCGCAGCAGGTTGGCGAAGTAGCCGTCGCGTCGGGTCGCGTCGGTGCCGGCCACGCCGCCGGTAGAGCGCGCATGGGCATCGATCGCGAGGCGCGAGGCGCCCTCCGCGCGGCGCAGCGCCGCCGCGGAAAGCTCGATGCCATGCGCCCGCACGATCGCGGCCATGCAGGCATAGTCGAGATGCATCAGCGTACCGCCGGCATCGAAGAGCACTGCATCGAGCTGCGCAGGGAGCACCGCGCGTGCGCCTATAGCACAGAGCGGCGCGGTCTGGCAGCTTGCGGGCCGTGCGCGTGTTCGTCACCGGGGCGTCGGGATTCGTGGGGCGACACCTGGTGCCGCACCTGCGCGCTCGGGGACACGAGGTCGTCGCGACCGATCTCGAGCTCGACGCGTCGGACGCGGCCGCGGTGGCGGGCTTCGTCGCGCGCACGGCTCCCGACGCGATCGTGCACCTGGCCGGCGTGAGTTCCGTCGCCGCCGCGCGGCAGGATCCCGCGCTCGCCTTCCGCGTGAACTTCCTCGGCGCGCACGCGCTGCTCGAGGCCACCGCGAAGCACGCGCCGCGCGCGCGCGTCCTGCTGGTGGGGACCGGCGACGCCTACGGCTCCGCCCCCCCGGGCGCCCCGCCCTTCACCGAGGCCTCCCCCCTGCGCCCGGGCTCGCCCTACTCGCGCACCAAGGCTGCCGCGGACCTGCTCGGGGCCGGCTATCTCGAACGCGGCCTCGACGTGCTTCGGGTGCGCGCCTTCAACCACACCGGCGTGGGTCAGAGCGACGTCTTTGTCGCCTCCAGCTTCGCGCGCCAGCTGGTCGAGATCGAGCGCGGGGTGCGCGCGGATACGCTGGAGGTCGGAAATCTCGACTCGGTGCGCGACTTCCTCGATGTCTCCGACGTGGTCGAGGCCTATGCCCTGCTGTGCGAGCCGCGCGTCCCGACCGCCGCCTACAACGTAGCGAGCGGCCGCGGCGTCGGTGCGGGAGCCCTGCTCCATTGCCTGTGCGCACTCGCCCAGCTCTCCCCGCGCATCCGGGTGGCGCCCGAGCGTTTCCGTCCCACCGATCAGAGCATCGGCGACGCCTCGCGCCTGCGCGCCGCCACGGGCTGGGCGCCGAGAGTTCCGCTCGAGTCGACGCTCGAACGGCTCCTCGAGCACTGGCGCGCGGAGCTCAGCGCACGGTGAGGAGGGCCGCCCATCGCTCGCCCGACGCGTCCTCGCCGCGGCGCACGGCCTTCGGCGTGAAGCCCGCCGCGAGCAGCGCCTCGGAGAACGCCGGGACCTCCGAGTCGAGCAGGCCCGAGAAGACCGCCTGCCCTCTCGCGCGCGTGCGCTCCGCGAGCCCTGCGAGCAGGGGCACGGATTCGCTTCGCAGCAGGTTTGCGAGGACACCGTCGAAGTTCGAGCCGCCGACCGCCTCCAGGCCGCCCGCAAAGACGGACACGCGATCGGAGCAGCCGTTGCGCGCAACGTTCTCCCGGGCTTCGCGCGCGGCGATCGGGTCGAGGTCGAAGGCCAGCACGCGGGCCGAGCCGAGGGCCGCCGCGGCGATCGCGAGCACGCCGCTGCCGGTGCCGACGTCGAGCCAGCGCGCGCCTGCGACGGGCGCGACGCAGAGCAGATCGATCCACTCGAGCGCGAGCCACGTGGAAGGGTGCGTGCCGGTCCCGAAGGCCTGGCCCGGATCGATCACCACCTCGACCTGGCCGGACGCCTTCTCGTGGGCGACCCAGGAGGGCCGGACCACGAGCCGCTCCGAGATCACGCTGGCGCCGAGGCCGGCCTTCCAGCCCTCGCTCCAGTCCGTGTCGGGGACCGGCTCGATCTCGCCCAGCTCGAGCGGCGCCGGCTCGCCGCCGGCCAGCGCCGCGCGCAGCGCCGCAGCGCGCTCGGCCGGCGCGTAGAGGAGCAATGTGACGCCCCGTTCGTCCGAGCGTTCTTCCAGCCCGAGCGCGCCGGCGTCGTACGCGCACACCGCCGCGCGCTCGGCCTCGGCCGCGCCGGCAAACCTTGCTTCGAGCCGCGCGAAGGCCGGCTTCTTGCTGCTCCTGCTGCTCGGCATGCCCGGCTGCTACCTCGGCCATCTGGCGCTCGGCCAGGCGCGTCTGCTCCAGGCACGCCGCCCGATCGACGACGTGATCGCGGATCCCGGCACGCCCGCGGCGCTGCGCGAGCGCCTGGCATGGATACACGAGGTGCGGGCCTTTGCCAGCCAGCTCGGGCTGGCGGTAGATGAGCAGTACACGAGCTACGTGGAGTGGCCGGGCGACCGCGTGGTGACGACGGTGGTGGCGACCCCGCCCGGCTCGCTCGAGCCGCATCGCTTCTGGTTCCCGATCGTCGGGCGCGTGCCGTACAAGGGCTTCTTCGATCCCGAGCGGGCGCACGAGGACGCCGAGGACCTGCGCGCGGAGGGCTTCGACGTCTGCGAGGTGCCCGTGCGCGCCTACTCGACGCTGGGATGGTTCGAGGATCCCGTCACCGGGCCGATGCTGCGGATTGGCGACGGCGCGCTGGTCGAGACCCTGGTGCACGAGCTGGTCCACGCGACGGTGTATCTCCCGAGCGAAGCGGACTTCAACGAAGGGGTCGCGAACTTCATCGGAGAGGAGGGCTCCGTGCGCTTCTTCGCCGAGACGCGGGGCGCCGACGCCGCCGCACGGGAGCGAGCGCGCGTCAGCGACGGCCGTCGGGTGGACGCCGCGGTGCTCGCCTTTCGCCGGGAAGTCGAGGGCATCTACGCGAGCGAGGCTGCGGAGGACGCTCGAGCGGCCCAGCGGGCGGCTGCCGAGGCGCGCGTTCGCGCCGGCGTCGCCGCGCTCCCGCTCGCGACGCGCGATCCGGTGCAGCTCGCCTCGCAGCTGCGCCTCTCGGACGCCTGTCTGGCCCTCACCGTCACCTACGCGGCGGATACCGACGCCTACGCGGCCAGGCTCGCCTCGCTCGGGGCCGACCTGCCCGCCTTCGTGACGCGCCTGCGCGCCGCCGCCGAGGCCGAGGACCCGCGCGCGGCGCTGCTCGGGGATTGAAGGCGGGCCGGCCGCCAGCGGGCCCCCGCGAGAAGCGCGGCGGAATCAGCCGATTCGGGCCGGGCCTGCCGGTCGCCTGCCGGTGCCGCTTGCGCTCCGAAGGGGCCTTTCCCGCCTCATGCGGGGTGCGCAAATCGCCGAAGAAGCCTGCGTGCAACCCGCGAGCCCCGAGCAGCGCGCAGGCGCGACGGACGAACTTCCCCGGCTCACGGTGAGCGAGGCGGCCGCTTGCGCCTCGCGGCTGCGCGCGAACATCGAGCGCGCCCTGCGCGGCAAGCCCGAGGTGGTGCGCCGAGCGGTCGAGACGCTGGTCGCGGGCGGCCACCTGCTGCTCGAGGACGTCCCGGGTGTGGGCAAGACCACCCTCGCCCATGCCCTCGCGCGTTCGATCGACGCCCGCTTCCGCCGGATCCAGTTCACCAGCGACCTGCTGCCCGGCGATCTGATCGGCGCGGCGCTTCCGGATCTGCGCGGCGGCGCCGAGCACGGCCGCTTCACGTTCCATCCGGGGCCGATCTTCGCGAACGTGGTGCTCGCCGACGAGATCAACCGCGCCAGCCCGAAGGTGCAGTCGGCGCTGCTGGAGGCCATGAGCGAGGGCGCGGCAACCGTCGACGGTGTCACCTACCCCCTGCCCCGGCCGTTCTTCGTGGTCGCCACCCAGAACCCGCTCGAGCATCACGGCACCCACGCGCTCCCCGAATCGCAGCTCGACCGCTTCCTGATGCGGCGCGGCATCGGCTATCCCGACCCGTCCGACGAAGCGGCGGTGCTGCGGGAGGACCCCGCCGCGACGGAGCTCCCCGGCCTCGCGCCCGTCCTCGGGACGCGCGAGGTGCTCGCCATGCAGCAGCTCGCCGCCGGCCTCAAGTTCGACGATTCCCTGGTGGCCTACCTGCTCGCGATCGTCCACGAGACCCGCAGCCACGAATCGCTCGCCTTCGGAGTCTCGCCGCGCGGCGCGATCGCGCTGCGGCGCTGCGCGCAGGCGCGCGCGCTGGTCGACGGCCGCGACTTCTGCATTCCCGACGACGTGCGCGACCTCGCCGTCGACGTGTTCTGCCACCGCGTGCTGCTCGACCCCCGGGCCGGTCGGTCGCGGTCCGGCGAGGAGACGGCGTGGATCGTGCGCGAGATTCTCGAACGCGTACCCGTTCCGCTCTGAAGGGGCGCCTCCGGCGCCTCCTGAAGCCGCCGCGCACGCTGCGCCCCACGCGCGCGGGCTGGTCGTTCTTCGCGCTCACCTTCGGCGTGGGCTTCGCGGCGCTCAACACCGGGAACAACCTGCTCTACCTGGTGCTCTCGCTGATGCTCGCCTTCCTGGTGCTCTCGGGGGTGCTCTCGGAATCGGCTCTGCGCGGGATCGCGATGCGCCGGCGCGTGCCGCGCGAGCTGCACGATGGCGGGGCGCACCTGGTGGCGCTCGAGATCAGCAACCTCCAGCAGCGGGTGCCCGCCTTCGCGCTGGTGGTGGAGGATCGCGTGCGCGAGCCGGACGGGGCCGTGCGGCCGGCGGGCCGCGCCTTCGCGCTGCGGATCGGGCCCGGCGCCACCGAGAGCCGCACCTACCGCTTCCGGCCCTCCCGGCGAGGCCCGTTCGAGTTCACCGGCTTCCGGGTCTCGACGCGGTTCCCCTTCGGCCTCTTCGCGAAGGCGATGGAGATCGACGCGCCGGAGCCGGCGCTCGCCTACCCCTCGCTCGAGATCGTGCCGGCGCCGGCCGCCTTCGGCGGCGCGCGCGAGAGCGGCGAGCAGGTGCGCGGTCCGCGCGGGGCCGGCAGCGACGTCGGCGGACTGCGCGACTTCGCCTCCGGCGATCCGGTGCGCCGGATCCACTGGCGCGCGACGCTGCGCCAGCGCGCGCTGCTGGTGCGCGAGGTGGAGAGCGAGCACGACGCCGAGGTGGAGCTGCGGCTCCGCACGGCCGCGGTCGAGCCCGGCGAGGAGTTCGAGCGGCGCGTGCGCTGGGTGGCCTCCGAGGCCGTTTCCCTGCTCGACGCGGGACTCGCCGTGGCGCTGCGGACCGATCATGCCCAGGTGCTCCCGGGTCGCGGCGAGCGTCAGCGCGCCGTGCTGCTGGCCTTCCTCGCGCGCGTCACGCCCGGAACCGGCGCGCCCGCGGAGGCCGCGTGACCCGCGGGAGCTTCCGCTCGCGGGTGGACGCCCCGCGGCCGGCCTCCGCCTGGGTGCTGGTCACGGTGGCGAGCGCGACGCTCTGGATCACGCAGCAGGTGGCGCTCTGGGCGGAGCTGCTCCAGGTCGCGGCGCTGATCGGATCGCTGCTGCGCCGCCGCGACCCCTTCGCCTGGCAGAAGAGCGGGATCGCGCTCAATCTCGGAATGCTCGGGATCACGCTGGCCACGATCTCGGTGGCGCTGCGCGGCGATCCCTCGACCATCGCGCTGGCCCACTTCGCGGCCCTCACGCAGGGCCTCCAGCTGCTCGACGCGCGCCCGCGCCACACCGAGTTCCTGCTGGTCGCCCTCGCCCTCTTCCAGGTGGTGCTGGCCGCCAACTTGACCGACAGCGTCTTCTTCACGCCGCTGCTGATCGCCTTCGTGGGCTCGGCGGTCTGGACCCTGCTCGTGCACACGCTGCGCAGCGAGGCGATCGAAGCCGGGGATCCGCGCGAGGTGACGCGCGCGATCACGCCCGGGCTGCTGCGCATGACGCTGCTGGCCTCGGCGCTCTCGGTGGTGCTGGCGCTGGCGCTCTTCGTGACGCTGCCGCGCCTGCGCTCGAGCGTGGTCACCGGCTCTGGCCTCTCGCCGCTGCTCGCGAGCGTCGGCTTCTCGCAGCGGGTCGAACTCGGCGATCTCGGGCGGATCCGCCAGGATCCCACCGTCGCGCTGCGGGTCGAGACGCTCGAGGGCGAGGCGCCGGCGCCGGACGCCGCCTACTTCCGCGGGCTCGCCTTCGACAGCTTCGACGGACGCTCGTGGTCGATCCTGCCCCCGCAGCGCTCGCCGGTCGCCGGGAGCGCCGAAGGCGGCGTGAGCTTCGGGCGCGAGAAAGACCCCGTGAACCTGGTGCAGCGGATCGTGCGCGAGCCGGTCGACAGCGGCGTGCTCTTCGGCGTGGGCGTGCCGCGCGAGCTACAGGGCACCATCCGGCGCCTCGAGCGCGACAGCAGCGGAGGCCTCTACGCTTCGGGCCAGGCCCACGAGCGCGTGCGCTACACGATCTCCAGCGATCAGCGCTCCTGGCGCTACCAGGATCTGGTGAAGGACGCCTCCGCGCCCGAGGCGCGCGAGCCCGGCCGTTACCTCCAGCTCCCCGAACTCTCGCCCGAGGTCGCTGCGCTCGCGCGCCGGATCACCGCCGCCGCCAAGAACGACGCCGAACGCGCGCTCGCAATCGAGAGCTATCTGGCCCGCAACGGCCGCTACACCGATACGCCGCCGCCGCTCGATCCGGAGGCGGCGCGCTCCCCGATCGAAGGCTTCCTGCTCGGCGAGCTGGCCGGCCACTGCGAGTACTTCGCCTCGGCGATGGTGGTGCTGGCCCGCGAG
Source organism: Myxococcota bacterium (assembly GCA_036560145.1). Taxonomy (GTDB): domain Bacteria; phylum Myxococcota_A; class UBA9160; order UBA9160; family SMWR01; genus DATBRV01. Next base: position 8,385 of record DATBRV010000134.1, read on the forward strand.
GTCGGCCTGCACGCGCGGCTCGTGAACGGATTCGCAGGCGGCCAGCAGAACCGGATCGGAGGCTTCGTCGAGCTCACGCGGTCGGACGCGCACACCTGGGTCGAGCTGCACTACGCGCGCGCGGGTTGGGTTCGCTACGACCCGACCCCGCCCGATCTGCGCGCGCGCCCGGAGCTCGCGCTCTCGTTCACCGGGAATCTGCGCCAGCTCGGGAGCGCTCTCGAGCTGTGGTGGTACCAGAGCGTCCTCGGCTTCGACCGCTCCGATCAGATCCACGCCGCCAAGCGCGCCTGGCTCGCGTGGCAGAGCGCCAAGCAGAGCCGTCGGGAAGCCACGAGCGGCGGCACGTCGCTGCTTGCGCGCCTGCGCAGCGGCGTTCCCTGGCACGAGGCGATCGCGCTGCTCGGCGTCGGTGCGGCGGCGGCCTGGCTCGTGCTCCGGATCCGGCGTCGCCGGCGCGGGCCCCTGCTCCCCGCCGAGTACGCCGCGGCGCTGCGCCTGCTCTCCCGGCGCGGCCTGGTGCGGGCGGCGCCGCAGACCGCGGATGACTTCCTCGCCGCCGTCGCCGTCGCGCACCCGGGATCGGCCGCCCGGGCCTTCGAGCGCCTGACGCGTGGCTATCTCGCGCAGCGCTTCGGCGGCCGGGCGGCAGCCCCGTCGGACGGCGAGCTGCGCGTGCTGCGGGCGGCGCTGCGCGCACGCAGGCGCGTGTAGGCGTTTTCCCGGATCCCGCCGGCACTACGCGAACGCTCCTCGAATCGTTGGGCCCTTCCCACCCCGAGCGGCGACACCACAACGAGAAGCTTGGTCGGCTACCGAACGAGAATGTCCAGCCATCGACCATTCGTTCTGGTGTAGAGTGGCCTACACACCTCGAGGAGGGCGTCATGCTCGCGGCGACACGACTCGGCCTTGCGCTGCTGCTCCTGACACCGGCCAGTGCTGCGTTTGCAGGGAAGCGCGCTCAGCAGATCGCTGTCTATCCTTCCGGAACGGTCGACGCCTACTGTCTGGCATTGGACAGCAATGAAGATATCTGGGTGACTCATGCCTACGCAGGCTACGTCGAAAGAATCAATGAGGATTCGCTGCAGCGGACGACGATTGCGTCAGGCTTCCCCTCACTGACTGCCTTGGGAATCGCGATCGACTCGGAGGACAATGTCTACTTCTCCGGCGGCGGCGAGCTCTGGAAACGAGATCCCGAAGGAACGCAGTGCGACCCGCCGCTCGACATGAGTCCCTGTCTCAGGAAGGTGGTCAGCACCGAACTCCACGGCATCGCGGATCCTGCGTGGCCCGTCTACGTCGACCTCGCGAACAACGCCTACATCGCCGGTAGAATCGTCGACACCCAGACCCACCAGGTGTTCAAGGTTTCGCCGGACGGCCAGGTAACGACGCTCTTCGCGCCCCCCAACCTTCCCATCCTTGGGCAATACGAATTTCTCAAGGACCTGGCCATCGAAGCATCGGGGACCGTGTTCGTTTCCGAATACAAGCCGAGCGGCGGCAAGGTCCATCGCATCCCGACCAGCGGCCCAATCCAGGCGATCACCCCGGGCGTAAACTACATCGACGGCATCGAGGTCGACAGCGACGGAAACCTTTGGGTGGCGGGGCGTTCGGTCCTGAAACTCACGCCCACCGAGCCGGATTTCTCCGATTGGGATACCAAGGATCTTACCCCCCCGACATCCTCCTTCGACGCCAAGAATACATACATGACGAAGCCCGGAGTCTGGTCCGGAGGGGGCAATGAGCTGTACACAACGGGACTCATAGGAGGCGCTTGGAAGATCACCGATGAGGAGCCGGATCCGGTCTACGAGCTTCTGCTCGACCCCTCCACGAGTTCTCCGCCGTTCGATTACGGGCTCGACGTGATCGAGAACAAGAGGGGTTATCTGTATCTGACCACGGAGCACTTCATTCCTTCGAATGCGGACGCCTCCGTCTGGCGGATCTGCGAAAACCTCGACACGGACATCCGCTGCGATGACCGCGACAACTGCCTCGAGGTGGACAACGCCGCCAAGGGCGTTCCCCTGTCGCAGTACGACGCGGATCATGACGGCTACGGGAGCAGGTGCGACGCGGATTTCGATCAGGACTCGGCGAGTGGACTCACCGACTTTGGGATCTTCAAGGCGTGTTTCGGAAAGTTGGTGGATGAGAACGTGGGCCCGCCGGCCGATCCCGACTGCGCCGAGTCGGACCTGAACGGAGATGGCGGTGTGGGCATCGCCGACTACGGAATCTTCGGCTCGCTGTACGGGAATCCGGTGGGTCCTTCGGGACTCGGTTGCGCGTTGAGCCCTCCCGTGGACGACAGCTGCACACCATAATGGCCCGGAGCTACGGCGTGCGGAGCACCAGGAGCTAGCCGAGCCGGGTCTTCCTGACGGGTGGCTCGTCGATGTGGGCCACCTTGCCCACGAACACGAAGTATTCCTCGGGCGGATTCTGGAGCACCAGCCCGATGCCGCCCTGGGCGACCGAGAGCAGCGCCGGCGGAACGGTGCGCACGCGCGCGACGGTGGCCATCAGCGTCGTGGGGCGCGTCTGCCCTGGGAGCGTCAGCTCGATCCGGATGCTCTCGCCGGGAGCCGGCTTGGCACCGGTCTGGACGAAGAGACCCTTGGAAGAGAGGTCGAGGACGATGCCGTGCTGACGTACGCCCTTGATCCAGATCGCGCACCCGATCCGCTTCTTGATCCGCGGCTCACGACGCTTGTCCATTGCGCCTCGGGACGTAACGCCTCAGTCGGACTTCGGCAGGACCGGCTTCCCGCTTGAGGCGGCCCCCCTGCCGCCCTGCCCGCGGCTACGGCACGCCGATCTGCTTGTGTGTCTGGGGGATCAGGCGCACGTCCGACAGCGTCCGCGAGAGCTTCAGAAAGATCGCAAGCAGACGCTCCGCGCCCGGCGCCTCGCGCACGCCGCCGAAGGGCGTGACCGGCTGGAGGACGACCGTCGCGCCGGGAGCCGCGCCCGCGATGCGCGCGGCCGCTTCGTCGATCTCGGCGTCTTCACTCGCTGGTGTCACCACCAGCTTCACCACCACCTCGGGAGCGCGCAGGGCGACCCGCAGGAAGCGCTCGTGCGCGGCATGAAAGGACGCAACGGGGCCGTGGCGGGGATCCGAGGCGCGGCGCACGTCGCTCGCGAGCTTCCAATCCATCGAGACGACGTCGATCGCGTCGATCACCTCGGCGAGCGCTTCGGGCGCCGCGCCGTGCGTCTCCAGCAGGATGCGCGGTCCGCGGCCCCGGAGCCCGCGCGCGAGCGCGGCCACCGCGGCCGGCTGGAGCAGGGGCTCGCCTCCGGTCAGGCTCACGAACCGATGCGCCGGGAGATCGAGCGCTTCGCAGGCCGCGATCGCGTCCGCGATCGGAACGGGATTCGGGACGACCCGGCGCTCGCCCTCGCCGCGGCGCAGCTCGACGCGGCACTCCTTCGCCGCCAGCCAGGTGTGCGGCGAGTCGCACCAGCGGCAGCGCAGGTCGCACTCGCCGAAGCGGACGAAGAGGGTCGACTGGCCGACGTGCGGCCCCTCCCCCTGCACGGAGGAGAAGATTTCGACGAGGTTCACCGACTGCGACAGGCTACGCCTCGAACAGCGAGCGTCCCATCGCGATCTCGGCGATCACGTCGTCGAGGCGCTCCGGGCGCGACGGGAGCTGTCGCACGCGCATGCGCGCGACGTGATCCTCGTCCGAAAGCGCCTCGATCCACTCGTGCACGGTCGCGAGGTGGCTCACCAGGCGGCCGAGGTCGAGGCTGCGCCGGCCCACGCCGTCTTCGCCCGTCAGCACCACCAGCTCGCTTCCCTCCGCATGGGCGACCGAGAGCTGCGCCCCGTAGCGCTCGCGTGCGATGCGCGCCGTGAGGTGCAGGTCGAGGTCGCGCGGAACCGGGACCACGGCCAGGGTGTAGCCGCCGAAGTGCACGACGCGGAAGTCGCGGCCCGACACGTACTCGACCTCGGGCGGGAGCGGCGTCGCGGGCGCGCGGGCGGCGTCGTGGGCGAGATCGCTCGGGCGGCCGACCAGCAGCGGCTCGACCGCGGCCCGCTTGTCGCCGGGCTTCGCCGCCAGCTCGCCGAGGCGCTGCCACCAGACCCGTCCCCAGCGCTCGTGATCGTGCAGCGAGAAGCGGGCCGTCACCAGCTCGACGAGCTTGTCCGAGAAGCGGCTGCGCCGCGAGCGCACGTCGAGCACGAGCGGCAACGAGCTCCCCGCCCCCTGCTGCACGTGGACGTTCTCCTTGCCGATCGCGAGCCGCAGGCTCTCGAGATCCTCGGGCGGCCAGTCGTGATGGTCGAACCACGCGATCCGGCCCGCGTAGAGCGCGGCCGCCCCGATCGTGTCGCGCGCGGGGGTGGCGGTGAAGCCGACCAGGTAGATCGGCGTCTCGCCCCGCAGATCGGTCGCCACGCCGCGGAAGAAGGTCATCAGGTCCGCCTGCGGAAAGACCCAGAAGCCCTCGACCAGGCGCAGGTCGCGCGCCAGCACGATGGCGGCCGCGAGCGAATCGCGGTCCGCGTGCGCGATGAAGGCGGCGCGGCGCCGCGGCAGCTGGGGCGCGGGAGCGGGAGCGGGCTCCACCTCGGGCGCCGCCTTCGCGATCCGCGCGCGCCGGCGCAGCTCGCGCTCGCGCCGCTCGCGCTCGTCGTCGCCGAGCGGCTCGCCGGCAAATTCTTCTTCGTCGTCGTAGCTCGGGACCGGCTCCTCCTCGATCTCCGGCAGATCGTCGGCGAGCGGGTGCAGGCCGGTTCCAAGATCTTCTACGTCGTCGGACTCGACCAGCGCGACCTCATCCGCGGGCGCGCTGGGCTCCGGCTCGCTGCGGTCGGCCGCCGCTTCCCATGGTCCAGGGGCGTCGCCGCCGTCGCCTTCCTCTCCTTCGGCGGCGCGCGGGCTCGGCGCCGCGGGCGCCCAGGGGCGATCCTCGCGCCGGCCGGCCTCCTCGCCAGGGGGCCCGCCCGCACTGCCGCGTCCGCGCCGCCGGCGGCCGCGGCGCCGGCGGCCGCGGCGCTGCGAATCCTCGCCCTCGGGCTCGGCGGAGGCGGGCCTCGCCTCGTCCTCCAGATCGAACAGGGAGATCGCTTCGAAGCGCTGCGCCCCACCCGCGGCAGCGGGATCCGGACGCCCCGGCGCATCCTCGAATCGGGCGGGCTCCTCCCGCCGCGGGCGCTCGTCCCGGCGGCCGGAATCTTCGCGCCTGGGCGGCTCCTCGCGCCGGAACGGCTCTTCGCGCCGGCCCGAATCCTCGCGCCTCGGCGGCGGCGCCGAAGCGATCGGCTCGCGCGCAGCGCGATCCTCGCGCGGAGGTCTGGCGATCGGCTCGCGCGCGGCCGGCTCGGTCGACGGCGCGCGCGGGAGCGCGCCCGCCGCCGCGGACGAGGGCAGCAGCTCGCGCGCAACGATCTCGAAGCCCCCGCGCGACGGCCGCACGTCATGGGCGACGGTCTCGAGGCCGAGCAGCTGAAGCGCGCGCAGCGCCAGCGCATCGAAATCCCGCGCCGCCAGCAGCAGGCGCGGCGTGCCGACCAACACGGGCGGCGGCGCCGCAGCGAGCAGCGCCGGAAGCGCGGGGCGCAGGGCCAGCGTCGCGTCGAGGATCTCGGCGAGGATGGGGAGCGTGAGGCGCTCGCGAACCGCGGCCACCACGCAGCGACCGTCCTCCGCCACCGCGGCCAGGTCGAGCACCTCGGGATCGGATCCCGAGAGCGGCCAGAGCAGGCTCGCGCGCAGCCTCAGCATGCTCGCGAGCTGCGGCGCGACCTGCGCGCGCATGCCCTCCTCGCCTTCGCGCACGCGCCGGTCGTTCAGGCGCTTGCGCAGCAGCCCCTCCAGCCGGTCCATCGCGGTCGCGATGCTCTCGCTCGAGAGCGGGACGCTCGAGCGCTCCGGCTCGACGGTCTCCAGCAGCACGCCGCCGTCGCGCGCGTGCAGCACGGCCACCCGGCGCGCGAGCAGCACCAGCTCCGCGCCCGCCCGCGTGCCGCGCACGGCGCCGCCATGCTTGGCGGCGAGGCCCGCGAAGGCCTCGAGGCCGCGCAGGAAGATCTCGCGATCCTCGCCGCGCGAGAGCTGCGCGGCGAGCTGGCGCGGCGCGACCACGACCGGCGGCTCCGCCGGCTCGCTGGCGACTTCGCCCCCGTCCTCGGCCAGACCCGAGGCCGCCATCGCGCGGAAGCGCAGCGCGGGAGCGCGCAGCAGCTCGAGGCGCCGGCGCGAAGCGATCGACCAGTCCGGCGAGAGCGCCACCGACTCGCCCGTGAAGCCCTGCTCGGCGAGCAGGCGCTGGGCATGCGCGAGCGTCGCGAGCGCGGCGTCGCCGCCGCTCTTGGGCGAGAAGCCCACTAGCAGCGCGCCGCCTTCCTCGGTCGTGCCCGTGGCGAGCACGGCGAAGCTGTCGGGCACTCCCTCCGCCGTCACGCGCTCGAGCGCGCTGACCGGCAGGATGCCCTCCGCGACGATGCGCTCGAACCAGCGCGTCGCGTCGATCGGCGCCCCGCGCGCCTCGCCCTGTCCACGGTTCATGCGTCCCCGGCCGAATCGGCGTCTCATTTCACTCCTCGGTTTCCGCAGCGCGCTCGAGCACGAGCACGCCACCCTCGATCAGCGCTGCGGTCGCATCCAGGACCACGCGCTGGTATTCCGCGAGCAGGCGGTCGCTGCTCACGGCAGCGCCCACGCGGTCCTTCTCTTTCTTGGCGAAGTCGAGCAGCAGACCGCCCACCAGCTTGCGGTCCGAATGCACGTTCTTCGCGATCCGATTCCATTTCGCGAGCGGGACCACGACCTGTAGGTCGCGCAGCTCCTGGAGATCCTCCGGGAGCGACGTGCGCACCACGTCGAGCACGACCGTGGAGCGCCCCTTCGCGAGCGTGGCGCGCCAGTAGCGACCCTGGGCGAGCAGCACCGCGATCTCCCCTCCCGCTCAAGGCTTCACGAGCAGCGAAGGCTCGGCTTCGCGCGCAGCCGGCTCGTCCAGCGAGGCGAGCACCGGCGCCAGCACCGCCTCGAGCAGCGCCCTCGCCACCGGATTCTCCCCCGCCGCCCCGCTCCGGAACGCCTGCGCCGCGGCGAGGCAGGCCTTCGCGTCGGGCTCTCGGCCGGTCTTCCAGAGCACGTAGGCGCTCTCCTCGAATCGCTGTGCGGTGTAGCCCCCCACCGGCTCGGCGAAGATCTCCGCCTGCGCCTCGGCGAGCAGGGACTGCCCCTGCTCGCGGCGCGCCGCGGGGGAGATCACCAGCTGGCTCTTGCCCAGCTCGGCGATCCGCTCGGCGACCTTCTCGAGCACGGGGGCCCCCGTCGGCCAGGGCCCGATCTCGTGTCGCTGCACCATCTCGGCCGCCCGCGCGAGCGCCGCGGCATCCGCCCCGTCGCCCAGGGCTTCGCGCGCGAGCGCGCCGGGCGTGTGCGCACCGGCGGCGGGCTCGGCCACGTGGCTGCGAAACTCGATGAAGCCCCGGGGCAGCGGGCGCGCCGTGGGCTGGCCCTCGGCAATCTTCTTGACGAGCGCCCGCACGGCGTCGGCCGGCGCCTCGACGGCCGGGAAGCGCTCGCGGGCGCGCAGATCGCGCAGGAACTGGCGCGCCTTGCTGCGGCCGGTCGCGTAGACCTCGAACTCGACGATGCCGCGCTCCTCGTCGAGCACCAGCTCGAACAGGCGGACGCCGCCCGCCGGATTGGACGCGACGAGATAGGCGAGGCGCGTGCCGCGCGGGTCGACCGCGGAGACGAAGGCCGCCTGGAGGTCTTCCTCGATCGGCGGGAGCTTGGCCACCAGCGCCGCCGGCGCGGCATCCGGAACCTCGACCCCGCGCGAGCGCAGGCGATGCCGGGCGCGGCTCAGCGCCTTGCGACCCGCCTTGGGCAACGAGTCGCCCCGCAGCAGCGGCAGCGGACCGCTGGCCGCTTCCGGGTCTTCGGCCCAGGTGTCGGCGAGCTCGGCGCCGGCCTCGGGCTCGTGCGCCAGCAGCCAGCCGAGCACACGGGCGGCGGCCTCGGCATCCAGCACGCGCAGCAGTGCCGCCGGATCGCCGTTGGCGGGCCGAATCGCGTCCGCGTCGCCGGGCAGCGCCGACGCGGCGCGCTCCAGCGCCTCCGGCAGCCCCACGCTCGTGCTCATCTCGCTGACTCCCGGCGAACCCAATCGAGGTAGGCCGCGCTCCCGCCGCCCGCGGCAAGCTCCAGAACCTCGGGAAGCTCATAAGGATGGAGGGCCTGGATGCGCGCCGCCAGCGCCCGGCAGCGATCGGCGCGCGTCTTGACCAGCAGCAGCACCTCGCGGGCATCCTCCAGCCGCCCCTGCCAGCGGTAGATCGAGCGCACGCCCGGGACCAGATTGACGCAGGCCGCGAGCCCCTCCTCGACCAGGGTCCGCGCCAGACGCGCGCCCACCTCGGCGTCCGGCACGGTCGTGAGCACCACCCGGACCCCGGGGCGGGTCCGGCGTCCGGCCCGCCCTGCGCGCTTGCGCTCAGCCACGTCGCGCCCCCAGCTTCGCGTGCTCGTCCATCGCGAAGCGGTCGGTCATGCCCGCGACGTAGTCGGCGATCGCCCGGGCCTCGCCATCGCCCGGAATCCGCGCGCGCACGTGCTCGGGCAGCCGCCCCGGATCGCGCCGGAAGGCGGCGAAGAGGTCGCCCAGGATTCCCACCGCGCGCTCGTTCATCGCCAGCACCTGCGGGTGTTGATAGAGCTCCTCGTAGAGGAACTTCTTGAGCTCGCGCTTCGGCTTCTCGAGCAGGGCCGAGAACTGCACCAGGCGCTCCGGGCAGGCGCGCACGGCGTCCACCGAGGCGAGGCCGCGCGCGTCGACCCGTTTCGAGACCGCCTCGATCAGATCCGTGACCAGCCGGTTGATCAGCGCCACCACCACCTGCGCACGCAGCACGCGCTCGGGCACGCCGCCGAGCTGCTCGCGCAGGCTCCGCAGCGTTTCGCTCCAGAGCGCGACCTCTTCGAGCCGCTCCGGCACCAGCAACCCCGAGCCCAGACCATCGTCGAGATCGTGATTGATGTACGCGATCTCATCGGCGGTGTCGGCCACCTGCGCCTCCAGGCTCGGCTGGGCGGCGGGCGGGGGCAACGCCACCGGGTGTTGCCAGGGCGATCCGTGCTTGAGCAATC
>DATBRV010000135.1:0-19917 GCA_036560145.1 Myxococcota bacterium
CCGCGCGGCGCGGCTCACCGCCAACAGCGAACACACCCGCCGCCGGCTGCTCGAGCTGGGTGTCGCGGGCGCGAAGGTGGAGCTGGTCTACCCGGGAGTCGACACACTCCGGTTCTGCCCGGATCAGGCGGCGGGCGAGATCGCGCGCAAGGAGCTCGGGCTGGAGGGCGCGCGCGTCCTGCTCACCGTCTCGCGGCTGGCGCCGAACAAGGGACACCTGCGCGTGCTGGAGGTGCTGCCGGCGCTGCGACGGCGTTTCCCGGGGCTGGTGTACGTGATCGTCGGCGACGGAGGAATGCGCAGCGCGCTCGAGCGGCGCGCGGCGGAGCTGGGGTTGGCGGGCGCCGTCGTGTTCGCCGGCCGGGTCCCCGACGTGCGGCCGTTCTACCACGCCTGCGACGTCTTCGTGATGGCCTCGACGCCGCATGGCGCGGGAGGCAAGGCCGGCGAGGGCTTCGGGATGGCATACGTCGAGGCCGGCGCCTGCGGCAAGCCGGCGGTCGCCTCCGCGAGCGGCGGCGGCGGCGAAATCGTCGTCGACGCCGAGACCGGTTGCGTGGTCGATCCCGAGGATCCAGCGGCGCTCGCGGCGGCGATCGCCGCGCTGCGCGCGAATCCGGAACGGGCGCGTGCCCTTGGCGAGAAGGCGCGCGAGCGGGTGCTGCGCTTCGACTGGCAACACGGCGTGGCGGCGCTCGAACGCGTGCTCTGCGCCGCCGCCGGCCGGCCGGCCGGCCACGGCCCCACTTCGGACGGGCTTTGACCTTTTCCTGCCATCGGCGTTAGCATCCGCAGCCGGGGTCCGCGCCGCGTGCGCTGGATTCCCGATTTTCCGGCAGTGCCGTCGCGGCAATGCCACCACAGGAGTGAAAGATGAGAGCTCGAACCTACCCGAGTTGGGCGCTCGCCTGGATCCTCGCCGCCGGCATGGCGCAGGCGCAGTCGTCCGCACCCGGCGTCACCGATTTCTCCGGCGCCGACGCAGGAAAGATCCAGGTCAACGACATCACCGAGGCGCTCGCGGTGCCGCGCGGGACGCGGATCGAGGCATCGGCCCCGCCGACCATCCGGCTGCCGATCTTCTTCGAGTTCAATTCCGCGCAGCTCCGGCCCGAGGCGAACCAGCTGCTCGACAAGGTCAGCGCCGCGCTCGCCTCGGGCGATCTCGAGACCTTCCGCTTCTCGATCGAGGGCCACACCGACGACGTCGGCTCGCCCGAATACAACGCGTCGCTCTCGGCGGAGCGCGCGGCGGCGGTGCAGAACTACCTGCTCGCGAAGGGCGTGCCGCGGGATCGGCTCGGCACGATCGGGCACGGCGAGGCCACGCCCGTGGCGCCGAACGACACCGAGGAGCACCGTCAGCGCAATCGGCGCGTCGAGATCATCAACCTCGGCGCCACGCAATAGAGCCAGCGCTTGCGACGGGGCTCGCTCGCGGCCGCGTGCGTCCTGGCCGCGATCGGGCTCGCCGCGCGCGCGGCCTCCGCGGGGCCCGCCGAGGTCGCGGCGGATCGCTGCCGCACCGGCGATCTCGACGGCGCGGCCCGCGCGCTGACCGAGCTGCTCGCCTCGGTCGAAGCCTCCCAGGGAGCCGGCGGTCCGGCGTCGCAGGTCGTGCGCCTGAACCTCGCGCACGTCGAGCGTGCGCGCGGGAACGCCGCGCGCGCGGCCGAGATCGAGCGCATGCCGGATCCGGCGCCGGGCGCCCGGGAGCCCGACGCGGCGCTCGCGAAGGCCCTGCGCGGGCTGCGCGCCTGCGCGGCGCTGGCTCAGCCCGAGCAGGCCCAGCCGACGCCGGGGATCGCCGAGATCCGCTCCCAGGACCACCTCGATCTCGCACGCGGCCTGCTCGCGCGCGGGCTCTACGGGCGGGCGCTGGAGTCCGCGCAGGCGGCGCAGAAGACGTTCGGCGGCGGCGCGACGGCGGAGGAGCGCATGCGCCTGCAGGAGACGCTCGCGCTGATCCAGCTCCAGCTCGGGAACACCCCCGCGGCGCTCGAGGCGGCGCAGGCCGCCGACCAGATCGCGAAGCAGAGCGGGGCGACGCTGGTGCGGATCACGCTCGCGCGCCTGGTCGCGCAGGCGGGCGACCTGGAGGCGGCGGAGACGGCGCTCGGCGAGATCGAGCGATCGGCCCGCTCGCCCGAGGAGCGCGGCGAGCTGGACGAGGCGCGCGGCGATCTCGCGCTGCGCCTCGGCTCGCCGCGCCAGGCGCTCGTCCAGCTCGAGCGCGCGGCGCAGCAGCACGCCGCGGTGTTCGGCGCGTCGGATCCCTCGACCGCCTCCGTGCACGTGCTGCGCGGCGAGGCCTACCGCCAGGCGGGCGACTTCCCGGCGGCGAGCGCGGCCTATCGCGAGGCGCTCCAGATCCGCGAGCAGCGGCTCGGCGCGAAGCACCCCGAGACCGCCCGCGCGCGCAACGCGCTCGGCGTCCTGCAAGCCGACCTCGGCGATTGGCAGGCCGCCGACGCGAGCTTCGCGCAGGCCCACGCGAGCCTGGTCGAGACGCTCGGGGCGGAGCATCCCGAGGCGCTCACGGTGCGGGCGAACCAGGCGCTCGCGCACTGGGGCGAGAGCCACGGCGCAGCGGCGGCGCAGGAGTACGCGAGCAGCGTCGCGGCGCTGGCGGCTGCGCTCGGCGAGGACCACCCGAGCGTCGCCGCGGCGCAGCGAAATGCCGCGCGCATCGAGCTCGACCGCGGCGAGCCCGCCAAGGCGGCGGCGCTGCTCGACCGGGCGCTCGCGGCGCAGCGCAAGAGCCTCGGCGATGCGCACCCGTCGCTGGCTCCCACCCGCCTGGCGCGCGGCCGCGTGCTGGCGCGGCAGGGGCAACTCGGCGCGGCGGCCTCCGAGATCGACGCCGCGCTCGCGACGCTGCTCTCCGAGTTCGGGCCCGACCACCCGCTGGTGGCGCGCGCGCGCATGGCGCGTGCGCGCGTCGCGGCGGCGCAGGGAGACGGAGCCGTGGCGACGCGCGAAGCGCTGGAAGCCTCGCGCGCGGTCGCCGTGCACACGCGGCGCACCTTCGGCGCCATCTCGGACCGGCAGCGGGCGCTGCTGGTGCAGGACGCGCAGGAGGTCGCCGGCGCGCTGCTCTCGGCGCCCGGCGCCGATCCGCGCGAGGTCTATCTCTCGCTGCTCCCCCACCGGGATTCGGTGCTGCGCAGCATCGCGGCCACGCGCGCGGCGTCGCGCGGCCTCTCGGGCCAGGCCGAGCAGCTCCAGAGCAAGCTCGCGGGGCTGCGCGCGCGCTACGTCGCGGCGGCGCTCTCGCAGGGCGAGGGAACCTCGGCGCGCACCAAGCAGCTCGCCGACCAGATCGACGGCCTGGAGGCGATCGCGGCCTCCGCCGGCGGGAGCCTCCCCGACACCCGCCCGGACGAGGTGCTCGCGGCGGCCTGCGGGCACCTGCCCGCCGACGCGGCGCTGATCGAGCTGGTGGCCTACGACCGCACGCCGCGGGGCGCCACCGGCACGACGGAGCCGGCCTACACCGCGCTGGTGGTGAGGGGCGGCGGCTGCGAGGTGCGGCGCGTCGACCTCGGCTCCGGCGCCGAGATCGAGCGCGCGGCGGAGCGCTTCGGCAAGGCCATGCGCGAGCAGCGCAGCGACGACGCCGACGCGCGCGCGGCGCTCTCGCGCCTGGTGCTCGCGCCGCTCGCGCCGGCCCTCGCGGGCACCTCGCGCTGGCTGGTGATTCCGGACGGATCCCTCTGGGGCGTCCCGCTCGGCGCGCTCCCGGATCCCGCCTCGCCGGAGGATTACCTCTTCGAGCGCGCGACGATCGGCTACCTGACCTCGAGCTTCGAGCTCGCGCAGGCGGCGCCGGGGGCGGCGGCGGCGCGGGCGCTGCTGGTCGGGGCGCCCGCGTTCGGCGGCGCCCAGCGGGGCGGCCCGGTGGTCCTCACCGATACGGGACCTTGTCAGCTCTCGCCCTTCGAGGAGCTGCCGGCCACGCGCCAGGAGCTCGACGACGTCGGCGCCCGGCTCCCGGGCTCGCGCCAGCTGGTGGGCGCCGAGGCCAGCAAGGCCCGCTTCGTCCAGGAGCTGGCCACCAAGCCCGAGCTCGTCCACTTCGCGACGCACGCCTACTTCGCGGGCGACCAGGGCTGCGGCACCCGCAAGCCCGGCGACACGGGCTGGCGCGACGGCGACGAGCCGATCTCGCCCAACCCGCTGCTGCTCTCGGGCATCGTGCTGGCGGGCGCCAACCGGCCGGACCGCGTCGACGCCGAGGGGCAGAGCGGGATCCTGACCGCCTACGAGGTCGCCTCGCTCGACCTGCGCTCGGCGGGCCTGGTCGCGCTCTCCGCCTGCGACACGGGAACCGGTCTGCGGCTGCGGGGCCAGGAGGTGCAGGGGCTGCGCTGGGGCTTTCGCGCCGCCGGCGCGCGCGCCCTCGTCACCAGCTTGTGGCGGAGCAACGACGTGGCGACCAGCCGCCTGATGGCGACCTTCTACGAAGCGCTCGCCGCGCCCGGCGCGGCCCCCGACGCGTTCCGCGGCGCGGAGGCGCTGCGCCGCGCGCAGCTCGCGCAGATCGAGAGCGAGCAGCGGCTCGGCGTACGCCGTCCGCTGCTCTGGGCGAACTTCGTGTTCTCGGGCGTGTTGTGAGCTAGAAGGGGCCGCCCTGCTCGCAGGGGATCCCGCCCGGACATTCCTCGGGGAAGTCCTCGCCGCCCGTATCCTTCCCCCCTTCGATGATCTCGCTGATCAGCTCCTCGACCGCGGGATCGACCTCGGTCGGGTTGTACGGGGGATCCTGGTTGCCGCCCGGCGTCTCGCCGAGATCCGGGCCCGGGAAGTCCGGGGTGCCCGGGCCACCCGGGGGCGGCCAACCGCCGGCCCCTCCCGAGGGATCCACCAGGGCGACCTCGGGCAGATCCGCGGTGAGCGCGTCGGCCTCCGAGATCGCGTCGGTCTGGGTCGCCAGCATCTCCTTGCGATCGGCCTGAAGCGAGGCGGAGTGGAAATCGACCAGGCAGCCGCCGAGCGCGGCGAGCCGGGTCGCGTCGATCCGCTGGGCCTTGACCGGCGGCGGCTCGCCCGGCTTCACCACCAGCTGCTGTCCGGGCTCGAGAATGGTCGCCTGGCTGATCGCCGGGTCGCTGCTCGCGACCATCACGCGGCTCACCTGGGAGGTGACCGTGGTGATGCCGAGCGCGTCGACCTCGAAGAAGACGACGGTTCCGAGGATGGTCGCGATCACCGCCGGCGTGTGGATCTCGATCCGCTCGTCGCCGATGCGCTTCTCCGCGCTGACCCGCACGTTTCCCTTCTTGATGTCGAGCACACGCGGCCCTCCGGGCTCGCGCTTGCGCAGGGAGAGCGCGGTGTCGGCGCAGACCTCGACCAGGGCGTTCTCGTCGAGCAGCACCGAGCAGCCCCCGTCTTCGGCCGTCTCGACCGGCGCGCCCTCGGGCACGTCTCCGAGCTTTTCCAGCGGCTGGTCTCCGGCCCCCTGCGTCGACCCGACCACCGCCGTCACCGTCGCGCCCTGCGCCGCACCGGCAACTTCCGGCGCGAAGCCAGCGCCGGCCCAGGCGATCGCGCCCGCGAGCAGGAGAACGGTCTTGAGAGATTGCATCCGGTTGCGCATGGTTGTCCTCTCCCGTGAGTGCCCGGTCAGAAGCGATAGGTGACGTAGCCGCCGCCGATGTAGCGGTTGTAGTCGTAGACGGGGATGTTCGAGTCGCGGAACGCCAGCGAGCCCGCGAGCGACACGTCGATGTGCGGCGTGATCGTCTTGATCAGCTCGAGCGTGACCCGGTGGATCTTCGCGTGCTGGTGCTGGTTCGGGAAGAAGAAGCTGTCGTAGTCGAAGTTCCGGTCCGCGTAGCGGTAGAGCACGTCGAACTGTGAATCGAACGGCAGCGCCAGCGAGGAGCCCGCGAACAGCTCGTAGCCGGTGTACTGGAACTCGGTGCCGCTCGTGTTGGCGAAGTCGCCGAGGGCTCCGAGGCGCAGGTAGCTGACCGGAGCCGGCAGGAAGAAGTACTGGCTGAGGCCGACGAACTGCTCGTGGCCGTCGATGTCGAAGGCCGGGGTCTGCGTGTTCTCGAAGAAGTCCATGTGCTGGTACTGGTAGTAGAGCTGCGTGAGCCCGATGTCGCCCTCGCGCACCGAGACCGACGGCGTGATCCGGTTCACCATCCGGAAGGGATCGTCGAAGTCGATGAAGGTGTAGACGAAGTCGTAGTTCAGGCCGAACAGCACCGGCCCCAGGCTGTAGCTCGCGTTCGCGAAGCCGAGGTAGGTCTGCAGGTCGACCTGGTCTGCCTCGTGGTGGATGCTCCAGTAGCCCTCCGCGCCGGCGCTCAGCGTGAAACCGTCCTTCTCGAAGACGCGATAGCTGCCGCGCGCGCGCCAGACGCCCCGGTAGTCGCTGTCGCGCGGGATGGTTTCGCCGGCGAGCAGGGGGTTGCTGTCGTACTCGCCGCCGGCCGAGAGCGAGAGCGTCCAGGGGCGCTCGGGCTCGGGCGTGCGGATCTGGTCGCGCAGGCGCTGCGCGGATTGCGAGAGCGGATGCTGCGGCGACTGCGAAGCGATCTCGTCGAAGGCGCCCTCCGCCACCGGCAGGTTGCCGAGAAAGGCCTCCGAGAGGCCGGCGTAATAGCGCGCCTGGAGCTCGAGGTTGGGGTCGAGCTCGACGGCCCGGTCGAGATGCGGCATGGCGGCGGCGTAGGCGCCGGCGCGGTAGGCCGCGATCCCGGCGAACAGCTGGGCGCGCGCATCGTCGGGGCGCACCGCCAGCACGCGGTCGAAGCTCTCGCGCGCCTCGGCCGTGAGGCCGGCTTCGAGCTGTAGCACCCCGAGATCGACCCGCAGGTCCGGATCGTCGGGTTCCAGCGCGAGGCCCTTTTCGATCAGCTCCCGCGCGCGCGTGCGGTCGCCCTGCTTGATCGCGATCAGCGCGAGGTAGTGGATCGCGACGGTGTCGCTGGGGTCGAGCTCGACCACCTTCTCGAAGAGCGCCCGGGCCTCGTCGAGGTGGTTCTGTCCGTAGGCGACGACGCCGCGGTGGAAGGCGAGCTCGGACTCGACCGAGGCGAGCGCGGGGCCGGCCAGCAGCAGACCGGACATCGTCAGCGCCAGGGCCAGCTGGAAACGCACCGTTCCTCCCCGCCGCGAACGCGGCCCCCAAGGGTCGGGCATTGAATCAGTCGGAGACCGGGTTGTCAATCGATTTCGCTTGTCTTTTCAGGGACCTAGCCTCAGCGGCGGATCTGGAGCGGCGTCACGGAGGTGGCGAAGGGGATCTCCTCGAGGCTGTCGAGCCAGCGCGCCAGCTCGGCCAGGCGTTCGGGTTTGCGGGGCGAGGCTTCCCAGGCGTTGATGTTCGCCTCGGGGAAGGAGAACTCGCGGGGCGTGACGAAGAGCTTGAGCATGTCGACGCCCTCGCCGCCGACCGCCCGGAAGGAGTACGCGGCGGTGCCCGGCAGGCTGCGGCGCTCTCCCGGCGCGAGCCGGCGCGGCGGGTCGTAGGGGTTCGGGTAGAGCAGCGCGATCTCGTCCTTGCTGCCGTCGACGGCGAAGAGCATCGCGTCGCAATCGCACTGGGCCTCGAAGACGATCTGGTACTTCTCCTCGTTCGGCACCGGGTTCGGATCGGTCTCGACGCGCGCGCGCGCCTCGCCCCAGGGGCCCACGCGCGCCAGCAGGGCCCTGCGCAGCGCGTCGAAGGCGAGCTCCGGCGGGGGGGTCTTGGCGGCCGGCGCCTTCGGCGCGGGGGCGACGACCGCCGGCGCGGCCCTGGGCGCGACGACGGGAGCCGGCGCGACCGGCGCCGCCTGCGGCTGGGCGACGGGCGCCGCGAGCTCCGGCGCCGGCTCGGGTTTGGGCTCGGGCTCCGCCACCACCTCCGCGGGAAGGGCCTTCGGGCTCGACGGCGCCGCGGGCGTGCGGCCCTGGAGCGACCACGCCAACACGGCGATGGTGGCGAGCGCCAGCACACCGAGCGCGGGGATCAGCCAGCGCCGGGGCTGGGCGGCCGGCGCCGCGGGAGTTGCCGGGGCGGCGACCGCGCCGGGCCGCTGGGGGTCGACCACGGCGTACACGCCGATCGGTCGGTTGACGTTCTTGAGCTGATGCTCGCCGAGGTAGCGGACGTCGATCGACTTCCGGTTGCGCAGCTCGTCGTAGACGCGGTCGGAGATGCAGATGCCGCCGGTCTCGCTCACGCCCTGCACGCGCGCCGCGACGTTCACGCCGTCGCCGAAGACGTCGTAGCCGATCTCGGTCTTGCGGAACACGATGTCGCCGACGTGGATGCCGATGCGCAGCTTGAAATCGGCTTCGCCCTCGAAGGCGCGCTGGATCTCGACCGCGCAGTTCACCGCCTCGACCGCGCTCGCGAAGGTGCAGAGCGCGCCGTCGCCGACCTCCTGGACCCAGTCGCCGTGGAACTTCCGGACCAGCTCCTTCTGGACGGTCCGGCTGCGCGAGACCGCGCGGATCGCGAGCTCCTCGTCCTGCCCCATCGCGGCGGTGTAGCCGGCAATGTCGCTGAACAAGATGGCGACGATCTTGCGGGTAGTCTCTTCCATGCTTGGCGGGCAAGACTGTAGGCGAGCCCGCGGGCCCGGCAC
Source organism: Myxococcota bacterium (assembly GCA_036560145.1). Classification (GTDB taxonomy): domain Bacteria; phylum Myxococcota_A; class UBA9160; order UBA9160; family SMWR01; genus DATBRV01. Next base: position 8,592 of record DATBRV010000135.1, read on the forward strand.
CTGCCGCCACCCCGGGCGGCGGCCGGGTGCCGCTCCCCGCTCAGCTGCGTCGCCCTAAGTCCATGCGCAAGCGCGATTTTTCGTGACTTTTCGGGAGCGGTCGGGGCATCATGTCGGGCCCTAGAGGCGACCCATGATGGCCTTTACCCCCCGCATGTCCCGATCGTTCCTGTGCCTGCTCGCGGCCTGCCTGATCGCGGCGCTGATCGCGCCCGCGGAGGGCAGCGCTCAACCGTCCGGCCGCAGGGCCTTGATCAACGGTGCGACGGTAGTCAGCGCGCCGGCGCCGGCGACGACGAGTCTGGAGCAGCAGGCCGCGACCGCGGCGGGCTTCGCGGTCACGATCGTCCCCCAGGCGACCTGGGCCGAGATGACACAGGCGGAGTTCGGGGCATACGACCTGCTGATCATCGGCGATCCGAACTGCGGCAGCGCACCCCAGACCGCCGCGGCGAACGCAGCCACCTGGGCGCCCGTGGTGATGGGGACGGCCGGCGGCAGGACGAAGGCCGGCAATCGGATCGTGGTGGGCACGGACCCGGCGTTGCACGCGAATCTCCTCACCAGACCCGACGCCGGGATCATCATCCGCGAGGGCGTCGCCTTCGCGGGCGCGCAAGTGGGGACGACGGGCCTCTACTTCAGCGCTTCCTGCGGCGGCGGCGGCGGCAACGTGCTGACCGCCCTCGGCTTGCTCAGCACCGGGTCGGGACCCTGGGCGGTGGTCGAGGGGTCTGGCAATGCCGTCTCGCTGATCGCTTCGGAGCCGTCGTTCGCGACGCTGACGACGGCTTCGCTCGCGAACTGGTCCAGCTCGGTGCACGAGTCCTGGTCGACCTTCCCGAGCGACTGGAACGCGCTGGCGATCGTGACCGACTCGGCCCCCAGGCCGACCTGCGGTGTCGACCCCAAGACGGGAGCGAGCGCCTGCGGAAGGGCGTACATCCTGATCGCCGGATCCTCGATCGTCGTCGTCTCGGACAGCATCGCGCTCACGCCGACGACGTCGACCAACCCGGCCGGCACGACCCACACCCTGACGGCCCACGTGACGAACGATGGCGTGTCCCTCGCGGGCGCCCTCGTCACCTTCACCGTGACCGGACAGAACAGCGGCGCGGCGGGGTCGTGCGTGCCCGCCGACTGCCGCACGAACTCCGACGGCAACGTCTCGTTCACGTACACGGGATCCAACGGTCCCGGCGACGACACCATCAATGCCAGCTTCACCGATCAGGGGGGCTCGCGGCAGTCGGCCACCGCGGCGAAGCACTGGGAGAGCGCGGACTTCCCCGGCATGACCTTCGGCGACTGGGCTGAGGACATCGAGGTGGACGTGGATTCCATCCCCCAGGAAGAGCGTGAGGTCCGCACGGCCTACCTCGCGCTCCAGGGGGAGGGCGTGAAGATCCTCGACGTGACCAATCCGGAGGCGATCACGACCCTCGCCAGCTTCGCCCCGGCGACCTGTCCCAACGGCCTCGGAACGGCGGCCTTCTTCGCCGACGACGTCGAGTTCGTGGAATCCCTCTCCGCGCTCTTCGTCTCGGTCGGGCGCTGCGGTGTTCTCGTACTGGACGTCGAGAATCCCGCCGAGCCCGTCGTGCTCGGGTACTACGACACGCCGGTGTGGGCGGAGGCGGTCGAGGTCGAGTCGTTCGCAGGAGGCGAGGAGGTGATCGGCTACATCGCGGATCACAACGGCGGCCTCCGGATCGTCGATTTCGCGCCCCTGTTCGGGAGCACGCCGGCTGCTCCCGTGCTGCGCGGCGCGATCGGCTCCAGCACGGCTGGCTGGGGCACCGGCGCCGCGATCGACGTGGCGTTCCTCGACAACGACGACGACCTGCTCGTGTTCGTCGCCAACAGCCAGGGCCTGCGCGTGGTCAACGTGAACGCCCCGGCGTCGCCGCAGCTGATCGGCGGCTACGACACGAGCCCGACCGGAACGCCGCCCGAGGTCCCCCAGGACATGACGCTGAGCGACGACGGGAACTACGCCTTCCTCGCCGGCTGGCAGGCCGGCCTGCTCGCGATCAACGTCTCGGATCCCAGCGAGCCGGTGCTGGCGAATCGCATCTCCACCACGCCGGGGCTCGCCTACTACGAATCCGACGTGGACGACGGCTACGTGTTCGCGACCGAGGGCAAGGGGGGCCTGCGCACCTTCCAGATCAGCGACGGCTCGCTCGTCCCGATCGACGGCGAGGAGGCGATTCCGATCGCGGGCGGGAACGGCTGGGCCTGGGACGTGCAGGTGGTGGACGGCGTCGCCTACGTCACCTACGGGATCCTCGAGAACGGGACCGGCGGTCTGGCGGTGATCGAGCTCGAGTTCTCGGACCTCGGGGGCGATTTCGGGGGCGATCCGGGACCCGACGGCGATGCCGACGGAGTTCCGGACGCCGACGACAACTGCGCGGAGATCGCGAATCCCACCCAGGCCGACGCGAACCTGGAGGGCTTCGGCGACGCCTGCGACGCGGACTACGACGACGACGGCGCCGTCACCGCCCTCGACTTCTCGACCCTGCGCGCGGCCTACGGAAGCGAGGCGGGCGGCGAGCGGTGGAATGCGGAGGTCGATCACGACGGCGACGGCGCGATCACGGCCGCGGACTTCACCGTCCTCCGCTCTCGCTACGGCAGCTCTCCGGGCCCCTCCGGGCTCGCCTGCGCGGGCGCCGCGCCATGCCCGTCGCTGTGATCGTGGTGTAGACTCCCGGTCCGAGAGAGGACCGGGCATGGCCGCGGCTGCGATCGTCTTCTTCTGGCTCGCCTTCGCCGCCACCCACATGGGGCTCTCCAGCGCCCCGGTGCGGACGCGCCTGATCGGAGCGGTCGGCGAGCGCGGCTTCCTCGGCGTCTATTCGCTATTCGCGTTCGCGACCTTCGTCCCGCTGGTGTGGTTCTATTTCGCGCACAAGCACGAGGGCGCGTTCCTCTGGTACTTCGGATCGGCCCCGGTCCTGCGCTGGGCCATGTACGCGGGCATGGTGATCGTCCTCTCGCTGGTGGTGGCGGCGCTGCTGCGGCCGAGCCCCGCGGCGATCGCCCCGGGCAAGGCGGAGGTCGCCGGCGCCTACTACATCACGCGGCACCCGATGTTCATGGCCGTCGGCCTCTACGGGGTGCTGCACCTGCTGGTCGCGCGCGTGAACGCGACCGAGCTCGCCTTCTTCGCGGGCTTTCCGCTCTTCGCCTGGGCGGGCTGCCGCCACCAGGACCAGCGCAAGCTCGCGACGGGGGACGCGAAGTTCCGGCGCTTCCACGACGAGACCGTGTTCTTCCCGTTCACGGGACGGAATTCGCTGCGCGGGCTGCGGGAGATTCCGATCCCGCTCGCGATCGGCACCGGTCTCGCCATCGGCCTGCGGGTCTTCCACCCGCGGCTCTTTGGTTGATCGATGGGTGAAGCAAGAGCCTGGCGCAGCGCGATCACGCCCGAGGAGCTCGAGAGCCTGCTCGCCCGCAGCGACTGGCGGAGCGCCCTCTCGATCGCGTTCGACTGGGCCCTGGTCTTCGCGTCCTTCGCGCTGGTGGCGGCGGCTTCGGGGCCGCTGACGCTCGGGCTGAGCCTGCTGGTGGCCCTCTTCGTGATCGGCGGCCGCCAGCTCGGATTCGCGGTGCTGATGCACGAGGCCGCCCATCGCACGCTGTTCGCCAACCGGCGGCTCAACGATTTCGCGGGAAACTGGCTGTGCGCCTATCCCATCTGGGCGGACCTCGCGCCCTACCGCAATTATCACCTGAAGCACCACGCCAAGAACTGGACCGCCGAGGATCCCGACCTCGGCCTCGCCACCAAGTTTCCGGTGACGCGCGCCAGCTTGCGCCGCAAGATCGTGCGGGATCTCTCGGGGCGGGTCGGCTGGAAGCGGGTGAAGGCCGTCCTCGCGCGCGATCTCGGCCCCTCCGGGCCCGGCTGGAAGAATCTGCGCGGCGTGGTGATCACGAACGCGCTGCTGCTGGGAATCCTCGCGGTCGCCGGGCATCCCGAGCTCTATCTCGTCTGGGTCGCGGCCTGGTTCACCACCAACAGCCTGGCCACGCGGATCCGGTCGATCGCCGAGCACAACATGGTGCCGGATCCGAGCGACGAGCTTCGCAACACGCGCACCACGCTCGCGAGCTGGTGGGAGCGCCTGCTGCTGGCGCCCAACCGCGTGAACTTCCACCTCGAGCATCATCTCCTGATGACGGTTCCGTTCTACAACCTTCCGCGGCTGCACCGGCTGCTGCGCGAGCGCGGGGCGCTGGACGGCGCCTTGATCGAGCCCGGATACCTGGGCCTCCTGCGCCGGGCCGGCGGCAAGCCGGCGTGATCGCGCGAGGCGTGCACCACGTCTCGTTCGCCGTGCAGGATCTCGCGAGATCGCGTCGCTTCTACGAGGACGTGCTCGAGCTCGAGCCGATCCCGCGCCCCGAGATGGGGATCGCCGGGGTCTGGTATCGAGCGGGCGCCAGCGAAGTCCACCTGATCGTGACGCCCGCGGGCAGCGACGTCGGCACGGCGCCGGGGCGGCTCACGCCGCTCGCGAATCACAGCGCCTTTGCGATCGACGACTACGCGAAGACACTCGAGCGGCTCAAGGCCCGCAGCGCCGAGGTGCTCGAGACGGACGCGCGCCGCGGCCAGCTGTGGGTCCGGGATCCCGACGGCAACGTGATCGAGCTGATCGTCAGCCCGGCTCGTGCTGGTGGCGCGTGAGGTAGAGATTCCGCGCGTAGATGAATCCGTTCGGCAGGTAGGCGAGCACGAAGATCGGATCGCGGCGGTGGATCGCGTAGCAGAGCAGGACCGCCGCGCCGACCAGGCTCAGGTACCAGAACGAGACGGGCACGACGCTGCGGCGGGCGCGTTCCGACGCGATCCACTGCACCAGGAAGCGCAGCGCGAAGGCGGCGTTCCCCACGAGCCCCACACCGATCCAGAAAGCGGAATCGCCCCAGTCCAAGCTGGCACCTCCGGTTCGCCGGTTCGCGACGTGGGCGAGACGTTAGGCTAAGCTGGTTTCACTCGCGCACTTCCAGGAAGTGTTTCAGGAGAGAAATGGCCGCGCCCCTCACGGACGCCAGCGTGCTCGACGCGCTGAGACCGATCGTCGATCCCGACTTCGGCAAGAGCATCGTCGATCTCGGCTTCGTGAAGGACCTCCGGATCGACGGGGGCAGCGTCTCCTTTTCGATCGAGCTCACCACGCCCGCCTGCCCCGTGAAGGCGGAGTTCGAGAAGGCCGCCCGCGAACGGGTGGCGGCAATTCCCGGCGTCAGCTCCGTCGCGGTGACGATGACCGCGAACACGCGGGGCCGCGCCGCGGCTCCGAGCGCCGAGGCGAACCCGGTGCTGCCGGGCGTTCGCAACACGATCGCGGTCGCCTCCGGCAAGGGCGGCGTGGGCAAGAGCACGATCGCGGTGAACCTCGCGATCGCCTTGCGCGAGACGGGCGCCCGCGTCGGACTGATGGACGCCGACGTCTACGGCCCGTCGCTGCCCCTGCTCACGGGCGTCCGCGGCCGCCCGCACGCCGAGCAGAAGCGGATCTTCCCGCAGCAGGGGCACGGCCTCTCGCTGATGTCGATGGGCTTCTTCGTCACCGAGAATTCGCCGGTGATCTGGCGCGGGCCGATGGTGCACGGGCTGATCCGTCAGTTCCTGACGGACGTCGAGTGGGGCGAGCTCGATTACCTGGTGGTCGACATGCCGCCGGGGACCGGCGATGCCGCGCTCACGCTGACCCAGCAGGCGCCGCTCGCCGGCGCCGTGATCGTGACGACGGCGAACGATCTGTCGCTGATCGACGCGCGCAAGGGTCTCAAGATGTTCGAGAAGGTGCAGGTCCCCGTGCTGGGGATCGTCGAGAACATGTCGTACTTCACGCCGCCGGATCTCCCCGATCGGAAGTACTACCTGTTCGGCCAGGGCGGAGGGAAGCGCGTCGCGGAGGAGCTGGGCGTTCCGTTCCTCGGCGAGGTGCCGATCGACCCGCGCGTGGTCGAGGGCGGCGATCGGGGGCGTCCGATCCTCGTGCACGCCCCGGATTCCGACGTGTCGCGCGCGATCCGCGAGATCGCGGGCAAGATCGCGCGGCGCCTGGCGGTGCTGGCCGATTCCACGCCGCCGATCGCGGACGCGAACATCACCTGGGTGTCGTCCCCTTAACGCCCCACCAACAGGTCCGTGTAGAGCACCGGCACGGGGCCGATCGGTTCGCCCGTCGTGCTGCGCTTCATGTAGGTCTCGAAGTCCAGGCGTTCGAACGCGATGTTGGATTCGGGCTCGAAGAATCCGTCCGCGATCGCCAGCCCGGTGAGCCAGTTGATGAAGTCGGTGGTGGTGGTCTTCTGGTTGTCGCGGCGGTAGACGACGATCCGCACCGGAAGCCGGAGCTTGTCCTTGGTCACCCACAGCTCGCGGCGCCCGAACTGATCGGTCAGGCGGAAGACCTCGCAGGGGCGCCCCATCACCTGCTCGTCGCGGACCCGCTCGGCGCCCTGGGCCACCAGCGTCTCGAACTCGCGCCCGAAGGGCCGCTCTCCGCGTGCATCCCCCGCAATCGCCTTCGGGCTCCGGGTGATGGCGACTCCGTTCTGTGAAACGGCGTCGTAGGCGTAGTAGGTGTTTCCGCTCACGAGGGTCGTGACCCGGCGGCCGGCGATCACCGTCTCGGCGCGAAGCTTGGCGCCCTTCGACCAGAAGTAGGCAACGTTGAGCCCCGCGTCGGAATGCGACAGCACCTGGCTGAACCAGGTCGACGAGCCGGGAGCCGGAGCCGGATCCGCGGCGTGCGCGGAAACCGCGCACAGCACGCCGATCGCCACGGCCAGCACCCCGTTCGATTTCCGCCCGGGCTTCGGCTTCACGGGGCGCCCTCCTTCGCTGTCGGGATGAGCTGCGCGATCGGCCGTCCCGGCATGCCGGCCGGAACCTCGAGGCCGAGCAGCCGCAAGATGGTGGGTGCAACGTCGAGACTGCTCAGCTCCCCGAGCTCCGCTCCCGGCGGAGCGCCGCGCCCGACGGCCATGAACAGGGCGCCCATCCAGGGGTCCTCCGGGCGGTAGCCGTGGACGCCGTACATCGGCGGGGTGCGGGCGGATTGGATCGCCACGCCGACCGGCGCGATCACGACCACGTCGCCGAAGCGCGGGTGACGAGCGTGAAGGTCGCGGGGCGTCTCTTCGCGCGGCCAGGCCTCGAGCCCGAGCCGGCGCGCGACGGCGACCGATTGCGCGACGAATCCCTGTCCCTCGCCCTTCTCGACGCGGATCGTCGCCATCCCGCCGGCGCCGGAGACCTCGCCCTTCACCCCCGCAGAGCGCAGGGCGGCGGACAGGTCGATGCGGCGGCGCACCGGCGACATGCCGTGATCGGAGACAATCAGGAGCGTCGTGTGGGCGAAGGCGCCGCGCGCATCGAGCGCGGCCACCAGCTTCCCGACGGCCTGGTCCTGCGCGAACAGCGCGCGGCGCGCCTCGGGCGTCCCGATTCCCTTGCGGTGGCCCGGCCCGTCGGCGCCCTTCAACCAGACGGTGATCAGCCGAGGGCGCGGCTCGGGCCCCGAGAGCCAGGCCAGGACCTGATCGAATTTCTCGTTGGCAGGGACCGACTCGTCGAAGGGCTTCCAGTAGCGCGGGCCGCGGCCGCTGGTCCAGGGGCCCTCGGAGCCCACCCAGTGGAAGGAAGCCGAGGTGACGCCCTGCTTGGCGAGGAGCGACCAGAGGGGCTCCGCCAGCAGCCAGGTCGGATCCGCTTCCTTGTCGAACTCGCCCCGCTCGGGGTCGACGAAGCTGTTGTTGACGATGCCGTGCACGTCCGGGGCGACGCCGGTCACCAGCGTGACGTGGTTCGGAAAGGTGTTGGTGGGAAAGACCGGAAGCATGCGCGAGGCCCGGGCCCCGCGCCGGCGCAGCTCCGCGAAGTGGGTGAGATCGGGGTCTCGCTCGAGGTCGATCGGCCGGGTGCCGTCGAGCGAGATCAGGATCACCGTGGACGGGGGCTCCGCCAGGCTCGGCGTCGTCGCGGCCAGCAGACACGCGAGCAGCAGCGCGGCGCCCACCAGCCGCCTCGAGCTTTGCACTAGAATGCGTCCATATGCGGATCGCCCTCAGCATCGCCGGTTCGGATCCGACCGGCGGCGCCGGGCTCCAGGCGGATCTCCAGGTCTTTCACGCCTTTGGTGTGCACGGCGCGGGGGTGGTCACCGCGCTGACGGTGCAGGATACCGCCAAGGTGCACCAGGTGCTGCCCGCGTTTCCGAACGTCGTGCTGGCCCAGCTCCGGGTGCTGCTGCGCGACCTGCGCCCGGATGCCGTGAAGATCGGGATGCTGGCGACCGACGACGTGGCGCGCAACGTCGAGCTCGGCCTGCGCGAGCTGGACGGCCGCCCGGAGGGACGGCCTCCCCTCGTGATCGACCCGGTGCTCGCCGCCAGCGACGGGACCCCGCTGCTCGAGCGGCGCGCGTGGGGCGTCCTCCAGGATCTGATCGGGCACGCCACGCTGGTGACGCCCAACCTGATGGAGGCCGGCTCGCTCACGGGCTGCGACGTCTCCACGGACGAGGGGGTCGAGGCCGCCGCCTGCGCGCTGGTCTCGAATCTCGGCGCCGGCGCGGCGCTCGTGAAGGGCGGGCACCGCGAGGGAGCGCCGCGCGACCTGCTGGCGCTGCGCGAGGGCGGCAGCGCTTCGCTGCAATGGCTGGACGCGGTGCGCATCGAGGCCGGGCCCGTGCACGGCACCGGCTGCGCCCTCGCGTCCGCGATCGCGGCGGGCCTCGCGAAGGGCGAAACGCTGGTGTCGGCGGTGGAGCACGCGCGCCGCTTCGTGGCGGAGGCCATCCGCCGCTCGGTCGCCCGGGGCCGCCACGCGCGGCTGCTCGAGTTCTAGGGCCTGGCCGGGGGGGCCGGGCGGACTCAAGAGGCTCCGCCGGCCGGCCGAAACGCTCGGGTCATGGATCGCCGCAAGAACCCTCGCTTCAAGGCCCGCTTCGACGCGCTCTATTCCTCGGGCTCCCGGGAGGGCGCGGGAGTGCTCGCGGAGATCTCCTACGCCAGCGTCCGCCTGGAGGAGACCTCGATCCGGCCGGAGGTCGGGACGCGCGTGCAGCTCTACATCTTCGTGCGTCCGGTGCAGCCGTTCGAGCTGGCGGGGAAGGTCGTACGACACACCGAGCACGGGTTCGCGGTGGTGCTCGATCCCCCGAGCGTCGAGGTCTGCTGCCTGGTCGACGACGTGGCGGCGCTGGTGACGGTGTCCGCAGCCTGATCGCGCGCGCCGTGATAGCCTCGCCGCGATGATCGCAATCCTCGGTCCGCTGATCGTCTACGGGATCGTGTTCGGGCTCCATCTGGCGCTGCCCGGGCGCTGGGTCGACGGATACGTGATCGACCCGGCCACGGGGAGGCCGCTCCGCTACCGGCTGAACGGCCTGCGGGTCCTGTTCGTCACCGTCGCTGGCTGGGCGCTCGCGTGCGAGCTGGGCTTTCTCCCCCGCGAGTTCTTCTACGTGCACCGCTGGGAGATGGCGGCGGGCGCTTGCGGGCTCGGGCTGATCTTCACGCTCGCGATGGTGCTTCCCGCCAAGGCCAACAAGGGCTTGCTCGCGGACCTATACCTGGGGCGACTCGCGAACCCCCAGTTCGGTCGCGGCCGCGTCGACGCAAAGATGTTTCTTTATCTGGTCGGCGCCGTCATGCTCGAGCTCAATTTGTTGTCGTTCACCGCGTTCCACGTGCAGACGTTCGCGTCGGATTTCTCGAACGGGCTGATCTTGTACGCGCTGCTCTTCAGCTTCTTCGTCGTCGAATATTTGAATTTCGAGGAAGTGCACCTCTACACGTACGACATCATGGCCGAGCGCGTGGGGTTCAAGCTCGGCTGGGGATGTCTGGTGTTCTATCCGTTCTTCTACCCGGTGGGATTGTGGGCCGTGGCGGATCTTCCCGATCCGCATACGCCGGCGCCTGTCCTTTTTGGCTATGGCCTGCTCTTCTTCGCGGGCTGGGCGCTGGCGCGCGGCGCAAACCTCCAGAAGTTCTGGTTCAAGCGCGATCCGAAGGCGAAGGCCTTCGGCTTGCTCGAACCGCGCGCGATCTCGGGCGATGGGAAGCACGTGCTGGCGGGAGGCTTCTGGGGGCTCTCGCGGCACATCAATTATCTCGGCGAAATATTGATGGCGACGGCGCTGACGCTATGCCTGGGATATCCGCTCGTGCTCGCGACGTGGCTATATCCGCTCTATTACGTGGCGCTGCTGTTTCCCCGGCAGTACTTCGACGACCAGCGCTGCGCCGAGAGGTACGGCCCGCTCTGGGACGAATACCGCCGGCGGGTCCCCAGCCGCATCATCCCCGGGATCTATTGACGGTGGATGCGTTCCAGAAGCGGTACGGCCCCTGGGCGCTGGTCGCCGGCGCCTCCGAGGGGATCGGGGAAGCGTTCGCTCGAGAGTTGGCGCGGCGCGGGCTGAACCTCGTGCTGGTGGCCCGACGGGAGGGGCCGCTGGAGGCCGCCGCGCGGGAGATCGCGGGCCTCGCGAAGGTGGACGTGCGCTGCATCCCGCTCGATCTCACACGCGCCGACGCGGCCGCGCTGCTCGAGGAGAAGGTCGCGGACCTCGCGATCGGGCTCGTCGTCTACAACGCCGCGCTTGCGCCCGCCGGCACCTTCCTCGAAATCCCCCTCGAGGAGCAGCTGGCGGCGATCGACGTGAACGTGCGCGGCCCGCTCGCAGTCGCGCACCGCTTCGGCCAGCGGATGGCCGCGCGCGGCGCGGGCGGGATCGTGCTGCTCTCGTCGCTGACCGCCTTCCAGGGCTCCCCGTACGTGGCGACTTACGGCGCGACCAAGTCATTTCTCCTGACACTTGCCGAGGGGATGTGGTTCGAGCTCGCCCCCCTCGGCGTCGACGTGCTCGCAGTCTGCGCCGGCGCCACGCGCACCCCGCGCTACCTGAAGCGCGCGCAAGGGCGCGCCCCCGGCGAGCTGGATCCCGCTCAGGTGGCGCGCGAAGCCCTCGCGAGCCTCGGCCACGGCCCGCTCCTGATCCCCGGCCGCTTCAACCGCTTCGCCTCGCAGCTGATGCGCCGCCTGCTCCCGCGCAAGCTGACGATCCGGATCATGGGCGGGCAGACACGGCACCTGGCGACCAGCGGCTCGCGCTGAGCTCAGCCCCGAAGCGCCTCGAGCAGGTGCTGCCAGAGGTTCCCGAAGTCGCCGTTGCTCATCACGATCACGACGTCGCCTTCGCGGCAGTCTTGGGCGAGCCTCTCCACGATGGCGGGGACGCCCTCGATCGCATCGGCCGGGATGCCGCGGGAGCGCAGG
>DATBRV010000136.1:0-53174 GCA_036560145.1 Myxococcota bacterium
CGCCGAGGATTGCCCCAACCGGCGCATAGCCCTCGCCCGTCACCCGGTACACGCCTTCGGGGGTGAGCAGCCGGCGCACGGTCATGGCGCCCACCGTGAGAGTTCCGGTCTTATCGGTGCAGATCACCTGGGTGCTGCCCAGGGTCTCGACGGAAGGGAGCCTACGCACGAGCGCGTGACGGCGGACCATGCGCTGGACACCGAGGGCGAGTGCCACCGTGACGACGGCTGGGAGCCCCTCGGGCACCGCGGCGACCGCGAGGCTCACGCCGCCGAGGAACAGCTCGAGCAGCGGGCTCCCCCGGAGCCAGCCCAGCGCGAAGACCAGCAGCACGATGGCGAGGCACGCCCAGAGAAGCCGCCGCGCCACCTGATCGAGCTTCCTCTGGAGTGGCGTCTCGCCGCTCGAGGCGGTTTCGAGCAGACGCGCGATGTGGCCCACCTCGGTCTGCATGCCCGTTGCCATCACGAGGGCACGGCCCGAGCCCGCCGCGATGCTCGTTCCGAGGAACACCTGATTGCGACGATCCGCGAGCGCGGTGTCCGCGGGGAGCGGAGCCGTGTGCTTCTCCACCGCCTCCGACTCGCCGGTGAGAGGCGCCTCGTCGACGCGCAGCTCAGAGCTCTCGAGGAGCCTGGCGTCGGCGGCGACCAGATCGCCAGCATCGAGGACGAGCAGATCCCCGCGCACGACTTCGCGCGCAGGGACGAGAACGGAGGCAGCGCCGCGCACGACGCGAGCCCGTGGCGCGGCGAGGCGCGCAAGCGTGGCCACCGCGCGCTCGGCCCGGTACTCCTGGAAGAATCCGATCGCGGCGTTGAGGACGACGATCGCGAGGATCGCCGTGCCGTCGACGAGCTCGCCCAGCGCCGCCGACACCACGCCCGCTCCGATCAGCACCCAGATGACGAGGCTGCGGAACTGCTGGGCGAAGATCGTAAACGGCGAGATCTCGGCGCCACGCTGCAGCTCGTTCGGTCCGCCCGCGGCGAGCCTGCGAGCGGCCTCGTCTGCGGTGAGGCCCACCTTGGGATCCGTCGCAAGGTGGCGCGCCACCTCCTCGATGCTCGAGGCGTGCCAATTTATCTGCATCGCGACTCCTTCGACCGGGTGGCCGCTCGGGCTCGTTCAGGGCGCCGCGCGGCGCAACCCCCGTTCGCGCCAGATCACGTAGAGGGCCGGGATCACGGCGAGGGTGAGCAGCGTGAGCGAGACGAGGCCTCCCCACAGCGGCGCCGCGATGCGCTTGGCGATGTCGGAGCCGATGCCCGTGCCGAACATCACGGGAATCAGCCCCACGATGTTCATCAGCACCGTCATGAGCAGCGGCCGCACCCGCTGGCCGCCCGACTCCAGGGCCATCTCGATCAGGTCCGCGGTGGTGTGGAGCCGGCCTTCCGCTTGCCAACGCCGGTAGCCCTCGTCGAGGTAGATCACCATGATCGAAGCGGTCTCGGCTGCGATGCCGAGCAGCGCGATCAGGCCCACCCAGACCGCGACGGAGGTGTTGAAGCCGAGAGCCCAGAGCAGCCAGATCGAGCCCATGGCCGCGCAGGGAACGGAGAAGAGCACGAGGAGCGCCTGGGTGAAGCCACCGAAGTTCACGTACAGGATGGCGAAGATGATCCCGACCGTGAGCGGCACGACGATGCGCATGCGCGCCTGCATCCGTTCCAGGAACTCGTACTGTCCCGTCCAGCGCAGGAAGTAGCCGGGGGGGATCTCGAGCTGGCTCGCCACGGCGCGCTTCGCCTCTTCGACGTAGCCGCCGAGATCTCTGCGATCGGTGTCGACGTACACCCAGCCCGTGAGAAGGCCCGCCTCGTTCTTGATCATGGGGGGGCCCATGGTGGCGACGATCTTCCCGAGCTGGCCGAGCCGCACGTGAGCGACGCGCCCGCCCATACCCTCGGCGCCCGTCGGTGGCCCCATGCCGGTATCCCCCGCGGCGGGTCCGAGCAGCGGCCCGCGCGACTGCTGGAGCGGGATCGGGACGAGCACGCGCGCGAGATCCTCCGGGCTGTCGCGCAGCTCGCGCGGATACCGCACGTTGATCTTGTAGCGCTCGCGTCCCTCGATTGTGGTGTCGACGTCGAGTCCCCCGATCGCCGTCTCGATCACGTTCATCACGTCCATCAGCTGAAGTCCGTAGCGCGCGATCGCGTCGCGGTCGGGCAGGAAGTCCACGAAGAAGCCGCCCAGCTCGCGCTCGGCGTAGACGGACCGAGTGCCCGGCACGTTCCGCAAGATTCCTTCCAGGGACTCGCCGATCGCGGCGATCTGCCCAAGGTCGGTGCCGAAGATCTTGACACCTATTGGTGTACGAATACCAGTGGTGAGCATGTCGACGCGCGCCTTGATGGGCATCGTCCATGCGGCCTGGAGCCCGGGGGTTTTCACGGCGGCGTCCATCTCGGCGAGCAGCGCGTCGAAATCGAGGCCTGCGCGCCATTCCTCGCGCGGGCGCAGCGTGATCACGGTCTCGATCATCGAGAGCGGGGCCGGGTCGGTGGGGGTCTCCGCGCGCCCCCCCTTGCCGAAGACGGAAGCCACTTCGGGGATCGCCTTCAGCCGTCGATCCTGCTCTTGGACGAGGCGCTTGGCCTCTTCGATCGAGAGACCCGGGACACTGATGGGCATGAAAAGGACGCTGCCTTCGTAGAGCGGCGGCATGAATTCGGATCCGAGGCGCGAGAAGGGAATCAACGTCAGCCCGAGCGCCGCCACCACGGCCAGCACGAGCGCCCGCCGGTGCACGAGGCACCAGCGAAGCACGGGCGCGTATGCCGCGCGCACGATCCGGTTCACCGGGTTCTCGGCCTCCTTTCGGATCCGCCCCCGCAGCAGGAGCACCATCAGCGCGGGCACGAGCGTCACCGAAAGAATCGAGGCGAAGACCATCGCCAGCGTCTTGGTGTAGGCGAGCGGCTTGAAGAGTCTCCCCTCCTGGGCCTCGAGCGTGAAAACCGGCAGGAAGGCGATCGCGATCACGAGCAGCGAGCCGAAGATCGGAGGGCCCAGCTCCTTCACTGACGCAATCACGACTTCGGTCCGGCTCTCTCCCGGGCCGGCGCGCTCGATCCGCCGGTGGGCGTTCTCCACGAGCACGACCGCGGCGTCCACCATATCGCCGATGGCAATGATGATCCCCGCTAGTGACATGATGTTCGTGGTGAGGCCCATGGCGGACATCGGAATGAACGAGAGCAGGATGGCGATCGGGAGCATGATGGCGGGCACCAACGCCGAGCGAAGATGCAAGAGGAAGATCACGATCGTGGCGCACACGATCACCATCACCTGGATGACGTTCTCGCCGAGGGTCCGCACGGAGGCGCGGATCAGCTCCGAGCGATCGTACGTCGTGACGACCCGCATCCCCGGAGGCATCGCCGGCGCCATTTCGGCGAGCTTGGCCTTGACGCGCTCGATCACGCCGAGGGCGTTCTCGCCGAATCGCATGACCACGATGCCGCCCACCACCTCGCCAGTACCATCGAGCTCAGCGAAGCCGCGCCGGATGTTCCCGCCGATCTGGATGCGCGCGAGGTCTCCGAGCTGCACGGGCGTCCCCGCCGCGTTCGTCGCAACGACGATCTTCGCCAGGTCTTCGCGACGCTGGATGTAGCCGCGGCCGCGCACGGCGTACTCGTGCTGCGCGAGCTCGAGGACGCGGCCGCCGACGTCGCCGTTCGACATGCGGATGGCGGCGGCCACATCGCCGATCGAGAGGTTGAAGGCCTGGAGGCGCACCGGATCGATCTCGACCTGGTACTGTTTTTCGTAGCCCCCGAGGCTCGCAACCTCGGCGACTCCGGGGACGGCAGAGAGCCAGTAGCGCAGGTGCCAGTCCTGGAAGCTGCGCAGCTGCTGGAGATCGTAGCGACCGCTGTCGTCGATGAGCGCGTACTCGAATACCCAGCCCACGCCCGTCGCGTCGGGTCCGATCTGCGGCGCCACGCCGGACGGCAGGCGACCCTGGAGCTTCACCAGGTATTCGAGCACGCGGCTGCGCGCCCAGTAGATGTCGGTTCCGTCCTCGAAGATGATGTAGACGAAGGACATGCCGAACATCGTGAAGCCGCGCACGACCTTGACCTTGGGCGCGGCGAGGAAAGTGGTAACGATCGGATAGGTGATCTGGTCCTCGACCAGATTCGGGCTGCGTCCCATCCACTCCGTGAAGACGATCACCTGCGTGTCGGAGAGATCGGGGAGCGCGTCGAGCGGGGTGCTCAGAAGTGCACGGATGCCCCACACCGTGAGGAGGCCGACGGCAAGGAACACGAGCAATGGCCGGCGGGCGCAAGCCTCGATCAGACGCGCGAGCACGCTCAGTGCGCCGCGTGCGCGGGCCGGGCGACCCCGCGCAGGCGGCTCTCCGAGTCGAGGAGG
Source organism: Myxococcota bacterium (assembly GCA_036560145.1). Classification (GTDB taxonomy): domain Bacteria; phylum Myxococcota_A; class UBA9160; order UBA9160; family SMWR01; genus DATBRV01. Next base: position 4,397 of record DATBRV010000136.1, read on the forward strand.
AACTGGGCGCTGACGACGACCTTCTCCGCCGCTACGAGGCCGCCGAGTACTTCGTAATGCGCTGCGCCCTTGCGGCCGAGCTTCACCTCCCGCGGCTGGAAGTGGCCGTCGCTCACCTCCACGAAGACGACCTTGCGCACGCCGGTGTCGATCACCGCTTCCTCGGGGAGCGCGAGGATCTGGCCCAGTGGTCGCTCGAGGGTCACGGTCGCGTACATGCCCGGCTTGAGCGCATCGTCTGCGTTGTCGACGTCGAAGCGAACCCGCAGCGTGCGCGTCGCGGCGTCGACCGTGGGCTGCAGGAAGCTGATGGCGCCCACCCGCTCGCCTGGAGCCGAGGCAACTTCGATTCGCGCCTGCTGGCCGAGCGTCACCAGTGCGATCTCGTCCTCGTTCACGTCCGCCCAGATCCAGACGTGATCGAGATCGGCCACCGTGTAGAGCTCCATCTCGGGAGTCACGTACATTCCCTGCTGGACCGCCTTGAAGGTCACGTAGCCAGCGATCGGGGAGTGGAGGACCATCCGCCGCTGGGGATCGCGGCTGCGCTCGAGCTCCTCGATGTGCGAAGCTTCGACGTCCCAGAGGCGAAGACGGGTGCGGGCGGAGTCGAGGAGGCGCCGCCGATCGCGTTCGTCGAAGCGCCCCGAATCCCCGGTGCCGCCGAAGGCCTCGAGGGCGAGCAGATACTCCCGCTGGCTCGCCACCAGCTCGGGGCTGTAGATCGACAGGATCGGCTGTCCAGGACGCACCGCTTCGCCGGTAAAGCTCACGAAGAGCTGCTCGACCCAGCCCGAGATCTTCGTCTGGATCCGGCGCACGCGGCGCTCGTCGGCCACGACGAGTCCCACGGTGCGGATCTCCCGGGTCAGCTCGCGGACCTCGATCGGCTCGACGCGCACGCCCGTGAGCTGGCGGCGCTCGAAGGGGACCTCGACCTCTGCCATCCCCGGCGGCGTGGCTGGGACGGCCGAAGGCTCGGGCGTGGCAGGCCTTGCCGCTGACGTCGGCAGCGAAGTTCCGTGCGCCGTATGCGGCGGGCTCGCTTCGACCTCTGGATCACCACCGCAGGCGACGCTGGCGGCGAGAAGCAGGCCCATCCATCTGGAGGCAGCCCTCACGGCGAAGTCCGGAGCGGCTCGCCGAATGGTGTCTGCCCCACGAGCGGGCCGATCTCGGCGAGCGCCCGCCAGAGAGCCCCAGCCTCTTCGGCTCGGCGTAGCCGATACTCGAGGAGCGCGCTGAAGGCGGTGAGAGCGCTCAGGAAGTCGACGCGACCGACGCCGTACGATGCCCGCGCGGACTCGAGCGTGAGCGCTGCCTGCGGGATCAGCGTCTCGTCGTAGAGCCGCACGAGACGCTGCGCGGACTCGGCCATCGCGTAGAGGTCGGCGAGCCGCGCCTCCAGGCTCAACCGCGTATTGCGCTGCGCGTGCTCCGCGGCACGCGCGGCGAAGCTCGCTTCGGCCACGCCCGCGCGCTGCCGCCGCCAGAAGTAGAGCGGGACGCTCATGCGAAATCCCAGCTCCCACTCCGGCAACAGGTCCTGCTTGTTCGTGTAGGCGCCCATCACCGCGAAGTCCGGGTAGTACTCACGACGCGCGAGGCGCAATGCCTCCTGCGTCCGCAGCAACTCCTCGGCAGCAGCGCGTAGCAGCGGCGATCCCGCGGCGAGCTTCCCGCTCAGGGTCTCGAGGGCTTCGAGAGACGGCGGCTCCGGCAACGCCACGGTTGCTGGCAGCCTCTGCGCGGTGTCGAGATCCAGGAACGCGGCGAGCGCAGCGGCGGCGGCCTTGCGCTCGCGCGCCAGCATGGTGAGCCGCTCCTCGAGTCCGCCCCGCTCGAGCATTGCGCGCAGAACGTCCTGCTGCGCCGCCTCCCCGACGCCGTAGCGCGCCGCGGACTGCTCGATCATCAGCGTGAGGAGGCGCGAATTCTCGCGCAGGATCTCCTCGGATCTCTCCGTCACCGCGAGGTCCGCATAGCTCACGGCGACGCTCGCGAGCGCCATCAACACGCTCATGTCGCGCATGGCACGCTCGCGCTCTGCCTCGCGCTCGGCGATGCGTGAGCGAAGCCCGAGCTTTCCCGGAAATGGAATCTCCTGCTCGGCGCTCACCTCGAAGTACGAAAATTCAGACTCGCCGAACGTGGTCTTCCAGTCCTCGTTGTGGTACCGCACGCCGAGCATGGGGTCGGGAAGAGTGCCCTCCTGAATGGGGCGCTCCCGCATGGCGAGGTAGCGGGCGTCCGCCGCTCGGATCTCCGGGTTCCGCTCGCGAGCCGCGGCGATTGCGGCCTCGAGCGTGAGGGGGCTCGGGAGATCCGCGGCGACCGCTGGCCTCAGAGCCACGGCCGCCGCCGAGATCCACACGAGGGTCATGGCTCGGAGCATTCACCACTCTCCGCGGCGCCCCGGTCGACCACCCACACGACACCACCTCCGCGATCGCGGGCTGTCTCGTGAGGGTTAGTACGCGGGGGACCCCGGATCGGTGACTTCGGGTCGTCGCGATCGTACGGCTGCACGCCCGCCGGAGAGCCCGGACGCGCTCCGTCACGGCTCCCCATGGGCACGCGAACCCGACCCGCAGCCACGGAGCCGTGGTGGAAGGGCTTCAGGTCAGACTGCCAAGCGACCCTCGGATACGCAGGAGTCGTCGTAGGGGAAGACGACCTCCAGATCGGGCGACGCAGCGTGCTCGTCCTTCTCGGGGCAGTCGATTCGAGCGAGGATGTGGCGGATTACGTTGAGTCGGGTCTCGCGCTTGTCATCGGCTCGAACGACGAACCAGGGCGTGACGGCGCTGTTCGTGCGAGCCAGCATCTCATTCCGATTCCGGCTGTAGGCGCTCCAGTGTTTCAGGGCGACCTGATCGATGGGACTCACCTTCCACTGCTTGAGGGGGTCGGTCCGCCGTTCCTCGAGACGCCGTCTCTGCTCGTCCTTCGAGATGTCGAGGTAGTACTTGAGAATCTGGATACCGGAGTCCACGAGCATATGCTCGAAGGGCACGACGGTTTCGAAGAACTGGGCGAGCTCGGCGTCGGTACAGAAGCCCATTACGCGCTCGACCCCGGCGCGGTTGTACCAGCTGCGGTTGAACAGAACCATCTCCTCGGCCGACGGCAGGTGCGCGGAGTAGCGCTGGAAGTACCAGGAGCGCTGGTCGCGATCAGACGGCCTTCCCAGCGCGACGACCCGGGTCTCCCGGGGACTCAGGTGCTGCGTGATTCGCTTGATCACGCCGTCCTTCCCGGCTGCGTCGCGTCCTTCGAGGATCACGAGGAGCTTGTGCCCGTGCTGGATGATGTGCCGCTGGAGCTTGACCAGCTCCACCTGGAGCCGCCGAAGTTCGCGTCGGTAGGCCTCCACCGGGCCTTCCTTCTTCGTCACATTGGATCCTCCTGTCTCCGTATTGTGCCGCCCGATCGCGAGCTCGGCACACACTCGACGGAGTGTCACCGGTGGGCGGCGCCGTCCGTACATGGATGCACAGATCGAAGCGAGAGGGCATGAAGCGAGCGGCAACGCTCCAGTTTCTCGGCGGCTCCGGCACGGTGACGGGGCGAAGCACCAGGTCACCGTAAACGGCCGGAGAATCCTGCTCGATTGCGGTTTCTTCCAGGGGCTGAAGGCCTTGCGCCTTCGGAACTGGCAGCCGCCTCCCTTCGACCCGCACCGGATCGATGCGGTGGTCCTGAGCCACGCGCACATCGACCACTCGGGCTATCTGCCCCTCCTGGTCTGCAACGGCTTCCACGGGCCCATCTTCTGCACGCCGGGAACGGCTACCACGGCCCGATGATCATCATTTCTGCTAGCGGCATGGCGACCGGCGGGAGGGTCCTCCACCACCTGAAGGCGCGACTTCCGGATCACCGCACGACCGTGCTGCTGCCGGGTTTCCAAGCCGCCGGGACGCGAGGACGCGCACTTCAGGATGGCGTCCGCGAGCTGCGCATCCACGGACAGGACGTTCCCGTGCAGGCCAAGGTAGTGACGCTCGACGGCCTCTCGGCACACGCCGACCGAGAAGAGATCCTGCGCTGGGCATCCGGTTTCCGGCGTCCACCCCGAAGGGCCTACGTCGTCCACGGCGAGCCGCAGGCCGCCTCCGCCCTCGCCCAGATGCTGGCTCTCCGTCTACGCTGGAACGTCCGCGTCGCCGACGACGCCGAGACGGTCGATCTCATTCGATCACCCGCAGTCTGAGAGTTCGCTAATAACAACCGGGTTCGAAGGATGGGAGGCCTATGCCGGACCGAGACGACATGCCGCTCGCGCGCCCCGCCGACGAAATCGCGCGCTGGGACGACGAAGCGGATGTCGTGGTCGCGGGCCTCGGCTGCGCCGGCGCCTGCGCCGCGCTCGAGGCGCGCGCGGCCGGCGCCGACGTACTCGTACTGGAGCGCGAGACGCTCGGCGGCGGCACTTCGGCCCTCTCGGGCGGCCTGATCTACCTGGGCGGCGGAACGCCGGTGCAGAAGCAATGCGGCTTCGAGGACTCGCCCGAGCAGATGTTCCTGTATCTGATGGCGGCCTGCGGACCGGGCGCCGACGAGGCGAAGGTCCGGCTCTTCTGCGAGCGCAGCGTCGAGCACTTCCACTGGCTGGTGGCGCGCGGGGTTCCCTTCAAGGCGAGCTTCTATCCCGAGGGCGGGACGGAGCCGCCGACGGACGACGGACTCATCTTCTCCGGCAGCGAGGCGGCCCACCCGTTCGCGGCGTTCGCGCGTCCGGCGCCGCGCGGACACCATCCCCAGCAACCGGGCGCGGCGGGCGGCTTCCTGATGCAGAAGCTGCTCGCCGCGGTCGCGGCGAGCGGCGCGCGTCCGCTCACGGGCGCTCGCTGCGTCTCGCTGGTGCTCGACAAGACCGGCCGCGTGCTGGGAGCGGTGGCGCGCACGTCCGAGGGCGAGCGCACGCTGCGAGCGCGGCGCGGCGTGGTGCTCGCCACCGGCGGCTTCATCCACGACGACGCCATGCTCGCGCGCCACGCGCCCTGGCTGCTGCGCTGCAAGGTGCGGATCGGCTGCGAAGGCGACGACGGCTCCGGGATCCGCCTCGGGATGGCAGCCGGCGCCGAAGCGATCCGGCTCGACGCGGCCTCAATCTCGCTTCCCTATTACCCGCCCAAGCGGCTCAAGCAGGGCCTGCTCGTCAACCGCCAGGGACAGCGCTTCATCAACGAGGACGCCTACTACGGACGGGCCGGCGAGTTCTCGCTGCTGCGCCACGATGGGCAGGCCTGGCTGATCGTGGACGACGCCATCCTCGGGGGCGCGCGCCCGATGGGCGGGATGAAGCTGCGCGCGGTGGGCGAGACGATCGAGGATCTCGAGTCGGAGCTCGGCTTCACGGCGGGCACGCTCCAGGCGACCGTCAATCTCTACAACCGCTACGCAACCGACCGACAGGATCCGGTGTTGCACAAGGCGCCGGAGCACGTGAGCCCGCTCGCGAGCCCTCCGTTCGGCGCGTTCGATTGCACGGTGGAGCGCGCGATCTACGCCGCCTTCACGCTCGGCGGTCTGCGCACGAAGCCGGGCGGCGCGGTGCTGACTCCCTCGGGCGACGAGATCCCGGGCCTGTTCGCCGCCGGGCGGGCGACCTCGGGCGTGTGCGCGCAGGGCTACAGCAGCGGGCTCTCGCTGGCCGACGGGACCTTCTTCGGGCGCCTCGCCGGCGAGAGCGCGGCCCGGGGCTGAACGGCCCAAAAAGGCACAGGTAGAACGCGGTTTCAGCGCTTCCGGCTGCGCCCCGCGCACCGCCCCGGGGGACGGGGATTTGCCCCTCTCTGGACATTGCAGACGGGGGCTCCACCCTGTACCTACTCCGCCGCGAGGGTGCCGCGCGACGATACGAGCGGAGCTGCGCGGAGCGCGTGGATCGGTTCCCCCTGATCTCCCGCGCATCAGATTTTTCGTACGATTTCGATCGGCGTCTTGGGGAGGCGCCGCTCCGGTACCGTGACCGCGTGGCCACACGGGCGTGGGTTGCAGTCGTGATCCAGGTCAGAGGCCAGGCCCTTGGCGACGCCAGCGCGCGTCTCGAAGACCCCGCGCCCCCAGTACGCGCACGCCGCAGCCGCGGCTCCTGGCTGGGATTGCTCGTTGCCTGCCTGCTCGCACCGGCGACGGCGATGGCGACCGCCGCCCCCGCGCCCCGCTTCGACTTCGAATCCGTGCGCACGCTCGCCCGCAGCCTCGCGCAGCAGCCCTACCGGGCGCCCGAGAACAGCGTGCCCGCGTACCTGCTCGACCTCGACTACGACGCCCACCGCGACATCCGCTTCAAGCCGGCCCGCTCGATCTGGCGCGAGGAGGGCCTGCCCTTCCAGCTCCAGTTCTTCCATCTCGGGCTCTTCTTCAATCGGCCCGTCGCGATCCATCTGGTCGAGAACGGCGTCGACCGCCCCTTCCCCTTCGATGCGAGCCTGTTCGATTACGGCCGCAACCGCTTCCCGGAGCCGCTCCCCCCCGACCTCGGCTACGCGGGGTTCCGCGTCCACAACCGGATCAATCGCAAGGATTACTTCGACGAGGTGGTCGTCTTCGTCGGCGCCAGCTACTTCCGCGCCGTCGCCAAGGATCTCCGCTACGGCCTCTCCGCGCGCGGGATCGCGGTCGACACCGCGGTCGACGGCCCCGAGGAGTTCCCGTACTTCAAGGAATTCTGGATCGTCGAGCCGGGCGTCCGGGCCAAGCAGATCGAGATCTACGCCCTGCTCGACGGCCCCAGCGTCGCAGGGGCCTACCGCTTCCTGGTCGAGCCCGGCAAGGACACGGTCACCTCCGTGCAGGCGACGCTGTTCTCGCGATCGCGCCCGCGCCGGCTCGGCCTCGCGCCGCTCACCAGCATGTTCTGGCACGCGGAGAACAGCGAGACCGATTTCGGCGACTTCCGCCCGCGCGTCCACGACTCGGACGGTCTGCTGATGCACGCCGGAAGCGGCGAGTGGATCTGGCGACCGCTGCGCAACCCGATGCAGATCGAGGTGGCCGCCTTCCAGGACCGCAACCCTCGCGGCTTCGGACTCCTCCAGCGCGAGCGCGACTTCCGGTTCTATCAGGATCTCGAGGCGCACTATCAACAGCGGCCGAGCGCCTGGATCGAGCCCGTCGGAGACTGGGGTCCCGGCAGCGTGCTGCTGATCGAGATGCCCTCGGACATCGAGACGAACGACAACATCGTCGCCTTCTGGGAGCCGAAGGAAGGCCCCCGGCCCGGCGAGCCGTTCGACTTCGGCTACCGGCTGCACTGGTACGCCGACAATCCGGCCTGGCCGCCCCGCGGCCGGACGCTCGCGACCCGGATCGGCGCGATCCACGATTCGGAGGACACGCGCTTCGTGATCGACTTCGGCGGGGGCGAGCTCGCGAAGCTCGCCCCCGGGGCGGAGGTCACGGCCAACGTGAGCGCGGGCCCCCCGGGCGTCGTGAGCGACGTCGTGACGCATTACAACGAATACACACGCGGCTGGCGCGTCGCATTCCGGCTCGCCGCCGAGGACGCGGACGAGCCGATCGAGCTGCGCTGCTTCCTCGCGACCAAGGGTCGCGTACTCACCGAGACCTGGAGCTACCGATGGACCCCTTGAAGCAAGGCGCCCAGCGCACGATCGCGGATCGTCGCCGGCGACCGACCACCCACCCCTGGGCCGACGCCTATCTGCGCGCGCACGGGATCGAGGACGCGGCCCTGCGCGCCGAGATCCTGACCGCGATCCTGGCGCGAACGGCGACGCGCACGGCGAGCCCCGATTCCCTCCACGAGAGCATCCACGACGAGAGCGGCGCGGTGATGGAGGAGGCGCAGCGGTTCCTCGACGAACGGCTCGCGAGCTTCGTGGGCGGGCTCTCGCCCGGCCACGAGGCGATCGCCGGACGGCTGGTGTTCCACCTGGTCGACGGCCCCGCGCAGGCGCCGGCCGCCCTGCTCGATCCGTCCCGGGCTCCGGCCATGCTCCGCTTCCAGATGCGGACCGCACGGCTCCCGAGGATGCCCGCGATCGCGCGCGCGTCGATGGCGTCGCGTCGCGTGCCCGCCGCGCCGCGGCCCGAGAGCCCCCGCTCGCAGCGCTGGCTGAGCCTCGCGCTCTGCCTGCTCAGCCTGGTGCTGCTGACGTGCCAGCGGTGAAGCATGCGCGATGAAGCCATGAACGAGCGCGAAGAGTTCGAGGGCGCGCGCGCCTCGGCGGCGCGACGGCGCCGGCTGGTGCTGCCGCTCCTGGTGCTGGCGCCGACGGTGCTCGCCACCCGGCTGATGTTCGACGTGCTCGACGGCGGCGGCCTCTCGTGGTTGGAGACCGCGCTGGTCGCGCTCTTCGCGGTCCTGTTCGCGGGGGTGAGCTTCGGCTTCTGGACCGTGCTCGCGGGGCTCGGCGTCAAGCTGCGCGGCGGCGATCCCTTCGACCTCGGCCGCGCGCGGGTTCCGATCCCCGACCCGCTGCCTCCCACCGCGCTGGTGATGCCGATCTTCCACGAGGACGTGGACCGCGTCTTCGCGGGGCTGCGGGCGGTGCATCGATCGCTGGTCGAGACGGGCCGCGTCGAGGATTTCCACTTCTTCGTGCTCTCGGACTCCCACGACCCGGCGATCTGGCTGCGCGAGGAGCAGGCGTGGTTCGACTTCTGCCGCGACGTGAACGGCTTCGGCCGGATCTTCTATCGACGACGCCGGCTCGCGATCAACCGCAAGAGCGGCGGCATCGCGGACTTCTGCCGGCGCTGGGGCCGCGCCTACCGGTATCTGGTCGTGCTCGACGCGGACAGCATCATGACGGGCGCGAGCCTGGTCCAGCTGGTGGCGCTGATGGAGGCGCATCCGCGCACCGGCATCCTCCAGACGGTGCCCTCCCCCGTCGGCGCCCGCTCGCTGCACGCGCGCATCCAGCAGTTCGCCCAGCGCCTCTACGGCCCCCTCTATGCGTCGGGCCTCAACCACTGGCAACTGGCCGAGGCCAGCTATTGGGGCCACAACGCGATCCTCCGGGTGGCGCCCTTCATGGAGCACTGCGCGCTGCCGCGGCTCTCCGGACGCGGACCCCTCTCCGGCTCGCTGCTGTCGCACGATTTCGTAGAAGCCGCCTGGATGCGGCGCGCGGGCTATCAGGTCTGGCTCGCCCCGGGGCTCGCGGGCAGTTACGAAGAGCTCCCGCCCACGCTGCTAGATTCGCTGAAGCGCGACCGCCGCTGGTGTCAGGGAAACCTCCAGCACGCGCGGCTGCTGCTCGAGCCGGGGCTGCACGGCGTCCAGCGCTTGAATCTGCTGCTCGGCGTGATCGCCTACGCGATGGCCCCGCTCTGGCTGGCGTTCCTGGTGCTGTCGACGGTCTCGGCCGCGCGCTCGACGCCCGGCGGGCTGACCCGGCCGACGCTGTCGTCGCTCTTCCACCGCGGGCGCGGAGATCCGCTCTCCGACACCGCGCTGGGACTGTTCCTGCTCACGCTCTTCCTGCTGCTCGCGCCCAAACTGATCGCCTGGATCTGCGCGCTGGCGGAATCCGGACGGCGCAGGAGCTTCGGCGGCGGGCTGCGGCTCAGCGCGAGCCTGCTGCTCGAAACGCTCTACTCCGCCTGCATGGCGCCGATCCTGATGGTCTTTCACAGCGGCTTCCTGATCACGACGCTGCTCGGCTTCCGCGTGACCTGGAAGACGCAGCGCCGCGGGGGGCAGGAGACCGGTCTGCGCGAGGCCCTGACGCGCCACGGGCTGCACAGCCTGCTGGCCTTCGCCTGGGCGGGCGTGGCCGCTTTCGTCGCGCCGGGCCTCTTCTGGTGGCTCTCCCCCGTCTGGCTGCCGCTGCTGCTCGCCGCTCCGCTCTCGGCGCTCGGAAGCCGCGCCCGCCTGGGCGCGCTGGCCCGCAGGGCCGGTCTGTTCGGGACGCCCGAGGAGACCTCGCCTCCGGCCGAGCTGGCGGCGCTCGCGGTCAGCGAGGAGGACGCGCCGGCCCTGGATCCGATCGCGCGCGCCGTGGTCGACCCGTACGCCAACGCCCTGCACACGCTGGCAGGCAAACGGCGGCCGGCGGCGGACGTCACGCGCGTGGCGCGGCTCGCGCGGCTGCGCCGGCGGGCCCTGGCCCGCGGTCCGCGCGACCTCTCGCCCGTCGAGCTGCGGCATCTGCTCTCCGACGCGGATTCCCTGGTGGCGCTCCACCGCGAGGTCTGGCGCCTCGCGGGCCGCCCGGATCTTCCGGAGGTCTGGCGCGCGCCGCTCGCCGCCTACCGCGCCTCGAGCGCCTAGCCGGGGCCCGGGTGGAGAAGCTCGTCTACGTGCTCTGGAAGCCCTCCGCCGCCTCCGACGCGGAGTTCTCCCGCGCGCTTCAGAGCCGGATCGGACCGAAGCTCACGGCGCTCGGCGCGCGCGGGCTCACCCTGCACCTCTCGGACGCGGACGTGCAGGGCGTGCTGCGCGCGCGGATCACCCGGCTGGATCCCCCCGTCTCGGGCCTGGTCTCGTTCTGGCTGGATGCGGCCGACGACCGCGCGCCGCTCGAGCGCGCGCTCGCCGAAGCCACCTCCCGCCTCGCCGGCTATCTGGTGGTCGAGTCCGTCCCGCTGCGCAACACCACGCAGACCGCGCCGCTCGGAGCGCGCACGCCGGGAATCGTGATGGTCGCGCTGATCCAGCGCCCCGAGCGCATGCCCTACGAAGACTGGATCGCGCACTGGCACGGTCCGCACCGGAAGGTCGCCCTCGAAACGCAGTGCACGTTCCTCTACGTCCGCAACGTGGTGGTGCGCGCGCTCACGCCGGGGGCGCCGCCCTGGGCGGGCATCGTCGAGGAGGGCTTCCCCACCGAGGCCGTCACCGATCCGATGCGCTGGTACCAGGCCGAGGGCTCGCCCGAGACGCTGAAGCGGAACCTGAAGCGGATGGTCGAGAGCTGCCAGGCCTTCCTCGACCTCGACCGCGTGGAGTCGCATCCGATGTCCGAGTACCGGCTGGGGAAGTGACGCGTGGCGCGCCTGGCGGGGAAGATCGCGCTCGTCACGGGCGCCGCGCGCGGAACCGGCGAGGCGGTCGCGCGGATCTTCGCCGCCGAGGGAGCGCGGGTGGTGCTCGCGGATCTGCGCGACGCGGACGGCGAGCGCGTCGCGCGCGAGATCGGGGCTCCGGCCCGCTACCTGCACCTCGACGTCACCTCACCCACGGACTGGGAGCGCGCGGTCCAGGAGACCGAGCGCCTGCACGGCGGCCTCCACGTGCTGGTGAACAACGCGGCGGTCCTGCACATGGCCGCGATCGCCGACACCACGCTCGCCGATTTCGAGCGCGTGGTGCGCGTGAACCAGACCGGAACCTTCCTGGGCATCCGCGCCGCGATCCCGGCGCTCACACGCGCGGGCGGCGGCTCGATCGTGAACATCTCCTCCGTCGACGGCCTGGGCGGCAAGAACGGGCTGGTCGCCTACGCCTCCAGCAAGTGGGCCGTGCGCGGGATCACCAAGGTCGCCGCGCTCGAGCTCGGCCGCTTCGGGATTCGGGTCAACGCGGTCTGCCCCGAGGCCGGCAGCACGGAGATGATCGCGCCCTACGTCCCGGCGGGCGTGGATCTCGAGAAGCTGATGTCCCGCAGCCATCCGATCCTCCCGAAGCAGGCGGGCCGCGCCCAGCGCGAGCGGATCGACGACGTGGCGCGGATGGTGCTCTTCCTGGCCTCGGACGAGAGCGCTTCCTGCACGGGGGGCGACTTCCCGGTGGAGGGCGGCAACACCGCCGGCAGGATCGTGCGCGGGGCGCCCGGCGCATGACCGCCTACGACGACGCGCTGCGGGTGCGCGAGGCGCGCGCCCGCTACTTCGAGAGCAACGGCTTCGGCGACGGCGGTTACGACGCGAAGTGGGTCAAGCTGGCGCTCGGGCCGATCCCCTTCGCGTTCCCGAACAGCGCGGCGCGCGTGCGCGCGGTGCGCCTGCACGATCTCCATCACGTCGCGACCGGCTACGACACCCACCTGCTCGGCGAGGCCGAGATCGGCGCCTGGGAGATCGGAAGCTCCTGTCGCGGCTTCCTGGCCGCCTGGATCCTGAACCTGTACGCGATGATGCTCGGGCTCTGGATCGATCCCGGAGCCGTCTTCCGCGCCTTCGTGCGGGGGCGCCACACGGGGAATCTCTACCGCGGGGTCTGGGACGAGGCGCTGCTCGACGCGCGCGTCGGCGAGCTGCGCGAGCGGCTGCGGCTCGCGAGGCCGGTTCCGGAATCCAGCGTCGCGGATCGCGCGGCCTTCCTCGGCTGGGCGCTGCTCGCCTCGCTGCTCTCGCTCGCGACGCTCGCCCTGCTGCTCGCCCCGCTCGTCCTGCTGCTCTCCGCAATCTTCTAGCGGCTCGCCGAAGCGGCCTTCTTCGCGGCGAACCAACCCTTGATCATGCTCTGGAACGGCTGCGGGTTGTAGATGTCCTCTTCGTAGGACCACTGGAGGTTTCCGGCGTACTTGAGCAACGTGAAGTTGTAGGCCTGGTGCAGGCTCCCGTCCCCGGGATCGACCATCCGGTTCCAGATCTGCGCCACCACCCAGCCTTTTTCGTCGTCGATCACGTACCACTCGACCGGGAAGAACTTCATGTCCTGGTTCGGCGGCTTCGCCATCGTCGTCGTGATCCAGCGCCGGATCGCCTCGCGTCCCCCGAAGCTGCCGAACAGATGCTCGACGTAGGTGGCGTCCTCGGTGAACTGGTCCGCCCAGGCGTTCCAGTCGCCCGAGGCGCCCGCTTCGCGCGCGAGGCGGCGGTAGTTGTCGAAGGCGGTCTCGAGCTCGGCGCGGCTGTAGCGGCCCATGGCGTCACTCCGGTGCGAAGAGCGTGCGCGTGAGCTTGAGGCTCGGGGTCTCCGAGCGGTCCTGCACCTCTTCGAAGGTGCGCACGTAGCCGGTCGACTGGAGCTTCCAGGCGCCGTCCCGCTTCACGTACACGTCGTGGTAGAAGGCGGCCCCGCGCAGGGTCGTGTTGCGCTTCGCGTCGATCACCTGATCCTCGAGGTACCAGGTTCCGGTCGCGGTGGTCGGGCTCGTGATCTCGATCTCGGGGTGGTGTCCGTGGTGCATGCTGATCATGCTGGGGCGCCCGAGCGCGCGCTCGAGGAACCCGATGATCTGGTCGCGGCCCTGGAAGCTGTACTTGCCGCCGTCGTAGGACGAGCTGGCATCCGGCACGAAGCAATCCGCCAGCTCGCTCCAGCGCTTGCTGTCGAGGCACCGGAAATAGCGGTACTTGAGCTGCTTGATCGACTCGATCTCCTCGAGCTGCGACATGGGGTCCTCCGGCAGGCCGGAAGGATGCCGCGCTCGACGGGGGGAATCAAAGCCTGGTACGTTTCCCGATCGATGACGCGAAGCATGAAGAGGCTCCCCCTGCGCGCGGCGACCAGCCTCGCGCTGCTCGCTTTCTGCGTGGCCGCGTGCGAGACGCAGTCGCCGCTGCGGATCCGTCCGGGTCCGGTGGTGCCGTCGCAGGATCGCGGGATGACGCCCGAGGCGCTGCGCAAGGTCGCCGTGGTTCCGTTCTATCCGCTCGCAGCCTCGACCACGCCCGGGTCTTCGGGCCCGGGGACGAGCTGGGCCGACGCCGCGCTCGTCTCGAACTTCGTCGCCGAGGCCCTCGCCGCGCAGGGCGTGCCGGCGGTGGCCCCCAACGACGTCGAGCTCGCCTTCACCGCGCAGGGCGCCCCGGTGCCGCGCCTCGACCCGGAGGCCACCGCCGTGCGCTGCGCGCGCGATTTCGGGGCGACCGCCGTCGTGCTCGGGCGACTCCTGCGCTATCGGGAGCGGGAGGGCTCGGCGGCGGGATCGACGCGGCCGGCCAGCGTCGCCTTCGAGGTGACGGTCTACGAGGCGCCGACGGCGCGCCGCCTCTGGACCGGCCGCTTCGACGAGACGCAGCAGGCGATCACCGAAGCCATCCTGCGCGCGCGGCAGTATCCGGGCGGGGGCACCCGCTGGCTCAGCGCGGCGGAGTTCGCGCGCTGGGGAGCCACCGAGGTCGCCAAGGCGATCACCTCCCGCACCGAGACATCCCCGTGAGACAGGAGCCAGACGAAATGCGAAGCCACCCCCCGACGATCCGGTTTCTCGGCCTGCTCGCGTGCGCCGCGGCGACGCTCTCCGGCGTCGGCGCCGCACGAGCGGCGGACGCGGAGGACGCGGGCGCGCTCGCCCCCAGCTTCAAGGAAGGCGACGTGATCGGCTTCGACGGCGTCGAGAAGCTGCGCCCGTTCCTGCCCGAGGACTTCTGGCGCAACCGCGATTTCTTCTTTTACGAGGGCATGCAGCTCACGATCGGCCCCACCCAGGCCGACTATTCGCCCTCGGAGCAGTTCAACGCCGCCACCAGGAAGTACGAAGGGCAGGCGCGCATCGGACCCGACGGGAGCCTCGAGAACTACACGGCGGGGCGTCCCTTCCCGATCGAGAAGATCGACTGCGAGAAGGACCCGCAGGCCGGCGTCAAGCTCATGTGGGATTTCCAGTCGGGCGGCGGCGACGGCCAGGCGACCTTCTTCTACTCCTACTGGGACCGCGGCGAGCAGCTCCCCCTCTACTACGAGGGAACCGGGCAGAGCGTGAAGCTCTCCCACCGGATCGAGCCCGAGTATCTGGAGAAGCAGGGCGGCGACCTGTTCCGCGGCGAGAAGCGCAAGGGCGCCTTCGGCGCCGAGGTGGTGGCGCCCTTCGACGCGCGCGGGATCCAGCTGCTCACCTATCGCTACAAGGACAGCGACAAGCCGCGCACCGAGGCGCGCAACGACGACACCTGGGTCTACGTCCCGACCCTGCGCCGCGTCCGCCGCATCTCGACCGCGCAGCGCACCGACGCGATCTCCGGCACCGACTTCACCTTCGACGATCTGCGCAGCTTCAACGGGATCGTGCCCCAGTACGAATGGCAGTGCCTCGGCAAGCGCAAGATGATCGGCCCGATGAACACCAAGGTGAAGGCCTACCCGTACGTGAAGGACCACAACTTCGGTCCGTACGGGCTGTCCTACGCGGACGACCGCTGGGAGCTCCGCGACGTGGTGCTGATCCGGATGGTCCCGAAGAACCAGGACCATCCCTATCATCACAAGGACATCTACATCGACCTCGAGACGCTCGCGCCGATGTACTCCTTCGCCTACGACCAGAAAGAGGAGCTCTGGAAGGTCATCTGGCACAACAAGCGCTGGAGCGAGGACAAGACGCTCACGGGGGATTGGTTCCCGGGCTGGGCCGAGGTGCCGAACCCGCGCTCGATCGTGGTCGTCTCCGACACGATCGTGAACGTGCAGACAGGAACCGGCAACCGCATCGAGTTCTGGGACGCGCGCGGGACGCCGATGGCCACCAAGGGGAAGATCCGCCGCTACATCGACGTCGGCCGGCTCACCAAGGGACGCTGAGGCGGGGCGGGCACTCGATGTACGTCGCCTACACCGCCGAACAGGAGGCGCTGCGCCGCGAGCTGCGCGCCTACTACGACGCCCTCCTCACGCCCGAGATCCGCGAGGAGCTGCACCGCGGCATGGGCACCGGCGCGGCCATGCGGGCCGTGGTGCGGCGGATGGGGCGCGACGGCTGGCTCGGCATCGGCTGGCCCAAGGAGTACGGCGGCCAGGGCCGGGGGGCGATCGAGCAGTTCATCTTCTTCGACGAGTCGATGCGCTGCGGCGCGCCCGTGCCGATGCTGACGATCAACACGGTGGCGCCCAGCCTGATGCGCTTCGGAACCGACGAGCAGAAGCGCTTCTTCCTGCCAAGAATACTGGAGGGAGGGATCCACTTCAGCATCGGCTACACCGAGCCCGGCGCGGGCACCGATCTGGCGGCGCTCACCACCCGGGCGGTGCGCGACGGCGACGAGTACGTGATCGACGGGCAGAAGATCTTCACCAGCCTCGCCAGCGACGCCGACTACATCTGGCTCGCGGTGCGCACGGATCCCGCCGCCGCCAAGCACGCCGGAATCTCGATCCTCGCCGTCGACCTCGCGTCCAAGGGGATCCGGATCGACCCCATGCACCTGCTCTCGGACCACGACATCAACTCGGTCTACTTCGACGGCGTGCGGGTTCCCGCGGACCGCCTGGTGGGCGGCGAGAACAAAGGCTGGAAGCTGATCACCAACCAGCTCAACCACGAGCGCGTGACGCTCTGCTCCTCGGGTCTGCTCGAGCAGGCCTTCGAGGCCACCCTGCGCTTCGCGCAGCAGGCCAGGCTTCCGGGCGGCCAGCGCGTCGCCGACCAGGAATGGGTGCAGGTGAACCTGGCGCGGGTCTACGCCGGGCTCGATTTCCTGCGCCTGATCAACTGGAAGGTGGCCTGGACGGGAACCCAGGGGAGGCTCGACGTCGCCGACGCCTCGACCATCAAGGTCTTCGGCACCGAGTGGTACCTGGAGTCCTTCCGGTTGCTGATGGAGATCATCGGCCCTCGTGCGGCGCTGCGGCGCGGCTCGCCGGGGGCGGTCGCGATGGGCCAGCTCGAGCACCTCTACCGCGGCCTCCTGATCCTGACCTTCGGGGGAGGCACCAACGAGGTGCAGCGCGATCTGATCGGCCTGTTCGGTCTGCGATTTCCGCGCGTTCCGCGCTTCTAGCAAGCGAAGCGCGCAGCGAGCCGAAGGCGAGCGGAGTTCATCGAACCGGAAGCGAGGCTCCCGTGGATTTCTCCTTCAGCGAAGATCAACAGCAGGTCGCCGAGCTCGCGCGCAAGATTTTCGCCGAGCGCGCCAGCCACGAGCGCCAGCGGGCGCTCGAACGCGCCGGAGAGCGCCGCTTCGACCGCGAGCTGTGGCGGGAACTCGCCCGGGCGGGGCTGATCGGCATCGCGCTGCCCGAGGCGCAGGGCGGCGGGGGCCTCGGCTTCCTCGAGCTCGCGCTGGTTCTCGAAGAAGCCGGACGCCGCACCGCGCCAGTCCCGCTCTTCGAGACCGCGCTGCTGGGCGCCCTGCCGATCGCGGAGTTCGGGAGCGAGGAGCAGAAGCGGACGCTGCTGCCGCGGGTGGCCGCCGGCGAGCTGCTGCTCACCGCCGCGCTCCACGAGGAAGGCGGGGACGTCGCGAGCCCGGCCACCACGGCCAGCCCCGACGGCGCGCAAGGCTGGACGCTGCGCGGCAGCAAGCTCTGCGTCCCGGCCGGCGCGATCGCGGAGCAGGTGCTGGTTCCGGCCGCGATGGGCGGAGGCTCGCTCGGGGTCTTCCTGGTGGATCCGGCGGCGCGCGGCGTCTCGCGCGAGGAGGTCCAGACGACCAACGGCCAGCCCGACGCGCACTTCTCGTTCGACGGCGTGCGCGTGACGGCGCAGGACGCGCTGGGCGATCCGAAGGGAGGCGCGCGCATCGTCGCCTGGCTCGAGGCGCGCGCGACCGCCGGCCTCTGCGCGCTCTCGCTCGGCGTGTGCGAGGAGGCGCTGCGGCTGACTTCCGAGTACGCGAAGACGCGCAAGCAGTTCGACCAGCCGATCGCGATGTTCCAGGCGGTCGGCCACCGCGCCGCCAACGCCTACATCGACACCGAGGGGATCCGGCTGACCGCCTGGCAGGCCTGCTGGCGGCTGGCAGAGGGGCTCCCCGCCGAGGCCGCGGTCGCGGTCGCCAAGATCTGGGCGGCCGAGGCCGGACAGCGCGTGGTCCACGCGGCCCAGCACCTGCATGGCGGCGTCGGCGTCGACCGCGAGTACCCGCTGCATCGCTACTTCCTGTGGGCGAAGCAGCTCGAGCTCACGCTGGGCGGCGCCACCCGACAACTGCTGCGGCTCGGCAAGCTCCTGGCCGACCAGGCAGCATGAGGTCGGCCCGGCCCCTGCGACCCCGGAGGCGGTGATGCAGCTCGGAATGATCGGCCTCGGACGCATGGGCGCCAACATGACGCGGCGCCTGCTGCGCGGCGGGCATGCCTGCGTGGTCCACGACGTCTCGCAGGACGCGGTGCACGCGCTCGCGAAGGAGGGCGCGGTCGCCAGCACGTCGCTCGACGATTTCGTCGCACGGCTGGCGAAGCCGCGCGCCGTGTGGCTGATGCTTCCGGCGGCGGTCGTCGACGCCACGCTCGCCCGGCTCGAGGAGCGGCTCGAGCGTGGCGACATCGTGATCGACGGCGGCAACTCGTATTACCGGGACGACGTCGAGCGCGCGGGGCGCCTGCGCGCCCGCGGCCTTCACTACGTGGACTGCGGCACCAGCGGCGGCGTGCTCGGCCTCGAGCGCGGCTATTGCCTGATGCTCGGCGGCGAGGCCGAGAGCGTGCGCCTTCTCGAGCCCCTGCTGGCGACGCTCGCGCCGGGCCCGGGCGCGCTGGCCCGCACGCCGGGGCGGGAGCCCGGGCGCGGCACGGCCGAGCTGGGCTACCTCCACTGCGGTCCCTCCGGCGCCGGCCACTTCGTCAAGATGATCCACAACGGCATCGAGTACGGGCTGATGGCCGCCTACGCCGAGGGCCTGAACATCCTGCGCCATGCGAACGTCGGAAGGCGCGAGCAGGCGGCGGACGCCGAGACGACTCCCCTGCGCCATCCCGAGCACTATCGGTACGATTTCGATCTCGCGGAGATCACGGAGCTGTGGCGAAGAGGCAGCGTTGTCGCATCCTGGCTGCTCGATCTCACGGCGGCGGCGCTGGTCGAGGACCCCAGCCTCGCCCGCTTCTCGGGCCGCGTCTCGGACTCGGGCGAGGGACGCTGGACGATCGACGCGGCGATCGACGCCGCCGTGCCAGCTCACGTCCTCTCCGCGGCGCTGCTCGAGCGCTTCGCCTCGCGAGGCGAAGCCGAGTTCCAGAACCGCGTGCTCTCGGCCATGCGCTTCGAGTTCGGCGGGCACGCCGAGAAGCACGACAAGACGTGACGCCATGGCCGCGCCCCGCTCCGACGCGCTCGTCATCTTCGGCGCCACCGGCGACCTCGCCTTCAAGAAGATCTTTCCAGCCCTCCAGGCGATGCTCCGCCGCGGCCACCTCGAGGTCCCCGTGGTGGGCGTCTCGCGCGCGGGTGCGAGCCTCGAGCAGCTGCGCGCGCGGGTCCGCGCGAGCTTCGCCGAGCACGGCGGCGGAGTCGACGAGGCGGCCTTCGCGAAGCTCAGCTCCCTGCTGCGATACGTCGACGGCGATTACAACGACCCGGCAACCTTTTCGATGCTCTGCAAGGAGCTCGGCGATGCGCGGCGCCCGCTCTACTACCTGGCGATCCCCCCGAGCGCGTTTCCCACCGTGGTCGTGGGCCTCGGCGGCTCGGGCTGCGCGCGCGAGGCCCGCGTGGTGGTCGAGAAGCCATTCGGCCGCGATCTCGTGTCGGCGCGCTCGCTGAACGAGTCGCTGCACGGCGTCTTCCCCGAGGCCTCGATCTTCCGGATCGACCACTACCTCGGCAAGGAGCCGGTGCAGAACCTGCTCTTCTTCCGCTTCGCCAACACCTTTCTCGAGCCGATCTGGAACCGCAGCTACGTGCGCAGTGTCCAGATCACGATGGCCGAGCAGTTCGGTGTCGCGGGGCGCGGGAAGTTCTACGAGGAGGCAGGCGCCATCCGGGACGTGATCCAGAACCACATGCTCCAGGTG
Organism: Myxococcota bacterium; assembly: GCA_036560145.1. GTDB lineage: Bacteria > Myxococcota_A > UBA9160 > UBA9160 > SMWR01 > DATBRV01. Next base: position 23,934 of record DATBRV010000136.1, read on the forward strand.
GTGGGATTCCTCGCCATGGAGCCGCCCATCACGACCTACGCCGAGTCGATCCGCGACGAGCAGGTGAAGGTGTTCCGGAGCATCCAGCCCCTCGACCCCGGGAGCCTCGTGCGCGGTCAATTCCGCGGCTACCGGGCCGAGCGGGGAGTCGCTCCCGACTCCCGCGTCGAGACGTTCGCCGCCGTGCGTCTCGAGATCGCCTCCTGGCGCTGGGAAGGCGTGCCGTTCTTCGTCCGCGCCGGGAAATGCCTGCCGACGACCACGACCGAGGTGATCGTCGAGCTGCGCCGGCCGCCGCTCTCGAAAGAGCTCTCGGAGCCCGGCAACTATCTGCGCTTCCGGCTCGGCCCCGACGTCGTGATCGCGCTCGGCGCGCGCGTCAAGGAGCCCGGTGAGGGGATGCTGGGCCGCTTGTCGGAGCTCTCCATGGTGCACGACCCGGGGAGCGACGCGATGGACGCCTACGAGCGCCTGCTCGGCGATGCCATGGAGGGAGACGCGACGCTGTTCGCCCGCCAGGACGCCGTCGAGACGGCCTGGGAGATCGTGCAGCCGATCCTCGGCGGCGCGACGCCCATCCACGAGTACGAGCCCGGAAGCTGGGGCCCGGTGCAGGCCGAGGGGCTCACCGCCGACGTCGGCGGCTGGCACTGTCCGAAGCCCCAGAGCGCGTCTTGAAGCTCGAGGTGTCGCCGAGCCGCGAGGCCTTGTTCGAGGCTGCCGCCGAGCGCTTCGCGATCGCCGCGTCCGAGGCGATCCGGACCGCGGGTCGCTTCCACCTCGCGCTCTCGGGCGGCTCCACGCCCCGCGGCTTGTATGCGCTGCTCGCGAAGGCTCCGCATGCCGCGCGCGTCGCGTGGCCGCGGGTCCACGTCTTCTGGGGCGACGAACGCTGCGTCGCGCCGCAGGATCCCGCCAGCAACCAGCGCATGGCGCACGAGGCGCTGCTCGACCACGTGCCCCTGCCGGGCTCGCAGGTGCACCCGATCCAAGGCGAGAACGACCCCGCCACGGCGGCCGCCGGCTACGAGCGGGCGCTGCGCGACGCCTTCGCCACGCCGGCGGGGCCCCCGCGCAGCGCGCCCGGCGCGCGCTTCGATCTCGTGCTCCTCGGCCTCGGCGAGGACGGCCACACCGCCTCGCTGTTTCCGGGAACCCGCGCCGTGCACGAGCACCGGCGCTGGGTCGTGGCGGAGCGGATCGAGAGGCTCTCGGCCTGGCGCGTGACGCTCACCCCGCTCGTGATCAACGCGGCATCCGAGGTGATCTTCCTGGTGTCGGGACGCGCGAAGGCGGCGATCCTGCGGCAGGTGCTCTGCGGGCCCCGGGAACCCGACCGGCTTCCGGCGCAGGCCATCTCGCCCAGCGCGGGCGAGCTGCGCTGGCTCGTCGATGCCGACGCTGCGTCGGCTCTCGATGCACCGCGCAGCAACCCGAGCTGAAGGAGCGACGGAGAAGACGATGACTACGGCCACCCCGGCATTGCGGGAGCGTCGCGCCTGGAAGGCCTTGCAGGCGCACCACGCCAGCCTGCGCGACGTCCACCTGCGGACGCTCTTCGCCGAGGATCCCGGCCGCGGCGAGCGGCTCGCTGTCGAGGCCGCCGGGCTCCATCTCGACTACTCCAAGCACCGGATCACCGACGAGACGCTGCGGCTGCTGCTACAGCTCGCCGAGGAGACCGGCCTGCGCGGCCGCATCGATGCGATGTTCCGGGGCGACAAGATCAACACCACGGAAAGACGCGCCGTGCTGCACGTGGCGCTGCGCGCGCCGCGCGACCGCAAAATACTGCTTGACGGCGTCGACGTCGTCCCCCAGGTCCACGCGGTGCTGGATCGCATGTTCGCCTTCGCGGAGCGGGTTCGCGGCGGCGGCTGGCTCGGCCACACCGGCCAGCGGATCCGCAGCGTCGTCAACCTCGGGATCGGAGGCTCGGATCTCGGCCCGGCGATGGCGCATGCAGCGCTGCGGCACTACGCCGAGCGAAGCCTCGACGTGCGCTTCGTCTCGAACGTCGATCCCACCGATCTCGCCGAGGCCACGCGCGACCTCGACCCGGCCAGCACGCTCTTCATCGTCGCCTCGAAGACCTTCACGACGCTCGAGACGATGACGAACGCGCGCGCCGCGCGGGACTGGAGCCTGCGTGCGCTGGGCGACGAGCGCGCGGTCGCCCGGCACTTCGTCGCGGTCTCGAGCAACGCGGCGGAGGTCGCGCGCTTCGGCATCGACACCGGGAACATGTTCGAGTTCTGGGACTGGGTCGGGGGGCGCTACTCGCTCGCCTCGGCGATCGGCCTCTCCACCCTGCTCGCGGTCGGGCCCCGGCGCTTCCGCGAGCTGCTGGACGGATTTCATCAGCTGGACGAGCACTTTCGGACGGCTTCCTTCGAGCGGAATCTACCGGTGCTGATGGGCCTGCTCTCGGTCTGGTACGCGGATTTCTTCGGCGCGCAGACGCACGCGGTGCTGCCCTACGACCAGTACCTGAAGCGCTTCCCGGCCTATCTCCAGCAGCTCGCGATGGAGTCGAACGGAAAGCGCGTGACGCTGGGCGGAGCCCCGGTCGAGGTTCCGACCGCCCCGGTTCTCTGGGGAGAGCCCGGCAGCAACGGGCAGCACTCCTTCTTCCAGCTGCTGCACCAGGGAACGCACCTGGTGCCCTGCGATTTCATCGCGTTCGCGCAGTCGCTGAATCCCCTCGGCCGGCAGCACGAGCTGCTGCTCGCGAACATGCTGGCCCAGAGCGAAGCGCTCGCCTTCGGCAAGCACGAGCCGGACGCTCCCCACCGCAGCTTCGAGGGCAACCGCCCCAGCTCCACGCTGCTCGCGGAGCGCCTCACGCCCGAGACGCTCGGCAAGCTGATCGCGCTCTACGAGCACAGCGTCTTCACGCAGGCCGCGATCTGGGACATCGACGCCTTCGATCAGTGGGGCGTGGAGCTCGGCAAGCAGCTCACCAGCCGCATCGTCCCCGAGCTGGAGGCGGAGGCCGAGCCCGCGCTCGCGCACGACAGCTCCACCAACGCGCTGATCCGGCGCGTCCGGCGAGCGCGTTAGCGCTTCGGGAACGCCGGCAGGCCCGGCTCGGGCTGCACGCCCAGCGAGTTGAGCGCCATCGACACCAGGTTGTATTGCCCGACCGTGAAGATCAGGTCCATCAGCTGATGGGTGTCGAGGCCCCCGGCCAGCGCGGCCCAGGTGGCGTCGCTGATGAAGGCGTCGGCGTGCAGCTCGTCGGTCGCGCGCAGCAGCGCCCGCTCGAGATCGCTCCAGCCCGCGGCGTCCGGTCCCGACGGAATCCGGTCGATCTCCGCCTGGCTGAGCCCGGAGGCAAGGGCGATGCGGACGTGCTGGCCCCATTCGTAGGGCGAGCGGCAGAGCCAGCCGATGCGCAGGATCACGAGCTCGCGTTCGCGCGGCGGCAGGCTGGAGCGGCCGAGCACGTGATTGCCGAAGACCAGCCAGCGCTTCATCAGCTTGGGGTGCTGCGCGAGCGTGCGGAAGATGTTGAGGACGGGGCCGTCGCCGAGACGCTCGCGGATCTCGGCGTCGAGCTCCTCGATCGGCAGCGGGGGGACGCGGGGGGTCGAGAGTCGCAGGGTCATGCTTCGCTCCGGCAGGAATCGGCTCCCGCATGGTACAGTCGATCGCTCGATCAGGGGGTAGATGGCATGCTGCGCCGGTCGCTTCTCGGAAGGCTCTCGCTCGCGCTCGCGATTCCGCTCGCCCTGCTCGGGTGCGCCTCGGACGGGGTCGACGTCTCGACCACCTTCGACCCGCTCACCCCCTTCCCTGCCCAGGCCAGCTACCTGTGGGACGACGCGGCAAACCGGCTTCCGGACGACCCGCGCATCAACCAGATGGAGATCGATTCCCTGATCCGAGAGGCCGCCAACAACGAGTTCGCGAAGCGCGGCTATCGGCTCTCCACCACCGCGTCGGCGCACTACAAGCTCTCCTACGACCTCGCCATTCACACCTGGTACGCCGCCAACAACACCTCGTCGCTGGGATCCCTCTCGCTCTGGCTCACGGATGCGGCGACCCGGCGGCGCGTCTGGATGGGCTACGTGCGGGCGGAGATCCTGGTGGGCCTCTCCCGCGAGGAGCGGCTGGCGCGCATGGAGAAGGCCTTGGCCCGCCTGCTGGAGAAGTTCCCGCCTTCGCAGCGCGGCGACGAATAGCTCAGAGGTTTCCGTAACGGTCGAGGTCGTAGAGCCCCGCGCCGGTGGGGTCGCTCCGGCGCAGATCCGCGTTCAAGAAATCCGCCGTCTCCCAGAAGCGCGCGCTCGTGCGGCGGATGCCGAAGCTGCCGACGAAGCGCTCGAGATCGGCGTCCGAACGCATCGCCAGCATGGCGTCGACGAAGGCCTGGATCTCCCCGGGCCGGACCTCGAAGGCGAAGTTCGGATAGCTGCCGAAGTGCCCACGCACGACGCTGAGCGTGTCGTCCGCGGGAAGCCTGCGCTTGTCCTCCCCGAACATGAAGGCGACGTTGCTGTGCGCATCGTTGTGGACCAGCACGTAGACGAGATCCGGCCCGCGCACGCGCAGGAAGGCGACCTCCGGCAGCAGCGGAACGAACTCTCCCTTGACCGAGGCGAGGCGCTGGAGCTCCCGCTCGACGCTCATTTCGACCGCGCTCGCGCCCGGCCGGTCGCAGGGGGGCTGCGCGCAGCGATTGATCAGGTCCGGCGGACCCGCCGCGGGGCCGGCCTGCGCGATCATCATCTCCAGCAGCTCGGCCTTGGGATCCGACGTCCGGTAGCGGATCTGCGTGCCGTGATCGAGCGCGCGCAGCTTGTCCACCAACGCGTAGGTCAGCTTGCGGGTGGCGCCCACGTACCAGGAGGCGCGGATCGCCGCGCGCTGGTCCGCGGGCAGGAAGGTGAGGAAGAGGTTCTCGGACTGCATGCGCAGGTGGTCCATGTAGAGGCGCGTCGAGATCTGGTGCGAGACGTTGCCGTAGATGTTGAAGCCCGCGACCAGGTCGTAGTAGATCCGCTCGAAGATCGGGTAGTCCAAGACCCAGGCGGTCTTCGGGATCTCGCCCTGGAAGCCCTTCACGACGGTGGCGTTGTCGAAGTTGCGGAAGACCGTGAGCAGCGCGTTGTGGTTGGCGCGTTCGCCGTCCCAGATCCAGTCGAGCGCCGGGCCGAGGTGCTTGGGATCGAGCGCGTCGTAGTAGCTCTCGCGCAGCTCCAGGTACTTGCGCTGCTTGACGTTGTACTCGAGCCACAGCTCGCCAGGCCCGAAGTCGCTGCCGTGCTCGGCGGGAAGCGCCAGCAGCGGCGCAGCCTTCACGAGGAAATCGGGATCCCTCACCGAGAGGTCGCGCGAGGGATCCAGGAAGCCGACCCAGAACTGATCCTCGATCACGTCGACGGCGACCTGACCGCGGCAGACCGGGCCCCGGATGAAGGTCATGACGAAGTACTGGGCGTCGTCGAGCAGGTACGCGTAGCGGCTGGCCGCCGGGATCTGGTCGAAGGCGAGGAACGGGTTCGAGGCCTCCTCGGCCGAGTAGCCCGGCATCCGCGTCGGATTCCAGTCGCCCTTCAGGAAGAGGGACTCGAGACGCGCGAGCTTCGCGTCGCTGAGCGGATAGACGATGTGCGTCTTGTGCACGATGGTCGAGTGGATCGGCCGCAGCCGATAGTAGACGCGCGCGACGCCCGGATCGTCGAAGGGCCGGACGGTCGCGATCTCGTCGATCGGCTGGCCCGGGGCCGTGCGCGAGCGGACCACCTCGAAGAACGGGCCGGTCGGAAACTCGTCGAATTGGAGATGGGCGACGAACCAGTGCTCGTAGAGGTAGCGGCCGACGATCCGCTGCTTGAGCGAGTCGCCGTTCAGGAACTCCTCCCACTTCGTCGCCAGAGCCTGCGCGCGCACGGGGATCGTCGGCGCCGGAGGCGGCGGCGCGCCTTGCGCCACCCAGCTGGCCAGGATCTGGATGTCCTCGTCGCGCAGCGGCGCCATCCCGTAGGGCATCCCCCCGAGCGGATGCTCGCGCGCGTACTCGTCGAATTCGCCGGACGCGGGGCAGCTCAGGCTGCGGTCGATGTCGAGCCCGACCTCGGCGGGCAGGCGCTGGCCCTCGGCGAACGGGTGCGCGCGGCCGAGCGCGAGCATGTAGAGCAGGAGCGGATCGGTGCCCTCCGCGCCCGGTCGTCCAAGCACCTGGAAGAAGTCCTTGGCCCGCCACTCCTCGGTGCTGCGGGCATCGACGAACATGCGGGTGGGCGGTGCGGCCTCGAGCCGGGTCGCGTCGTACACGAACTGCTTGGTCGCCCCGCGCTGCGCCCCTTCGTACGACGAGAACAGCAGCTGGCAGGGCGCGTCGTAGCAGGCGTGGCAGACGACGCAGCGGTTCTCGAGCAGCGGCTTCACGTCGCCCGCATACGAGACGGGTCGATCGAGCGCCGCGAACGCGCCCGTGCTCAGATCGAGGTCCGGGAGATCTCCCGACGAACCCTGCCGGCAGGCTCCCAATCCAGCTGCCAGCAGAAGCAGCAGAGACGAGCAGAGAACGGGCGTGACGCGTGACGGCAAGGTAGCCCTCCAGGAGATCCGCGAGCGCGGCAGTCTACCGCATTCGCCATCCGAGCAGCGCCGGCGCGATCAGCCAGGGAAGATTGAAGGGCAGGTAGACCGCGAGATCCGGCGGCGGCGTCGGCCCGAGGAAGGTCGTGCTGAAGTAGAAGAACATGTTGGTGACCGCGGCGCCCGCGTACACGAGCGCGGGAGTCCGCACCCAGGCTCGCTCGCGCAAGAGGCCGTAGACGATGAACAGCAGGATCGGGGCCTGGAAGAGCCCGTCGAAGAGACAGCTCGCGATCAGGACGGGCGGCGGGTCCAGGTGCGCCGGCTCCTGCTGGACCGCCCAGGCATGCAGGGCGCGCAGCGGCGGCCACGGGCTGTCGGGAGCGACCGGAACCCCGAGGCCTTCGGGCAGGCTGAAGATGAACCCGTACAGGATCGTCACCACGAAGAAGAGCGATAGCGCGAGATCGAGCGGCCGGCGGGTCACGAGGAACGGGACCTGAGCGAGCGTTCCGAGACGAGCCAGTCCTCGGCGGCGGCAGGGTCGCGAAAGACCTGGCTGGCGGCGAAGAACTCCTCCGAGCGGGCTTCGAGCACCCGGCTCACGCCGAAGACGAGGTCGCGCGTCGCGACGATCGCACACAGGCCCCAGCGGACCTTTCCGAGCAGACGCCCGATCTCGGCCGCGATGCGCAGGATCTGGTCGGATTCGGGGACCGTCTCGATGGCGCTGAGGTCGAGCAGCACGTCGAGCGGATCGGGGAGGTTGCGCTCGGCCTCCAGGGCCCGGAAGTGTTGCAGGACCTCGTCGAGGCTCACGGCGCCCGAGCAGGCGGTTCGGATCAAGCAGCGCTCGCGATCGATCTCATGCTGGATCGGCATGCTCGACCTCGCCGCCCTCTCCCCCCCGCCGGCGCGGCCATGATACGGTAGGTGCGCCGAACGGACGCGCCCGGTGACGAGGAGGTCGGAACATGGGCCTGTTGCGGGATCCCGAGCTGGAGGCGCTGCTGGATCGGCTGCACGCGCGCAGCGAAGCGCAGGGCGGCGCGCTCACGAACTATTTCGTGGAGCGCGCCAAGGAAGGCACGCTCGACTGGAACCGGTTCGACGCGCGCACGGACCGCTTCCTGAGCGACAAGCTGGTGGCCCTCGAACGCGACAAGGCCGGGTTCTGCCATCAGCTCTGCCGCGCGCTGCGGGCCCGGCGGGTGGTCGAGGCGGGGACCTCCTTCGGCGTCTCGACGCTCTACCTCGCGGCCGCGGTCCGCGCGAACGTGCGCGAGGACGGCGGGACGGGGATCGTGATCGGCACCGAGCTCGAGGCGGAGAAGGCGAAGGCCGCGCGCGCCCACTTCGAGGAGGCCGGCCTCGCGTCCTTCATCGACCTGCGCGAAGGCGACCTGCGGGACACCCTGCGCGAGGTCGGGGAGCCGGTCGACTTCATGCTGATCGACATCTGGACGCCGATGGCGCGGCCGGCGCTCGAACGGGTGGCGCCGCATCTGCGCCCGGGGGCGATCGTGGTCGCCGACAACACGCTTCAGTTCCGCGACGCCTACCGGGATTACTTCGATTTCGTGAACGATCCCGCGAATCGACTCAGCACGCAGACCCTCCCTTTCGAAGGCGGCTTCGAGCTCAGCGTGCGTGTCTGAGAGCCCGGGCTACGGCGCGGCCTCGAAGAGAGCCGGGTCGGCGCGGAGCTGGTGCAGGATGGCTTCGGTGTTGGCCCGATCCGCCTCGAAATAGACCAGGCGGCGCGCGTTGTCGTGGTTGCTGGCGTAGTGGTAGATGCGGACGAGCGAGCTGCGGGCTTCGTAGACGACGGGCGGCGCGTCGGGTCGAGTCAGCTCGAGCGTGAGCGTGGCGACCAGCCCGAAGCGATAGCCGAGCACGCCCGGAATCGTCAGGGCCTGCGACAAGTTGGCCACCGTGTGGTCGTCCTCCCGGAAGCTCCGCTGCATGCGCACGACGGGGAGGCCGCCGGCCTCCGCGTGGTCGCGCTTCAGGACCTGCGTGAACGCGCCGGCGCGGCGGAGCTTGCGGCGGTAGTACTCGGTCGCGTTCGGATCGAACGAAGGCGGGGCGTCGCCGAGCGCGCGATACGCGCCTTCGAAGACCACGGCGATCCGGGGCTCGCCTTCGGCCCAGAGCTCCGGGCGCGGATCGCTCGGCAGCTCGTTCCAGACCGTGCGGTCCGCCTCGGCCGAGCGAAACATGTGACAGCCGGGCGCGAGCAGCCCCGCCAGGGCGAGCGCGAACAGCCGGCCAGAAAGTCGGACGCGAGCCAAGCCGCCAAACTATCATGGGGCCGCACGCGAAGGAAGCGCGCCGACACCGATGCGGGAACCCTGCTTTCTCCGACCTTCGGCCCTGGCCGCGATCGCGAGCATCGCGGTGTCGGCCTGCGCATCCGCGCCCGAGCCGAGGGCGGAAGACTGGCTCTCCGGCGACGTGGTCGGGTATCGCCTGCTCGAGAAGCGCGACTTTCGAGCCGAGGACTCGAGCCGGCTGTGGGGGAACGTCTACCACGGCGCCGAGATCTGCGTGCACATCGTTCCGACGGCCGACCACGAGCAGACGGGCGCCTTCCGCGCGGTGATGAAGCCGGAGTGCTCCTTCTGGAACGAGGCGGTGGGGCCGATCGGCACGCTGGGCGGTGTCGCGGGGGCGTCGGTGCTGCCGGGCCTCCCGACCGCGCAGCCGGAGTGGTACACGCTCCAGCACGAGCAGATCCACTTCGCGATCATGGAGGTGGCCGCGCGGCGGCTCTCGGCAAGGATCGCCGAGATCCCGGCCTCCGAGCGGTCGGCGCCCGGCATCGAGAGCGCCTACCGGCTCACCCTCACCCACACCGAGAAGCGCCACGCCGAGTTCGACGGGGACACCTCGGGAACCTTCGATCCCCGGAAGCTCGACCTCTGGGTGCGCGTGCTCGAAACCGAGATGCGGCGGCTGTGCGGAAAGCAGGCGCACTGCTGGGTGCGCCACCGCAACCCGCTCGGCTGGGGCGGCTGAGCCGCCGCGGCTCAGGGGGCGCCGACCGCCTGATCCGCCGCCCGGCGCAGCTCGACGGCGAGCGAGCCGCTGTACTTCGCGTGCGCCACGATCCGGCCCGCGTTGTCGATCGTGAAGAGCGCGTCGACCCGGTCCGGGCGGCCGAGACCGATCACGATCTCGAACACCCAGAGCTCGCCGCCCACCGTCCGGAATTTCACGGGCGACGGGTACGTGATCACCAGGTTGGTCCCCGCCGCGACCCGTCGGTAGTCCGCCTGGATCTCGGGAATGCTCTGCGCGATGAGCTCGGGCCGTGCGTAGGAATTGAAGTTCGAGGATTCCACCAGCCCGGCGGCGAGCCTGGCGAGCGCCGCGGAAGCGGGATCCGCCGGGCCGGCGGTTCCGGGGAGGTGGAGGGGAACGGTGACGGTGGATTGCGCGAGCGCGGCGCCCGGCGCCATCCCGAGCAGCGAAGCGAGGAGCAGAATCGTTTCGAATCGCACGCGCAACCGGCTCACCCCTCCACCCGGAACTCCGCGATCTCCAGCTCGAACCCCTTCCCGTCCACGAGCAGCAGCCGCCCTTCCGTGATTTCATACCTAACCTTGTCCACGTCCACCTTCCTGGGGAGCACCATGAAGTCGCGGGCGGTGTCGGCGAGCGAAAAGAGCCGGGTCCGGATGTCGGGGTGGTTGACGTAGGTGTTGGTGGTGGGGTCGTAGACGAAGGCGCGGCCGACGATCCGGAAGTTGACGTCGGAGACGGCCGTGACCTCGCCGAAGAAGTGGTCGTGGACGTCGCTCGCGAAGAGGCGGCGGGTGGCGACGTGGAGCCGGTCGCCGACGGTGAGGACGGATTCGGCAGCCAAGCGGAGCTCCTTCCGTGGGCCGCTCGGCGGGCCGGCGGCGCGGGTCGGACCCGGACTATACCGGACGCAAAACCCACTCGACCCCCAGGGCTGGGATCGCCCCGGAAGAGCACGCGCCGCCGAATCCGACCTATGGCGGCAAGAGTCCATCGGGTACCAGGCTCGGATCGCTGACCTCTCCGCCGAAGAGACCGCCTTCGGAGAGGTGGCGGGCCATGGTCTCCTGCATGCAGGCGCCCGCTTCGGCGCTCACCTTCCAGTACTGCGCCAGCACGCCGGGCTCCACGGAAAGACCCAGCCGCGCCGACTCTGCATGCGTCGCATCGCACGGCGTGTTTCGAGGTCTGTAGGTCACCTCGAGGATGTCCGCTCTGACGTAGCCGTCGACGATCATCAAGACGGCGCCGAGGAACACGACGGTCCGCGGCAGCCGGGACGCCGCCAGCAGCGCAGCCACGACGAACAGAACCGGGAACAGATACTCGCGCTCGATCGGCGCGGCGAAGTAGACGAGAAACGTCGTCCCGGCGAGAGCGGCCCCGGTCGCTCCCCACTGCCAGATGGGCTTCTCCAGGTCGGGCCTGGAATACCGACGGAGCCCGATCGAGGCGATCAGGCTCGCCCCGATCACGACGGTCGCCGGAAGACCGAGCAGTTGAATCGGCTTGTAGAGCGCCCTGCCGATCTTGTAGACGCTGAAGGTGGTCCACTCCTCCGGCATGAACACGTTCAGGAACGACAGGGTGAGCCGCGAGGCGATGAAGACGGGGACGTAGAACAGGGCCTGGACCGCCACGAACATGGCGGCGCGCTCGGCCAGTCGGCGCAGGCCCCCGGACGCGCGATGGACCCACCAGTCGGAAGCCAGGATGAAGACGAGCCCAAGCGGCGCGTATTGCAGCCGTGAGGAACCCGCCATCGCCAGCGCCAGGATCCCCAGCAACGTCCAGCCCGAGCGGTAGAGGAGGATCCCGACGAGGAAAAACGCGACGGCCGGCATGTAATCGGTCGAGATGACCGAGCGAAGCACCCAGAACGAATTGCTCGCCACGAACGCAACTGCCAGCAGGCTCGCCTCGCGATCCAGGACTTGCCGGCAGAGCTTCCAGAACGCAGCCAACGAGACGAGCGACAGAACCAGCGACAGCCCGCTCGTGGCGAGCGGCCCGCCCCAGTGCGCGAGCTGCCCGTAGAGGAGCTCGGCGACCAGGTTGCCCTGGTTGCGCGAGGGTACGTAGAACCCGTCGTCCTTGATCGCGATCCACGCCCCGATGATGCCCCAGCCGTCCTCGTCGGGGCCGTAGCCGAGCGGCAGGAAGACCAGGCACTGCGCGGCGAACGCGACCAGCAGCAGGACCGCGAAACCGTACCGACGCGCGTACTCCGGATGCGGCATGGCTCCAGTCAGCGCGCGGGCTACCGCGGATCGGCGGATCGAGCCGGCATTCTACGAGCGAGACGGGGTGCTCCGCGATGACCGCCGGGTAGAGGGTACCGAGTCGGGCATGCATGGGAAGGCGGTCGACGTCGCGCTTCGCGCCGCGCTCTGCTCACGATCGGAATCGCCCGGGCGGTCTTCGATCTCGTCGTACAGCGTCCCGCGAGTGGCTCCGAGCCGGCGGCGGAGCCCGGCATTTCCCAGAAGCGAAGTGGTGACCCGGGCGCGATTCGAACGCGCGACCCCCAGCTTCGGAGGCTGGTGCTCTATCCAGGCTGAGCTACCGGGCCCTTGGACATGCGACGCATGGTGGGGCGTATTGGACTCGAACCAATGACCTCCGCGGTGTGAGCACGGCGCTCTACCAACTGAGCTAACGCCCCGACGAAGCACGATGTTTAGGAGAGCCGCGGGCCTCTTGCAAGCAGCCCGGCCTGAGTGAACTCCGCTCGCCTTCGGCTCGCTGCGCGCGGGCTTCGCCCGCTTGCTACGACCGCGCCGCCGCGTAGCGCGCCGCCGCCGCGATGTAGTCGACGAAGAGCGGGTGGGGGCGGAAGGGGGTGGAGGCGAACTCGGGGTGGAACTGGCAGGCGACGAACCAGGGGTGGTCCTCCACCTCGACGATCTCGACCAGCTGCCCGTCCGGCGAGGTGCCCGAGAGCACCAGGCCGGCCTGCTCGAGCCGCTCGCGGTAGACCGGGTTGAACTCGTAGCGGTGCCGGTGGCGCTCGGCGATCCGTTCCTGGCCATAGGCGCGGAAGGCCTTGGTGCCCGGCGTCAGCACGCAGGGCCAGTTGCCGAGCCGCATGGTGGCGCCCTTGTTCTCGATGGCGCGCTGCTCGGGAAGCAGGTCGATCACCGGATGCGGCGTCTGGGGATCCACCTCGGTCGAGTTCGCCGCGGCCAGCCCGGCCACGTCGCGCGCGAACTCGATCACCGAGAACTGCATGCCGAAGCAGATGCCGAAGTACGGGATCTTCTGCTCGCGCGCGAAGCGGACGGCCGCGATCTTGCCCTCGGCGCCGCGCGCGCCGAAGCCGTGCGGCACCAGCACGCCGTGCACGTGGGCGAGCAGCGACGGATCGTCGAGCTTCTCGGAATCGAAATACTCGATCCGCACGCGCGCCCGGTTCGCGAAGCCGCCGTGGTAGAGGGCCTCGTTCAGGCTCTTGTAGGACTCCGTCAGCTCGACGTACTTGCCGACCATCCCGATCGTCACCTCGTGCTCCGGCGTGCGGGCGCGCTGGATCACGTCTTCCCAGATGCGCAGATCGGGCCTGCCGGTCCAGATGTTGAGGAGGCGCGTGATCTTCTCGTCGAGCCCTTCCTTGTTGAGGATCAGCGGCACCTCGTAGATCGTCTCGACGTCCTTGGCCGTGATCACGGCGTCCTCGTCGACGTTGCAGAAGAGCGCGATCTTCGCCTTCACATTTTTTGGCAGGAAGCGGTCCGTGCGGCACAAAATGATGTCGGGGGCGATGCCGACGGTGCGCAGCTCCTTGACCGAGTGCTGCACGGGCTTGGTCTTGAGCTCGCCCGCGGTGGCGATGTAGGGGACCAGCGCGATGTGGATGTAGCAGACGTTCTCGCGGCCGGCCTCGGCGCGGATCTGCCGGATGGCTTCCAGGAACGGGAGCGATTCGATGTCGCCCACCGTGCCGCCCACCTCGGCGATCAGGACGTCGACGCCCTCCGCGGCCTGCCGGATCCGGCCTTTGATCTCGTCGGTCACGTGCGGGATCACCTGCACGGTTCCGCCCAGGTAATCGCCGCGTCTCTCCTTGGAGAGCACGGCGTCGTAGATGCGACCCGCGGTGACGTTGTTCACCTTCCCCATCTTGGCGTGGGTGAAGCGCTCGTAGTGGCCGAGGTCGAGATCGGTCTCGGCGCCGTCCTCGGTGACGTAGACCTCGCCGTGTTGAAACGGGTTCATGGTTCCCGGATCGATGTTCAGATACGGATCCAGCTTGATGAAGGTGATGCGCAGACCGCGCGCTTCGAGCAGCGCGCCGATCGACGCGGACGCGAGCCCCTTGCCGAGGGAGGAGAGAACTCCTCCCGTCACGAAGATGAACTTCGTCGCCCTCTCTGCCATCACGCTCTGTTGCCCTCCCCCAAAGGCCTTCGAACCGGTTCAACGAACCCGGGCGGCCTCGCCGCCGGCGAAACAATCTTCGATCCGGATCCCGTGGATCGGCACCAGCGGCTCGGGCAGCCCGCTGCGCGAAAAGAAGCCCACCGCGAGCGCCTCGCCCGGCGTGGTGGGCGCGAGCCGCTCGAGCGCGAGCGCGTCGAAGCAGAGATTCACGAGCTGGGCGCGCTCGCCGCCGCGGTACTCGACGGTCTGGCGCGCGGGATCGGAGTAGACGCCCACCAGGCGCCCCAGCTCGATCCTCCAGCCGGTCTCCTCGAAGACCTCGCGCAGCGCGGCCTCGGCCACCGACTCCCCGGGCTCGACGTGCCCGCCCGGAAGCCCCCAGTGACCGTTGTCGCTGCGCTGCATCAGCAGGATCTCCTCGCCACCGCGCACGCGCCGCACCACGGCCGAGACCGATAGACGCACGACGGTCGGGTGCGTGGCGAAATAGCGCGTCAAACCACGGCTCGGCGTAGATCCGCTAGGCGAGCGGAGCGCGCGTCGGAGGACGGGGAATGCGGGGTCACCATCCGCGCCGGGCTGGGTTTTGAGATTTGTAGCGCGGTCGCAACCGGGCTGTCAAACCAGCCGCTTCAAACCGTTGTTACGCAAGCGCCGCGAAGCGGCGCGCGCAGCGAGGCGCAGCCGAGCGAAGGCGGGCCCCCGCAAGGTCAGGGAACCAGAGGCGCCTCTAGCAGCCCGAGCTCCTCGGGCAGGCCGCGCATCAGGTTCGCGCACTGCACGGCCTGGCCGCTGGCTCCCTTGCCGAGATTGTCGAGCGAGGAGAGCAGGATCAGGGCGCCGTTGCGCTCGTCGGCGAAGGCCGCCACGTCGCAGAAGTTGCTGCCGCGCACGCTGGCCAGGCTGGGCGTCTCGCCCTCCGGCAGCACGCGCACGAAGCGCTCGGCGTCGTAGGCGCGGGCGAGGATCGCGTGGGCCTCGGCGGCGGAGAGCCGCCCGCGCGGCCGCAGGTAGACCGAGGTCACGATGCCCCGGATCACGGGCAGCAGATGGGGGACGAACGAAAGCTTGACCGGGCTGCCCGCGATCTCGCTCGCCTCCTGCTCCATCTCGGGCGCATGCCGGTGCGCGTGGCCGGGCTTGTAGGCCAGGCAGTTGCCGTCTTGCTCGGCGAACAGGTAGCCGGCCTCGAGCTTGCGGCCGGCGCCGGAGACGCCCGACTTGGAATCGACCAGGATGCCGCTGGTCTCCACCCTCTGCTCGCGCAGGAAGGGCGCCAGCGGCAGCAGCACGGAGGTCGGATAGCAGCCGGGAACCGCCACCAGCTCGGCCTTGCGCAGCGCCTCGCGGTGCAGCTCGGGGATCCCGTAGACGGCCCCCGCCAGCAGCTCCGGGGCCGGGTGCTCGCCGTACCACTCGCGGTAGACGGCCGGATCGTGGAGCCGGAAGTCGGCCGAGAGGTCGAGCACCGGAATGCCGGCCTTGCGCAGGGCGGCCACGGTCGGCGCCGAGGCGGCGTGCGGGAGCGCCGTGAAGGCGAGCTCGAACTCGCGGGCGCGGGCCAGCGCGTCCGCGGAGGCCGTGAAGCGGAGCTCCGTCAACCCGCGCAGCGAAGGAAAGGCGTTCGCCACCGGCTCGCCCGCGCGCTGCTCGGACGTCACCACCGCGAGCTCGAAGCGCGGATGCCGCAAGAGGATCCGCAGGAGCTCGAGCCCGGTGTACCCGCTCGCTCCGAAGACCGCTATCTGCATGCGGGGACTACCGCTTGGAGAACTGGAAGCGACGGCGCGCGCCGCGCTGGCCGTACTTCTTCCGCTCCTTCTTGCGCGCGTCGCGCGTGAGCAGGCCCTTCTTCTTGAGCGCAGGGCGGAGCGTGGAGTCGACCTTCTCGAGAGCGCGCGCGATGCCGTGACAGAGGGCGTCCGCCTGGCCGGCGATGCCGCCCCCCGAGATGCTCGCGGTCACGTCGTAGCGCCCTTCCGCGCTCACGGCCTCGAAGGGCGTGAGCAGGCGCATGTGCAGCACCTCGCGCGGGAAGTATTCCGCCATCGGCCGGCCGTTCACGATCACGTTGCCGGTCCCGAGCTTCATGCGTACCCGCGCGATCGCGGTCTTGCGCTTGCCGGTGGCCGTGACGATGGGGATGGCTTCAGGCAAGGGGGAGCTCCTGCGGTTGCTGGGCTTCGTGCGGATGCGCGGGGCCGCGGTAGACCTTGAGCTTGCGGTACATGCGCCGGCCGAGCGCGTTGGTCGGCAGCATGCGCCGCACGGCTTCGCGCATCACGCGGTCGGCGTGCGGGCCGGAGAGCAGCTTGTCGGCCGTCGTCTCCTTCAGGTGCCCGACCCAGCCGGTGTGGCGGATGTACTTCTTCTGCTGCCGCTTCTTGCCGGTCAGCTTGATCTTCTCGGCGTTCACGACGATCACGAAATCGCCCGTGTCCACGTGCGGCGTGAAGTGTGGCTGATGCTTGCCGCGCAGGACGGTGGCGATCCGGGTCGCGAGGCGGCCCAGCACCTTGTCGCTGGCGTCGACGACGTACCAGCGCCGCACCACGTCCTGCGGTCGCACGCTCTTGGTCGCTTTGTGAGCCTGGACGCCCATCGCGGGGCCCCTCTCCGTCGCAATGCCGGGCTTTGCTTCTCGAAGCCGAAATTGGGAGCGCCAATGGGTACCGGAGGGGGGCCTCAGCGTCAAGCCCGAGCGCGCCCGAAGCGCCGGATTTTCAAGCGGAATCGCTATACGCCACGCGGACCAGCGTGAGGCCCTGGGGCGGCGCCGTGGGCCCCGCCGCGCGGCGGTCGCGCGCGGCCAGCACGGCCGGCAGCGAGCCGGGCTCGCGGCGTCCCATCCCCACTTGCACGAGGGTCCCGGCCAGGATCCGGACCATGTGGCGCAGAAAGCCGCTGCCCTCGACCCGGATCTCGATCTCCCCGCGGGCATTCGGCTCGGGAACCTGGGGCTCGGGAACCGCGAGAACATCGCAGCGCGTGAGCGTGCGCAGCGTCGACGCGACGTCGCTGCCCACCGCCTGGAAGGAGGCGAAATCGTGCGTGCCCAGCAGCAGCGCGCCGGCGGATGCCATGGCCGCGACGTCGAGCGCCGGCTTCACCCACCAGACGCGGGCCGCGCGCAGCGGTGAAGGACGCGCGGCGTTCCAGATCCGGTAGCGGTAGAGCTTGCCGAGCGCGTGGTAGCGCGCGTGGAAGGCGTCGGGGGCGATCTCCGCCTTCACCACGGCCAGATCCGGCGGGAGCAGGGCGTTGAGCGCGCGCTGGAGCGCCGGGGCGGCCAGCGTGGTCTCGAGCGTCAGGTTCGCCACCTGCCCTTCCGCGTGCACGCCGGCGTCGGTCCGGCCGGCGCCGTGCACGCGGGTCCGCACGCCCGTCACGCGCTCGATCGCCGCCTCCAGCTCGCCTTGCAGGCTGCGGACGCCGCCGGCCTGCACCTGCCAGCCCGCGAAGCCCGCCCCGTCGTACTCGAGTGTCAGCCGGAAGTTCGGCACATCAGCGCGAGCCGAATCGGGTGCGGGCGAGCCCCACGGCGTTGGCGGCGCACAGGCGCAGCGGGTCGGCGGAAATCCAGAGCGAGAGCCCGTTCTCCGCCACCGGATCGCGCCGCAGCCGCGCCACCAGCGTCCCAGCGCGGCCCGCCGCCGCGCGCGTGGTCGCGTCGCGGGGATTCTCGGTCCAGGGCTCCACGCCCGGCGCCAGCCCCAGCACGCGCGCCGCCTCCTTCGGATCCAGCGGGCGCTCGGTCTCGAGCGCCAACGCGGCGCCCAGGCCGCTGAAGATCGGGACCTGCACCGAGGTGACCCCGATCTTGAGCCCCTCGCCGATCAGCCGGACCAGGCTGCGCTCGAGGGCGTTCTCGTGATCGGAGCGGCCGTGCTCGTCCAGCTCGCCGAGCACCGGGATGCAGTCGAAGGCGACCGGGCGGGCGAAGATGCCGGCCTCGGGGAGGTCCTGCTGATTGAAGAGCGCGAGCGATTCCTGGTAGAGCGACTCGATGCCGCTGCGGCCGGCCGCCGAGGCGCCCTCCAGCAGCGTCGCGGAGACGCGCAGCAGCCCCGCCGCCTCCGCCAGCGGGCGCAGCACCAGGGCGAGCGCGAGCGCGGGACCGGGCGGCGCCACCACCAGCGGCGTGTCGGCCGCCCACTGCGCGCCGAACGCCGCCACCCGCAGCGACACCTCCGGATTCGCCGCCAGCACGCCCGAGGCGTCCAGGCAGGGAACGCTCGCGCGCAGCGCCTCGCGCACGCCCTCCAGCGAGACGGCGGGCGGCGCGCACAGGATCAGGAGATCGAGGCCGCGCACCCGCGCCATCCCGACCTCGACGGGATAGACCTCACCCAGCAGCTCGACGTCACGACCGACCGAGTCGTCCTTCGCGATCGCCACGATCTCGGCCACCGCGATCCCGGAATCCGCCAATGCGGCGAGCACTTCGCCGCCCAGCGCGCCGGTGGCGCCCAGGATCCCGATCCGCAGCCCCGAACGCGCCATCAGGCGGCCTCGAGGCTTTCCAGCACGAGGTCGCCCATCCGGCGGCAGCCGACGGGCGCGCCGCTCCCGCCGAACCCGGCGAGATCCGCCGTGCGGTGGCCGGCGTCGAGCGTCGCGGCGACCGCGTCGCGGATCTCGCGCGCGGCGTCGGGGGCGTCCAGCGAGTGCTCGAGCAGCATGGCCGCCGAGAGGATCGCCGCCAGCGGGTTGGCGCGGTCCTGGCCCGCGATGTCGGGCGCCGAGCCGTGCACCGGCTCGTAGAGGCCGATGCCTCCCTCGCCCAGGCTCGCGGAGGGGAGCATGCCGAGGGAGCCCGTCACCATGGCGGCCTCGTCGGAGAGGATGTCGCCGAACATGTTCTCGGTGACGACCACGTCGTAGCGGCGCGGCTCCCGCAGCAGCAGCATCGCCATCGAGTCGACCAGCTGGTGCTCGAGGCGCACGTCGCGGTAGTCGCGCGCCACCTCCTCCACCACCTGCACCCAGAGCTGCGAGACCTCCAGCACGTTCGCCTTGTGGACGTGCGTCACCAGCTTGCGCCGCCGGCGAGCCGCGTCGAAAGCCACCCTTGCGATGCGCGCGATCTCGACCTCGTCGTACACCATGGTATTGCGCGCCTCGCGCCTGCCCTCGACCAGCGCGATTCCGCGCGGCTCGCCGAAGTAGAGCCCGCCCGTCAGCTCGCGCACCACCAGCAGGTCGGTCCCCTCGACCACCTCGCGGCGCAGCGTGGAGGCGTCCACCAGGGCCGGCATCACGGCTGCCGGGCGCAGGTTGGCGAACAGCCCCAGCTCCTTGCGGATCCGCAGCAGCCCCTTCTCGGGGCGCCGGTCGACGGCCAGCGCGTCCCACTTCGGCCCCCCGACGGCGCCCATCAGCACGGCGCGCGATTCGCGCGCGCGGGCCAGCGTGCGGTCGGAGAGCGGCGTGCCGTGGGCGTCGATGCTGGCGCCGCCGATCAGGTCCTCCTCGAAGCCGAGCTTGAGCCCCGCCCGCCGCGCGGCGGCGTCGAGCGCGCGCTGCGCCTCGCGGGTGACCTCCGGGCCGATGCCGTCGCCCGCCAGGAGCAGGATGCGGTGCATCAGATGCCCTTGGGTTCGTTCGATCCGTGGCGCCGTTTGTGCCACGCGAGCTTGTTGAGCGCGTGCAGATAGGCCTTCGCGCTCGCCACGATGATGTCGGAGTGGGCGCCGTGTCCGATCACGCGCCGGCCGTCCTCGGAGACGGTGACGGAGACCTCGCCGAGCGCGTCCATCCCGCCCGTGATGGCGTTGACCTGGAAGCGCAGCAGATCGCTCTTGGTCTCCGTCAGCTCCGCGATCGCCATGAAGACGGCGTCGATCGGGCCGACCCCGAGCGCGGTCGTCTTCTTCTTGGCCCCGTCGACGGAGAGCTCGACCGTCGCGGTGGGCTTGGCGAAGGTGCCGGAGAGAACGGTCAGATCCTCCAGCGCGAAGCGCTCATCGGTCTGCTGCACGGAATCGGCGACGATCGCCTCGATGTCCTCGTTGTAGATCGTCTTCTTCTTGTCCGCGAGATCCTTGAAGCGCTGGAAGGCGCTCTGGAACTCGACCTCCGGCAGGTCGAAGCCGAGCTCGCGCAGCCGCTCCCGGAACGCGTGCCGCCCGGAGTGCTTGCCCATCACCAGCTCGTTGCTGGGCCGGCCGATCGACTGCGGCGTCATGATCTCGTAGGTGATCGCCGCCTTGAGCACGCCGTCCTGGTGGATCCCCGCTTCGTGCGCGAAGGCGTTCTCGCCGACGATCGCCTTGTTGGGCTGCACCGAGACGCCGATGATCGACGAGAGCAGGCGGCTCGACGGGTAGATCTCGGTGGTGCGGATCTTCGTGTCCAGGCCGGCGAAGACGTCGGGGCGCGTCTTCACCGCCATCACCACCTCCTCCATCGAGGTGTTGCCGGCGCGCTCGCCGATCCCGTTGACGGTGCACTCGATCTGGCGCGCGCCCGCGCGGACGGCGGCCAGCGAGTTCGCCACCGCGAGGCCGAGATCGTTGTGGCAGTGCACCGCGAAGACGGCGCGCTCGGCGCCCGGCACGCGCTCGCGCAGATGGCGGATCAGCGCCGCGTACTCCTCGGGCTGCGTGTAGCCCACCGTGTCCGGGACGTTCAGCGTCGAGGCGCCGGCCTCGAGCGCGACCCGGAACACCTCGACCAGGAAATCCCGGTCGGAGCGGGTGGCGTCCTCGGCGGAGAACTCGACGTCGTCGCAGTAGCCGCGCGCCTGCCGGACCGCGCGGTCGACCTCGGCGAGCACCTGCTCCCGGCTCATGCGCAGCTTGTGCTGGAGGTGGATGTCGCTGGTCGCTATGAACGTATGGATGCGAGGGCGCACCGCGCCATCCAGAGCCTGCGCGGCGCGCTCCACGTCCTGGCTCCCCGTGCGCGCGAGGCCGCAGACGCAGGTCTCCTTGAGATCGCGCGCCACCGCCCGCACCGCCTCGAAGTCGCCCTCGCTCGCGATCGGGAAGCCCGCCTCGATCACGTCGACGCCCAGCCGCTCCAGCTGCCGCGCCAGCGTGAGTTTCTCGTGCAGGTTCATGCTGCAGCCCGGCGACTGCTCGCCGTCGCGCAGCGTGGTGTCGAAGATGCGGAGGAACTCGCTCGTCATACGTTCACCCCTGGGCGACCGGGCTCTCGGCCGGATCCACGATCCGCTGGAGCGGCCGCTTGGTGATCCGGCGGTAGATCCACTCGGCCGGGCCGGAGGCCGCGTAGAGGAGCCCGATCGCGAACAGTGTGATGCTCGGCTCCTGCACGATCAGCGCGATCGCGAAGACCACGAAGACCAGCGTGCCGTAGGAATGGCGCAGGTCGAGCTCCTTGAAGCTCCGGTACGGGATCGCGCTCACCATCAGCAGCCCGAGCACCGCGACGCCGCCCGCGACGACGGACTCCGGGACCACGACCGCGACGTCGTGCTCGCGCAGGAACGAGACGAACCACTGGGTGGCCGCCACGATGCCGGCGGCCGCCGGGCTCGGCATGCCCTCGAAGCGCCCCTTGTATCGGCTGGGCGCCACGTTGAAGCGCGCCAGGCGCAGCGCGGCGCAGGCCGTGAACAGGAAGCACATCACGAAGCCGGTCCGGCCCAACTCCTGGAGATGCCCGGCGCTGAACGCGAGGATGGCCGGCGCCACGCCGAAGGAGACGGTGTCCGCGATCGAGTCGTACTCCATCCCGAACTTGCTGGTCGCGCGCGCGAGGCGCGCGACGCGGCCGTCGATGGCGTCGCAGATCGCGGCCAGCACGATGCCGAGCGCCGCCAGGTCGTACTTGCCGTTGAAGGAGTGCACGATGGCCCAGAAGCCGAAGAAGAGCCCCGCCGTCGTCACCAGGTGGGGCAGCAGATAGAGGCCGCGCCGCGGCTTTCCATCGCGCCGTCGCCGGCGCCGGCGGCGGAAGCGCCGCGCGCTGGGGTCGAAGGGCTGCTCCGCCGTCATGCCGCCCCCGGAAGCCGGGCCAGCAGGGAGCTCCCGCCGCGCACGCGGTCGCCGCGCCGCACGCGCAGCTCGGCGGAGATCGGGAGCACCACGTCGGTGCGCGAGCCGAAGCGGATCAGGCCGTAGCGGTCGCCGCGCCGCACCCACTCTCCCACGCGGGGATGACAGACGATCCGGCGCGCGATCAGGCCCGTGATCTGGACCACGCGCACCCGCTCGCCGCGTTCGGTCTCGAGCGTCAGGGTGCAGCGAACGTTCTCCTGCTCGGCGCGCCGGTTGAAGGCCGCGAGGTACGCGCTGCCGCCGCGCTCGACCGAGAGCACCCGCCCCGCGATCGGAGCGCGGTTCACGTGCACGTTGAACACCGAGAGGAAGATGCCAACCCGCTTCGCCTTGCTGCCATCCGGCAGCTCGATCTCGCCCGCCTCCAGCACGCGCCCGTCGGCGGGGGCCACCACGCTGCGCTCGTCGCCCTCGATGAAGCGGGGCGGATTGCGGAAGAAGGCGGCGA
Source organism: Myxococcota bacterium (assembly GCA_036560145.1). GTDB lineage: Bacteria > Myxococcota_A > UBA9160 > UBA9160 > SMWR01 > DATBRV01. The sequence continues at coordinate 46,368 of DATBRV010000136.1, forward strand.
CGAAGACCGTGGCCCCCAGCAGAAGCGCGCCGATCCAGAAAGCGCCCAGGGCGCCCGCCACGCCGGCCAGCGCGAGCGGGAGGATCCCGAGCACGAAAGCGTCCTTCACGATGAACTCGGTCGGACGCTCCGCGAAGACCGGACCCTCGGGGCTCGCGGCGGGTTCGCTCATCTCAGTTCTTCGAGCGGTCGACCAGGCGGTTGTCCTTGAGCCAGGGCATCAGACCGCGCAGCTTGGCGCCGACCTGCTCCATCGGGTGCGCCTCGCCCTGCTTGCGCAGGGCCTTGAAGGAGACCGCGCCCGCCTTGTTCTCCAGGATCCACTCCCGCGCGAAGCGCCCGGTCTGGATCTCGCCGAGGATCTCGCGCATCCGCTGGCGGGTGGCGTCGTCGATCACGCGCGGCCCCCGCGTGAGGTCGCCGTACTCGGCGGTGTTGGAGATCGAGTAACGCATGTTCGCGACGCCGCCTTCGTAGATCAGGTCGACGATCAGCTTCACCTCGTGGATGGTCTCGAAGTAGGCCATCTCGGGGGAGTAGCCGGCCTCGACCAGCGTCTCGTAGCCCGCCGCCATCAGCGCGGTGAGGCCGCCGCAGAGAACGGCCTGCTCGCCGAACAGGTCGGTCTCCGTCTCCTCGCGGAAGGTCGTCTCGATGATCCCGGCCCGGCCCGCGCCGATCCCCTTGGCGTAGGCGAGCGCGATCTCCAGGGTGTCGCCGCTGGGATCGGCATGGACGGCGACCAGCGACGGCACGCCGCGGCCCTGCTCGTAGTGCGCGCGCACCGTGTGGCCGGGGCCCTTGGGCGCCACCATGAAGACGTTCACGTCCTTGGGCGCGACGATCGCGCCGAAGTGGATGTTGAAGCCGTGGGCCACGGCCAGGTAGTCGCCGGGCTGGAGGAACGGCTCGATCTGCTCGCGGTAGATGTCGGCGGTGCTCTCGTCGGGGAGCGTCATCATCACGACGTCGGCCTCGCGGGCCGCCTCGCCCACGGTCTTCACCGGGAGCCCGGCGCGCTCGGCCTTGGCCCAGGAGGGGGAGTCCTTGCGCAGGCCCACCAGCACCTTCACGCCGGAGCTCTTCAGGTTCTGCGCGTGCGCATGGCCCTGGCTGCCGTAGCCGACCACCGCGACCGTCTTGTCGGCGAGGCGTCCCAGGTCCGCGTCCTTGTCGTAGAAGATCCTCAGTGCCATCGCCGTCTCTCCCTCGGGGTAATCAGCCGAGATTATGCAACGGAATCAGGACCGTCAAAAGATGCCCCGAGGGGCCCGCCCGCCTCTTCCGCAGCCGCCTCGAAGCGCTCGCCGGTGCGCCGGACCTCGGCCTCGGCGCGGCGCAGATAGCGGGGGACCAGGACCGCGGCCGGGATCCCGGCGCCGCGTGCGAGCAGGCCCGCTCCCAGCTCGGCCACCTGGCGCGCGCGCAGGCCGGACGCGGACGCCAGCGTCACGCCCGCGCCCAGCGCGGCGCGCAGCGGGGCCAACACCAGCGGGGCGCCCTCCCCCACCAGCCGGCAGCGCGCCGGCAGGCGCGCGGCGAGCTGCTCGGGGGTGTAGACGCCTTCCGGCAGAAGCGCGTCCGGCTGCTCGCCCTCGCGCCGGAACGCCCCCGCATACACTTCTCCGCGACGGGCGTCGAGCAGCGCCAGCACCGGGTCCGGACCGGCTCCCGCGGCGCGCGCCAGCGCAGCCAGCGTCGAGACAGCGGCCACCGGAAGCGGGCTGCCGAAGGCGAGTCCCTTGAGGGTGGCGACGCCGATGCGCAGCCCGGTGAAGGAGCCCGGGCCGATCGCGATCGCGAAGCCGGCCAGCTCGCCGGCGCCGACCCGTGCGCGCCGCAGCAGACGATCGATGGCGGGGAGCAGCGCCGCGGCCGCCGAGTCGCCCGGCGCGGCGGCCTCCTCGTCCCGCGTCTCGCCGCCCCGCCAGAGCGCCGCGCTCGCGGCGCCGGTCGCGCTCTCGATCGCGAGCAGCCAGCCCTCCGGCGCTAGAGGCCCGTGCCGCTCTTCAGCCAATCGACCACCTTCGACCAGTGACGGGAGATGTCGTTCCAGAACGCCATCCCCATCAGCAGCATCAGCACGGTGAGTCCGATCTGCTGGAACACCAGCCGCGTGCGCAGCGAGAGCGGCGAGCGCTTGACGCCCTCCGCCAGGAAGAGCACCGCCTGCCCCCCGTCGAGGATCGGAATCGGGAGCAGGTTCAGGATTCCCAGGTTGATGCTGATCAGCACCAGGGTCGAGAGATAGGTCTCCCAGCCGCGTTGCATCGCGTTGCCGGCGATCTGCGCGATCCCGATCGGGCCGGCCACCTGCTTGCGCGACACCTCGCCGGTCACGATCTTCCCGAGGCCGCGCAGGAACATGTGCGTGACGTCGACGGTCATCCCGATCGCGCGCGGCACCGCGACGAAGGGGTTGCGCGCCTGGTCGAGCTCGACCGCCCCGGGAAGCGTGGCGGCCTCGGCCGTGATGCCCACGCGGTAGCGCGTCTCCTCGATGCCGAGTCCGACGTCGATCGGCGCCAGCTCGGGCGCGACGCGGATCTGCTCGAGCCGGCCCGCGCGCGCCACCACCAGCTCGAGCGGACGCCCTCCGCTGGTGCGCACCGTCTCCGCGAAGGAGAGGAAGCTGCCCGCCAGCTGCCCGTCGACCGAGAGGATCAGATCTCCGCGCGCGAGACCCGCGCGCGCCGCGGGCGAGCCCGCCTCGACGGTCGAGACCAGCACGTTGGCGGGAACCACGCCGAGCGCGTCCAGATCTCCGAGCGCCGGCAGCTCGAGCGCGAGCCGCTCGGGCGGCGCCTGCGGTCCGCGGTCGACCTCCACGCGCAGCGCGCCGCTCCCCGCGGCGTAGGCCGCCGCCAGGGCGGCCCAGTCTTCGACGGCCTTGCCGTCCACCGAGACGATCACGTCGCCCGAGCGCAGCCCCGCGCGGTGCGCCGGCGCCTCCGCGTTGGGAACGCCGACCATCGCGGTCAGCCGCCGGTGGCCGAGCCCCACCCAGCCCATGTCGCGCACCTTGCCGAACTCGTCGAGCGCCGCGCGCGAGGTGACCTCGAAATGCGCGTCGCGCGGCTCGCCGCCGCGCTGATAGCGCAGCGCGAGCGCGTCGCCCGGGTGCTTGCGCACGAGGTCCTCGAAATCTCCCCACCACGCGATCGGCTCGTCGCCGAGCGCCAGCAGGCGGTCGCCGGGCGCGAGGCCCGCGCGCTCCGCCGGCGAGCCCGCTTCGACGGCGCCGATCACGGGCGCCGGGCGCGGCATCCCGATGAAGAGCGTGACCGCGAAGATCACGACCGGGAGCAGGAGATTCATGGCGGGCCCGGCGAACACGATCGCCAGCTTCTGCCAGAGCGGCTTCGCGCCGAGCGCCTCGCTCGGATGGGCGCGCACCTCGGGGTCCTCGGCCTCGTCCGGATTCTCGCCGAGCATTTTCACGAATCCACCGAGCGGGAACCACGCGATCGCGTACTCGGTTCCGTTCCGGGTCCAGGCCAGCCGCCAGCGCCCGATCCCGATCGGCGGGCCGAAGCCCAGGCAGAACTTCAGCACCCGCACGCCGCACCAGCGCGCCACCAGGAAATGACCGAGCTCGTGCACGAAGATCAGCACCGAGAGCATCAGCACGAAGGCGAAGACGTAGGTGAAGGCGGTCATGCGCTGCGAACCTCCTCGTGCCCGAGCCACTGGCTGGCGCGAGCGCGCGCCCAGGCGTCCGCTTCGAGCACGTCGCCGAGCTCCGCGAGCCTGCGCGATCCGGGGCGCCCCTCGAATTCCTCCAGCACGGCGGCGTTGGCGGCGGCGATCGCGGGGAACGGGATGCGGCCGGCGAGGAAGGCCGCGACCGCCACCTCGTTGGCGGCGTTCAGCACCGCCGGCGCCGCCTCCGCGCCCCGCAGCGCCTGGTAGGCGAGATCGAGGCAGGGGAAGCGCTTGCGGTCGGGATCCTCGAACTCGAGCCGGCCGAGCGCGGCCAGATCGAGGCGCGGGAGATCGAGCGGCAGGCGCTCGGGATGCGCGAGCGCCACCGCGATCGGAACCCGCATGTCCGGCAGGCCCAGCTGGGCGAGCACCGAGCCGTCGATGAACTCGACCAGCGAGTGCACGATCGACTGCGGGTGCACCACCACCTCGACCCGTTCGGGCGGGGCGTCGAAGAGCCAGCGCGCCTCGATCACCTCGAGCCCCTTGTTCATCAGGGTGGCCGAGTCGATCGTGATCTTCGGACCCATCTCCCAGTTCGGGTGGTGCAGCGCCTCCTCCACCGTCGCGCGCGCGATGCGCGCGGCGTCCCAGGTGCGGAAGGGCCCCCCCGAGGCGGTCAGGATCAGGCGCGACACATCTTCGCGTCGCTGTCCCTGGAGCGCCTGGAAGATCGCGCTGTGCTCGCTGTCGACCGGCAGCAGCGCGACGCCGCGCGCGCGCACCTCGCGCAGCATCAGCGCCCCGGCCATCACCAGCGTTTCCTTGTTCGCGAGCGCGACGTCGCGGCCGGCGCGGATCGCGGCCAGCGTGGGAGCGAGGCCCACGGCGCCGACCAGCGCGGAGAGCACCAGGTCGGCCGGGTGGGACGCCACCGCCAGCAGCCCCTCGGCGCCGACGGCGATCTCGACGCTCGCGCCGCCCAGCTTTTGGCGCAGGGAGGCCGCCAGCGCCGGGTCGGCGACCGAGACCAGCTCGGGGCGGAAGCGCCGCACCTGCTGCGCGAGCTTCTCGAGGTTGCGCCCGGCGGCGAGCGCGACCACCCGGTAGCGCTCGGGGAAGGCCTCCACCACGGCGAGCGCCTGCTCGCCGACGCTCCCGGTGCTGCCGAGAATCGCGAGGCGCCGCGTCTGCGAACGCTCAGCCTCCGCCATCGCGCCCTCCGCGCAGCTGCTCCCCGGTCAGGCCGAAGCGGCGCTCGCGCTTCTGGTAGTCGAGGATCGCGTCCACCAGGTGGCTCTTGCGGAAATCGGGCCACATCACGGAGGTCGAGTAGATCTCGGTGTAGGCGATCTGCCAGAGCAGGAAGTTCGAGACGCGCTGCTCGTTGCCGGTGCGGATCAGCAGGTCGGGGTCGGGGATCTCGGGGGCGTAGAGGTAGGCGGCGAAGGTCTTCTCGTCGAGCTGCTCGGGATCCACCTTCCCCTGCTCGGCGTCGCGCATCAGCCGGCGCGCGGCGTCGACGATCTCGGCGCGCCCGCCGTAGGAGAGCGCGAACACCAGCGTCATCTCGCGGTTGTCGCGGGTCGCCTCCACGGCGTGGCGCACGCGCTGCGCGACGGCGGCCGGCAGCTTGTCGAGCCTGCCGATTGCGCGCACCTGGATGCCGTTGCGCATCACCTCGGCGAGCTCGGCGTCGAGGAAGTGGGCGAGCAGGCGCATCAGCTCGTCGACCTCGGCCTTGGGGCGGCTCCAGTTCTCGATCGAGAAGGCGTAGAGCGTGAGCACCCGGACGCCGAGCTCGTGCGCGCCGCGCACCACGGCGCGGGCGGCTTCCAGACCCTCGCGGTGTCCCTCGATCCGTGAGCGCCCGCGGCTCTCCGCCCAGCGCCCGTTGCCGTCCATGATGATGGCGACGTGGCGAGGAATGAACTCGGGTCGCAGTCTGCGTTCCTGCACGGCTCGAATGCTCCGCTCCGGCCTGAGTGAACTCCGCTCGCCTGCGGCCGGCTCGCGTGAACTCCGCTCGCCATCGGCTCGCTGCGCGCTTCGCTTGCGATCAGACCTGGAGGATCTCGTCTTCCTTCTGCTTGATCAGGTCGTCGATCTTTTTGACGAACTCGTCCGTGAGCGCCTGGATCTTCTTCTCTTCGCGGTGGCGTTCGTCCTGGGTCGCGGAGCCGTCGCCCTCCAGGTCCTTCAGCATGCCGAGCGCGTCCCGGCGACCCTCGCGCACGCCCACCTTGTGGTGCTCCGCGAGCTTGTGGACGTGGCGGACCAGCTCCTTGCGCCGCTCCTCGGTGAGGGGCGGGATCGGAATCCGCACCACCTTGCCGTCATTCGACGGTGTCAGCCCCAGATCGGACTTCTGGATCGCCTTCTCGATGGCGGGGATCGAGCCCTTGTCGTAGGGCGAGAGCACGATCAGCCGCGGATCGGGAACGGTCATGTTCGCGAGCTGGTTGAGCTGCGTCGGCGTTCCGTAGTAGTCGACCTGGATGCCGTCGAGCAGGCCCGCGCTGGCGCGCCCCGTGCGGACCTTCTGGAGGTCGGCGCGCAGGCTGCGCAGGGATTTGTCCATGTGCTGCCGGGCTTCGTCGCGGACCAGGGCCAGATCTTCTTCCGCCATCGCTGCTCAGTCTCCCACCCAGGTCCCCACCTTCTCCCCCGCAGCCAGCTTGCGGAGGTTGCCGGGGACGCTCATGTCGAACACGATGATCGGCAGGTTGTTCTCGCGGCAGAGCGCGATCGCCGTCTGGTCCATCACGCGCAGGTTGCGCTGGAGCGCCTCGCCGTAGCTCAGGCGCTCGTAGCGCTTGGCGTCGCGGTTGAGCTTGGGGTCGGCGTCGTAGACGCCGTCCACGCCTTGCTTGGCCATCAGGATCACCTCGGCGTGCATCTCGGCGGCGCGCAGCGCGGCGGCGGTGTCCGTGGTGAAATAGGGATTGCCGGTGCCCCCGGCGAAGACCACGATGCGCCCCTTCTCGAGGTGGCGCATGGCCCGGCGCCGAATGTATGGCTCGGCCACCGCCTTGATCTCGAGCGCGGTGAGCACCCGGGTGGCGAGGCCTTCCTTCTCGAGGGCGTCCTGGAGCGCGATGGCGTTGATCATGCCGGCCATCATGCCCATGTAGTCAGCGCTGGCGCGGTCCATGCCCTGCG